>NZ_JBBCVY010000008.1:0-325061 GCF_037146255.1 Paenibacillus sp. MMO-58
GGATGGTTCAGACTGTTTGGATTGATTATAACGAATGACCGTTTGAAATTTCTAACTGTAAATTATTTCATTCTACTTTGCGGGTGGTGTCAGCTTCGCTGGTGCTACCCCTACCGGCATAGATAGCAACGTGACCAACGCTTCCTTTAATAGGATTTCTATCTGGAATATGATAAAAAATCAAATCACCAGGGTGGAGATCGGCTTTATTAACTGCCTTTCCATGCTTTGCTTGTTCTTGTGATGTGCGAGGTAACCGTAAACCAACCTTTGCAAAAACCATTTGGGTAAATGATGAACAGTCAATTTCTAATGGTGGTGGATTTCTCTTAAATTGCATCCCCACATAACGATTGGCATAGCTAAGCATTTTTATAGAATCTATCTGTCCGCCTAAACGGCGTATTTTTTTCCGCATATATTCCCCTCCCCTTTCTATCCTAATTTATGCGAGCATAAGCAATGATGATTCAATTTAAGAGGATTATAGAAAGAGTATTTGAAAGATGGAGCTAATAGTCCGTACAATACTATACCTCATAGAATATTTTGTAATGAGTATGAAAGGAGATGGTCTTCTTTTGAAAATGAAAAGTAGAAAGCAAAGTGTTCTCTATGCTCAAATTACTGAGAAGTCTAGAATTAAGCAAAAGGCTCGAGTATCTGCAACATATATCAAAATGACGATTCCGCTCCAGGAAGCAATTGTTGATGAAGCTATGCCAGCAACTCTGACTTTCTATGTCGATAGCCGGTTCACCGCTGCACACGTAAAAGCAATCAAAAGAATGCTAGCAGGGACGATATTTAGTTGGGTCGAATACTTTGACGAGCTCGATGGAGGTAATACACCGCGGTTTAAAAACTGTATGCGAAAATACGCTAAATTTAATCTTTCACCTGTTTGGTTCGAAGAAAAAATCGCAAACGGTGGTGCCTCTCTTGAAGTTATGATGGATGGATTAACAACTGCGTTGGCCGCTAATGGCTTCGGAAAAGCAGCCAAGGCATATATTATGTATGGAACCGGTAATTTTAATGTAAAAGCGGTCAACGCTTCCGATCCTGAACGGAATTCTTTGACTGTCACTGTGAACCCGCGATTTTTAGAGAAAACACTTACCGACGGCATCCGAGCAGGCGCTTTGTGGCATGCTTGGATGCATAGGCTTGGTTACCGTCATCCCGCAGGTAAATATACTAACTATGCGATCGGCGAAGCATGCATGTGTATCATGCGGCATCACCAGAATAAGTTAAGTACTGAAAAGGATAGCAAATATACACAATACATGGACTAAACATCTACTTAGCTGTGCAAGCCTGGCCTTTAATAAATAGTGCATATCTAGGGATCACAGGGCTGTATAGAAGTTCTTGTCTTGAACTTACGACAAGACTTCTCTATACAAAAAATAAAAAAGCCGCAGTTTATGCGACTTTTCTTGTATATATGTTCTAGTCGTCCGACAGCCTCCTAGAAACGGAACAGCAGCAGTCATGGACATGAAAATTGAGTCCTAGACTGCTGCTGTTTTTGAACTAACGTCTCCCATTTAGCTTCAAGGTAGCAAACGATCTTTACGCTGGCTGCCGTCGTCTTCTTACTCCTGAGTCATGGTGCCCATGTCCATATAAGCAATTTCCCACAAGTGCCCATTCAGGTCCTCGAAGCTTCTGACGTACATAAAACCATGGTCTGTCGGCTCTTTGGACTGCTTGCCTCCGGCCGACAAAGCCTTGTCAGCCAGTTCATCTACATGTTTTCTGCTATCTGCAGAGAGTGCGATAATTTTTCCAGCTGCGCTGGCGACATCGGCAACCGGTTTGTTGATAAACGTCTGAAAATACGGTTCAACGAGTAGTTGAACGAAAGTATTGTCGTTGATCACCATACATGCTGAATTTTCGTCGGAGAACTGTGAGTTAAACTCGAAGCCAATACTGCTGAAAAATTTCTTTGTCCGATTCAAGTCTTTCACCGGTAAGTTTATATACATATTGTTCGATTTGTAAGGTTTCTCATTCGCTTTCTTCTCTTGATACCATTCACGGTGATATTCCGTCCGGTCGCCATAAACCTTTTTACCGATCTGTGATAACTCCCCGCGCTTCAGCGAAGCACCGAACGTGTCAAGCTTGTCAAGTTGGTCTACCCGGAGATATCTTGTCGTAACCTTATCGAAATCTCGGCGACATTGCGGAAGTTCATCTAGCCGTTCATTTTCTTCAGCATAGGTGTACCAAAGCTTCAGGTGAACCGGGCTTTTGCCTTGTTCCTTTGCCAATATCGCAAGACTTACCCATTCGTAACCATCTTTGTGCTTTGTCTTCATTAAGATCATCCTCTTAAATAAATATGAAATGTCGTATCTAAATGATACCAATTCTAAGACAAACACAGTAAAACGGTCAACGGATATTCTGCCGGCCCCCCCAAGATTGTTTATTCAACTATCGAGGGAGTGTAATGCTCTTAACCTATTCAGCCCGTTCGCGTAACGAAAAAACAGCCATTTCTAATCGGCTGCCTTCTTCTTTTTTTTGTCTCCGTTATTTCTTCATGTATGTTCCTTTCTTGACCATTAACCATTTTCCACTACGTGTTAATGCCCACCAAATTGAATTATTTTTTGGTTTCTTATACGAATCAAATTGTTCCTTATTAAAAGTGGAGATATCAAAAATTGCGACAAGTTCTTGTGTATCATAAGACTTACCTGATTCTACATTCTTTTCGAATTCTTGAATAAATCGAAGAGCTTGTTCGTTTAGTGAATATTTCTCTTGCATAACTTATCCCCTTCCGTAAAATTGAAACATGTGCAATTGGGGAAATCAGACATTTCATCTCGGCGAGCAGCGTCCCCCCGAGACGACCCGAACATTCTTCCCGGCTGTACGCGGAGACGGATCCGGCCGACCACGCATAGCAGACGGAACATCCGAGAGAGAAATCCTCGCGAGCCACGGGTAAAATTCAGTTCACGACACAGGACCATAAAGTACTCTAATTGCTTTAGTTCCATAAGTGTTCCTCTCTATCCGTTCATGATCAATAATCAATAGAAATTTACTATTATTATGATCGAAATCCAAATAAATATCTAATAGATATGAATGGCAGCAGAGAAAGAAGTTGAAATATAGGTAAAACCTATCGTTACTATAATAATAATTGGATTGTTTAGCTGAATTACCATCTTTATACTTAGTTCATAATAACATTTTACGAATAGGAGATAAGAAGATGACAAATACGAACGCAACGAATGGAAAAGTGGCCGCCTATCATGGTGTGCCGGCGGAAGACGCTTACGGTTATGCACAGGCAATCAAGATCGGAAACACGATCCATGTGTCTGGCCAACTTAGCCACGACGAAAACGGGGCGATGGTCTCGCCCGCGGTGCTCGATGAATCTGGGAAGCCGGTCGACTTCTCGATGATGGAGGAGCAGATGCGGGTGACCTATGCCAATGCCGCGAAGATCTTAGCACAATTCGGGGCTACCTTCGATGACGTGGTAGAAGACACGCTCTACGTACTCGATGTCGATGCGGCGTTTGCGGTCGCAGGCAAGGTTCGGAAAGAAGTCTACGGGACTCCGCGGCCTCAGGTCGCAAGCAATTTGATCGGCGTACCGAGACTGGCCTTTCCTGAGCAATTAATCGAAATCGTCTTCAAGGCAGTGCTGCCTGAAGCCTAATTAGACGCGTATTTGACGAGGAGGCGTGCCCGTCGTGAACCCATCAAGACAGCTGCACCCAAGGGTTTCGTTCAACTGGGTCTTCTGGGCGTTGACGTTTTCGTCCGCGAGGGACCCAGGCATGAATGGTCAAGACGCCATTTAATGGACATTAAAAAAAGCTCTAGGCAACAAGCTGGCACCGGTCTCATGTCGAATATAGGGCATAGGGAGTTCACCTCGTCTCAATTGGTTTGGTTTTGTCGCTTAACCTATTCGAGATTTGGGGAGGTACTCCTTTTTCTATGCCTGAAAAACCTTGTTATATCAAGGGTTGAGATTTATGAAATTGATTCAGTTTATAAGGAATATCTTCCATTCAACATTTTAATCAGCTCACGGCGATCAATTAGAACAACATTTGCTCTTCTAGCTAATTCTACTGCTTGAGCTGTAAAATAAGTTGTTGTTATAACGCAGGCCTCTGTACATTCGTAATAAATTCTTCCCGAAATCACTTCTTGAACAGATGCGTTTCCAAGCTTTGATTGAGTAGCATGTCGTTTCGCTTGAACGGCTATCCTGCGTTGCTCCTTTACTAAAATTAAATCAGCGCCTTGATCACCCGATGCTTTGGTCATACTTACTTTGAAACCAATACTTACAAAATAATCTCTCAATAAAGATTCAAACTGTACTCCACTTAATTTATCTATTTCATCTACGTTTATAGATTTTTGAACTTGCTCAATAACTACTTGCTCACGCACACTTTGTTTCTTACTCGAAATGGCCATTGTTATGGACTGTCTAATGGTTAACCTATTTGCTCGGATATCTTTCTTCATTAATTGTAGTTGAAGTTCGGAAAGTACCTCCTGGTTTATTTCATTCTTCTCTAGTTCAGAGTTACTCATTTTATTTACATACATGATAATAGTTGGATTTTTTGAAAGACGTCCTGCTCTTATTAGCTCTTTTAATGCCCAAATGAAAATAACTACCAGCAATGCCACGATATACGTTCTAGAGCTGGCTGAGAATAATGTATTCATACTAGATATTTCTCCTCTATTTAAGGTCTAAAAAGAGACTTCAGTGGAAGGTTTCTTACTGTCCGCTAATTGATATTATCGGAATTTGAAATCGGGCTCGGACCCGTTCCGTTACTTCACGTAATACACCACTTACTCCTATAATTATACCAAACAATACATTGCTTGGTGTCTTCATTAATAATGAGTAAGATAGGAATTAATTGAAATTATCACTGAAGAAGAAAAAAGCAGCCGATGAAGGCTGCTCTTTTATCATTGGGGGATCTTATCAATTTGATGGGCAGAGATTTATTTATCTCTCGATGTAACCATATACTTCACTTTTGAAGTTGTCCATGATGGCGAAGTATAGATATGTCGCTTCTTATCCCAGTTCATAGTAACCTCAAAAATTTCATCTTCGACCGTATTGGAGTTTAGTGAAAACAAGTTTTGCTCGATCCAACGAATACGATGCTCTGGAACGATTGATTTTTCCCAATGCTTTTCGATAAAAATGGAGTCAAAGAAAGAAAGACGGACCTTAGTAGCTATGTCTGTTATTACGGGTTGTACTCCTGGAGTTACAGCGGTTCCCGAGATAACAACCGTTACCAATTTTCCATCATTCATATCATCATCTTGACCTACTCGTATCTCCACGTTGCAGTTGTATACCTTCACTTCCCCTTGATCGTCCGCAACGAAGTTATTCATGATATACGGCCACTGAAATTTATAAATGCCTCGATGAAAGAAAATGCTCTTTTCTTCTTTCATGTTACTCACTCCCGAATTGTTATTTTGAAAAAGACACTACTATTCTCTTAGCATACCAAACCAAGAGAGCTTTTACAGTGAGAGTCGTCAGTTTTGTCCACCGAGCAAATCGATTATCCGTATATTTCTCTTTGCACCTTATATAATCAGCGACATACTTTTCGGCAAATTCATCGCTTTGCTCATTCAATTTTTGTTCTTTCGTTCCAACCGGCGTTCGGACTACACTATTTATTTTCTCCAATATTACTTCCCCCCTCCTTATGAGCTTTGTACTGTACATAATGGAATGGATCTATATAATATCGCACTTTCATTTCATCAGAATCATTATTCAAGTAACCATCATACACAGTCAGTAGTAGATCAATTGGCTCCTTGGGAATGAATCCCTTCGAACCTTAATCCATGCATATATATTAATATATAAATATACATAGATTCAATCTCTTATTCTTGTGTCTTCTGTGCCTGATAAAGCAATGTGCTAAAAAGATGAATCATTTCTTCTGTTGTATAACCACAGTTCAAACCGGTATTAACAGCATCCCTCATTGCCTTCTCTGTATTGAGACGGCGAAAATGTTGGATAGTCTCCGAATCGACATTCACAAATGTTCCTCGTCCAGGAGTCGTACGAATAAACCCTTCTTTCTCTAGCTCTTCATACACTTTCCTGCTTGTAATAGCACTACACTCATAAAGGACAGATAATTCGCGAATAGACGGTAATTGTTGCCCATGTTTATACACTTCACAGATTATTCTTGTTTTTAGATCATCCTTAATCTGTTGATATATAGGCAAATTGTCTCCTGCTCTCTTCTTTTCCGCTAAGTTACTCATCTTGAATTCACTCCTGATGTTTACTATCTTGCTTTCTACTCACTGCTTACTCTTGATTTTTCGAAAAGGTCTCCTGCGCCCATTGCTCTAAACTTATTCCATGTCTCTCTTTAAAATCTAGAGTTTCATCATCGGCGCTATATACGAGCAACTGGCTGTCGCCTTCCTCATCGATTGGTTTACCGGTTGAGGTCTTTCCATAGTTGAAATTATTCGGTACAGCATGAATGTAGCGAATATAATCACCAGATTTATCACACGTGGCTGCAAGTGCTGTGTTATCAAGTTGCCCTGGCACAAGCGCTCCAAAGATCGCACAGTGTGTCATCTCAGCATTCAACTTATCGCAAATGCGGCAAGTCGGATGAATTTTCGATTTTGTTTGCTTTATTTGTTCCGCCATGTAGAATCTTCCTCTCAGCTATTTGATAATTATCATAATACGGAAATTGCCTTTTTCAAAATTTTTTATGAAATTCTTTTTATGTCCGAAATTTATAAAAAAAAACAGTAGCAGCTTTGGTAGAACAAACTGTTACTGTTTTTTTATTAGTTATCCTTCATCCTTATAAAGGTCCTTATCCTCAGCAATCTGATTAATTACCAGATGAGGTGTTCCTAATCTGATTAACACCTCCCCATTTTCATCGAAATAAAACACCTGATCGTCAGGAACATCCGTTGGAAAAGGTATAGCTTCTTTATAATGATATCGTTCGTATAGGAGACTTTTAAGATCAAATTTCCCATAAAGATTAAGTTCATGAAGTATTTTTGTAGCATCGGTCATAGTGCGGTAAAAGTCATTATTATAAACGAAGTACATAGCCACAATAGGTATTGCCATTCCCTTTGAAGAGTCGATAAAAGAGTGCTCTTTGTTGAAACCTATCGTAATTTGATACCTTCCGGAAATGAAATCTTTATAAAAGTTAACAGCAACCGAACCCATCATATCTTCTCGCATTTTATCGTAGGTAAATGCTTTCGCTTTATTTTGGGTTTCAGGAGCAAAACTGAGATTACTAATTTGGCAGTCGAACCCGTCATTATTATGATGTTCTATAATAAAGCCCTTACTCCTGGCTGCTGCAAGCTCTTCGACACCGTAGTAATGCTCCATTACCAGCTGATGAAGTGACATCTTTAACTTACTTGACCTAACATAGTCGCCATTTTTGCTCCAACCCACTGCAGTAATCTTATTAAACAATTCCTCACTATAATCCGTAATTGCTAGCCTATCTGCCGATTTAAACTTCAAAAATATGCTTTTTTCATTATGGGAGATTTCAGTCATATTCCCACTCCTTTTTTCTTCTCTCACTATTAATAATACGCCCCGACTTCTTAGCTCCATTGAGATACTTGTAGACCATCTTATATACATATTACACAATCCCTATACAAAATTTCCCTAATCGACTTGCGAACGAACCAAAAAATGGTGCCAGTTGACCCGGCACCATTCTCATCAGAATACAAAAGCATATTGTCCATCTGTGACATTATAAGCCTTTTTGGTTCTCGTTTTAGCCTTCTTACCTTCAACCACAGCTAGGTCTAACCCCGCCCATTCCTTACCTGCCGTAACTTCCTTAGTAATAGGCTTGTTTGTTAAGCTATACACCCATCGTCTAAAGTCGGCTTCTTCCGAAGGAGCAGCTGTCGGATCCCAAACCAAAGCACAATCGCTTAAAAGTGATTCTTGGGCTATTGAAAGTCCCTTAAAGCCACTCAAAACATTCTCTTCTACATATGCAATTTGTTGTTCGATACGAGTAAAGAGATCTGCAGGAACCTCTTCAGATGCCCAGTCCAAAATCGCTTCTTTCACCGATGTCGCATAAATCATTCTTACAGGTGAAGCAGGCACCGGTGACGTTGCAATAGCTACGTTTGATATCGTAGGACCCGCTTCCATTTCTTCCTCAGTAGAAGTATTATTAGTTGTAGGAGCAGTAGGCGCTACAATAGCGAGCTGTGTAGGATCAAATGACATTTTGCCCCATATCGATTCTGCACTCTCTACGCCTTCTATATTGTTGCCTACAAAACGTTTAGCTAGCTCATTTGTCAGGCTGCCCCCAGATCCTTCTGTTAATGCCGAAAGACCTTCCTGGCTAAACTGTCCTTCAATCGCAAGTGCTGCGTTCATTTTCTGTCCCATCAGATTGATAGCCAATTCCTGCATGCTGTCTTTATAGCCGGCATAAACCGTCTCACAGGTATTCATTTGACCTATACGCCAGTGTCGTCTAGATGCTTGTCGGACAATGGAAAGCCTATATCCTGTTTGATAAAAATATAGTGATGGGAAATTATACATATCTAGACCCGTAGAAACTAAAATGGGATTGACTAGTAAAACCTGAACACCCTCTTGTTCCTGCTTCGCAATCCATTCTTCCCTCTCCGGACCATCCACATCAGAAGTTAACACGGCTGTTTTAATACCCCGCTCCTCAAAGAGCATCTGTAATCGCTCAAGCGTACCTAGTTCGCCAGTAAAAGTCGCATAGACACCAACTTTTCGTCCGAGTTTCAGCCGCTTCCGAACAAACTGAATCAAGTCGAGCTCCTTCGGGTATAGGAGACGATCGCTAAGACGATAATCAGGAGAAACAATCTCTTCTCCCGTATCCGGATGATAAACTCCCTTAAAGTTAAACGGAACATCCGGATAACTAAGTGATGTGCTAAGTAAGCTGCCGAGCAGCACAGACTGTCCGCCGCCTTGCAGTTCCTTTACAACCGCTTCACGAAGCTGGTCCTCAACGTCTTTTAGATTACGCTCTAGGTACCACTTCGGAGCGAGTAGCCGCATCCCCTTATGTGGTTTTGTCTTACGACCTGGCTTATGTTTAACTTTCGTTATACACGATATGAGGTTTCTATAACCTTGAAGCGGGATGGTAGCCGGATATTCCTTTAATTCCGGAAGCCTCTCAAACATATCGCTCATTTGGATAAAACAAGCAACATCGCTTAACATATCCGTGAATAATTGCGGTGCTGCAGCCGGCAATTCCTTCGTGTTCGTCCGTTTGGATGACCCGTTACTAGAACTATTTAATGCATTATCCTTCTTTATTTTCGTTATTTTTTCTCGAAGTCCATAATAATCAATCCACCTGCCGACCTCTCCCCATTGGAAGCCCATCCTACGCAGTCGATCAGGAAACATGCGGAACAGTAGTTCAAAAATAGAACTGCTGTAGCCTGACAATAAGGTTCCGGTCATCGCAACAGAATATTTAGCACATCCCATAAAGACATGAAAAGCATGAGCTTGTGCACTACCACCAGCAAGTTCATGGACCTCATCTCCAAAAACCACTTCAAATTTATTCTTAAAATAACGTTTGAACAAATCAGCAGGAGAGACTTTACGAGGAGCTGTACCTTCTACTTTACGGCGTTCACCAGAAATACTCGATTTGTCCTTGTTCTTCGCCTGCCACAGCGGAGCTCCACATGGACGATACGAATCTTTATCCGGATCTGCATTTTTATACTCGCGAATTAGTGTTGAACAAAACAAGTTGTTCTTTCGACGAGTCGCTTTTCCATGCTTATTGTGGAAGTCATCCCATTCCATAGGAACCATGCTGCCATCTTCTTCTTTCATGAGCTGGCCACCACATTCCGGACATACAAACCCCCGAAAAGCCGTACGCTTTGCTCCTAGTACAGCTCCCTCACCTTTCACACGCTTAGTATAGGTGCGATCAACCCACTTCGCAGCGATTTCATAGATATAACCAAGCTTTGCCGTGTCCCTCGCGATAATGTAAACCTCCATTTTAGTCGGCTTACTATTCATCTTCCCGCTATCGCGCAACCGAATCACATCGACGTAATCACGGATAAAGTGGACATCAAAAAGCTGCTTATCCAGGAGAACACCTATTTCCCGCTTCGTCTTCTTAATCAGATGATTCGGCACCATATAAAGGACGCGTCCCTTACCGTCGAACTTCATCTTCAGCAAAGCAAAAAAAGTCGCAATACTCATTGCCGTTTTTCCCGTACCTGGCTCACCGATTAAAAGTAATCTTCGATGTTCCTCAAACCCTTTCATCAATGCGGTTACTACATGCGCCTGAGCGTTAAAAAGCGGTCGTTTTAGCTCGCCTAGAAGCGGGAGCATGTCATCATTTACCGGGTGATGATGCGGCTGATATTCTGTATTTAACCGGCGGATCAAGTCAGCGCCAAACAACGACAAGTAATCCCCGATGTTATTCAGTTCCTGGAGAGAGGGTTCGGTATTACCCGCTTCCAACCCCGCAGCAATTAACTCTCCATGTTCCATTTCCAATGTCTCCATCATCTTTAGATAGCCTCCTTCACATCTTCGGTAAGTACGATTGCACCACTGCGCAGCCCAAAGGAAATGTAGCTATCAAGCGCATCCTCTCCTGCCAACAGTTCATAAGCAATCAAATCCGGATGATTCCCTATGTAATCATGCACGACCAGGGGCACCATTAATTGATCGTTTATCAATTGGCGATAGAGATACGGCGTCCACTCTTCCAGCATTGGCGTCTCATAGTACGCATCGATGGCGTGGTAGAGCTTCTCGTGTATGTTACCGTCCCATGCAAAGATAATGAATCCTTCCCCCGTTCGAGAAAGCACACGTTCACTGGCAACCAAGCCAGTAACAAACGTATCATTCTCCCTTTGAGATAAATGCTTGTAATTCCCCTTTGGATATACAACTAAACTTGATCGATCGTATTCCTTTTCTCCAATTCTCGGCGCATGCCGAATCCAGAAGGCCACATCGGATGCTTTCCGTGAATGATGAAATTGTGCGAAGACCGCTTGTACACGCGAATCAATATCGATAACGCTCGCATAAACCATCTCATGCTTCTGATCATCATTCAGCCGAGTTACCATGAGCGACGTGTGAACCCTCACGTTAATGTCCTTATGCCGGAATTCCATATGTCTCATTCCAATAACCCCTCTACGAATTAGTTTTCGAGCTTCCGCATGTTACCGTACCGGTCAACCATCTTAAATGAAATACGGAACGTATCCCTGTCACTTTGAATAATCTCACTTTCAGTCTCTTCTACACTCGTCACGACTTCCTTCTTCACGATCCCTTTAAGTACATGAAGAAGATTGCCTTTTCCCACTTTACCGTTCAGGCGCCCGCTGGCCATACGAAGTACTCGGTGCATTTCCTTATCCGGAAGTAGCGGCTGAAGCCGTAAAGCTGGTGGCTTTGGCGTTGACCACTCCTTCCCTTTTTGATGAAGGGCGGAATGGTGTACGATTTCTCGTAGCTGGTCCACGTCAATACGATTTGAACGGAACAGTTTTGGAGTCACATTGCCTGGACTGACCTTATAGATTGGATCATCGAGCAGCGGAAGCCGCTGAAGATCACTGCCTTCCTCCAATAATCCTAAAATCCGTTCCACTTCATTCCGATCTAAAAACTTTTCTTTCCTCTTCCGACCAATCGCATATATCTGATGATACGTATCATCATGCGACTGATAAACTCGGATATCATCGAGGTTGGCTACCAACATTTTTACAATGTCCGATGTCATGCGTCCTCGCGGAATGTTATAAACGAGTAGCCCATCAACTGAGACATACAGCAATAGATGGCGTAAAAATCGCTTTTCTTTACGTTCAGTCTTGTCCTCAACCGTGTTGGAGTCTGTGTCATATGGTGGATTTAGATAGAATAATCGGAACGTATCCCGGGATATCCTGCATTCTTCATACCCTCCATACAACGCATGTGAAAGACGATCGCGCATCTGTAAATACTTCTCCTCGTTTGGCTCGATACCAAAAGTTACGGCGGCTGTTTCTTGCGTTAGAACCTCAAGGGCTCTCCCGCTTCCAGCACAAAAATCTGCCACGGAAAATGGTTTTGATGGAAATTGAAAGAGACTGCGAAGACAGAGCATATCCTGCTCGGTACTTTCAAAGTTCCCCATCCTGATCTTATTCCGGAGCGTTCGGTCAAACATACCTTTCATGTTGTCAGCTGCCATTTTCTTATTACCTCCCCTGAGAAATAAAAAAGAGCCTTCCGCCGAAGCGAAAAGCTCTAATTTCCGTATGTGTGCCCAACAAAAAAGGCAGACCTATAGTATATAGATCGCCTTAGATTTCTTGAGCCTGTGTCATATCCCGCAAGCGGGCCCGTTCTCTGCCTAAATTTGAGAGGCAGAGATCATGAAAAAGATAAAATCAGAATAGGACAATTATACCATGCCAATGTATTTGGTGAGAAGTAATTATCTCCCATCTGGATAAACTGGTTTCAATCGTGGTTTTCTGATGATTACAATTAGAACGGGGACTACCATTACCGGGTAGTTTTAAGTATGACCCCTGCATGTTAAGCATTAAGTAAACACCCCAGTCCCCATGTTTCGTTATACCTGGTTAATGATCTTACAATTCGTATCGGTCATCTTTAACCTGCTAGAAATAAAAAATAACCGAGAACACGAATGTCCTCGGCGTTAATGGGGCTATTGTGATAGAACGAGATTTTTGTATTTCGGATATTCTGTCAAAATAATATTTAGTCCATCATATGTCGCGTCTGAACCTTTACCCGAAGCATCTAAGTATTTATTGAATGCTGTATTAGATTTGTTGGTGCTGTAATAGCTGTCGAGATAATCTAACGCTTCTTTATAGTAATCTATAGCATCGAAGTAATGATTTAATACTGTATTCGCTTTATCGAGAGAAATTCCATGCGAGTTTAAATCATTTTCCTTACTGTCTATATACTCAATCTCGCTATTGTACATATTAATGTACCCGTTCAAGTATGTGTAAGTCTTATCTAATTGCGTTCTATCGTTATTCATATTTATTCCAGTAAAAGCTAAGCTTAACATATTATTAAAGTCAACAAAATTATCGCCTAGATCGGAGAGTTGCTTATAAATATCGGCCATTATAAAGTATGCTTTTAGTTGGTCAGTATCGGCATTACCCGAAGTAATAGTAGACTTTTTAACGTCAACTGTATTTGTCTCAGAATTCCACGAGTAATTAACTCCGGCTTCTTTAAGCATGTAAATTGGGACCATTGTACGGTTATTGAAACTTATTGCCGGCGCATCAGTTGCCTTGACGGTCTTCCCGTTCACCGTTAAACGTATAATGTCGTAACCCTTGTACTTACCCCATGCAGCTCCTGCACTAGCCACACCTGCGGCCGCCACCATTAATGCGACAGACAGTATTGCAATTTTCTTTTTCATTCGCTACTCATCCCTTTACTATTTTAAATGGTTCTATCTCATAATCATTTTAACGTTAATTTTACAGAAATGTATATAAAAGTATGAAAGATAAAACCGAGAACACGAATGTCCTCGGCCATAAAGTTTATTTTCCTAAGATGATTGGGTCGTCTGTTCCTTGCTTATCATAAGCATCCAACATCCGGTCATACATTTCTGTTTTCTTATTAGCTTCATCAATTTCTGTTTGAAGCTGATCGATTCTAGCTTTTCTCTTATCGCTTTCCGACTGACAAGCAGTAGCCATAAATACGATTGAGACGCATGTAAATAGTACGATTAGCCGTTTCATGGTGCGGTGCCCCTTTATATCTATTTCAATGCTATTTGATCTTGCTCAGTACCCCAAAAACCAGTTTGAACGTTGAGGAGAAGATCCGGAGAGTCAACTTTGTCTGCAGGAATATCGAATGCTACATTACCTTTAAACTCAACGCCCGGATTAATGGATTGCAGGAACATCATATGGTCGGCCGAGTTAACGTATAGATCGGCTTCCCCATCGGCTTTATATTCAACATCACCGATTTTCAGTTTAAAGAACGACGAGTCAGTCGTGATAGCTTTCTTATCCATGTTCTTAATACTAACTTCAAGGATAAGGAACCTGCCCGACGCTTCCTTTGTTAAAAAGTCGTCGCCGATTTTGTTGGAGCTGCTTTTCTTTAATACTGTGAACACCACGTCTCCGACCTGCAGAGGAGTACCGATTCCAGGTATAGGCTCAGGCGTTTTCTCAGGCTTCTTAGTTGGCTCAGCCTTTGCAGGTTCTTCTTTCGCAGGTTCTTTAGTTGGCTCCGCTGTATCATCGGACTTAGCTTCAACAGCAGGCTTGTCCTCGACAGCAGCCGTCGTTGCCGTATTATCTGATGTGTCAGTGTTAATCATGGCGATAATCATAATAACAAAACAGATAAGACTACATAACAAGCTCCTCTTAACAGTGAGTTTTGACGAAATCTTTCGTCTGAGAGGAGGGATAATCGCTGTCAAAATGAAGAAGACAATCCCCAGTATTGATAGTAAACCGATAAATGCCATGAACTAATACACTCCCCAATATTTGTATGTCTAGCAGGACTATTTTAATATGAAAATAGCCCCATGCCAATATGTTACTTCAAATCTAACAATTACCTTTAGATGATGATACGTAGCTACTCCTTAAAGATAAGCGCTGACATTACTGCATAACCCAATTGAATTTGAAGACCGGGATCGGGATATACAGAAGGTGGGTTAACTAAGCTTGTTACTTACTAATGGTGAATTCATCAAATATCGATTCTTCCAAAACTACTCGACAATAAATAAGCCAATACCAATAAGAAAAGACCCGCCAATTAGCAGCGGGTCTTTTCTTATTGGTTCTTCTCATAGAAGAATGCTTCCCAAAGTTAAATGCATTGATTGGATTAATGATTGCCATCAGGAATGCCGCAACAGTAAATACGGACTATACGATTTGCGATCTGTTTGCACTCTGGAACTGACAGACCAATTCGAGTATGCTTGTCCGGCTTCCAATTCGAATACCGTCTTCGGTTGAAATGCCATCTTATTTGTCTTCCTCAGCTTTGTATTCATCCACTAGTTGCCACTGTAACTGGGTTGGATTGCCATTACCAGAGATCGGCTTATAAATCGTGATTTCTAGTGAATCACGTTCACCATACGGGTAACCAATTGCAACCTCTGTATCCCAGAAGATCAAGCCTCGGTTATTCTCCATACCCTTGCCGATTCCGAAAAAGCTATCCCTGTACCCCAAATACTTCAAATCAGATTTAACCAGTCGCTCGCCAGATTTCACCTTATCGACTATTGCTTGTAGGTGCAGTTTCTTGCTAATGTAGCAATCTTCGCAGGTAGTACCTCGAAGATATATCTTGTCGCATCCGGGGAACATCTTATTAGTGCAATGTTCGCAATAGCTAACCTCCCCAGCATCCATATACTCTAGTGTGCGAAGCTGTTGATCAGTAGCCGCGAACATCCGGTTGAGCTGATTGATGAACTTTTCCTTGCCATCCTCTCTGATAACGCGGCCGCAGCTCCAGCTCTCGAACTTTATGCCTCCCCGGATAACAAGCCATTCATCACCACTATCAACCTGCTGGATAAAGCACATGTTCTTATAGTAGAACGCCTGCCCTTGGCACCAGTTACCACTCTCAAGTTTAGAGATCAGGTAATCCAAGGATTTGCATTCACTGAACGAGTTGTAGGTGAACGTAGGATCATTCGCCCGGACTATCCACGGATTCTTCATCCCAATCTCCAGCCAAATTTCCAGATTGGATACGTCCGTCATACCCAGCTCTTTCACAATCACTAGGTTGGAATAGAAGGAACCAAACTGGTTTACACCCCCGTCAGTAATGTATTTTTCCATTCTCCGCAACTGGGATTCGGTCATTTCCTCTTGGTAAGGGAACACCTTGCCATCGTAGTTGTAGTTGTATGTCACCTCAAACATAGGTTGTGGAGCCGGCACTTGATTTGATTTCATACTTATTTCCTCCTGGCACTCAGTGGCTGGTTCGGCAACGTTTGGCCACCCGACACCACTTTACCGATTTGTCGATATTCTTCATCTGGTACAATCATAAATTTGGAGTAGTAGCTGCACTAGCCACTACTCCGATATGAAATCATTCCAATTATCTGACCTGGTTCACCACTACGCAGACACTCTGGTCACCGTCAAATTCGATATACCCTGGATAAGTAACCCCCATAACACGCAAGGTAGCCGTTTTGACTTCCCGGTCACCTACAAGGAGCGCTTCCTTCAAATAGCGGGCGTTAAATTTGATCGTTGGAAACCCTTCGTCCACTTTGGCATCCGGGAATCCCTCACAAATCTCGCCTTTCTGCGAACGTGAATGGATCGTAAATTCACTGTCCTCATTCACTTCCAGCGTTACGCGATTGTTGTCTACGCCATCAAGGGATAGCATTCGATTGAGCGTATCATCCAACTCTCCTCGGGAAACTGTTACTGCTGGACCTTCATCCTTCTTGACAAAGAATTTACTAAGTTCAGGATAAGTACCATCGAGCATCCGTCCAAAATAAATGACGTTTTGATCTCGAAGGACTACATGACTGGTCTGCTGATCTATCGCAAGATCTACTTTCTCCGATTTCAACGAGTCAACAATGCTTTTAAACCGCACCGCGGGTATCATGGCATTGTGAAAACGAGCAGGATCATCGATTTTGACCTTCGAGATATGTCGGTATACTCGATGACTATCGGTTCCCATAAATGCCAATTGACCTTGATCACTGTATATAAAAACAGCAGTTAATGTCGGCCTTTTGTCGTCCGTAGATGCGAAGCGAGAAGCAAGCGCTCCTTTTCTAAGCGTCTCTATCGGCGTAGATACAAATTGGACTTCCGCGGGTTTAGGCAGCGCAGGATACTCTTCCGCACTCAGGACGACCAGTTGGGCTTTACCGCGACTACCGTAGGTAATCTCCACCATATTATCGTTCTGATTGAAGGTAATTTCACCTGCAGGCATTTTCTTCACAAGATCTATGCCTTCTTTCGCCGGCAGCAAGTAACTACCGTTTACGCCACCTACATTGTTGATTTTAAGAAATTGAAGCGCAGATTGCTCCACGTCCATCGCTGTAACAAACAAAGTATCCTTTTGAATATCGAGTTTAATGCAAGACAGAAGCGGGATCGAAGCAACGCGAGGAACAATCTTTGCACAGAACAACAGTGCATCGAGCAATGTATCTTTCTCGATCTGAAAAGATGTCTTCCCTTTTGCCTGGCTCCCACCCTTATTCTCATTAATTTCTCTCACCTTAGTTGCTACCATTGTCAATTTCCTCCTTGTTTTTGGGCACAAAAAAAGGCCATGAAGACAAAAAAAACATACCTCAGGTATGTTCCTAAAAATCTTCATGGCAAATATGCCTCTAATATGATAGTTGTCCGGTTAAGGACATGCTCCTTCACACGCCGAATAAGTAGCGGCGGTGACAATTAAAAGTGGTACATAATGCCTTTATTATACAGGTCCATACTTTGACGAGCAATAGGAATCATAAAAGAGCTATTGTGTTGTCTGATTATGTTTGGGTTCCCAGCTCAAACACTCAAGACTACATGAATACGCTCCACCGCCGTTTGTCGCCAATCCCTTGTGTTAGTTGACTATCTTGCCATTACCGCCTGTGTCAGGTGCCTTCAGAATACCTTCCCCTTGTTCAAAGTAGAACGGTCGACCCAGAATTACCTGTGAATGGGCATCGACCACCTCGATGCCAGGGAAGCGATGTTCCTTCTGAGTAAAATTCCAATCCTGAATCCAGATATTCGAGAGGTGTATCACACAGTGGTTGTTCACACGTATGGCATTCGTGGGGAAGTGAGTAAGCCTAATGTTGGTGGCTTGTACACGAGCCGAAAGCGCTGTGAGGGCAATGCCGACGATATCTTCTTTGTCGCCCTGTGCGTTCAAGTTAACGATTTGCCCTGTGGTATCCAACCCATTGACCTCGATCGCCTTGCCGCAAAAGTCCAGATCGGCATTCACAATCATAAACTTGCTCGTCGGCCCGCTATCATCTTTTCCCCCATTTCTGTACTGGAATAAGAACCCATGGCCGTACCCCAACGCGAAGATATTTGAGAAGTGAGGGTTATCATTCCGACCGGACCGTATTGCGACACCGTGTTGTTTCTGGTACTCCCTGGCGTATAAACCCTCCGTTTTCCTTTTGTCGCCGAGTGCATCGGTCCAGAATGGCCAAAGGTGGACGTTGTTGACCTTGATCACGTCATGTGCATTATCTATGTAAATGCCCTCCTGCAATGGTTGTCCCCAGATACGGTTGAGCGAAACCCGACCGATTACACCAGAGGGATGATTGACCAGGATGCCGCGAGTGGCGTTGTACAGGTGAATGCCGTCGAGAGTCACGTCAGTTCCCCATACGTGGATAGCGTGTTGGAAGTTTCTTGGCTCCCACCCATTCCTCAATGGGTTTGATCGTTCTTGATCATACACAAAAGCAACATCCCTGATGGTCGCACCCGAAGCTTTGACAGTGAAGGCCGAAAAACCCTCATCCTCCACACGAATCCAAGTCCCTGGGTTCCGTTGGCCTTCAACCCAGTGAGCCGGCCAACCAGCGCCAACGATCTGAACCTGTTCAGTGACAGTAATTCCTGCTTGCAGTAAGTAGGTCCCCGGTGGTAACCACACCACCCCCCCACCGTTTGCGGCTGCCGCGTTGATTGCAGCCTGTATTGCAACATGATCGGGTTGTTGGCCGTCGCCCTTCGCGTCATAGTCTCTAACATCATACCAGCCGTTCATCTGTCTCTCCTCGCTTCGAATCTTATTGCACAATTGTGTTTACCGATAATAGTATTTCATTAACAAAATACAATATGCATCCCTAAATGCTGACGCAGAGAAGTGACTTCTATTGCGTACGGCTTCCACTTTCTCAAGAGTTCTTCTGCATATTGGGGAGTAATTAATAGTTTAAAAAAAGCCACTCCTTATAGGAATGGCTTTGATTGATTGAAATTAATAAATAGCTTCTACCAAACTATAGTCTGGTCCGTGATTACCCTCGATCTCATAGGCAAGCAGCTCTTGAATATATGCCTGACCATCCTGATGCCGCAATACCGCTTTAAAGGTAATGCTCTCAAATGGCTTATAATCTTTGATCGTAAGCCACTCATCACCAGCATTAACTTGATTAATAAAGCACAGGTTTTTATAAACAAATGCTTGTCCTAAAGACCAATTCCCTCGCTGGAATTTTTCGATTAATTGCTCCATTGTCTCACAAACGACAAAGCTTTCACGATTAAAGAAAGGATCTTCTGCTGCTCGTATCCATGGGTTCAGATAGCCGCTAAGTAGCCAGATATCAAGCATCTTGTTCTGTCCGCACTGATCGCAGTATACATCCCCGTTCGAACGGTTCAGGTAACAAGACTGCCCCGCTGCTAATGTGTGTTCACATTTACAAGTACGGCTAATCGCAAAGCCCTGTTCCAGCCAAACTAACCGGCCGGGTAGGTCAATAAATTCCGAACGCAGCTGTTTCTCAAACCACAACCAAATCGCAAAACGATTGGTCCCTTTAAGCCAGAAGAAGAACGGTTCAGTAATCTCTTCCTGGTCGTTATATGGGATTGTTTCAAAGAAACGCCACAGCTTCTTTAACTGCACAGTATCCAAAGAAACAAGCTGTGCTCGAGAAGGATATTGTTCGAGTATGACCTTAGCGCGACATTCGCATCTATAGTCCTTTTTTACCTTATTCAACTCCACATAACCTTTACCACAACCACAGAAATATAATCCGATTTCCATATCAATCGTCTCCTTATCAGCCCCCACGATACATGGAGGGGCTGTTTCTTTCCCTCCATGTAGGGTACTGATACACGTAAACGTTGAACTCTTCCTATCATTAAATAGCAGGTTTAGCCCCTGGTGCTCTCTTTATTAGCGAGTAATAACTGCTCAAAGACTTGAACAAGTATCCTCGAGGCCGTCAGTCCATCACTCATACGATTATCATGCAATCGTCCACACTCGACACAATGAACATTCCCACTACTCGAATGTATATAGCATGGCTCACCAGCTTGTATCACTTGTCCACACGCACAAAAACGGCTTGTAATCATACCTTTTTCTTTGAAAGAGAAAGCGCTGGCACGATTGATTACACTACGCAGCTGATCTTCAAACCATGCCAGAATCTTTATCCGCTTCGTCGCAGACGGCCAAATGTGGAAGGTTTTCATGATCTCACCTTTCTTGTTACAAGGTAAACTAAGGAATACTAGCCATTCTGCATTTAACTGAACTACCTGCAGCGCTTTTAATTGCTCAAGCGTCAAAGGTTTTTTAGCTGGAGAAAGTGTGGCTGGTTTTGTATCGTAATCGTTATGATGTAATGTCATCGCTAATGTCATTCGGATCGTCTCCTTATCAGCCCCTCTTACATGGAGGGTGCTGCTTTTCTCCCTCCATGCTAGGGCACTACTATGGACACTAACCATCTTCATATCATTTGAGCAGCCTATTTGCTCAAGTCATTACGGCTGCCAAACTAACTCATCATATACTTCAGAAAGTAGTGAAGCAGCAAATAATCCACGATAAATGCGTTCATCCATCATGGACCTATAGCCACAAGATTGACAATAGACCGCGCTGCTTATTCGATTACAATAGCATGGCATCTCTGCTGCAATCACCTGACCGCACTCACATATCCGACTATTAGTAATCCCTTTTTCTTTGAAGTCAAGTTTATCGGATCCGCCGGTCAATAAATCAAGCAATCGTTTCTCGAACCATAACATAACCTCAAAACGCTTTGTCGCCGGCTGCCAAATGTGGAACCTCTTTTGAAGTTCATTTCTAGTATTCGAAGGAATCAATAAAAAACGATCCCATTCAACTTTTAGCTTTTGCACATGTAGCGATTCGAGCTCCGTTAAGGTCAATTCAATCTCGAGCGTACGATCTACCTTAACAGTATCCGTACAATTGTCCTGTTCTGTTAGCATTTCAATATATGTTCTCCTTCACCAGCCCCTGTTGCGATGGAGGGGCAGTTTCTTATCCCTCCATGCAGGGGTGTTAACGGATATAAATTCGATTACATTTACGTGCCCGCGCCATCTCTATTAGTTGAATCAGTCCAGCGGGCAGCTTAGATAAATCCTGCCCCGCTTCCGGCAACAGAATCACAAACCCATCACCCTTACTATAAACCGGTAAGATCGATCGGTCATGCTGACTTAGCCAGCTTTGCGTCTCTTGCGGAAGTATCTCTGTTGGAAATTCGAACCACCGTGAAATGCGCTTCACGCCCTTTCTATTGGATCACCATCAACAAAATCTCAGAATGGTAGATCATCTTCGGAGATATCGATAGGTCTTCCATCATTCGCAAAAGGATCATAGTGGTTATTAGCGCTACTACGAGATTGACCTGCAGCACTTCCACCATTTCCACCAAATGAATTACCAGCATTGTTATTGCTGCTTCTATTGTTCCCGCTCTCCTCGCGCAGCTGGGCACTAGGTTCACGATTCGATTCCAAGAAGCGTACATTATCGGCAATGACCTCCGTCACATATACCCTTTTACCCTCGTTATTTTCATAGTTACGAACTTGAATTCGCCCCTCAACTGCAGTTAAACGGCCTTTGCGCAAATAATTCGCACAGGTCTCAGCCAGCTGCCGCCAAACCACAACCGGTATAAAATCGGCTTCACGTTCTCCTTGCCCACTAGTAAATGGGCGATCGACTGCTAGCGAAAATTGGCAAACTGCCACACCAGCGGGAGTATATTTCAAATCCGGGTCTCTAGTTAATCTGCCTATCAATATAGTACGATTCAACATTCGAATTCCTCCAATAATATGTGATTTATTATTCCCATTTTCACTAAAGTTCAAACAACAATCCCTTTAGTAGCAAGGGATTGTCGTAACCCCTTTTAGCTATATCCAAATTAATTGAATTGCATATTAATCTATTATTTAATGTTATTAATTATTTCTTTATACCATTTGAGCCAACATGGGAACAAAACCGTTGTCTAGCAAATCATCGATTCCCTTACCATCTGCTAGATTCCACATCGCAAGACTGATCGACATATCCGTTTTCTCAGCAAAGAAATTCGCACATTGCTCTAACGCCATCTGCACCTCAGGGGTATGAATGACATCCGCATCATAAGCCAACACAACATGCTCACATCCAAGTTGCTTAAGCGGCTCCAGTAGTAAAGAAAAGGAGCCTACACCTGGGATGCCGAAACAAGGTTTTTGAAGACCATCCGCGGTTTTATCCGCTTTAAGCGGGCCTTCCGTTACCCATACTTCTTTGCAGTCAATAATCGTATTCGCCGATTCACCTTTCGCCCAATCCCCTAGTATCTGATGTGGCAATGCCAAATGTACAGGAAGAGGTCCACCGATAGACGAGCCATTTAGCTTATCTCCGCTGCTCCACCACCAATACTTATTCCCCTGTTTCAGCTCAATACTAAAAATAAATTGCCCCGACGAACTCGAGTAACTCTCTTTTTTGTCATTCTGAATAAGAGTGACTTGTAATGTCTTATCTCCAACATGAATCTCGCACCTGGCACGACGCTTACCATTCTCGGGAGCTAGCTCTTCAAGAATTTCCCCTTTGATATGCCCCTTCATATGAAGTTCGAGCATGGGTTTATCTACTCGTATCTGCCAACCTGTTATCTCGTTTGTCACCGAGCGATAGGGGATCATCAGACCTTGCGCACCAGACATCGTCCAGTAAGGTCCATATTGACCTTCTACACAGTAAAAACCTGGTACACCAAGCAGATCACTTTGATCATTTAAGCGACGAATAACCGATTTCGCTATTTTGTATCGTTCCTGCGTTGGCATCGTTCGATATCCTCGCGACCGTATCGCATCCATATCCATTTTCCGATCATGCCGCAAATGTGCAGCATGATCGGGAGATAGGGAAATCTCACTCGCTAAGGCACGATAAACGCGATCAAGCTGATAATTCGGCTTCTTATCTACCGACTGGCTCAACTCAATCTCAATTTTCGTCTTTGGAACGGCATTAGGATCAAGATAATGCTTGAATTGTCTTCCGATTGCGGTATCAATAAATTCATCGGAAGGTACACGCATGCAGTGTACGATCGTTTGCTCACGATTGATCGCGCACCATCCGCTATGGCCGCAAATCGGACATTGCGATCTGATCTCAAACCAATTCTCATTCTTTGTCCTTCTTAGCTTCATGGTCATTCTCCTATCTAAGATGCGTGGTAATTTATCTCTACTTTCATTTTTTCTTCGACAATACGCAGCTGGGCAAGTTCAAGTGAATTAAACTTCCCATTCCAGGATTGTAATCCAATCCAAGACATAACAAGGGATTGCAAGTAGGTAGAATTAAGTCCTTTGGTCATATCCATAAGTCGGCTGACCAAGACATTTTTCTCCTGCATGGAATTGCGTCCATCGCTGTTATACTGCTGCCCTTGACCAGCATCTGATTGTGAACGAAGATTGCCTTGTCCAATAGGAGGAGCAACTTGCTTATTTCCTTGCTGCTGCCTGCTATTCGTTTGTCCTGCTTCCGATACCGGATCACTGTTATGATCTGTTTTCTGAAGGTGAGTTGGCTTATTTTCATCTCCATTACCATTTAACTGATCAACTGCTTTTTGTCGAGAAATCCCGGTATATGTGTCTTCATAAGAAGATAATCCGGAACCTATATTGCCATAACCACCATGGGACAAAGCACGGCCGACAGCACTGGTAGAGGCATTTTCAACCGGATTTGAAGCATCAACACCTGAACCTCCAAAACCAATCATCGACCGCTCCTTTGTCTTAAATGGTTGACCCATTTTATTAAGACCCTCAAATACGCATGTCATGACCCACACTGATCCAATTTGTTCTGCATACGTATCCAGCAAATAACCTTTGTCAAACTTTTTGTGTGTGTCAATCATTTCAGTAATTCTGCCTTCAACATCAACATAGGGACGAAAAGTTTCAACATAGGTTTTGCCGTGATAGGAATGTAGACCTTTCTCCTTGTGTGCGGCAGACAGCCTATATTCGCAATCAAATATTTTTTCTTTTTGGGATAGCAGCCTGATATGTTTGTGATATTCCGCCGGCACTCTGCTATAAACCGACTCTATGTGCTTATGTGCTAACATTCTCTTTTCAAGTGCCGTGTTCAACAAAAACTGCTCGAGACCTCCCGCCAAGAATTCTCTTTCACCAGTTTGTTGTTGTTGACTACGGTTGTTGCTCATTTGCGCATTCCTCCATTTTCTTTAATATGAATTACCCTGGCTTCTTGCAAGAATTGCGATCATGTCTCCATGATCTTTTCTTGCTTCAAATCGCACAAAAAAGGCGCATTCGATAGAATGCGCCTCCTGGAATGAACGCAAAAAAAGACATAGCTATAGCGCTTGTCTTTAAAAGTGTTCATTCATGTACTTCATCAGTTTCATACTGCTTGGTCTTCGCTGAAATAACAGCAGCGAAGAATATAAATAATACTCGATAATGTTTGTATTATAGCACTCTTTCTTACAAATGGTAAAGAGTTGATAGGGTTAAAAGCCCTAGCCTCAACAAAAAGCCCCGGGGCTGGATCAACCAGTTCCGGGGCTTTTTGCGCGTGCTACGCTATATAATTAAAATCATTGTAACACAGCCTGTTGTCCCGTACAAGGAACTTCTTCCGCGTAAATCTGACAAAATACTACTTTACCGTATTAAGGAGAAGTGCTATATTTTAAGTGCGTGCAGTTGGGTATAGTCTGACGATTCATTAAAAAATCGTCGAGATTCATACTCTTATTTTTGCACACATAAATGATTTGTGTGTTTTTTTGTTATTACGTTTTGTCTCTAAACCACATACACAAGAAAAAAAGCCCCTACCAGGTCACCATTCTTTGTCCTTCGGCCCGCCAGCGTTCAGACAATGAATGAATCAGGAGTAGAGACTTTATTCACCAATGATTCTATGCCCTTATTGTAGCATAGCAATTTTGAAAAATAAAGTATCTATTCTCTCTTGAGTATTGCCTTTTTTTGGGGTCAACAAGGGAGTTTTTTTATGGAAAAAAAGAAGAATTTGAAGGGTGGTACCTCCGAGCTCATTTACTACCGCAGCCGGCCCACTGGAAATAAAATAGCACGTTCTAAAAAAGTTGGTGACAAGGATGTCCCCTACTACGAAGATGAAGTTGAGCAGATCATCTTTAAAGAGGACGATGTTCAGAAATTCTCTCTCGACAAGCATGGTCAAAACATTCCTTATGTTGATGGCCATCTGACGATTATTAATAATTACATGTTTGACTACTGGAGTCATTTCCTCTCTGCTGAGGGGATCGCTTTATTTGGTCACTTGAAGCGCTATTGCTACGGTGAAAAGGACTACTGTTGGCCAAATCTCGAACTAATCTCACTTAAGATGAACAAGAGTCGAAACACGGTCAAAAAGTTCCTCGCAATTCTGGAGACCTATGGCTTTGTCTATCAATTCCAAGTGAAAAACAAATCGAACTACAACAATAATGAAAGTGCTTTGTTTAAAGTACGAAAGAAGGTCCCGTTCCTCTCTCAGGCTTTGTATGAGCAGCTGCCCCCAATACTACAAGCTGATCATGACCGCTATCTCCAGCAGCTAGTCGATACATGTGAACGTGACGATCTTGAGCTTGATTTCGATGTAGATTATAACGAACTGTACTCGGACCTTATTGAAAAAGGTGATGTTCAGGCTATAAAAAATAAGCCGAAACAAATGTCCCTCTTTGAAATAGAGAAGCAGCAACTGATACATAAGCAGCTCGTTTTAAAAGAACAAACCGAAGAAGATATACAGGTTTGGGCAACCTGCTTAAGAAGCTTAGAAGAAAAACTATCCAAGCCGACTTATGATACTTGGTTTAAGAATACATTTGCAATTAAGCGCGGGACAATATATACGATCTATACGCCAAGCGACTTTGTTACAAACTGGCTGAAGGATCGCTACCTATCCGTTATTGGAGATGTACTTCGTAACATTGATCCAACAATGACAAATATTATCATTGAAACTCTTCAAACTTAGGAGCCGTTAGGCTCCTTTTCTTCATTTGAAGGACATCCCGGTCCCGGTCAATGTATTGAATCATTAGGGTTTCAAATTCGCAAAACCGTCAGGCTCTAAAAAATAAGTATTAGTATGAGCCTAAAAAAGGAACAGCAGCAGCCATGGACGAAAAAATAAAGTCCTAAACTGCTGCTGTTTCATTAAACACTTTTCGCGGGATCTCAATTAATCCTTCGTTTATTCCTTTTTTATCTTAGCTACATGCTCTAATCTAAGCGCAGGATCAGTAATATTGGAACTTTGAATGATTTCGTATATATTTTGAACTTCAGCATCGGTTAACAATGCCTTATCTGAAGTAGCCTTAATCCTATTTACCTTACGATTAATAAACTCTGATAATTCTGTATCATAGACAATTAACTCGTTGGATTCAATCTTCCTCAGTTCAGGATCAATACTAAATCGACATCGCATAGTAAATGAGACCATTGAGATATATAGTAAATCAGGTTGTTCAGTTAGCACACGCTCAAGTGCTTTAATATGTCCAAAGTTTTGTTTTAAAGGATTGAACATATTGAATCTATTATTTACCCTCCAATTCTTATCCGACCGGCCTCCTTTAATTTCTCCGTTGTAGTTCTTGGTTTCAATTACAAATAATCCGTATGGTGATACGATTATATGGTCAATTTGAGAGAAGCCTGTACGAGATTTGGGGTTTTTAATCATAATATCACTTAGGTATTTTGTATCCTTTGGAAGTTGGTCCAGTTGTATATTAATTTTATGTTCACCAAGTTCTCCAATTCGAGAGGAATTAATAGTTCGTTTCATAGGTGCATTCTGTATTGAGGATTTTCTAGAAGTCTTTTTGTTGTCCTTCGCATTGGATGATTTGAACCACAATATTAAATTCTTAAACATTTCGTATATTCTCCTCTGTATTCGATTCGCTTATTATTCCAAAACTTTAAGCCTAATTACTTCTTCGGAATATGTGTTTTTTGTTGTTAGTTAATATTCCTAATCAACTTACTGGACATAAAGAAGCAGCGGAAGCGTCAAACTCTCCCCGCCTTCTACCGATCAGCCAGCTATGAGATCATGAGTTTAACCTGAGTATGGAGGATAACTCATGAATGCTAGAGAACAACGCAGACAAGATTGGCAAGCACGTATCGCAGCTTATCGGGCAATTGACCTCACAATGAAAGCTTGGTGCAACGCAAATCAATGCTCTGTCGAACAATTGAAATATTGGCTGTAAAAAATAAAACGTGGTTCATCCCAGACTACTCCGGACCTAAAGACGTCTCCCATCCAATTTGTACCTCTTGCTACTGTTGATCCCAGCGTTTCTTCTGATCCTTCTCTAATTCTTCATATCGGTGAGATCCGTGTTGAGCTTCATTCCGGCTTTGACCCGAAGCTTCTGCGCGAAGTGATTCATGTGCTTACTTCATCATGCTGACATTTTCGAGCAATCAGCGTGCGTGTGTTTCTTGCCTATGGTTCTACCGATCTGCGCAAATCGATCGACGGACTTGCTGCCATCGTCCAGGAAAGCTTCGGTTTGGATCCCTTTTCTTCCGGCTTGTTCGTATTCTGTAACCGGGCATTCAACAAACTCAAAATTCTTTACTGGAATTATAATGGATTCTGGCTTTATTATCGCCGCCTGGAACGGGGCAGATTTCAATGGCCTACTGGCGGCTATTTCAAGCAGGGAGCTCCGCTGGCTGCTGGATGGTCTTTCACTCAGCCAACGGCAAGCTCATCCCAAGGTCAATGCCGTTTCCGTCATTTAGTCACATCTTTGTAATCATTTTGCCATAGGCACTTACAGGTATTAGGTGTTTCTTATCTAATGAGTAAAGTATGTAAAAACATGCAGATACACCAACCATTGAATCTTTACAACAACAAATTTTTGAACTATCGGCCAAGCTCAAATGGTACGAAGAGCAGTTCCGCTTAGCGCAGAAAAAGCGGTTTGGTGCTTCCAGTGAGCAGACGCATCCGGATCAATTAGAGCTCTCATTGTTCTATGAAGCCGAAATGCTTGCACCTCCTGTTGGTGAACAACCGCGGTCTGAAGAGATTACCTACGAGCGTCGCAAGTCATCCGGCAAGCGAACAGAGGATCTCTCCAAGCTTCCAGTAGAAACCATTACCTATTCACTGGAGGAAGGCGAGCAAGTATGTACGTGCTGCGGTGGTTCTCTTCACGAGATGAGTACAGAGACGCGCAATGAAATTGCCGTTGTACCGCCACAAGTGAAGGTCATTCGTCACGTACGGAATGTGTATGCGTGTCGCCACTGTGATCGTGAAGATATTCAGACTCCCATCGTAACAGCAGCAATGCCTAAACCTGTTTATCCGGGAAGTTTGGCATCACCGTCCAGCATGGCTTACGTCATGAGCCAGAAATACGTCGACAGTCTGCCGTTATACCGGCAAGAGGTGACTCTTGTGGGATGCTGGGCACATGCGAGGCGCAAATATGACGAAGCGCTGAAAGTTGCTCCGCCAACGACGAGAGGGAACAAGAATTCAGTAGCTAATCAAGGACTGGCTTACTGTAATACGCTATTCCAAATGGAGCGCGAGCTCAATGATGCTTCGTCAGAAGAGCGATATGCCGAGCGAAAGAAGCGAAGCCTTTCCATCCTAGAGGATTATTCGGTGTGGCTCAAGCAACAGCGCTCTCAATCCTTGCCGAAGAGTCTGGCTGGACAAGCGATTACTTACAGCTTGAACCAGTGGGAGAAATTGACCTCATTTCTGAAGGATGGCCGGATCGAGATCGATAACAACCGAAGTGAGCGATCTATCAAGCCATTCGTGATCGGGAGAAAAAACTGGTTATTCGCGAATACGCCTCGCGGCGCGAAGGCTAGTGCGACGATCTACAGCGTCATCGAGACGGCGAAGGAAAACGGACTTCGTCCGTTCCAATATCTAAAGTACCTGTTCGAGCAGCTTCCACAGCTTCCGGATCCACAAAATCCAGAGGCACTCGAGCCTTTTTTGCCATGGTCATCTTCGCTTCCGATTACTTGTCGTGTTATGGAGTAGGCATGATCTACGCTTACGTACGAAAAAAACCGGCACAATAATGTGCCGGATTGAAACCGATGGAAGTTGGATCTTTGGTTACGTTCGCGGGTAGCCATTTCGATTGCTGCAGCGGCGCCAATGCCGGTACCAGCACCTGTAATCAATACAGTTTTAGATTCAAATTTTCTCAGAACACCTTGATTAGGGGCTTTTTGTTATTACATTATTCTTGAGTTGTTGGAAGTGGAATAATCACACCTCCATATGATAAGGCATCCCATTCTTCACCGGATCGAGTAGAGAAAGATACGACTGCCTTGTAGCTTGAATTGGGTTGAATTTCCTTGTTATATTGATAAAGTTCTTGTTCAAAAGCGATATCCAAAGCTTCTTCTTCTTCGATGGAAGAGCCTATTTTTTTAGCTTTCCAACTTACTTTATTCGTATAAGTATCAGTTCTATCGTTAAATATTATCACTCGGTAAACGTCTTGAATGGATTTGTCTTGTTCCATCTTTGCAGATACGCCAACACGAATACCACCCATACTATAATGGACAATATTGTACGTAACGCCATCAATGACTTGAATACCCAACTTCGTAGATTTATTCAGATTAATGACGCCATTTTTGTAGGTGACATCGTACCCTGCCGATTGTCCAACAAAACGCAATGGAACCATCAAGTTGCCATTAATGGTTTTTGGCTTCACCTCCAGCGTGGCATTCTTATCGTTAACAGTAGCAGCGAAACTGCCGACTGTCATTTTGATGCTAATGTTTTCGGAAGTGCCAGTAATAACTTTGGTTTTCGAATCATAAGAAACTTTAAAGCCAAGCTTTTCGAAGATTGGTCGGAATTGTACAAGCGTTATGCCAGCTTGAACGATAGGCTCAACTGCGAAATTCATTTTTTGTCCATCAAGGTAAACCATCGGTGCTGTTGTTTTTGCTTCAACGTTCTTGGTGTTCATGCCAACGAATAGCAGACTGAATACAAGAAACATTGTAATAAGTTTTTTCATACTATTTCTCCTTTATGATAGCATCCATTAGGAGCTGCACTGCAGCTCCTTTTAATATGTAGGAATGCAATTGCGTTCCAGATAATCAGATAAGGCTTCTTCATATATTCGATCTTCAGCAATAGCGATCGTTACTTCAAAGAGCTCGTCGGGATCTGCATCTAGCTCGTAGCCATTAAGATCAAGGAAAGTCATCGTTGTGATCAAAGCAGTACGCTTATTGCAATCATTAAACACATGCCCTTTAATGAGGCCGCGCATGAGTACAGCTGCTTTAAAAAATAATCCAGGATACATTTCCTCTCCGAAAAGCTCCGTAAAGGGCTTATACGCAAGAAGGTCTAAGTATCCTGGATCCTTTGTTCCCGGTATGCCTATACCGCTGATTTCAAGTTCATTATCATGAATCTCCTGAATCTGTTCGGCTGTCAATCGAATCAGCATTTAATTCTTCGCCAGCCTATCAAGAGTCTTCCGGAACTTGTTGGACATTTTCTCGGCCGACTTCATCACGTTTTTGTTGTTAGTAGTAGTGGTAGTTTGTTTTTCAATTTTGTTAACTGCCATATCCTTATCCCTCTCTTTCAAATCTATCACCCCCAGTTAGCAATCATTGTGCCCAATGGATCACTACTTAAACGGGGGATGGAATATTTCACCTTACATATTAAATATACTATATACCATGGTAAATTGATAGATTGATATTTTACTTAGCTAGGATTGCTGCCATATCCTCTAGTAGATTGGGTCATTTCATTAGCAGCTTTCATCTCCTCGGCTGTCATCGCTCCAAGACGATCTTTTTTTACATGGCGACGAACCGGCTTTTTTCCTTTACGAAGCAGCCGATCGTTTGACCGGCTGCATGGTATCTTAATTCAACGTTCTCCTATCAGAAGTAGAGGATTCTTATCAGATAGAAATGCAAACCATATATAACAAAAAAGAAGCCGCATAAATACGACCTCGTTTTTGTTATATCGGATAGTCAAGATGAACTTTCTTCATAACCTTCCACAAGAGGGAAACCAGATCATCACCTTCTTCGGACTGCATTAACTCAGATCCTTCCAAGATCACCAGCCATCCACCCTTGAAAGACCGGACTTCCAACCGGCAATGCTGTCGAATAATGTCCATCATGGCGGTTGATGAGAAAAGTGGCACTGCGTTACCGTAATAATCGATTATTTCTTCATTTTCGTTCCGGACTTTCCAAAAACCCTCCGCCTCATCGTAAACTTCCTCAGTGATGTAATGAACTTTATCAGGTGCGTCTTTCATAAAGAAAAACTCTCCTGCAGATGCATCATGAAACTCAGTTATTTTCTCGATCAGTTCGGGCTCAGTAGACAACACTTCTTCAATTGAAATACGGTCACGAGGTGCTTTCACTCATATCTCCTCCTCGTTATCATGATTCTGCAAATGGACAAGTATTCCTGCTTTTCTGATAACTGATGAATTCCAAAGCAAACTCCATTGCCTTCTTCCATTTATAAATATACAGCTTACAAACCCCATGCTAGATCATAACTTATACCAGCTCCTCAATTTTTGATATGTATATATCTCAAAAATTGACACCCCTATCTCAAAATTTGAGGAGCGAAATATTTTTCGCCTCTCAAATTTTGAGGGGCGAGATTCTACGCTCCTCAAAATTTGACCCCTCTATGTCAAAATTTGAGGGATGATATCAATTCTCAAATTTTGAGCCACCCTATCTCAAAATCTGACCCCCCTCCCTCAGATATTGAGATCAAATAAATACAATGTATTAAGCACTTATTTTTAAGAAATACAATTAATCATCATCATCGAAAAACGAGTCAGAATCTTTATTTCACTCATTCAAGAAAAATGCTGCTCTTGGGATCCACCATATAGGGAATGAAAATATAAAAAGCCACTCCTCTTTGGGAGTGGCTCATAATAAAGTTTTATTACTGCTGAATATGATGATATTTATTGAGAAGCTTATCTAGCTCCTGAGATATCTTCAGAACAATTTTTGAAGAGATCCCATGGCTAACACTGGCCTTATTCATTTCATCCCGCTTCCGTTCAATATCATGTCTGATCCGAGCTTTCTTATCCATGCCATGCCCTCCATTCATTTCGCAAACTATTTCCCTTTCCATAGCTGCTCATCCTGGAGAATTCCGGAATTGAGCAATCGTGTCCACCATATGCTAAACGCAGCATTAATGGTCTCGCGCTCTTTGCCGATTGGATAAGGACCGCCATATTGTGTGCCGCTGACCAAATACGAATTGGTCATTCCACGCTCAGCAAGCTCGTCTTCTATCCATGATTCAAACGCACGGGCAAATAGTTCATGCTTGCGGTACCAATAGGCACCACGAGATACTGCATCGAGATAATATTGGCTATTATCTGTTGGAACATAAAATGAAGTAGGAATCTCCCTGCCTTCTTCTTTCAATCGATGACAAAATGCAAAACCTATTTCATCCCATTGCTTAGGCTTAATGCGGTAATTACCTTTTATAGCTGCAAGTGCAGGAGAAATATCTCCATCATTGCGGCTTAAATACTGGTAAATCGAACTTCGATACCTCCCCTTTACATCTGGCAATACTTCTGGGACATCAACACGCCTTTTTCCGTTTCCTTCTATGATGGTTTTCATAAGTTCTTCAAAAGCACTTCGAACGACATAAGGCAATTCCATCCCGGAGGAATCATCGGATAAGGCAGCCTGCTTACCATTAGTAAAACCATGAGATAAAGAATACAGGTTGAAGTCAAGCGCATGTGCCCATTCATGGCAAAGTGCCCCACCTCCACGATACTTCGTGAGGTTGATGACATAAAAGGCTCAAAATGTGCGGATGCAGCCCCTGATCCCCGGGCTCCGTAGGCAATACCGAGCCGTCCGTGAAAACCGATCACTTGCCGCGGGATAGAGAGAATGTCTGCTAAGTCTGCATGTGCATTACCGCTGCAGAGTACGTGATACCTCCCGGAATGATCATTAACATAATTTCCGAATTGAGCTCCTCGATACCCGTAATGCTCGAGCAAATCGTCGGGTTTACTTACTCCCGATGGTTGCTGAGATAGACGGATCACTTCCTCCGGTACCATACGTTCCCAGCGTGCTTTATTCGATTCTCTTTTCACTGCAGCTGCAGAAGATCGAGACTTCGGATCTGCCCAAGTCCAATCCTTTCCTTCTTCAAGTTTGAAAGCTTTCTCAAAGAGTTCAGTAGAACCGGATTTTTTCTTGCTCCAATTGAAAAAGAGATTTACAAAGCGATCGCCAAGGGACACCCAATAGCGATAATTTATAAGATCCTTATCTTTCTCAAGCTGCAGTGGATAGCCAGAGTAGTACCCTTTCTTCACAACTACTTTCAGCTTTTCGAATGCCTCACGAAAAAGGTCTTCACTGATTGTCTTTGCGAATATCTCTTGTAAAGCATTAATGGCTTGTACGTAATCCTCCCGCTTCTGATGCGAATCTTCGGGTCGCTGGGCAACTCTATCCCAAACTAACTTAATTGCATAAGCAGCTTCAGATGAGAATCCATTCTCTCGGAGTTGATCAGCAATAATTTTACCAACCAGGTTATCTTTGCTTATCTCTTCAAAGGCTTGTTTATGATCGGATTTAAGCATGTCATACCATTCCGGTGTAAACTTCGTCAGCGCCGCCAAATGCTTTCGTGCACCCCGCAACTCCTCTCCAACATCATAGGCATAGGACCTGCCTGTCGGAGCCACAATGGGAGCTTCCTGGTTGAACCACCCTGCAAGGGCCGGCTGCCCTCCATTTTGCTGATCTTCAAATGAAAAATCAAATAAAGAATATTCATGCTCACTCATCTTCGAATTCCTCCATAGTTCCCCCCCGCTTCCAGGCGGAGGATTTTTTTAATCCATCCCGCCTGGCCAGGTATATATTCCCTTAGAGAGGAAAAAATGAGGCTAGAACAAATAGCCTGACTCAAAGACAGCAGCTGCAGCTCTCTCTTCTAAAATGCGATGAATCACTCTTGCATCTTCTTCGGTAGGTTGATCAACGCCGGTGCAATAAGGATCGAATACGGAATGACCGAATACGCCGCGGAAGCCGTGACGAAGGCCTAGCAGCTGATACATAACCGAGCGAAAACGTTCTGTCACAGGAAATCCTTCGGTTACTTCCCGCTCCATAACCATCTGATAGGCTGTCATAATCTCTTCTCGTTCCCATTCAATACCCAGGTTCACCATAGATTGAAGCAGCTGTGTGCGGGCATCGATCGTAAGATCACCAATTCCGCTCCCAATTTTGGATTTACCGATACGTTGAAGTCCTACGATTCCGCCATAACGAATATCTTGGCCAATCGCCTTCAAGAGACTTCTGAAGCGATAATATTTCTCGTACTCGGGGTACGTCGAAATCAGGTTACCCATACTCTTGTCATTCGAGATCGTGCAAAGGTAACAACCGGTTCTCGCGCTTTTCCCGCATTGCATCATCGCTTCATTGTCATTAATGACGGCCGCACCAAGTGGACATTCACTGCCGGCTGCCGATCCATAGAAGGCAAGCAGTTCTGTATTACGTGCACCATATCGGCTCCATGGTGCCCGATTAAAAGCTAAATACGTGACAACCTCTTGACTTGTCCAATCTCGTATTGGACTCGCTGTACGAATCGAACCTACAGGATGCTGTCCATAAAAATCTTCTCCAAAATACTTTTGTAAACTTCGCTTTCGGTTTCCGCTCTCATTATCGCGACTACCCATCACCAGGCATGTCTTCTCATTCGCTACAATACCATCGGAAAGAAAGGTAGATTCAAGAAAATCACGTGCAGGTTCAATCTTGAGTCTACGGACGCAATAGCGAAAGGTTGTAGAAGGAGCTTGATACCCCTTACCAATTATGCAAACGAGTAGCGTATTATCTACCCTTGGTTTCACCACGTAATATTCCACCCACGGCAGCGCCTCTGCTAACGCATCCTTTAACCCATGAATGATCGATTTTACACCAGGGTTTTCAACCAGCGTATCCGCACTGATGACCATAATCTTCTTCGATGGATCCGGATGCTGGATAGCATGCTCAAGCATCAACTGCAGCACAACTCTACTATCCTTACCACCTGAATTTAGTAGAGCGATCGTACTGTTCTCGTCATAGATCTTCTTAATACTTGCACGAGTTGACGTAAGCAACTCTTCATCGAGCTCATCCAATATATCTAATGTTTCCCCTTCAATAATCCGCATTCTTTTAGGATTGCTAGTACTCTCAGATCCTTCAGAATCAATGTCGAACATCAATTGACACCGGTTATCTGGATATGGAAGCGGGTCTTTGTTCGCACCGTAAGGCGGAATCTGACTTTGCATATACACCTCAACAAGAAATGAACAGTCCTGGTGAAATGCATACATTTGGAATTTATGCTTTGGGCTTTGATAATGCCAATCTTCATCGTCATCCACCAGGGCATCAATCATAGCTTGCTCGGGGATAAACAAACGGAAGCCTACCCGCTCCAAATGAGTGAATAGGAAGCCGGCTTCCGTATCCTGTCTGAATATCTGCTCCCAACGGAATCCGCTATCCGCAGCAATACAGGCCTCGTCTGGCTGGTCTTTAATAAAATGATGCAGTACATAATAGGTCTCCTGATAAAAGACGGCAGACCAGTCGCGTACCGTTCCATGATAAGAAAATCCAGACTGCTCCATGTAATCCCATACCAGCGTAACGATACCGTTATAATCCTTGAGTTTGAGTTTGGTCTCTACCTTTTGATTGTTCTCAACAAACGCGTAGCGTTCCATCTAATATCCTCCTAATTATCGAGCCATAAAAAAAGAAGGCATGAAAAAAGCACACGGATCCCGTATGCTTATCATGCCTTCTAAGTTTAAAACTCACATTTATTAATAGTGGCTCATAATAACAGCCGGCTTTATCTCTGCTGAAAATGAAGACAGCAGAGAACATAAAAAAGTGAATCAGAATAACTAAATTATACCTTGGATGTAGCAACACTGACAATATTCAATTGTCGGCTATACTGCCACATAGACGGGAGTAATTAAATCCTTCTTCCTTTTTTAGTCATACCTACTTCAATTTAGAACTGCCACATAAACGGGAGTAATGGAAGCCTACTTGTATAAGCACTCCTCTTGGAATGCCTTAAATCAGTTCGGATTTCTCCATGATGATCAATACTTTCTCAGGAGACTCCGTTGAAGAATGCTGCTTTAAATCAAGAAAGGCTGACCTAGCTTCAGCATAACTCATAAACATAGCCCTGCCTTCAACACTTTCATCAGACAAAGTAGCACTGCTAGAAGCAACATCCTGTAGTAATATATCCTCTGGAGCAACGTCAAATAATTCTATATTCTTTTGCCCGCCGTTCTCGTAAACCAACGTATAATTTACCTGCTTCCAGCCTTTTTCTTCTGCATAGGAAATGACCGTATTTATGTTCATACTTCCCACTCCTTTAGTCATAATGACTCTCTCTTATTCATATTCTATACTACAAAACCAAATCCCCTCAGTTTGCTGCTTACCCTTAATTTTTATTTTACTCCCCTTCGTGTGGCACTATACTCCCTTCTGTGTGATTGTCCACAATGTTTCGTGTGGCAGTTCAGGAAGTGTGAAATCCTCTTTGCTCCAACTCCTTTCCGTGTGGCACTTCACTCCCGTTCATGTAACTGCCCACAATGTTTCGTGTGGCAGTAAAACTCCTCTGATTGTGAGAGTTCACTCCTTTTTATGTGGCATATAGCTCCCCTCCGTGTGGCAGTAACCTATAAAAACCCCTTTTATAACAAGGCATCTCAGCTTTAGAAAACAAGATCTAAAACATATAAAACATAAAACCTAAAAATAATAAATAAATATAAATCATAAAGAATAGATTTATGTCGATATATGAGACTCCCGCAGGTGTGGCACTTCCTAAATGCGGTAACATACCAATGCCCTTTCGTGTGGCACTTCTAAAATCACCCAATTTCAGGCCTTATAACCCCCTCATTTGGTTTATCGAGTCTGTTATTACTCCCTTTTGTGTGGCATTTAATCAATTTCTGTACAAGAAAAAGATGCCACATGAAAAGGAGTAGATATAAACTACCAAATTCATCTATAATCACTTTGAACCTATGAAATTGAAGGAGGCGCGGCTGTTGACACAACAATTTCAATTGCAATTTGACTTTGAACCAGACCGCATCGCCGATCACTATATCGTTACCGAGTCTAATGCACTCATTGAAGCCCGTACAAACTTAGATATTTACGAAGAGCGGCTCATTTATATCCTGGCGTCTCAGATTAACCCCAATGATACTCATTTCCGAACTTGTTTCTTCCGTGTTAAGGATATTGCCGAGAAACTGGATCTCAAAGAAAAAAACTTCTACAAACGAATTCGTGAAATTATAGACCGCTTGCAATATAAACAGGTCATTATCGAAGATAAAGCAACAAATTCGACCCTAAAAGCTCAGTGGTTATCAGCTTCGCGCTACTATCACGGAAAAGGGACTATCGAACTTGAATTTTCGCAAATGCTCGGGCCTTATCTGCTGGAGCTTAAAAATAACTTTACGAATTACAAGTTATGGAATGTCCTTTACCTTAAAAGTTTCTATTCATCAAAGCTCTACCGGCTGCTGAAGCAATACTTACCACTAGGAAAACGGAAATTTGCTACGCTTGCTGAGCTAAAAGCAAAACTCGAGATCGAAGAGGGTAAATACGTCCTCTATAGCCATTTAAAAAATCGGATTTTATTAAATGCGCAACGTGAATTGGAAGAAAAAACAGATATCCGATTTACAATAGAAGAAATAAAAAATGGAAACAAAGTGGTTGGCGTAACCTTCCACATCTATCCCAATTCCCGCTCCCCACGGATCGGTCTTAATGATGAAGAATACATAGATAATGAATCCATCTTTTCACTCCTGGAACGCTTTGAAATCAATAAAAAAACAGCGAATGAATTACTTCACGCTTATGGTGAGGATCATATTCGTAACAATATCAAATATGTATTTGAGAAGCAGCGTAATGCGGAAATTGCCAATTTATCTGGTTATATCATAAGAGCAATTAAAGAAAATTACGCAGACGCCGAAAAGGTATATGCTCCAGAAGACGAAACCGACCGTACGACTTCTATCCCCCAATTGAATATACGGATCGCTAACAATATTTCTTTTTACGAGCAATGTCTGAAAGAAGAGATTAAATCGAATCAAGAGGCGAAGCGGGAACTCACCGTTAACCTTATAAACGAAATAGAAAGAACGAACGATTATCGGAGAAAGCGGAATATGCGGCCATTATCCGCTGATGACCTTATTCACTCCCTTGGCAGAGAAGCATTTAATCGGACTTCATAGTATGCTTGATCTAGATAAAAAAAGCCCTGCATAGATTGCAGGGCTTTTTCGCTAAATTAAAAATCCAATTTGTCCCGTCTGTTCTAACGTGAACCTCATCGGATCCGTATGGGATATATCCGGCCTCACAGGTGACTTCAAATCCTTCTTCTCAGCAGCATGCCGGCGAAAGAAGACAGAAGCGATACTATTAGCCCAACTTCGAAGTACCCTTCCACATACACTTTGACCAATCATTTCATAAATGCGATACATCGGAATATAATCCGGAAACTCGAAATCTTCTGGTATTGAGAAAATGCGACGAAGCTCGCTAATCGTTAGAAATCTCCAGCTCTTCCGGTCTTCACTCAATACGTAAGAATTGCTCGCGGATTGTGACCGATACCGCCTTGGTATGCATTGCAACTCAAGAGCATCTCTATCCACAAAGGTTTTATCAATATTACGATCTGCCCATGCATTATTTTTTTCAGCTTTCGATTGAAAGCTCTCCATCCACTTCTCAAGTGGTTTCCAGACATGCTCCGTGGATTTAGGGTCTAGAAACTCCTTCAGACGCTTTCTACGTACTGCAGGAGGCTTCGGAACGCGGAATAGATCAAAGTCTTCCTTATCCCGGAAAGACACCGCATAAGAGCGATCACGGTGAGCGATACTTCCGAAATCATAACTGTCTAAACGAATGGGGCCAATCTGGTATGGATACTCATGAGAAAGCAGCTCCTGCAGTTCCTGATACACCGAAGAATTATAAAAATTCGGTACATTCTCATAAAAGATAACACGTGGCTCTGCAGCATCTAATATCTTGTATGTGCCCAATATCAGATTATCAAAATAGCCCTGATCCATATCCCCAATTTGAGAATGTTCGGAACAATCTAACGTAACTAAAGCCACATCTGCCTTAGTTATGGTATGACAATCTCTTAAATCTCCTTGGAACAAGTAGCTATGAGGAAAATTGTGTTTCAACACACACGCGCTGTCATCCTCCATCTCTATTTCCATTGTAGGTGTAAAATAAGAGGATGCGCGAAACATTGCTGTGCCAATTCCAGAGCCGGCACAGATGGATAGCAGCTTTAACCGCTCATCATCTAATGTCTCAATCGTATCGGATTCAAATAACCGATAACGCAGAGGACGAACAATAACTTTCCCCTTTTCACCATCGCGATATACACTAATTTCTATTTTATCCTGAATGCAAAGAACCTTTGCGAACTTATCTCCACTAGCATCAACCAGTGGCCGAGGTTTACCGCTAATTCGGTTCATTCGTGATGATACGCTTACCCCATAGTCAGAATCAATTTCTTCTCCATGCGGCGAATTTTGAATACTAATCGTCTTTTCTTCTTCATTAACATGAATAAAGAGCTGATCACCTGGCTGGAAATTACTAGCTTCACAAATGAGATGTTGAAGCCAGAGTCGCGGTTTCTCTCTCTTGCTACTGACGGTATAGACTTTCTTCAATAATAACTTTGACATTTTATGTTCGTCCTAAAGCGGATGAGAGATAGCCCCTCAACTCGCTTTGAGGGACTTCCTCCTTCCGCTTTATAACGGTTATTAGTTTGAACTTTACTCTAATTTTTACTGTTTAAAGACTTTGCGAACTCTTCAACTTTTGCAAGCTCTTTATCCTCATAAATCCAGTCTGCAGACATTGGGATGTAATAAACGTCGCCAAAAGGCCAGTACTTAATCTTATATCCGTTAATTTCTTTAATAAATGTATGCAAAACCTTTCCTCCTTTTTTAGAACACAAAAAAGAGACGACAAAAAACAAACGGATCCCGTATGTTCTTCTAAACGTCTCATTGTTCGTACTCTTTTATATAGCTGAAAAAAGCTGCCCCTTCCCTGCTGTATCATGTAAGCAAGGAAAATTATTAAATACTATGCAATGAAAAAATTATACCACTGCCGACAATTGGAATAAAGAAGTATTACTTAGGAGTTTACTTTCAGCTAATCGATACTGTAGTCTCAGAGAACCTGAACGACGCCTTTTACACTTTTATTTAATCGTTATGCCCAAAAATAATATAATATTGTTCGGTGAAAATAAAGTATTAGACTGGAGTCATTGATTTAACGCGGCTTTTGAATTGAAGGATCGTCAGCTTTTGAAAAATAAGTTTTAGACTGATCCATTAAAAGCAGCAGCGGCGGACCAAGACTTGAAAAATAAAGTCTTAGACTGCCGCTGTTGTCATCAACTAACGTGCCCATTTTATTGGGAACCCCTACCAGAAGATAGGGAGGCCCTAAAGAACATTAAGCTTGTTTGTCTGCTGGTTTAACCAAAGTTTCCATCAAGCGAACGATCATCGCAACTGACTCAGCACGAGTAGCATCACCTTGAGGATTGAACTGACCGTTACCAACTCCACCAACAACTCCTGCGTTAGCAAGGGCATTGATTTCGTTTACTGCCCAGCTGTTAGCCGAATCAGCGAACTGGTTAGTTTCTGGTTTAACAAAGTTAATCATACGAGCAAGAACTGCCGCCATCTCTTCGCGAGTTATCTCTTTCTCCGGTTGGAAAGTTCCGTCAGTGTAACCTTTCAGAATTCCTTTATTAACCAACGTTTGAATAGATTCAGCTGCCCAATGACCTTGAATGTCGTCGAAACTTTGACCTTGAGTAGGTGTGATTCCAAAAGCACGCATGATCATTGTTGAGAATTCTGCCCGAGTAACTTTGCCATTAGGGTCAAAGTGCTCCGCGTCCTTACCATCAACAATACCCATTTTAGCAGCCTTATCAACTACACTCGAACTCCAAGAAGTAGCAGGTACGTCTACGAAATTAGGAGCAGTACCTGTCGCAGCCTTAGTAAGAATGTTCATAATCAGAGTATTGCTGACAATATCTTGATTTGCAACAGGATGCACAAGAGTCGGAACTGTAGGTATAGTCGCCGTAGGTGGTGCCACAACCGGAGGTGGTGTTGTTACTACTGCCGAGTTCACAGTGACCACAGAAGTTGCCGTATGTCCACTGAATGAAACAGTAATGGTAGCTGTTCCATATTGAACCGCAGTAATCACACCTGCAGTAGATACCGTAGCAACCGATGTATTGCTGGACGAATACGTGGCTTGCGAAGTTACAGTAGCTGTAGTTGTGTCACTATAAGCTGCTGTTACTGCCAAAGAACGAGTACCTCCAACGGTTGCTGTTGTAGTAGCAGGGGAAACCGTAATGCCTGTTACAGTCGGAGCAACCGGAACTACAGTAAGAACTACAGAATCAGTTTGCCCACCGTATGTTACAGTAATTGTAGTTGTACCTACGCTCAGAGTATTAACGAATCCAGTGTTATCGATTGTAGCTACGCTCGCATCCGAAGAAGTCCAAGTAGCCAAGGAACCAAGGTTCGAAATAGAAGTCATATCAGACATAAGTGCAGATGCAATTACCGGACCACTAGTTCCAACCGGAACCGAATTGTTCTGGTAGTTACCTTGGATAGTTACACTTGTAGTTGTAACAGGAACCGCAGTAATAGCAATCGGAATATTTACTACCACCGAACCGATAGTACCAGTAATCGTAACTGGACCAAGGTTAGGTGCGATTGCGGTAATCAAACCTGTGGAGCTTACAGTTGCTCTAGTTGCATCCGAAGTAGTCCAAACAACTTGGCTAGTTACATCAGCTGTCGAAGCATCCGAGAACAAACCAGATACTGTCGATTGAGCTGTTTGTCCAACAACGAGAGTATGATATCCCGGAGTTGCAGTCATAGCCAACAGAGTTGGTTGTGGCATAATTGCGGCAACAGTTACGTTGATAGTAATAGGTGGAAGATTGTTATATATCACCGTAACAACACCTGTTATTCCAGGCATCATGGCTATCGACGAAATCACACCACTAGCACTTACCTGAATGAACGGATTGTTCGAACTATAAGTAGCTTGTGTTGGGGCAATGTCAATTTGAGAATCATCGCTGTAATTTGCCTTCAAAACAATCTGATGAGTCACTGCTTGAGTAATTGTTACGTTAGTAGAATCAATCCACAAACCTGTGAAAGTAGGTGGAGCCGCCGTTACTGTAACATCAACCGTACTAGTGAAAGCACCGTTTGTCACTGTAACAGTAGCCGAGCCTATGCCCACTGCAGTGATAAGTCCTGCGCTAGAAACTGTAGCAACATCTTCGTCAGAAGAAACATATGCAGACGAATTTGTAACATCTACAAAGCTAGGAAGACCTCCAGTCAAGTAATTCCCAGTAACAGTTAATTGTTGTGTTTGTCCAACGATCAAAGAAGGAGCGGAAGGACCCGCAGTAATCCCTTGAAGAACTGGTGAACCGGAATTAATTGTTACCATTACCGATGCTTGCACATCACCAACACTTACTGTAACGACCGGTGGTAAGAAATTTGTAGACAGAGCTGTCATTACACCCGCAGGACCTACCGAAAGAGAATTCGGGAAGTTGCTGACGAAAGTCGCTTGGGAAGTCAAATCAGCAGTAGAATTATCTGAATAGTGACCTGTAACAACAAGAGTTATCGAATCTCCAACAGCCATAGTTGTCGTGTTACCGGTGTTCAACGTTATGTAATTCAACGTAGGAGCCTGAACTGGATTAACGGTTACAGGAATGTCTACCGATACATTATTGTAGACAGCATTGATCGTAGCTGTTCCAACACTAATAGGCAAGAAAGTGCTTGCGCTATCAAAATCAACTACATCAGAATTAGAAATTGTCCAATCAACCAAACCCGTCACATTGGTTGTAGTGTTGTTACTCCAATTTGCAGTAATGGTGATAGGTTGAGCCGTATCATCCATATGCAATGCTAAAGAGCTTGGAGTTGCGGTAAGACTTGTGATAATTGGAAGAGCTCCCGGAACTGTGATCTCAATCGTCGCAGAATAACCTCCGTATGCCCCTGTAATCGTAGCCGTACCGCCACTAACAGCGGTGACTTGACCGTTCACGTCGACAGTTGCAACACTAGTATCATCCGATGACCAGTCTGCCAATTGCGTTACGTCATCCGTAACAGAGCCTCCGTAGTACGCGGTCAAAGTGAACATTTCGGAAGTACCAACATCAATGGTTGACGTTTCCTTGTTCGTATAGACCGACACCAATACGGCGTTAGCATACGCGATGCTGCTAAGCATGGTAAAAATAAGTGCAAAAACCATAATGCTTGCTAAGTATTTCTTAGCTGTGTTCCTTGACAACATGCCTAAACCCCCAGATGATTTTATATATAAACGCCAATAGACGAATATATCCAATGTTACCGTCGGGAGTATTGCCGGTAACATTTACCTGCGCAACACTCCGGACAAAATGTTACTTACTTGAAGAAGGTGTTTATAAGAGAAATTAATGTTAGTTGTCATGTTGTCACCCTCCTTAGTCCAATAAATAACTCCTCTCTCAATGTTTACATGTGTCTATTATACCATTCTTAAGGCCCAAAAGGACTACATTAGAGGGCTGCCTATACGTAACCTTAAGCCCATATGTTTAAATCCGATACATTCAAATAGTTCCTTTGATAAGCTTCAATTAAATCGCCTGTTAAAATCATTTCTTTTCCTCCCCTCTCAGTTGAGCAAATCTGCTCCGTTAGCTTAACGCCCGCCGCCAGTCTACAACTTTATTTTCCGGTCTAATACTTTATTTTTCAGTCTAATACTTTATTTTCTCAGAACAAATATATCCTATTAAAGCAGCACCAAAAGCCCCGCATCACCTTTCAGTGCTTCGGGGCTTTGTAATGCTATGTTCTGGCCTGTATAGCCTGTCAATTAGTCGCGGATCGCCTAATGAAAGTGCAACGCGAATCGTTGTCACCCACGAGCGCTCGTGGGTTCGAGTTACTTCCTCTCAGAAGACTGTCCGCGTTCCCTCTCCCCCGCATCCGCATAACGGATGGTGCGCACTACCGGAGTAAAGGTACGTCAAAGTAAAACTGAAGTCTAGCAATATCGAACCTATACTATCAGTTATTCCCTATTAACTTTACTGTATACCTAGATATAGATATAGATTTAATAATAACAATGACAGACAAATCAATATCCGTTTGCCATTTTTCAAGGGTCACATTTTCTTTATTCTATAAATCCTATATGAGAATGAGCTTGTTCATATACTTTTTCTTATACGGTTATCAAATGCCAAAGATCTTTAGGCTGAAGCGGGTCAGTTACATTCATTGTGCAGCCTATAATATGTTCAGCGGATCCGTACCAAATATTATCTTCATAAGATAGTTGGTATTTATCTTCTGTAAAAGTAAATACGATTTTATTATCCGTTGCTAAGAGCCGTTCAAATTCGAAAGCTATTACCTGGTTGGCAACATCGATAGCTTCGACTTTTGCGCTCAGTAGTTCCTCACGTAGAGCTTGTAATCTTTTGATATCGAAAGTAACTCCTCTTTCCGTTGGTAAGGCGTAATATGTAGATAAATGCCCTAACTCTGATGCCAAGATCTTAACAACAGGATTATTTCCAACATCAAAAGCAGTACGGTATTCAGGATTATTAATACGTAAATCATGAAGGAGATCATCGAGAATATCGATTAAATGGATACTATAAGATACTTTAATTTCAATTGACATTTATATACACCGCCTACTAATTACTTGATAGCTTTTTCATTATTATTTAGAAATCTTACTTTCCAGCTTTTTGGGTTGAACCTAGAGCACCAATACTCAAAACTACTTGAAATTTCTTATATTGTATATTTTTATTATACTGTATCATTGATTTTTAACAAAATACTTGACAATACCATCATCTATATTTCATCTGTCATTTTAATTTTTATTATTCTTGTAGAGGTTATTAATGCTAAATGATACGGAGCGAAAAATTATTCCTATATTATATAATCTATGAAAGAAGAACTATTTAAGTTGTGCGATTCTATCGACTATTGTATTATCATTTAATGGAACAATTTTCATATTATAGTCCGTTATGCCCACAGATCGGACCAACAGGAGGCTAAGACTTCATGATCTATAGTTTAAAGAAGATCCGTAAAATGATGACCGCGTTTACTGCACTATCTATACTAAGTGTAGTAACGATGTTCGGCAGTGTTGCCAACGCTGATTCTACAGTGGAAACTCAACCAGTACTAAATTCTGTTACTATTTTTTCAGATGAAACAAACATCCCAATCGTAACAGGTACTACGAAAGTACACCTAGAAGGACATTTTTCAGACAACTCCTCTGTAGATTACACGAATGATGCAACGTGGACTTCGAATAATACAATGGCAGCCAGTATATCTCCCAATGGTGTCATTACTGCAGGGAGAATGGGTGGAACTGTTACTATTACCGGTACATATGGTGGGCTAACAAGTACAGTAAACATTACTGTAACTTCATTAGCACCTCCGCCTCCTCCTAATGAATTTTATTGGGGTTTGATAGGTGGTATCGAGGGTGCTCATTTCAACCTCAAATATCATCAGCCAACCTCACCAATTCCTATTTATGCAAATTACAGTGATATGACTCAAATTGAAGTGACTTCGCTTGGCACTTGGTCTTCTGAGGATGAGCAAGTTGCAATAGTTAAAGATGGTATAATTACTCCCGTTGGCATAGGTAAAACAAAAATCAACTTCACGCTTGGCACGGAAGTCTTGTATATTCTTGTTGATGTTAATTTCTATAATAACAACGATGCACAACTTACAAGTCTTCGTGTCGATGAAACGAATATGAACTTGCATGTTGGCGATCATGGGTCTATTAACGTTAAAGGGGTATTTAGCGATAATACGGAAGAAGCGCTATCCACCTCCATTATCTCCTTTTCAAGCTCAAATGAAGCAGTAGCAACCATTAATCCAGATGGCGTAATCACCACGTTAGCAGCTGGACAAACCACGCTTACTGCTACTGTAAAAGGTCTGCCGCCAGTTACCATTACTTTAACGACTGACCTTGTATTGGATCATGTGGAAATTTCTCCGATACCAACAAAAATACCAGTTGGTCAAGAAATTGACCCCGAAGTAAAGGCATATTATACAAATGGAAGCGTAGTTGACGTAACAGATGATGTTGAATGGACCTCATCCAATTCAAATGTCATTTCCATTACGAATCTCGGACATGTAACAGCTCTGGCCCCTGGAGAAGCTGCAATTATAGCCAATGTGCCTGGTTTGGATTCTGCCTTCACGAATATTAAAGTTACCGATAATCCAGTCAGCCTTTCATTGAACCTTCTTTCCATGAATGTCTCTGTTGGAGATACAGATTCATTGACTGTCACTGCTACATATCAAGATGGCCGTACAGAGGATATTACGGATTTTGCTAATTGGTCTTCTGATAACGAAGCGATCGTAATTATGTCTAATAAAGGTGTCTATACTGCCATTGCTAGTGGCCAGACAAAAATTCGAGTATCATATGGAACTGCCTCAACTTCACTAGATCTGAAAGTCCATGAACCGAATTCTGGACCAAATATGCTTGGTATAACTATTTCCCCTTCACCACTTAACCTAGTGGTAGGGAGCAGTCAGTTTGTTCAAGTCCTTTTGAATTATGATAATGATTCGACAGAAGATGTAACAGGCAACGGCTATCACCTTTCGGACTATTTAACAGATAATTCATCTGTAGCTACTGTAGATAATTTTGGGAATGTGACTGCTGTTGGTGTGGGTTCAACTAAATTAACCGTTAATTATCTTCAATATAGTGATCAAATTACAATCAACGTCAATGCAGCAGATAACAGCTCTAATAATACAAGCGGATCTGGTACAATTCCATCCCCACTTCCTGAAAATCCAACTAAACCAGTTCCTACTGTAAAAAAACCAGTTCTCAAAGAAGTGTTCAGCCAGGAGGCCATCGAGGCCACTCTTGAGAAGGAAAAACAGGCCTCTCCAATTAGCTTCACAGATGTTCAACCTACAGACTGGCATGCCGAGATAGTTGAACGTGCTTCTAAAATGGGTATTATCCAGGGTTTTGACGATGGATCTTTTAGACCAGATGAAATTGTTACACGTATTCAGTTTGCTTTCATGGTGGGAAGAGCTTTTGGGATACCTATTGATGAAACCGAGGGTAGTAATAGTTCTTATTTAGAAGCCTTAATTCATGCCGGTATATTAACTGGTTATACGGATGGCACCTACCGTCCGGATCAGAAAATCACAAGAGCTGAAATCGTAACGATTCTTTCCCGCCTTGTCGATTATGCTAAGGTAGAAAATACCAAATTTACTGATGTCAAAGCTAACTGGGCAGCTGATGCAATTAATGCTTTTGCTGCTGCTGAGATTGTAAAAGGTAAAACCGAAACGAATTTTGATCCTAATGCTTCGTCTACTCGTGCTGAGGCAATAGCAATTTTAATTCGCTTACTAGACAAACTTGTTGAATAAATTAAAAACAAACAAGCCGCATACCTAAAGGTATGCGGCTTGTTTGTTTTAGATTGATTACTCTTGTTGAAAACGTCTAAGTTGGTCCGATTAAATTGAAATGTATTTGTATATCGGTATATCGCTCTTCTAATGCAGTAAGTGAGCGAATGTTAAAAGCTAACGCTTCTTCACTAGACATCCCTTTTGCTGCTGGCTCATCACCTGACCAAGCAAGAAGTTTACGGAAGATCCTCCCGTTGAGCCAAGAGCTGGAATCAGAAGAGAACCACCTATGTTGTAAAAGCAGCCTCATTGTACCTAGTCCAAGCGCATGAAAATTCTGATCTCCAAATCTCTCAAATATCTCAGCAAACATGATCTCACGTTGTTTGCGGCCAACAAAAACCGAACCTCCGATCGCAATAACTTCATGATCTTCCTCAACCAGTTGCTCAAGTACTTCCAGTGGGCTTTGCACATGGTAGATGGGCACCGGCCGCCGGCCGACAACCCGCTCCAAATGTAGCGTATTAAGCCGTGTCTTCTCCGGATCACCAATGACATCACAGGTTAAATACTGATAAATCACATCGGAGTGCCGTTTAACAAAGTCAGCATAATCATCGAGATCAATCGGCTCAAGCTTCCTCCCTCGCTTCTCTGCTTCAGCAATCGTCTTGGCTCCTGGATCGAGCATCACACACCTATATGTAAGCCCGAGGTCACGGAGATGCTTCTTCCACTGAGCTGACTGGTCGTAACGGATATTTACGTAATTAAGTAAGACAAAGGTGCCCCCATTCTCTTTAACAATACGAATATCATCCGGACCTTTACTTACACCACTGAAGAAATAGCGTAGGCCGCGTAGGCTAAGCCGTACCGCCCCTGTTTTCGTCTCTGTCACTTTACAAATATCACTTACAATCGCCTTAAGGAGCCCAGCTAGGGCGCTTGAAAAGGCATGTATTTTCATCAGTGCCTTGAGCGTTGTCACACGTCGGTAAAATAGCATAGAAAGTGCCTTACGCATACTCTTGCGTGAAATCCGAATCGGACGGACTCCCTTCTCTGTGGTGATATAGATGGAAGCGGGTGTTACCTTTTGAATCGTATTTGGGCGATTCTCTTTAATCGTATAAAAGGTGTATCCTGCTTTCCCATACAATCGGAAAAACGATCGTTCCTTCTTCTCGGCTTTTGCTGTGAAAAATAGGTTCATGGTATTTATCGCTCTTAGAATGAAAGCGGGAAAGCCCCGCTGTACATTCCAGCGGAGCTTTCCCTCCTCGATTCAATTTAATGAACAATTAGTTTTTGTTGACTCTTTCTATTGCTTCTGAGCAGCTGCCCGCTTACTACTACCTATCCCTGAACAACTAATCTCAATCTCTTTCAATGAAGGCGATTGCCCTGAGTACAGCTTAACGATGCCCAAGCCATGACAAACAGCGCAATCGTAAGTGATGCACTCCTCATTGGGTGCTGCCATTTTCTAATTCCTCCTAACGGCTGAAGCCCTCGCTACAGCATGTTATCTTCTTCTTTGTCCTATCATTTAGCGTACAAATGCATAAGGAATCGTCTGCAAGTCTTCGCTATTCCTATTAGGTTTACTTTGAGTGCGGCCGGCTGCCCGACGTTTCTCTATACAAACAACGACATCTTGAAAACCACGCCGGGAGTATAGATCACCCCATTTATGACTAATGCGATACTGTAATTCTAATTCCCGTTGCTGCGCTTCAGCCTCCCAAAAGCCAACAGCTTTCGAGAATACGCAGTCATAATGCAAGTAGTACCAGCCGCCGTCTTCGCATCCGCCATATAGACATTAACCCATACACCAAGACCGAAAAGGCTTGTGAAGAAGTTCCATGGCCAAGTCAGAACGTACAACCAATCGGTTGGAGCACTGGGTGGGATCATATCCTCCGTACCCAGCTTTTCAATCTCTTTAGCTGACGCTTCGACTTTACGTATAACCGCTCTTGGCTGCTTTTTCTGGTACTGGGCTTTTTCTATTTCCTCAATTGCGGCAAACAAATCAATTTGTTCTACGTTCATCAAGCATATCTCCCTTCACTTGGTCATCTACAACGACATATTCGATAACCTGGCTGATGAACAGATCATGAAGGAGAGGCTTATACCGGCGCATGCCATTTTTGTTCTTCCGGAAGTTGTATACGTTCCGCAAAATCAGAATGCCGCCAAGTACACGGTATCCCCACAAGTGGATTCCTTTGTAAGGAATGATTTTACCCTCACGCTTAGAGGATTGGAATGTAAAAGTCTGTGCCACAAGGACCTGATCCGGATAGCCTTTTTTAAATTTCAGTATTGCATCCATTAGTAATCGATAAAACTTACGCTCGCTACAAGAGTAGTAGAATAGCATGGGATTATGATGAAGGGTATAACTGCCATTCTTTCGCCGTTGGACGATAAAATAACGATTCATATAACGCCCAAAACACATCGCACGTAAACTAGGCAACAATGCAGCTAACGGAAATATGCCAAACAATATAAGAAGGATAGCGATAAGCGAAATAATGCCAATCCATAGGTAAAAAACCCAATCATTCATTGATTAGCCTCCTATTTTTTACGAATAAAGAAGGAATACACTTCCTTCACTTTTAGGCCACGACATCGACTTGTAGCGCAGATTTTTTAATCACTTCTGCCACGAAGTACTGTGTCTGAGGAGCATCGAATGCTTCAATAGACTCTGCATTATCGATATAGACGGGATAGGCTTTCATCTGCACCTTGTTCAGAAGGCCCGCTATTTCGATCGAGCAACGAATTTTTTCTGACGTAGACAACGAGGAGTATTCTGTACCCGCTTCCCCGTAGGTTAAGGTAAAGTCGAGCATGATTTCCCCTGTTCCTTCTGCATACTTAAACAACTGGATTTTCGCCAGGTTTAAGAAGCTATTCACAAGGGAAACTTGCATCTCTACGTACTGCAACATGAAGTTTTTCAATGCTTGTACGCAGGCTTTCTTCTCGTCGATTTCTGATGTCGTCTCGCCATATATCTCGTGCTGCTTGTCCAAGTCTTTAGCCATTTCGAGCTTATGGGCCCGATCTTTTACGAGAGCAGCAAGTTCATCTACTTCTGCTTGCTTCTTCGCGATGATGGCTTCCCGCTCCACGATATGCAAGCGTAAAAGCTCCTCATTCTCCTTTGTCTTCCATTCCAATTCCTCCGCCAAAACATACCCTTCAGCTCTGAGTTGCTCACACTGCTGTTTAAGTTCCAACAAACGTGCATTTCGGTTTTCGAACTCTTGCTGCGCTTCAGTAATCGTATGCTTGCGATGGCACGTTGGGCACGTATCACCGGCTCTTGGAAGCGGGCTTGCCTTCAGCTTTTTAAATTCACTGTTTCGCTCATCAAATTGGTATCGCAGCTCGGCCTTTCGTTCTAGGAGCGGGTGGAGATCATGTTGATAGGACGGCATGCTGCCGGCTAAGAAAGAAGAAAAAGCCCCTTTCATTTCCTGCAGCCGCCGTTCATCCTCTCTAACTACACGCATAGGAACCGAGATTAAAGAATGGATACGCAAATATTGAATAGCGCCTTCTACGTTTAATAAAACGGCTTCAAGCTCCGAAATCTCGCTGCGCAATCGCTTCATCGCATGGTCTGGATTCACCATCTCAAGCGATTCAATACGAATTTGATCCTCTTCATCTAACTGAGCCACCACTTCTTCATTGTTTAGCTTTGGCAGCATCGAAATGAGCAAGTTGCGTGCTTTGGAGGGCTCATTGACAGCAAACTTTCCAAAATAGCCAGGGATGAAGATGCTAAGAAAAAGCTCCATAGATCCAAGTAAGGAGTCGAATTCGGCTTGCTTTGTCTTATTGCCGTTAAGGAACACGGAAGTTGTATCCCCTTTGCGTATTCGACAAAAGCTATTGACGGAGATTTCGCCACCTTTACCAGGCAGTTCCACCTCGACCACGACTTTTGTTTCCTTAGCATGAGGGTTCTTCAGTTTCTCGTATATCCCCTTTGTCCTCCCAGAAAGATCGCAGCCATAAAAGCACCATGCGATCGATTCCGAGATTGTTGTTTTCCCTTTTCCATTACCACCGCTGATCCGATTCACTTGACCAAAGGTAAAGGTTCGCCTTGTGCGATGCAGCTTAAACCCTGTGATTTCAGCAGATAGGATCCTCATTGCTATGCCGTCCCCGCGGTAGGTGCTGGACAAAAATGTCCATGTTCCTTCATGCTAAGGCATGTTTGTCCAACAATGATATGATCGAGTAGCTCGATCCCAACTACTTCTCCTGCTTCAGCTAGTCGTTGTGTAAGATGAATATCCTCGGGAGAAGGTGTAGAAATACCACTTGGATGGTTATGAGAAACGATGATGGATGCTGCACCTCTACGAATAGCGGCTTTAAATACCTCGCGCGGATGAACGAGTGAGGCATTTAAGGTGCCAATAGAAATTGTTTCTCGCCCGATGACGGAATTCTTTGTATTGAGAAAGAGCACCACGAAATGTTCTTTATCCAGCTCCCGTAGATCACTTACAACATTAAAGACGTCTTGAGGAGAACGTATGATTACATCTTCTGATAAGCTCTTCCTCATTAATCGCCGGCCTAATTCCATCACACTCATGAGATGAAAGCTTTGCTTCTCATTTAATCCATACGTGGTTGAGATCTCAAATTCCGAAAGAGATGCAAGTTGATGCAATCCATTTTGAAGGAGATCGTCAGCTACCTCAGAAAGAGACCGATTTCGAATGAGTGGCTCTAAGATACTTATGATCAATTCTTTATTGGAAAGGGCCCCTGAGTTGCAGCACGAGTAATAATTGCTCCGTACCTCTTGTACTGCAGATTTATTTATCATATTGACATAGTTCATATGAATTTCCTCCTAAGTTTTATGATGATATAAAAAAAGGGCGCATCAGCGCCCTTCCTAAACCGTTCAATCTATTTCCGTGAGCTGAGTTGCCCGATTACTGTGCAATTCTTCAGCGTACCACTGGATTTAGAAAGTCGGTCACATTTCATCAATAAAAGCTTTTGTTGTATTGTCATACGAATACGCCCATACGGATTGCCAGAGGAAGCCCCTGGTCAATCGTAGAGGGGCTTCCTCCTCACATATTATGGTTTGTTTAAACCTTCCAATTACCTTGTTCCGGTTAGCTTATCCGGCAGCTGCAGTTAGATCGAACAGGATCTGATCGTCCGGTCGTTCCCGCCCTAACAAATTATTGCTTAACTCCTCGAGCCAAATCGAATACCGTTTATGTTGGATCGCTTTCATCTTTTCCTTGCAGCGTACTTCAAAATGGTAGAAGCCTGATCGGATGGGATAGAAAGAGAACCGATGCGGGTTATCTTCTTTGGTCCATATTTTTGGCGAAGTCTCCTCATATCCATATAGGGAGCGGAAATCAGTTGCGCCGATGACCGCTTGCATCCAGTAAACGTTGACCGGTGCGTACTGGCTCATGGTAAAAAACCAATCTGCCAGCAGTCGGTCGAAAGCATTTTTATCCGTATGACCGGTTGGATGTTCCCAGCGGATCCAAAGAAATGAACATTCCTTTGTACTGAGCTGAGGCCTATACTCCACACGCATGATATGTTCGCCGACGGAGCGGGACCATTCATGACGCTTAGTTGGAGCGGGACGGAGACTAAGCTGTTCTAGAGCGGTGCTTAAGCGATCTAAAGACAACTCAATGCACCATTTGAACGCAATATATTGCAGTTCCATTGAATCACGCTCCTAACTTAATCCCTTGGCCAATCGTTGCACCAAGCGGATAAAGTCCCCGATGTTTTCTCCCAGCAGCTAAAATCGCCGCATCACTTGCCTCAAACCCTTCTTCTTGCAGGTGCTCGTTAATCTGAGCACTCCAAATGAAAAATTCTGCTGGCGTAAGATCCATAATATTGGTGGGAACGAAATAACGAGCGTCTTCTACTTTGATTAAACCGTCTCCTGTGAGGGAGTAAACGGTATCGCCGTAGCTTCGAGCGAGTTCAAGGTTTTCACTCATCCTAGTTTCAAAACCGCCTAAGTTGAGTAGTAAAATAGCTTTCTTCTTTTTCATTCCTAATTTCCTCCTATGACTTCCCCGCTCCTGGGGAAGTGAATAAATTTCCCCGGTATAGCGGTTTGTCATGATCAGATGAAGGAATATCCTTATCTTACGGCTGCATTACTCCAATAGGTGACTTCTCGTACATGTCCAGCATAGCTTGCGTAGGATCGTACCAGATAAACCATTGGAGAGCTTTACTTTTGTCTTGCCGCATTGGAGGCGCCAAGCGTTACTCTCAAGCAGCACTGCACCTTCTTCCTCTTGATGAAGAAACAATTGTAATATTGCTTTCATCCTCTGGAACAGATCAATCGACTCCTTTTCTCGGAACAACGCAAAAAAAAGCACTAAAAAAGACATACGAGTCCCGTATGACTTAAATGTGCTTAATGGTTGAACCTTTACGTAATGGCTGTAAAACAGCTTCCCCTTCCCTGCTGGAACAATAACGGCAAGGATAAATAAATAGATACTTAGAATAGCTATATTATACAGGATAATCTTGGAACAATAAATCCCTTGAGAAAATAAAGTATTTTCATAGACGGTTACTCCTGTCGCCATCATAACTTACTATCCTTTACCTCTGAATCCGTTTTGCCGATATAGTAGGTATAGAGAATTGGACTCGGGGGGATATTTTTGATAAATGAAGTGTTACTTGGTTATATAAAAGAAGGAAATGTGGATGGATTTATTAGGGAGTGTCTTCCTCTTAATCAAGAAGAATTTTTAGAAGCAGTAGATCAAGTCCACGAACAATATTCTTGGCCGATATATGATTGGTTAGTTAAGAACGGTGCTGTGTATTGGAAAGAGAGTAACCGTAAAACGTTCGAAACTTCTGCTTATACTGGTTGTGTGGAATGGGACGGGACTAAGTATAAAGAGGTAACCAATTACACCGAAGGTGGAGTTGGTAATAGGTTCTTTCATACTATACTGAGTTATACTTTCCTTTGCAGAAAGTTTACATTTATTACACATTCAATTCTAAATGGGGATGTAGACATTAATCAATTTTACCGTTTGGGAATGGATAGTAAAAGTAAGTTTTATAATCTAGATCGACAATATCAAAAGCATTTCAACCTAATTGGCCTGGTTTATTCTCGGATCTTTAAAAATGAATATCGTAGTGAGAAGTCACATTTCTATCACTTACCATTAAAGGACCTGGAAGAGATATATGTATTACTCAGAACAATTAAAGCGCAATATGCTATCGATGACAGCATAGACAACATAGACAGCATTATTATTAAAAGACATATCAATGAAAAAGATAAAAAAAATCCTGACATCATTGAGTACTCTCTTGGTGCGATTAAGGAGACAGTAGATAGAGATTTATTAACTTTCATAGATCGATATAAAGATAAAGAAGACGTGATTGAAAGAAGAAATTTACTTCTTCAAATTCTAAATGTATTTTAAAAAAACAACCCCTTTTGCTGCAAGAATGACAGCAAAAGGGGTTTTGTTAATCCGTCTCAACGAGCTGCTGATTACCCCCTCAGCTCGTCATTTTAGTTTATAAACCTTACTTTGAAGTATTTTCTTGTTGAGATAACAATTTATCAATTTTTATTTTCCGGGCAGCTCTACGCTCTGCAATTATTTCCTCCTGCGTCTTATCAATGATACGAATCGGCTTAGATAAAAAGGGTAGGATTTTTGGTGACTTTTTTTCCATACTATCCCCTCTTCTTTGGAAGATATCTAGATAGTATGAATTTTGCCCACCTTATATAACAATAAAACCCTCCGAAGATCGGAGGGTTTTTATCAATTATGAATGTTTGGCTAGAAAAGAAAGCTTTTCAATGCTTTTTTTAGCATCTTCCGTCTGTTGGTTGAATCGCTTCATCATCTCTGCCCGCTTCTGACGGCGTTTTTCTAAAATATCCTTCTGAGAGACATTTTCTACAATTTTAACTGGCGACATGATGATCAACCTCCTTAGTGGCTAGTGCTCGTTTTTGATAGACAAGACATAATGAATGAATCATTCTACGAATCTGTCTTGATTCTATAATAGCATTCTCTTCGATAAGAGACAAGGCTCTCATATCATCAAGATCAAAATGAAATGCCCAAATCCACGTTTCGTTATTGAGCATTTTCATTTTAAAAGCAACAATCTTTCTGCCCTCATATGGGATATGACTAATTGCTGCATCATCTTGATCTTTGGCAGCATCAACTACTGCATATAACTTACCTGGGTTGTTCATATCGATTGGATGGAAGTGTGAGCCTGATGTGCCTTTATTAATGATTGGCAATAAGTGGTCACCTTCGACGCGATATAAAGAGAAGCCAGATACAAAATCCAGGTCGTGCAGCTCGAATTGTTCATTTATATAGCGATAGAGATTTTCGTTGATCTTCTTAAGAAGGCCGATAAGATAAACGATCGCTTCCTCATAAGAAGATATATCGTTTTGCAACACGGAAATAACTTCTTTTGAAGCTTCCAATTGCCGCTCCTGCTTTCTTGTAATTTCATCGATTTGTGTTTGTGCGAATACGGCTAGTTGAGAAAGATCTCCCGTTGGGCTTACTTTAAGCAAGCTTTCTAAATTAGCTACAAGCGTTTTGAATTTAAAGTCCGGAGCATTTACAAATAAGGACCAGAATCTTTGATACTCTGCAGGTTTCCGTGCAATGAATGCTTCTACATGAAAGCGAGGATCATTTATGCTGGCCATTTTCCCCATGTATAGTTTAACTAAAGTGTAATAGCCGGCACAAAACAAGAACAAACCTGCGAAGATTAGAATCCAAATCGGAATCTGGGAGTACATAGCTGCTGTACCCGCCAGAAGTGGCCCAATTAAAGGAAGGGACACCCAGTTTATTGTGGCTAATGGCTTTATAAGCTTCAAATTTTGAGCGATTTGAGTTATCGGGCCCTTCCATGCCTTCCCCTGCCAATTCGTGCCCTTTTGTTCTCTCATCAGCTTAATTATGGGGTCATAGTTCTCCTGGATCTCTAAAAGATAGCTATAATAACTAAGCTTCTTGTCATCGGTCATAACCAATACCTCCTTATGTAAGACTTAGAATCTTTACAGTAGTTACAGGAGGAAAGACCACGCTGCATATTGCTGCAACAGTGGTCTCTTCTCTAGTCTATTCCTCGAGCGAGTCCGGATCGTAGTTCATATAGAAACTCGGTTTCCGTACGCCTTTGCTGGCCATGTTCTGCCTTTACGACAGCTCCTATTCTAGCATCAACTGTGCGAATATAGAAGTCACTGTACAAATCCAAGATAAAGGGATCTCCATAATAGGTTACAAGGCAAAGGAAAATTTTTCGAAGGCTTCTTATCATCAATTCTATTAGATTGCCAATGTCGTATCGTACACTTGAAATTGAGTGTAAAGTGCATGAGCTAGTGCATCTGCTACATGATAAGCAATTCCATTTCCCACAATGCGATATTGGTGGCTTAGTGGTACTTCAGCTGGAATAATAAAGTCATCAGGGACAGACATCAGCCTAAGTCCTTCTCTCACCGTGATCCGTCGCGGTTCGCTCGGAAATAGGTGTTCACGCCCATCTTTCGAAACGTGCGCAGTTATGGTAGGACTAGGATAATCCCACTGTAGCCGGCGCATTCCCCTCCACTGGGAGCGTGGGTGCTGAATCACATCAATAATCCTCTGAGGCGTGGGACTTTCCCAGGTCGCAACGTGATTAGGAAAATCACCTAACACCCGCTGACGCGAATGTGCAGTCGTAGGCACCGGTAAATCGCCGATCGCTTCCCTAACGTTTATTTGTGCAGCTGCTGGAGCGGGAAAATCAAACGTGAATCCTAGATCCTTCCGAATCCCAGCAACAAACACCCGCTTCCTAAACTGGGCAACACCGTAGTCTGCTGCATCCAGGGTTTTGAACGACACATTATAGCCGACACTATCAAAGGCTTCGACCAGGCGCTCAAGTGTTTCTTTATGACGTACCGATAGATTAGATACATTTTCAAAAAGAAAAAATTTCGGGCGCTTTGTTTGAATGAGCTTATAGTACACCCAGATGAGATGACCAGTTTCCCCGCTCTCTCCGTTATTCCGCCCATTAGACGAAAAATCGATGCATGGCGGTCCGCCAATGTAGCCGTCGGACTCGGGAATCTCACTGGGATCGATATTCTGGATATCGCCTACCTGTATATGGTCACCTATGTTTGCTCGATAGCAAGCAGCTGCTGCAGGGCTAAGTTCATTTGCCCAGATGATGTCAAAGTATTGCTTAAAGGCATAATCAAACAGACCACCGCCGGCGAACAGCGAGCAAATTTTTAACTTATAGGATTGATCAAACATTTATAGTCCTCTATTCAAGTGAGCTCACAGCTCACAAGAGGACAACCGAAAGGGTGAAGCGCCCGGGCCGCATCACCTGCACTATCCGAAAAGGGGATGGATACCCGCCCTTCTCTCACGCTTCAGTTTTAAGAGGTACTTAAGAATCGGAACCGCTCAAGTAAGTGAACTTACTGTGGCAAGGAGCTGCGCCGTATCCCTCAACCCGTTACGGGAAATGTTTGTCGGTTCCTTTCTTCTCGCTTTTCCTTTAATGCTTCAAAGTGAGGAGAATCACGAAAACGATCACGATCTTCCTCCGCGCACTTAAAATCGTTTTGGAAGCATCCCGCTTCCCCGTAATACTCACATTCCATACAGATGTTCTCAATAAACCGATCTGCTTCACGGACTTCGATCAGAAACGTCTTCTCAAGGCTCACAAGCCCGTAGAAACGATTTTGTCTATCCAGATTGCTTATGACGCTCCCCTTTTCAATAGCGAGCACAAAGCGCTCCTCATGGCTCTCCGCGTAAGAAGTCTTCAACGGTATTGGTGCCTTTCTGCCGTCTAAAAAGCCTTTGTTAAATAAATCGGTTTTTCGAGGAGCATCAACGGGCAGGAAAAAGTGTGTATCCTCGGCATGGATTAATTCCTGCAGCTTCAGATATTTCTTTCCTTTACTATTTACGTGGACTTCCAATGGTCTTGGTTTTGGCATAAAGCCTATCTCCCTATCCCCCCCGCTGCACCGGAGGGTCATTTATCATAACCACCCATGCAGGGGTAAATAGGTATTTACTTATTCGGAGCGGAAGCGGGATAGTAGTCTGTAAGTCTACCCATCACATTGACTCCATTTCGATTTCGATAGCTCGGATGTACTTGCAATTTCATGACAAAGACGGGCAAATCAATCTCTACATCTTTGTCTGAAGTATGTTTGTAGTACTTCCATTCGAATATCTATCGGAATAACACTGTAATCGAAATCGCCGTGGACTTCCCATAAAATGAGTTCGTTATGGTCGATACAACCGTCATCTTCCGAAAATGGCACACGTCGGCCGACAATACACTCATTGGTTACGGTTATAGACCTAAGCTCTCCCCCGCTCTCTATAAGAAGTTCTGCCACCATGCAATGTCCACCGGTGTTAATTAATACATTACCAATAATCTTCATCGTCATGTTTCCTCCTAGTAACCATCAATTTGATCTAAATATTGAAAAGGGAGCCCAAAAATCAGCTCCCTGCCCCAATAACTCTTTATTTCATGAAGCATTGGTTGCCTTCAATATTACATATGTGAATTATTAATCCTCATCGATTAATTTCACGGACAATACCGGATTTCCATGAGCATCCTTCTGCTGCAAAGCTAATACTGAGAACTCATGGATCTCTCCGTCATAAGTAAATTCGATACGATCCTCATTGCTGAATTTGAGCTCATGCCTAAGCTTGAGGAGGAAATCAGCAATGCGATACATTAATGAGGATTCTTCTTTCTTACTCCGCTTGATAAATTTCCAAACGGATTTAGTCAAATGCACTGGTAAGGTGATGCCAATTGTAGAGGAAAAAGGCGTGATATCAATCAAATCGCCTTTTAACAGGGATTCATTACGGTTATAACCGTGTTCTTGAATGTTGTTCATCGTGACACTCTCCTATTACGAGTTTGAATTGCCAATTTGGAAGCGGGTATCAATAAGGGTGAACACCTATTTCCATGACTGTGATTCCAGGAACACTGTGGTCACCTGGATAAACTACAGCATACAAATCAAAGGTTTCCCGCTTTCCGTCTATAATGGAATCAATCGCTGCTTGTAGCCGTTAAAATCAATATGATTAGAAAAGAGATATAGAGTGACCTCAGTCTCTTGCGTCTCCAAAAGATAGAATTGGTCGGCGTTGATTAGATGGCCGGCCGACAATTCATAACCAATATGGGAAATAAGCACCTCGGTTGAAGCTACACCAATTTCCGCCATCACTTTAGCGAAGAGCTCTTCTTCATCAGGGTTCTCTACTGCACCATGTTCATTGTAGAAGAACATGAAAGCCACCTTCGCAATCATTAGCTGACCCCCCGATTACTTGTACGTATGTTCTTCATAGCACCAGTGTTAGGAGGACAATCAGCTTTCACTCCTATTCTTTTCGCGGGCTTAATATCGTGGATCCCAAGCTTAAATGGAACATTGTGCTTGAGAAAGAGTTCTAAAAGTTCTTTTTCATACTCATCGGCTAGACTTCTAGGTTTAATTTCTTTCCCACGTCCACCAACGATGACAATAATCGGATTGCTTTTGACAACATCGAAAAAGATGGTCTCATGATGCCCATCCCGCTCCACTACCGCGCAGCCACCACAAAGCAGACTTTGATTTAGTTGGATCGATACCTTTTTAATCATTCGAATTCCTCCTTAAACGCAAAAAAGAAGACGTCCTAAGAGCGTCTTCTAATTTCCGTGTTATATGATTTTGATCATCCTAGCGATTATTGCTGCGGAATGAAGTCTTGCAAGGTAAAGGTCTGTTTTAAGTCATGAAGTGAGACTTGAACATCCCCTATGACACGAAGCTTTGCCAGATATTTTGCATATCCCGCAATAAAAGCACCATCACCTAGCAAAATTTGATCATTATCCTTACAATTGCACGTTTGAGCAGGTACATCGGTTACAACCAATACACCACCATCGTACTTGCGTTCGCTTTGAATATGCATCGTTCGAATTTCTCCTTCACACCGGTCACAGCGAGACATCTTCATCCCTCCTATGACCTTATTTTATCATGCTCTTTGAAATGCTCCAAACATTTGGCTTACATACTATATATCAGCTTAGTCGCAACAAACCATAATCCAACCAGCCAAAATAAGATGATAAAAGCCTTGTCCTTTTTACCTTTAGTCGGCATTCGAAATTCCCCCTGGAATGTGCTTAATATAGCGCTCACGGTCTGCAGGGAATACAGTCTTAATAATGAACCGGGTTGCGGTTTTGATTAAGACAATCACCACACAGTAATTACCTGAGACGGATGGTCCAATAATAGTGCGTTCAACTTCTGGATTACGACCCCGATCACCTGAATCATATCCCTCTACAATGTGTCCATTTGAAATCGCCCAAAAGATATCAAGTTCGTCAAATACACGATCCGGATAATCTTTATTTTGAAGACGATCATTTATGTAATGAGGGGATATGAGGGTAAGGTAGCCATCCTGCCGATTAACGCCTTTACGTATGCATTCAATTTCCTGTGGCCAGTACGCTTTCAAATGGTCCACTTCCTATTGCTCCCTTCTGTCTAAAATAGACAAAAAAATAGCCCCGAATGCTAAAAAAGACATGTCCAAATAAACTTTGGAATGCTTTTCTGCTTCGAGGCTACACTTTTAATTGTTACCGAAACGGCAACGCTCCTTCTCTGCTGAATAGGTGACGGCAGAGATCATTAATAAGTTAATTAGAATATATTCAGTATAGCGAAATATTGGTAAATGGGCAATAAAAGGATACGTATTCCTCAAAGCGGTAGCGGGACGATTAATAATGTTAGTAGCAATTCATCCACGTCATGTGAAATGGCGAAATGTCCCTTCTCTACAACCGTGCGGCCAGCAGCTGATTAAAGAATTTAAAGTACCACAAAAAGAAAAGCCGCCTTCTGGTAGGAAGACAGCTTAAACCCTTTAATTGAAGTATGTATGCAGTGATGGATAGAGGGGGACTTCCCGCTCCTTATCCTGCATGAGCAAGACGCCAAGGTCGATCATAGCATCCTGCTCGCCATAAAGAGTGCGGGTGTTCATAGTACGAAGCAACAGTTGATGGATCGGTTCGCTAAACTCCTCTTCCGTTCGGTTTATTTGGAAGAAGACATCTTCTATCCGATAGATGATCAAACGGCTCACTTCTGCTTGATACTCAGATGCCATCTTCTCTGGTTGCCAAAGCGTTTTAAAGAGGGTTACATCATCCATGGAAAGTCCAGCCGTCTCAAACCAAGTGCGGACACCAGTGAATGAAATATCCATGTTAAGCATTAGATACGATTCGATAAACAAGCTATCCATCATTTGTGCATTCATTAATATTGCCCCTTTATATAGTCTACTTTTATTACATTTAGATCATCACTGCCAGATGAAGATAGCGTCACTGCTATAGCATCCGGAACGTCTTTTACATACATACTAGGTGGATGAACTTCTCCTGTAGTTAAGTTTACCACATTGTTGTAATCTACCAAATTAAATACCGGTTGGCCAGAATAAGGGTCTATTAGTGTGCTAGGTGTGGGCACTACGTGTCCATTAACGGTTTTATTATGATAGATTTTGGCGTAGTCCCCATAGACCTGCTGAATTCCAAATGTAATAACGAACTGATCAGACGTATTAGGAGCTGCCGAAGCTTCGGGAGAAGGCGTACTAGTAATAGGAGGCGTCGTTGCTACTGGTGGAGCGACATTATATGGAACGTCCTGCCAAGGCTTACCGGTACTAGGATTTATCCCTCTATCTCGATCTAAACTGACTAAATTCTGACTTCTCATAATAGATTTGAGTTTATTGGCATACTGAAGATCGGTGGCATAGGTTGCGCGCTGTAGTTCATTGGCAAATGCATAAGGGTTGCTTTGACTGAGCGCTGTTCTATACCTTGGATTTTCTAATAAAAAGCTGGAATGATCGGCAATAGATGCAGCAAAGCTGCTATAAGCCCGAAACTTTGCTCTGATCGTATAAACACCGTCTGAGTCCTGTTCGTTAGTGTTTACAGAGCATGTAGGACCTGTCCATTTGCTGTTGGCTTTAATCCCGAATAGGTTATTACAGATATCAGACCTCCCGTAGGCGGACTCTAGGGCCATTTGCGCAAGCGTGATACTCGCTTTTACCCCACTCCGATCTTCCTCGGCCATCGCATAAGGAGCATATTTGATGAAAAAGGGGTTAGTGAGTGTCCCTAGTGTGTCTGGTACCTGAATAATAGGACCAACACTACCACCACCTACGCTTGTTCCCCCGCTGCTAATGATTGTCCCTCCGTTAAGGTCTCGGATATAGACTGTACCTTGGCTTGTAAAAGCAGGGGCTTGGGTAGACATATAGGTATTGCTGACATAGAGCATCTGATCGGATTGATAGTCGTTACCAGTCATATTTGACCAGTCTATGTCCTCCATGGCTGTAAAGGCAGCGTCACTGGCAACATCCAAGATTTGCGACATCGTCGCGATGAACGGTGTTGGATCAACAGCATCTTGGTCCGGGATAAGTTCATAATGCAAATGAGGACCGGTTGATTTACCTGAGTTACCTGACAACCCAATTATCTGCCCCTTTTTTACGGTTTGTCCTGTGATGACATAAGCATCACGAAGATGCAGGTAGCGGTTGACGGCTTTCTCTAGATCAGGATCCGTACTCTGAATTGAAACGTAAATACCGGCATCTTTTGTGGAAGCGGGATCAGTCGCTTTAGGATAACTGACTTTGGTAACTACACCGTCTGTGGAGCTTGCAACAGGCGTACCAAGTGGTAGACCAAGGTCTATCCCATCATGGAAGCTTTGAGCACCGGTAACGGGGTCAATGCGTTCACCAAAGTTACTTGTAATCGTGTCTCCTAGGTTACTGATATATATCTGTGGCGGCAGATACTTATCAGAGACGAGAGATTGCGCGGCGACCGATTGAGAACTGCTTATCGCCGCGGCAATGAGATAGAATAATAGAAAAGCAGCGATTATTATTACGTATACATACCAAAAGGCAGCGAAGTGACTGATTAGGGCCGAACGTATTTTGGTTTTAATCGCATGTTTTAGATATTTCTTTAAATACTCACCAGCTTGCTCGAAGGAGGGCATGTTACTCCCTCCTAATCGTCAACATTGACACGTTTGATTTTTTTTGATCGAGCTTCATTTGCATTTTTCTTAACTTTGTTGGCAAGGGCATTCATTGTTGCATCTACTTCAGAGACTCTAGTACCATGTGCGTTACTCATGACTTTTAACTGGTTGTTCATGGTATGCAGGTGTGTGGTAAGATCATCGGAAACCGCTTCTTTAATCTCTTTAATTTCTACATCGCTGAGACCCGCATAATCAGAGGCCTGAACTCCTGGAACTGATTTATTCAAACCAGCTACTGAAATGTTAATGGCATCTTTTAACGTAGTAGGTAGCGTTACTTTGGTCAAATCAACGGTGGTATTAAGCGGTGCAGATACATGAACATGTGGAGCAATTGTCCGTCTATCCATTGCATTAGGAAGACTTGGCATTTTACTTTGTACTTCGCTTGTACTGATTGGTCCGATCGCTTTAAATGGTACGTTAGTTGGTGTAATTAGTTGAGCTCCTAATGCAGGTGTCGATGCTTTCATGAATGCTTCATTTGCCCGCAATAGTGTATCCCGCTTCTGTGTGTATTCAGGCATGGATTGAAAGAACGAAGCATATCCAATACGGCCTTTACGTGAAAGCATTATCGCATTGATCTTTGGCGTTGTGATAAGACCGGCAGCCTTGAACCTTTGATCCATCGCATTAACAAAAGGCGTGTGCTTTATTGGATCACCTGTTGTAGTCGATTGTTGTACAGCTTGATTATGTTCCGCCCTATACCGGGTAAATAAATCATTCATAATAAAATCATCGACAGATGTTTCTAGTCTACGGTTTTTATTAAGCGTGCCCGCGCGCTGCATTTGATTAACAGCTTGTTTTGGACGATTAACCATGAAGGTTGATGCCTGGCGAATGGCATTTTCGTTGGAGTACATTGTTGCAGCAACTTGTTGATCATTCATACCTTCTTGGACGCCACGGGACAATATCGCCTGTTTTAAATCCCCTCCGTCTTCTTTCACAGCTTTCAGTCGGTTCTTCTCTTCTTTCCATTCTTTATCCATGCCTCTAAATGGATTTTTAGCATTATTCTGAAGGTTTTCATTAACGCGTTGCACATATGGCGTGTATTGTACTGGTTCACCGGATGAAATGGCTAGCTGCTCGGAAGCATCTTTCTCCCTTTGATAACGAAGCTGCATACTAGCCGTAGTCGCATCATTGACGCTATCGTTTGCTCTGCTAATAGCACTTGGATTAAAGCTGGCCGGCACCCCTTCTGCTTCTTTCCGGTTAAACATTCCACCAATTGATTCTCCAGCTTTGTTGTAGATGGAGCGGGTAACATTTCGTTGAACAGCATCCAGGACTGAATTTTTCGCTCTCTGGGGCATAGGAATAGCGCCAACTGCTTTGGAAAATACGGATCCGATTTCATTGCGGAATTTGAAGACGACAACAACCATAATAGCTTCAACTACCATTGATACAAACCAACCTGCATTCGCCTTGTTATACAAAATATCAAAGGACATATGCCCCATCACCAGTGATAAGTCTAAGAAGAAGAAGGTTGTAGCGGTGGATATTCCCAAGCCTATTAGCTTAATGAATTGTCCGCGTATGACGTTTAATCCAGCTGCTCTTCCCGGAAGTAACGAGGCGAGTAACGTTATGGACATAATGCATGCATGAATAATGAATTTCATTCGGGTATAAATGGTCATTATCGCCCAATAACTCAGTAAACCAAGAATGATAGAACCTAGTAAAGATGCGCAAAGTAAAATGACGATCTGTTCAGCCGAGCGTATCATACCTACCGCTGGATACTTTGTTTTAAGGTCTAAGAGTGCCTTATTTCGATCATCGGAGTTGGGGTTTGTTTTTAAGACTTTCATAAGCGTTGCTTTATCATTCTCATACATACCCGAGTCATCAAATTGAAGCATTTCATAAGGCTTCACAATAAGCTCCAACCAGACTTGATCGGTCATGGTTGTTATTCCTTGGCTAGTTGAAGGACTCAAGCCACCAGGTTTTGCTAGTGCCGTGTAAATATCTCCTCCAAGCTCTGCTGCACCATCATTAATAAACTTCATGAAGATGGCAGCTTGAGAGAAGAAACTTAGTGAAATTACTAAGACAAGTAAGAATGTAATTGCGGTCTGCAAAGTATCTAAAAACCTTATGCGAACCATTTGCCAAAGCATGTAGAGCAGTGTAAAGGATGCAAATACACCAAAAAGACTGGCCCATAGCCCAACACCAATACGCCCATTGCTTACACCAGTAAGATTTGTAATCATTGCTGCTACAGCATCAATAAAGTAGTTAAAGTAACTAAAAGTAAATGCCTCTCGAACAATAAAGCTGAAGAAGCGGGTTATCTGTACGCCAACCAAGAAGATAGAGCTTAAGGTGGTGTCGTAGAAAGAGTTTATGTAGTCATTGGCTTTTCCACTTAAATTCCAAAACGATTTCTTCTCTTGGGCTGTCTGAAACGCATAATGTGAAGCGCCTATATTACTGAACTCTGACTTGTTCGTACAGGAAGCATCACCTTTTGGGCATTGCGGGATCATTTCATCCATTGCACCAGCAGCATAAGAGACATGAGGAGCAATGGTCGATAAGAATATGGTTAATAGGAATACGACAACAAGTAGTGATCTCAGCAAACGGCTACTCATCCCAATCAGAATCATCGTCCTCCCCTGCAGCAGCTGCCTCTGTATGGAACCGGCCGAAGCGGGTAAGTGTATCGTAGTCGTTTTCTTCCCCCTCTTCCGCTTGGTCTGTAGCAGCTTCTGGCGGCCGAGTATCAAAGCAATCGAAGAGGTGCTGGAATACGACATCGACGGTTAGAACGCCCACTCGTCCGTAAATATCTTGCATTAAACATTGGCCGTTTTCCAAATTTTTCACCATATCCATATTGTCCTGAGTATGCTCAAGACCGAAGTACGATAAAGTGTCCTTGATTTTGTTTGTATCAGAGTCCCGGAAGGCAAACTTCATACCAATGTTGCCGGCTAAGTCACCTGAATAATCGGATGCATTCTGGGAGGCGACAGCCAGACCGCCATTTAAAGATCGTCCGGTACGAATAACTCGGTCTGCCATTTCTTTGCCAATTTGCTGACGAAGAAAAGCCCAGGCTTCGTCCATTTCAGCAAGAGTGAAGATTGCACGATCATAATAGACGAATTTGTCCATAAAACGCCCGATTGAATACATTGTTGCAATAGACATTTTCTCTGCGAGGGAATAGTTCTCAGGCGATTTCTCCATAGCAGGCATTTTTAGATTCTGAACTTGTAAGATGTTAACGGCATAATCCATATTAATTGTCTTCTGCTCACCGTTACCAAAGAGTAATTTTGCAAAGGATAATTTTTGGAAACTGGACAGTACTTCAGCAACGACAGCTGCTGGAGGCCGTGTTTTCCCCATTTCAGCCAGCACATCAATACATTTCGTCAGGTAAGGACGTGGTTCAGCAGCAACTTGTACGACCGATTGAGAAATATAGGAATATTCAATTGAATTTGTTTTAACCGAAGCCAGGTATGACAGGATATCCATACTTGCTTCTTTGGCATCCTCAATATTCTCGAGCATAAGGAATGGATCCAGTTTTCCTACATCTTCCTCTGCAGCCGATAATGTAGCGACTTGTATCTGCCCATCAAGTTCAGGTAGTGCATCCGGCCAATGTGATCGCTCCGCTTTTGGATCAAAGATAAGTGTCTTACCACCGGTAATAGCATTTTGATAACCTAATAAGTTTAAAAGTACAGATTTACCACCGCCTAGAGTGCCGTGCAAACTTATGGACGGTGAACGGTTAATTTGGCTTGCATGGCGAAGATCAACATATACAGGACGCTGTAACGAACCGGTGGTCCCGATATAATACCCTACTCCATCTCCAAGCTCTTGCGTTGCTCCAACCATACTAGCTGCTAATGTTTCCGGGGGAATACGTTGTATGTAATCGGAGACATATCGTGGTGAACCTGGAATAAAGTCATTAAATAAAAGCCATTGGTCACCAGCCGGCAATTCAACATGAATATTACCAAAATCCCGATAATGGTCCTGAATAATTTTTATATTACTCTTAAGCAGGTTAAGATCGGTATGATAGAGACCAAAAGTGACATGAGTGATAAAGGTCGGATTCTTTCGCTTCTTGTACTCGTCTTCCAAGCTAAGTGCACGTTCTTGTTTTTCCTGAAGATCTAGGGGCACGGTAGCTCCTGCTTCATGAATGTTTTTAACCTGATTATCAATGTCCATCTTCTTCTTACTAAGTTTTTTAAGAGCATCACGTGCTTCCATAACTTCGACTTTTACACTCATTTGCACCGGGAATGGCAATGTTGCTGCGCTATAAAGCCATTCACTGCCAGGCATTTCGAGCCCGTTTTCTGGTAGTTCTGAAAGAGCTAAATATGCTTGATAGACCTGCTTTTCTTCTCCATCATGTGGCTGTGTGAGCTTTATTCTACGGGGACTTGAAGCATCTATCTCGCATTCAGTTAGCGTTAGAATTTGACGCGAGTCATAAAGCATGGTACTCAGACCCCCCCGCTCACCTTTCGTCTTTTTCGGCTTCCATCCCATTTCATCTGATTCGGACCGGAGGATAGGATCACTGATGCCCCACCAAAAATTACGTTTGATCAACCATTCGATGGTACGATGATTAGCACGTTTAACTTTCACTTTGCGAGAGATGCGATCAAATATTTGATGTTCCTTAACTTGATAAGATTGAAATTCATGTTCAAAGATTTCTGGTTCATTTAGCCCAGCGATGTTTTCAATAAAACGTTTAGGGTGCTGAATGAGTTTTTTCAGTTCAGTAGCAATGGTTTCTACATGATCTACCAAATCTTTTGCTTCGTTTTTAGGAAGCTTAACGATAAGGTAGGCTCTGTAATCAGAGTTATTTGAACCATTAACGGTATTATAAGTTTCAACAAGATAACCATTCATAATATCAATGACTTTCTTACCCCATTTTTTTAAAGGGCCGTGAAGGCGATCCTTAAGGCGATCGTGGTGCGCTTCGATATCATGGGTACGTGGTAACCATAATATGTGAAAGTCATCTGTCATTAACGTTAACAAAGAGGTTTGGGAAATCAAACGATCAATTTGTTGTTGGTCGCTCAGATGGTCATAAATAAAAGGGTCAAGTTCATAGATCGCAAAGACGCTCTTATCTCGATTAAAAATCAAATTATCTTCATAATAGGCAATAGGGAATTCTATGTTAATTTTGTTAATTCGTTTTTTGGCTGCAATTGCCAAGCACAACAACTCCTTTTAGAAAAGAGAGCGTGACTATTCACGCTCTCTTCTTGTTCTGTAGACCACTTTACTATCGTAGGCATAACGTTTTGTATATTGGAACTTTCGATAACGGTATAGATGTTTATTCCTCATCCAGAAGTAAATCATGCCGAGAAGCCACTTATGAGGTGCTTTACCATCCAACTTTTGCTTTGCAATTAACCATGTTGCCCCGAAAGGAAGGAACAGCATCGTATAAGCTCCAGGTAGGAAGAACAGTATCGTCTTTCCAAGGATATAGAATATAAGTTCACAAACGATAAAAATGCCTATAACCCTGAGATTCGCCGGAATCGGCAGCTTCTTGCCTTCTAAAGCATAAATAACCCAATCTAAATTCCAAATTTTTGTGTAGTTCGAGACTGTTACCCGGGGTGTCTCCTGTTTGTCGCTCATGGTTAGCTAATAAATGAGTCATATACTTTTCCACCAATAGTCGTAACTTTAGACCAATTTGTGAAAATAGCAACAACGATAGTAATACCTACGAAACTAATCATTTTCATCCAATCTCGAACAATCATGAAGTAAATAGCTATAATGAGCAGAACGCCCGGAATTAGTGCAGTGATATTAGAAGTCAACGAACTGCCAAATCTTTCGCCTACTCCTCCTCCAGCAGCAAATACCGGTGCTGCAAATGACAATAAAGTGATAGAAAGCAAGAAAATTTTTAATACTTGTTTGTGATTCATCTTCATTGGGATGTACCCCTTTCAATTTTTAAATTATTCTAGTGATTCCATCGGATCTGTACTAGTGTTTGATTCATCTGGCGTAGGAGTTGGTTCGTCATCTGTTGCCTTAACTGGAGTCGCTGTTTGATCAATCCCATTAGAAACAACAAACAACTTCTCATCCTGCTCTACAACGGTTAGCGACCATGAGTTATTAAATGGCTCACCAAAAGCACTCTTCACTAAAACATCAGCTACGATGCGATAAGTTTTATCAGTACCATTATTCTCTGGCACAGAGTAGACCGAAACTTTGTCTAGACTCGTGTAAGTAAACTCTGATTTGTTAAGAGACGCAGGTACTTTACCGGTGCTAGCATAGAAGTATTTGATCTGACTACTATTCCCCTCGTACCAAGAGCGGAGATAACTATCTGCAAGTTCGGTCGCCTTTTTAATTAGGCCTTCATTGACAATAGAAGTTGGCTCGGAAGCGGGATCAATAGTTTCTCCTTTAACCTGTTCGGATACAAAACGAGGATAGGATGTAATTACCGGCCCTTCAGCAGCTAACGTGACAGGAACAACCATATAGGTTTTACTCGATGTTGCTTCTGGCTGTTCAGCTTTCCCCTGAGCAGATAATAATTTATCCGGCAGAGGTGTAACTGTCCGTAATATAGCCACGGTTACTTCGAAATTTGTTTTATCAATGGATTTGGAATTGTAAACTTCTGCTGATGTGACTTTGCTAGATGTGGTAGCATCAAAGGTCTTCATACCCATATCGGAATTGATACCGTTAATGAAACTCTTTAATCGCGTTTCACGGTTTTGAGTATAGTTGGCGTCCCAAGTAAAGTACTCCGTAGCAAAGTCCAATGCGAACCCTTTCACAGCATCGGAAACTACTATCTCGGTATTCCCGTACACATTTGTTTGATTGATTACTCGTGTCCCTTGTGCAAAAGAGATCGCACCTTTAAGAAGGATTAAGCAAACAATCGTCCAAAAGACACCACGGACAATCTTTTTACCTGCACTTGAACGTGGAGCTCTAGGTTTAATCGACTTATCCGACTTTTTCTTTTTTCCTGGTTCTTTCTTTGGTTCGTTTGAATGCTGTTGATCTTCAATCACTTGTTTTTGCTTTTTCTTTTTGTTAAGTAAACCCAATCTTGCACTCACCTCCTTTTTGAGCTTCCGTGACTTTGGTGGCTTTTATTGTTGACCATAATGCCAATAAGAAAGACTGCCACACCTAGAAGGATAATTGCATATCTGGAAGGAAAAGCTTCAAACCATTTCCAAGCGTCAACTACACTGTTCCAAATTCCAGGAGCTTCATCGGCAGCCGCATCTGCTACATCATTCACAATAGCAATAACCTTTTGATGGGAATCGTCCAACTCTTTATCATCTTGGACAACGGTAGATACAGTCTCCTCTTGCTTGATCGGTTCGGGTATTGGTTTCTGCACTCCTGGATTACGAATAAGTAAGAGCCCACCTATGAGAAAAATTAACACCCCTAATGTCGCAAAGATGATCTTTTTGTTTTTGTTCAAACATTCACCTCCTCCAATTCATTCATGTATGTATACATACTAATATATATACATATTAATTAATATACATATATTCTTCAATACAGGATTGTTAAAAATATCTAGGGATAGCTACGGCGTTTCATAGGAGCTTTCTTCAATCGAGACTAATTTCATAATGATGTCACCAATAGTCCTTCCAACAAACACCTTTTGTTCACCTTTAAAAACGTCATCAGCAGCTTTTTGAATATTCTCTAACCGCGTGTTTTTTACAGCCTCCGGAAGAATGAATGCAATGATTCCACTACGCTGAATCGGATTAGTAGTTAATTTCATAACACTACGATAACGTTCGAGTTTCATCTTGATCGAAACCTGATTGGAATAAAATGGTGAACGTTGCACCGGCTCTGTGGATCGATCAAGTTCCACATAAAGCAGCTGCTCCCCTATCCGTAGAACAGAATCAGGCCGAATCTCCATAGTTTGATTATCCGAATAAACAGTTAACGATGGATGCCAGTCCCAATCTTGAAATTGTACGAACTCAGGGAATTTGACCATCCAGTTATACCTTAAATCCAGATATACCTTACCAAGTTCCCATATGTGATCCTTTTTTGCTCGTTCCATATCTAGTTCCACTTTGGATAGTTTTGACTCCTCAATTGCTCCAATCTTCGTTTCAACAACACGCAATCCTCGAGCAGTAAGATAATACCACGACTCACCACGAACACTCTTTCGAAGATGAACAGGCTTATCCATTTCATCTGGTATCATTTTTGTACTTTCAGTAAGTCCTGCTATTTGCAATTCACGCAATGTGCGCCTTCCCTTAATGACGGCCCGGTTTCTATTTTTTAAAACCAGCTGTTCTCTTCCCTCTTCATCAGCAGATTCATATTCCCTGTAATACAACTCTGGACTGTCTAAGAAGAAGGTTTCAATAATGACATTCTGAGGCATTACACGACATAGATAGAGATCGATTAACAATCTCCAATCCCTGCTACTCAGTCGTGAAATGGCATCACCTAACGATAACTCATTTGTAACTTGTTTTTTTTGTTTGATTTCTTTTCCCCCAACCTTAGCATTCGAACTTCGCTTAGGTTTTTTTGAGTTTGTCACGGGTATCTCTCCTTTCTTAGCCCATGAGTGGGTGGGGTTGAAAATAAAAAGTCGATTTTTCGGTGTTAGTCGCGATTAGGCGGATCGGACAATATTAAGCCTGTACTGCTCTCTTCGCTTTTTTGAGGAAAATTTACGTTCAATGAATCACACAATGTTTGATTAGATAAAAATAACGATAAACATACGACTAAATGCATAGATGTTTAAACAACATAAAGAGTATTCAATTGGACAATAAACAACTCATAAAAAGCACGATGTTCAGACTATTAAGTGAAAAAAAATAAACCCTCCTTGACTGTATAATTTGTAACCTCAACTTCGACTGCAAAATGTAATTGCGCTGATGTTGAAACAAGCTCCATAGTAATACAACATTATCCAATTCGGCAATAGATCATTTATTCGTTTTCGGGTATCCATGGCAACAAAGGGAGGTGAAGACAAACTATTAATAGCTCCCTCATATAATCTACTAATAGCATATTAGTATATATTACTGTCCTATCGAAATGGTGTCTTAGTGCTCTAAATAGCCTACTTATAGCTATTAGTTAACAGGAGATAGATTACTACTAGAGTTTTTTAAACAGATCTATCGGTATAACTGAAGAATGAAGGAGATATTAATCCATTATGGTCGTTGACACTATATTGGAACCCCAATCCTCTATATCCAGGTAAGTAAAGCTGCGTTATAAAGCAAATGGATCCGTAACGGAGGTAAAGTATTGCGACAGCTTGACATACACCCATAATCTACTAGATAATTAATATAATGATTCGTAACTCTGCATTACGACACACTACATACTAAGTCAAATAAGTGCTGAGAACTCAATGAATAAAGGAGTTTTGGTAGTTTTCAAGAAATAGTGTAGCGTTAAGTTGCATAATAGTTTTTGTTAAGTTGATAGATCGTGCAACGTAAAGTTACACCAATGTTTTCGATGCATATCTTTTAGAAAGGAGCGACTCACTTTTGAATGATGAAGATCGCGAGTATGGAGAGTACCCGAGTGAGATTCTTGGGATAATTTCTCAAAGAATACCTAAAGAGTTTTTCAATGTGTTTACTCATATCTGGAATAACAAGGATGAAGGTATTTCGTGGAAGGAATTAGTCGAAGCCATTGGAGATCGAATCACTGTTGATAAAGCCGTTCTCTTCTATGAGATTTCTGGGTTTGTAAACTGTGAAAGTTCTTCAATGGATCGAAGAAAAAAAATATACAAAGCAGATTTAATTCGCGGGCTACAGTTAGCTGAACTAATAAGGGATTCTAAAATTAGGAGATGATTGAATGGAAATGAATTTGGGCTTTATTACACTTGAAGGATTTACAAGAAGAACAGATGGGAATGCAAAGAAATTGAAGTTTTGTTTTATTGCTTGCGGGCAGTATGGTGGACGCCAAGGGGATGAATTATCACGACTTCAACACAATGTTTTTGCCATCAATACATCTGATTCTGACTTATCAGATCTAAAAGTTATTCAAGATAAAATCAAGCTCGATGGTTATAATGGAGCGGTCAAAGATATTGAACGTGGCCAAGCTGCCATAAAGGATAATCGCGATAAAATCCTCTCTCTCCTTCAACGTCAAGAAGTCGTGAATGCTGATTTTGTCTTTGTTATTGCCGGCATGGGCGGAGGAACTGGAAATGCAGCAGCTCCAATCATTCTAAGTAACCTTTCGCGTGTAAGAGAACCGTTTAATGGAAAACCTTCATTCGGAGCAATACTTTCTGTACCAGGAACGTGGGAAAAGCGCGGTATAAAGAAGAATGCAAGATGGGGTCTAGCTAATATTGATAGCTTAATTAAGGACGAAGAATGCGGCTCTGTAATGATTATCGACAATGAAAAGTTATTTAAAATGACGGAAGGCATTTTTAGTGAGACAGATACTAAACTGGAATGGTCAGATCATGGTAACAGTACGCTGGCATCACTTTTAACAGAAACAATCTTCTTAACTTCCCTTCCATCGGGTAAAACATTTGATGAAGATGAGTACTTAGATGTTTTATGTACTCCTGGATATCTCTCTGTCGGTAAGTGCTACATACAACCAGATGATCTCTTAGCTGTTAACACATATACTGCTTTAATTCAGAAAAGCTTCAGAGAATCACCAACTGCTAATGACTATGATTACGAATTGGATGCTATAAATGGATTTGTTGCCGTGATCCACCCTAAGAATGGTAATCACTCCATTTCCGACTCTCAATTCAGAACATTAGAAGAACGTTTTGGTAAATTTATTGCTAATGCGGAGAAGCCCCATACTGGATTAATCGAGAATACGTCGTGGGGAACAATAACTAGTCGTAGTAAGGTTAAAGAGAGTGATGCACCAAAGGCTATTTTATATACCGGTGCAGTATGCTCATCTCTTCCAGGACGAATCGTTGAAATGCTAAGAGAGATTGATCTTGAAGAGGAAGAACTAGAGCAAAAACGTAGTGAACGTGGTAAAAGAGATAATCTAGACCTCTCCTCCTTCACTTCTATTGAACGTAGAGAAACAGCAGCAACAAAAGAACGCACTAGAAATACAGATTTTGACTTGTTCTCCACCACTCCTACTCAAAAGAAAAATGACAGAAGCGATTTTAAACTGTAATTAATAAAAACCCCTTTCGGTTTATTCCGAATGGGGTTTTTATTTTTAATAGTGTATCGTTACGTCACCCTTATTTATAGTATCGCGCCTCATGAAAAAAGGCTTATTAACCAAGGGTTTATAGATACTTTCGATAAAATAATGCATCGTTACGTATCTTTAAGTTTCACTAAATCAATTTGGGCAGCCACTTATTATTTTTCATAATTCATTTCTATTTTATGCACTCCCCCCCACTCTACTATTCCAATCTCAGGATGTTGATAGGTTACTAGCAGTTGAGAGATTCTTAAGAGTCAATTAGATAAGCTATTGTTAATCTATTTTCTATTTTCGGCTCCCTGCCTTCCCCCACAATTTTGCAGGTTAAAACTAGTTTGTCCATGTGTCCTGATAAAGGATCGAATGGTTATTTCTTAAATAGTGTATCGTAACGTCACATTATTATTACAATCAAGCGATATTTAGAAAAGCTTATATATCAAGGGTTTATGGGAGTTTCAGATAAATTAGTGCAACGTTACGCAACTTAAAGAATCACTAAATCAAGGTTGTCAAAGTAACACTCTTGCAAAGGCTCCTCTTTTATATGCAGCACTCTTCAACCTGGATATGGTCCTTCGAGCCCTCTACATAGACCATAACTTCCTTGTTGCGGTTCAAATACCTTGATGAACTCGCATCGTTATGTTGTCAATAAAAATCTCCGAATCAGGTTTGAACCTAACCGTCGTACCGGTTTCATTGGACTCTCCGACAATCTTGACGTCATATTGAGGCACGCCGCGGCGATATTCTTGTTGGTAGATATGTCAGTGAAGCCTGCCTCCACTCTACCTCTGGCCATTCTCAAGATATTGATAGGTTACTAGCAGCTGAGAGATTCTTTAGAGCTATTAGATAAGCTATTAGCAACCTATTTTGATCCCCTTCCCTCCTTACAAGTTCGGGTTAATTATTAGTTAGCCCCTGATGAACCTGGTCAATCCTCATAATTACAACATTAGGATCGACTATACGTTATGAATTAGTAAAGTATTGATAGCTCAAGCCCTCTTGGGAGCCTATAACAAACGGAATGAAGGAGATTATTGATAAGTAATAACCTACTAATAGGACTCACTAAACAACTGTGAAGGCAAATCAATCTTCTAGGAGGTTGTCAAAAGATAGATTATTACAAAATAGGAGATTATCAATAAAGTTAAAGCAATTAGCAATAGATAGACTTCTAAAATCTGATAGCTAGTTAGTAAATGGAAAGCAATTAGCAATAGATAGCTTTCTGATATGTAGGAGGCTATTAATAGATAGGTTATTGAAATGTGATAATATATCGATAAGTAATTATAATCTATTAATAGATAGCCTATTGGTGGGCGACAGGTTATTATTAGACTGGTACTGAGAGCCTACGATTTATCGAGAGATGACATAGAAATCGTCTATTGTGATATAATAGGAGTATATTAATAGCATACTAATAGCTGGGATCCTATTGAAAATAAGTGAAGTGAATATAATTCTAATAAAAGAGGAAGTGATGGCATGTCAGAAATGGATTTCCAAAAATGGGATGGCTTTTTAACGATAGGTTCCGTACGGGAAAAATTGATGGATGAGGGAATCACAATCCCAACACCGACAATAAGAAATTGGGTGAATGAACTTCAAGAGTTGAAGGTGCATACCATTCCACGTAATGCACGTCAGGAACGGGTGTTTTCCAAAAATGATATTGAGATCATTAAGTTTATATATCAGGCGAAAAAACGATTTGGCAATCCCAACATGGACGGAATTGCTGCAATGATTCAAGAGAAATTTGCAGGGAGTCTTAATTACGATCCCTCTGAAGAAAGTGGGGAAGAGGGAGTATCTTTTGCGTTAATGGAACAAAGATTAAAGGAATCGATAAGAACAGAAGTAGAACAACTATATGGACTTAGAGAAGAGGTAAAAAAAGAACTTGCTGATCTGACCAATTTTAAAAGAAACATGGAAGGAAATTATGAAAAACAAGTTCAACTTCTAATGCCTAACCCGGAAGAAGAGAAAAAAGCTAGGGCAGTAGAAACACGTACGGCTATATTAAATGAACGAAGTGCAGAACGAAGGGTTAGACAGAGGTTGCAGCAGCAAGCAGAAGATCTTTGGAAACAGAATCCTCAGAAAAAAGGAATAATTTTTAAAAGCGAGGATATGGCTGCCAAAATAATGTTTGTCCAGGCATATATAGATGAACGCTTGGAAGACGAAATGAAGAAAGAATACGAATCATAATTTGCTAAAGAGTAACAGCTTCTTAATTTGGAAGCTGTTATTTTTATTTAGGAACAATGGTCAAACAACCTGGAGAGGTAGACTTCAAAGCATATATGTATATATACTAATTAATATATATACAATTGTCAGTTGAGGAGATGATAATTAATTGAAGTATGTAGGTATGATATTAGGCGGAATACTATCTGGAATGGGGCATATGATCGCCTTTGTATTTAAAAATATTTATATTGCTATCAGAAGATTTACAATGGATCCGGCAAATAAAAATGTTCTTTGGAACTTACAAGCCTTTTCATTACTCTGTATATGTATCCTTTTATTCTTATGGTTGGTGGGGAGGTACCAAGATGTCATCTATGGAGTAGAGGATCCAATTTTCTTTAGAGCTATTCCATTACTTCTTCCGTGTTTTTTAGGTCATATGATTTATTCTAGCCCGGCAATGTTCAAGAATACATATTCAAAACCAATAATTCAAACATTTCTAAATGCTTTAAGCACCTTGGCCTTAGGCCAAATCCTCATGCGATATATTCCAATTATTATTGGACTTAACTTAGCATTTCTCATGCTAATAGCTGTTGTCGCATTAACGTTATATACAACTTTACATTTAAGAATGGGTAAGACGATTTTTCATCAGCTCTCCAGGGTTGTTGAAGAGGCGGAATTGCAAGAAAAGGGGGGAGGCCAAAGAGTTGGGGAATTTGACTCTGAAGAATTATCTAATGCATCCACAAAGCTTGATATTGATACTAAAGGATCCTTATCCCACTTGCGATATTACTCAGAAAAATGTGAGATTGAACTTTTTTATACAGTACCAACTAAAGAAAAACAAAGTGAATTAAAAGTTCTTAATCGAACAGATCGTGCGCAGCACGGTCAATTCATCGGAGGTACTGGCGCCGGCAAAACCCTTTTTGCAACGAACGTAATAAGTCAGGATTTATTAAATGACTATATAGGGTCTACAATTATTGAACCAAAGGGTTCATTAATTAATCGTTTATCCAACTTTATGGACAGAACTGGAAGGCCTTATCGCAGGTTAGATCCAGAGTATGAATTTACAGATTGCTTAAATCCACTTTATGTTCCTGATAACGAAGATATAGAGCCAATGATTGAAGCAAATGTTTCTGCATTTCATGGATACTTAGGACCAGATGCTGTACATTTTTTCAAAAGCAGAGCAACAAATCTACTTCGTGAAGGAATTAAGGCTTTGAAACTCGCATTTCAAAATAACTGTACTTATAATGATTTGAATCGATTAATACAACCGATTAACGATGAGTATCGTGTTGAAGTTCTATCTGTATTAAGAGAACAAGGACACGAAAGTCAGGTGTCTTTGTTAATGGAATACACAAGAAACATTGCAGGTACACAAAAACAGCAGGAACATACAATGCAGACATATTCAAATATTTATGATTATTTGACAGAACTTACATCGAACAAACATATCCAAAAAATCTTTTGCGGTCCTTCGACTTTTAATATTGATGATGTATTACGTAATGGTGAAGTCGTTCTTGTTAATGGTGCATATGGTACACTACAGACACTTACTTATACAGTAGGACGATTGTATATAAACTTAATGAGAGCAAGTACTTTCCGCCGTAATTTGAAAGAAAAAGTACGACCACATCAATTAACTGTTGATGAAATTGAAATGTTCGCGGATGAGGAATTCTCTACTTTCCTTGAGATGGCTCGAGAATTTGAAGTATTCGTAAACGTTATTCATCAAGGCAATGTGCAGCTAGATGAAGTGAGTGAAAGACTTGGAACCATGGTAAAACAAAATGCTGTACAGAAATTCATTTTAGCCGGCTTAGATGTTGACGATGCTCAATATTATGCCGATATGATCGGAGAAGATTATCAGATAGGGCAGAGCACGGGCACCGATGAAATGTCTACAACAGGATTTAAGACTCAAATTAAAGAAGAGAAACGATATAGAGTCCTTCCAAAAGAGATACTTAGTCTAAAAGGATATAATCCTGAGACAGGAGATTATGGAGAATGTTTATTCAGGGGAGTACATAATAACGTACGTCAAGACCCAGTAATTGGTATGATATTGCCGTTACCACGGAGACTTTTTGCTCCTCTAAAAGAAGAAAAAGTTTTGGAAACAGAAACTACTTACGATGAAGATTTAGAAACACCGATTATTATTAAAAATGAGAGTAAAGAAGATAATAAAAACGAACTACTCTCAAAAATTAAACAAAAAGCAATTGAAGATAGATTAAATATTAATAACCAAAACGAAAAACTTTTAGTAAAAAAAGAAGAAAGAATAGAAAAAAATGAATCTGAAAATGATCAACAAGAAACTATACTTCGTAGTTCTATATGGGATCAGCCGGCAGATTTAGAAGTTAAGGATCCAATAGAAGATGAGAATCAAGTATTTTTAAGGCCGGCTTCAGTTGATTCAACTGTACTTCAATTGGCAAATAGAATAAGAAACGAAGCACAGGAAACGCGAGAAAAGAAAAGGACTGGTGAGGCGGAATAATTCCGCCCCCAGTCCTTTATTCTTCTTCTTTTAAGCTCATAAATATCTCTCGGAAATCCTCATAGGCTTGTTCTCCTAAAGGAGTAATGCCATATAACTTTTGTCTTCCTGACTGTGTGTATTTCACTAATCCAAGAGCTTCAAGCCAAAGAATTGCATAATTTAGTTCACCACGTCGTACTCTACTATTGATAGATAGATCTTCTTTATTCCAATCTCTTGTAGAAAGTGTTTGCATTATAAGTTTAGGTGCATTTGGCAACTTTTCAATCATTGATTTTAAGTAAGGTTTTAATTGTGCACTATTGAGATCAAAATCATTCGGAGACTTCATTTTAGCAATCTCGCCTTTCCTTTATTCTTATATATATACTATCATATTAGTTTGTATATTTACATATACGGATATTTACAATTAAAGAGAAATGTCAGTTTTTCTCTTTAGATAAAACTAAACTTCAGCGTAGTCGTTCGAATGAATGAATACCAAATTATTAGATGTTAATTTCTTATTTAAAGAATCCTTGAGTAAGTAGTAATGACTCTCAGGTATTTTTAATGATTTATTATAACCAAATTGTATTTTCATGGTTGTATCGTCAAAATCTTTTATAGAATTTTTATTAATAAAGAGACCGCTTTTCACACGTGAAAATTCATAAGTTAACAACAGTTCTTCAAGTTGTAAGTAATCAAATAAGCTTCTTGTTTCTTGAACTACAGAATCAATAAAGTGATAATTTATGATGCTTTGACAATCAACTTGGACATAAAGACAATTCATAAGTTCAACATTTACAGCAACATGCTGTATGTTTTCAATTCTAGTCAAGGGTAAATGTCCGGCTCTTACCATTAATTCATTGAATGACACTCCATAAGCTGCTGAGAACTTTTGTAATGTTTTTGGTCCTGGGATAATAATGGATCCTTTGTTTCGATTAGAACCTAGTTCAACATCACGAATATAGCCATGACTTAATCCACTGATATTGCCTGCTTCTCTTAGACTATAATTACGTGCCAGTCGAAGTTCCTTTAAATACTGACCAAATTCAGAATTCATAAATAAAAGCTCCTCATGGGGAAATGCAGCGTTTGGATAACCCGGCTATCTTAACACACATAATTGCTTTAGACCCGTGGTTTTGCGTCCTGAACTTTCGTAACAGTTTGCCTTTTCTGCAAACATCCGCTTGAGTACATACTTAGTTATGTATACTTATAATATCATGTTTGGTATTTCAATAGGTAATATTTCCTTATTATTAAAGATTTATTGAAAAGTTAAACCCATGATTTGTAGTTGAATGCTTAGATTGGAGAATTTTAAAGAAAATCGTTGACCTTACCAGATATTTCATAGTAATATTTTACTGTACTATTAATAGTACATTAGAACTCTGATATGCGTTACCATACTACTGAGGTAGGATTATTATCATACTTCTGGCATAGATTGGGCGTCAACTACGAAAGGGGAAGAAGAAAATTGAAAGCAGCACAACGTTCAAAAGCAATCCTTCACTTATTAATCGAGGGGGATAGTGTCGAGAACAACTATTCCGCCTACATTCCCGAGTTACGCCTTGGCGCGATTGGAGATACCTTGGAGGAAGTTAAAGAAAATGCACTAGCGTTAGCTCAAATGGAAACTGAACGCCTTCGTAAAAATTTGGAGGCAAATAATTACCTTAAAATCGAGAAAATTGAAATCGAACTATAGATCAAAGGGAGAAAAAGGGAACTTTTTCTCCCTTTTTTATTTCCCATAAAACCACTCGAAATTTTGAAAAAGTTACTATCGGCTTTATAATAATAATAAGATTGAAAGGAGGAGTAATTATGTACCTGTTCTTTGATCCAGCTGTACTTCCAGTAACCACAACGGATATTGATGGTAATGTTCTTTATATACGTACAAATGGTTTGGTTCACTACTGTTATCCTGATCTTATTGTAAGTGGGGAGTGTGGTGAAACTGGGGAACAGCTACTCCTTGATATTTTAGAACGCATTTTCAAACTGGACTTTAATATCAACAGTCAGTGGAATTACAACGGAAGACTATTTAAGCTGCAATTAGATGAAGACGGTCTCGCGCATATTGAATTTATACAACATACAAAAGAAGCTAAACTGATTACTATCTTAAATCCGATAACAGGAGAACCTGCTAAACACTTTTCAAAGGGATTGTCTGATCTTTTTGGACATCCAGAAGTAGAAGTCTTAGGGGATGTTGTAAATGGACGTGAGATTTTGGCCTATGTCATTGATCAAGTTCGAGAAGGCTGGATATACGATCAAGACACTATGATCACCTATGAAGGGCATGAGTACTATATTCGAAATAGTATGGATCGTCTTGGTTCACCACTCTTTGAAATTCAATGTAAGCAAAAAGACATGTCGTTAAGTGTACCTGTCGAAAAGACGCATAGAAAGAAAAGCTATTTAAAACGTGTAAAATAGCCCTTCTTTTTTGCTCAACACTATGATATATATATACATATATATTAGTTAATATATATATAAGAATCCAAGGAAGGAGTTAGCAATGGGAAATGATTCAGACATTATCAAAGAATTAGATTTCATCCTTACCCATCCAAAGTGTAGTGTTGAAAAAATTGAGACATTTTATAATCAGAGCTTATACGTATACAATTCCGTTCCAATACTCGAGATAATCTTACATATGCAAAAGACACAACCGGTATTGTTATTAGAGTGGTCAAAAAGGAATAATACAGTACGTTCTTTACTAGATAGTCTTGATTTGAACGGAGATAGTATTTCTTCAAATCGTATAACTATAGAAATTGATTTAAAAAAAGTCACAGCAGCTGAGAGTGGAATATATAGGCTGTCTTGGGAAACTGATAAATCGGAGACAGTTATAAATTATCACTTCAAAAGAAAATGGATTGAAGTTATGGACGTTACAGAAGGTGCGGTAGAATTGATCGGCTTGCGTTTGATTGATGGAACAGAAACCTGCTATAACCTGTATGTAAAAAAAGGGAGGAAAACCAAATGAATGAAGCTTTAGTATCTAATCCAATACAAGAATATAAGTTATCTTTACGTCGTAAATCAATACACCAAGGTACAGTTATTGGTGTAGAAAACCATGCTCCCTTTGGCCAAAAAATGCAAGTTGCCGTTATTGCTTTAAATAATGGGTTAAGGGGACTTATTTTTGAATCTCAATTTGATAAACAAAAATATAGATCACTCGTTGGTTTTATCGACCACAAAATCGATTTCATGGTTCTTGATGTAAGCAAATTAGGTACATATGGGGAAGATGTTAAAGTATTTGACGAAGAAAAAGGCATTGTACTTTTATCAAGAGTTCAAGCGCTTGAAGAGCTGCAAGAAGAGTTCTGGGAGACTGCTGATGTTGATCACATTGTTACTGGAAGCGTATCTGGTTTTGAGGATCAGCGTATTTACGTCCGTATTAAAGGCGTTATCTGTGTTCTTCCAATTCAAGATTACGAATACGATTGGACAGTGTCGGGACGTGGTCTCATTCCACTTGGTACAGAATTAACCGTGAAAATTACTCATATCGATCGTGCTAGAAAGCATGTTCGTGTTTCTCGGAAGGAATTGTTAGAGGATCCTTGGAATCGTGTCCCGGATCATTATGGAGTAGCGAATTTTTATCCTGGTACCATTACGAGAGTTGTAGATAACATAGGTGTATTTGTGAAACTCGCTCCTGGCGTTGATGCACTAGCATGGTTCCCTGCTGAGAATAAGATCCCAAAGGATAATATATTAGTAGGAAAAACATGCTCCGTCCGTATTAAAAACGTAAGCGTTCAAAAAAGACGTATTAGTTGTAAAATTGTGGACTTCCCTCATGAACTATAAGATAGGAGTAGATAATCAAGTATGGACAATCTCATATCTCCACTGATTAAAGCTCAACATACAGTCGTTGAGGAAAAGTCACTTATGGATGATCCATACGCTTATGTGACTCAGCTCGATAAATTGACACGTCATGAATTTGGTTATATCGCACAAAAAATAGAGCATGGTTGGATAACACAAAGAGACATCGAAATTGTAAAATTTGTTTTTGTACACCGCTGGATGACTTTGTCTCAAATTGAAAAGTTATTTTTCCAAGATAGTAATCGCAAAGAAACAACCAGGAAAAGAGTTCAACGATTACTCAAATACGGTTTGCTTCGTAAGATACAATGGTCAAGTTATTCAAGGCCCGAGCAAAATAAACCGAGCTTCTATGAATTAGGAGCTAGTGGTGCAGATATACTCAAATACCAATTTGGAATGCAGCTAGGTCATCGAGACCCGAGAAATCCCAAACCGGCTAGTATGCTTTACCGAATGAAATACATTGCAACTAATGAATTGTATTGTCAATTGAAAAGCAATTTTGACATGGTTCATTTTGAATTTCATCCCACTCTGACTTCTAAGGATAAACAAGAACAACAGGTACCAATGGCTAAATACTCGCTTAAAACTCCAAATGGAAGAAATCAGTTATTTTATCTAATTTGTCATCGTGAGGATGAAAAATGGATAAAAACGATTCGGTACCAAGCTAGTTTCTTTAAAAGTTTAATAACCACACAGGAAACAGGAGCCGTATTAGTATGTTTGGTTTCGTCCGATGAGAAGGCGCTACTGGCAAGTAAAATAATGGAGCAAGAAGGAGCCTCTCAGTTTACATGGTACGTGATGGATACTGATTTATACAACGATTCCAAGCCATTGCGACAATCATTCTTTACTTATAAGAACGGGAAAAAATTATACTATGATCTACAATAAGACGCCTCGTACATAAAGAGCGGAGGAATATGCGTTTGTGATAATGTACACAATGAGAATTCAGTTATTAACTGATAGTTCACAGTTTCAACAATTAGTTGACGTCATGCTACGGTTTAATGAGATCTGTAATTTCATAAGCCAGATAGGAATTGAGACAAAAACTCAGCGGAATAAAATGAAACTATCGAAGGAATGTTATGCAAAAGTGAGGGAAAGTTATAATCCACCTGCTCAAATGATCGTTCGAGCAGTGGGGAAAGTAGTGGAGGCCTATAAATCAGGTTCAAAATCTTTTCTGTCATTTGGAGAACATACTTCGGTAGTTTACGATACACGTCTTTTAACTTTCAAATGGATGCAGATGGTTTCCATTGCAACCTTTGAAGGGAGAATAGATATCCCCATTCAGATTACAGGGTATCGAAAAGGAGCATATGACCGGCGTGTTATAGGACTAGCCGATCTCATATTAGAAAATGAGGTGTTTTATTTGCTCTTACCTGTAGAACTGCCTGAAAGCGCAAATATCAACTCTATCGAGTTCACGGAAATTGCAATATAGATATATGTATATTAATTAATATGTATATATATATCCATTTTATAAGATTTGGGGTGAAATGATGAAAAGGCTGTTCTTAATATGCGACGATAAGGATTTCGTTGAGTGGATTGATGCAGAAATATCCACTGAAACAGGACGTTTTATTCGCACCTTAGATTCATTGGATTTCTTCATACCACAATGGAGAGCTGCAGGTGGAGCTGATTATATTATCATGCCTGAGACAGTTGTTCATTCGGATCAAGACTTATTGAAGGCGTATAAGGCAGCGAAAGAGGAGTATCCTGAGACAACTTTATTGCTTATCTATTATCGAGAGTCGGATGAACTCATCAAGAAACTTGAGGAAGAGGGGAATATTTGTCTCAGTTACAACGATCTAGATACAGGTGTATTAGACGAACTTATACGTACCAAAAAGAACTTGTCAATACGTCCAGCGTTTGATGAAGTTCATATACAAAATTCACAAGTTGAGCAGCCAATTAAAGCAGCTGAAATACAGCGGATAGTTGATCAATCAGTAGTAATAGCGGCAGAGGATAATTTGGAGGTTACCGATAGTCCTAAAAAGGATGAGTCTACATCATCAGTCACTGTATCAGAAACAGATAAACTAATCCCAATCGAATGGTGTAATTCTGAAGAAGACATTAGTAAAGGGGAACATCAAAAGGCATTAACAATAGACATCGACTCTAACAAACAAAGTATTCCAATTGATACTCCAAACTATGAGGATTCTGTACCGAAAAATAAGGAAATAAAAGAACAACAGATATTAAAGAAGAGTAGAACTACTGCATCTGAACAGCAGGAAAAACTAGCACGAATTAAAGAACGAATCATTATTGAAAAGAAAATTGTCAAAGTACATGTACCGATTCATTTTAATTCTAAGCTGGTATCTGTTGTTAGCCTTTATCCTCGTGCAGGAGCAACTTTTGTAACATCTAACTTTGCTCGAATGCTTGGGGAAAATAAAATACCCGTAGCAGTTTTAGAACCAGTTTTTGGGGATCGAGGGTCAACATATTATGACCTTATGCATGGTGAGAAGAATGCACCAAAAGATTGGGTGTCATGGGCCGACCAAATAAAACGGTATGGAACGGTTAAACAGGAGAAGTCCTGGAGCAGTTCAGGAGTAACTTGGATAACTTCAAGTATAGAACCAATTGATAACTGGACCGAGGAACAGAACATGATGCTTTTACTTGCGGCCAATCGCTTTCCAATTACACTCTGCGATATTTCTTCCAGGCATGGTGATCCGCATTGTAAAAAAATAATTAATATGTCAGATGAAATTTGGGTTGTAGCCGACGGAGATCCCCTTCAATTAAGTTTTCATTACCGGACAATCGATCAACTAAAGCAAATATATGAGGGCAAGACTATACGTGTGATCGGAAATCGATGGAATAAGCATATTAATAATTCTGAGTGGAAGGAAGCAGTTCTACTACCAGTCCTATCATTTGTTCCTGAACTTGGAACGGTAGTTATAAAGCATTTGTGGAACGGGAAGATGGCATGGGACGATGCCAAACTGAAAAACAACCTAGCTAGTTCTTTCAAAACAATGGCCAGGTTAGTTATAGCGAAAGAAATGTATCAGATCATTAGAAAACAGTATGGCATCGGCGCCAAACTTAAAGCGATTTTTAAACAGATAAAGTCACTTGAAGATGAAAAAGCAACTAGAGACCACAAGTAGGAGTGAAAGGTGAGAAAACGATGAAAAAATGGAGTCCAATTATCATCGGGCTTATCTTAATAGTTGGCAGCTGTGTCTTTTTTGTTAAGTTCATGAAAAGTTACCAGCTAGATGTCACGATGATGAAGACAATAAGGCCTGTTCATATGATTCAGGCAGGTGAGCTGATAACTTCAGATATGTTGGAAGAAGTATCTATACCAACGGTGCAGCATATGCCAAATGCAATCATAGATATGAATCAAATTGTTGGGAAGCGTGCGATTGTACCAATTGGGGAAATGGAAGAGGTTCTTTCTTGGAAAATTGGTGAGAATACTCTTTATCCTGCTGCAGATGAAACATATATCGGTTTTAAAGTTGATTTCGTAACTGCTGTAAATAACATGGTTCGTCGTGGAGATAAGATAGACGTTTGGGTCGAATATACGGAACCTAAGCTATACGATGCAAGTGGTAGTGAAATAGATTCTGAACAAGTAGCATCGGGAGACTCAGTTGTAATAGCAAAGAAAGTATATAACGATAAATTGATTTCAGGTTTAACAGTTGCGTACATAAAAGATCAAGAAGGTAAAGAAATTGAAGACACTTCAACAGTGAATAACAGTTTCTCATTACCATTAAGCGCTGATCAACGTGATGTAAAGAATATAGAGCGATATCGACAAGAGACGCTGGCACAACCGGCTTACATTACATTCATTATGAATGATGATCAATATTCTAAATTTGCTGAGGGGCAAAAAGAGGGCGCAATAAAATTAGCGTTGCCTAATTTTATCCAACCGGTCGGAACTATTGTTCCTACGAATTCTCATCAAGATCAAAGTAATCAACCTCAAAATCAATCCGTTCAACAGGAAGGAGGAGAAGCGCAGTGAAAATACTTGTAGCATTATCTAACCTGCAATTAGCTGAAGAAATTGGAGAAATCATTCCAACTACAATAGATTGTGCCTTTGCGTACAATGAGTCGGAATATTCCAAAACAATTGGGAAAATCGGTCATTCTCTTGATTATTTGATAATTCATGAAGAGATATTTGGTGAAAGGTACCCATGGGAATGGCTTAGCATGATTCGATCATCCGTGCCAATGTCAACAAAAATCATTGTTTTTACCGGTTCACAAACAGACTCACTGTATCGTGAAATAATGAACCGGGTATGTCTCGACCTTAATATTGTTCTTGTACAGGGAGCATTAAGCAGAAGAGATATTACTAATGAAATAATGATTCGTGTTTTTGGTCATAGTGAGACCAGTCTGAAGACAGAGTCAGGGCGTTTAGTTACGTTCATGTCTGCAGCAACAAAGGATGGATCAACGACAATAGCTATATCATCTGCAATATGTATGGCTCAACGATTACCGGAAAAAAGAATCTTACTCTTGGATTTGAACTTGAAGAGTCCCGAAATTAGAGACCACTTAAACATTACGAGCAATAAGGGTTATAACCTTATTCAAGCGGACTGCGATGCCGGAACTCTTGAACAAGGCATACTAGAAAAAGCTTGTGATCAAATAAAGGGAATAAACAACTTATTTATTTTAACAGGTCTTCAACGTCGAGAATGGGCCGAGAAGATTTCTGTAGAAGAAATCGAACACTTGCTTTTAGTTGCTCGTAAACATTTTGACTATGTGATTGCGGATGTTCATACATATCCGGATCAGGCGGCTACGGTTAAATGTATAAAAGAAGCGAACGAACGTATCATCGTTGTGCAATCTGTTATTACTAGTTATCAATCTTCGTGGAACGATTGGTATAACAGTGTATGGCAGCACTATGGTCTTACTGAGACTCAATTTAGCCTCGTTCTGAATCGAGATACTAAGACTACGATGGAAGGTTTTCAAATAGAGAAATCAATAGGAACGAAAATCATTACTCGCATTCATAATGTTGATAAAGGTGCTGGGATTAAGGCAATTAATTATGGCCAACCGTTATATCTTAACGAAAGTGTAGATGCAGCGGATTTCCAGGCAGACATTTTAGCCTTATGTAACTGGCTAGCTAAAAAATCAAATTTAGAATTAGCCGCTCTGGAAAGCGATAGAAAATCCTCTCTACACAGCAACGGGAGATTTAATATTCGTCGGTTTCTTCGAATATAAGGGGAGGAAGAATAATGCAAACAGTAAAAATACGTAAGAAGAGAAGAAACTTTAGCATTATTGAACATTTACAATCAGAGAAAAATGAACAAAAAGTTCAGACTATAAAAGGTTATTCAAATCAAACGATTGGAGAAGTCGTTCGAATTGTACAAGAGAAGTTAAAATCGCCAGATGGAACAGCAGAAGAGCAAGAAGAACATAAAGAAATGATCCACCATGCGGGTCTTGGGAATCCAGTTGCCCAAGAAAAGGTAAAAGCAATTATTAAGCAAATCATAAACGAAAAAATGTTATTTGCTACAAATGGACAGCTGCAAGAAAAAATGAGCTTATCAGATACAGTTTTTGCCTTAACTGTTGGCGCCGGTTACATTGAAGATTTGTATAAAGCAAAGGATGTAGAAGAAGTACAAGTTAATGACACCAGAATATATGTGATGAAAGATGGAGTGGCGGTAAAACATCAACGTATGTTTGACTCAAGAGAAGATGTCATCCGACTCCAAGAAAGATTAGCCTTATATGGACGTGCGCGTATCAATGAACAGAGTCCTATCTGTCACACGTATATGTTCAATAAATCACGCCTTACAATGACGCAAGCTCCTTTCTCAGCGTTCCCTACTATTGTAATTAGGAACTTTATTCTTAAAGACCCTAGCTTGTCTACCTTAGTGGAAAAAGAAACATTGAGTGAAGAAATGATGCTATTCCTTCAACTAATAGTCCGTTATCATGCTTCAATTATTGTTGCAGGTGGAACAGTTACGGGGAAAACTACAACACTCTATGCCTTAACAAAAGAAATACCAGAGCCTGAGCGTATACTAACACTGGAAACTGAGTTTGAAATGAGTTTGGATGAGCGAATTCCAAATGGAAATATAGTACCTTTTCAATCAGTACCAGAATTAGGGATCACAATGGCGAAGGGTTTTATCACGTTATTACGTGAAAGTCCTACTCGCATAGTCATTGGAGAAGCACGTGGTGCAGAAGCTGCACAAGGAGTGCAAGCTGCTCTACGTGGTCATGATACCATGATGTGTATACATTCCAAATATCGAAGCATGATTATCTCCGATCTTATGGATATGGTAAAGCAAGATGGAGGAAATCACGATGATAATGATCTACGACTTCGAATAGGACGTGCATTCAATATCATCATCTTTCAGCGTTTTGTGAAAGTCAATGAATATAAAAATAGGCGTGTCATGACTGAAATAACCGAAGTTGTACCACATCCTAATGGGCATATTGAAATGAGACCAATTTTCTTATGGGATTCAAAGAGCAATGAGTGGAGAAGAACCGGAAATAAGCTTAGTGAAGAGTTTATGGAACACTTGATGTCTCACGGAGCTGATCCAGCAGAATTCTCGAAAATGGGAGTTTATTAAATGAACATAATAGAGGTTGGGTTCCTCATTGTATTTGCGATAGGCGTTCTGCTTATAGTTGGCCCTTTCTTAGAAAAATTATCTGTTTGGGTTTCTGTATTTCGGAGAAATCGTTTCTATGAGAAGAGAAAGCTAAAAGGCAGGGTAAATACTAAATCAAAAATAGGGTTACAGTCGCATCCTATTTATTTAAAAATAGAGGAAAAACTAAGCGTTGCAGAAATCAAAATATCCCTTAGCACGCTGCTTCTGTTTTGTGGGTTGATTGCAGTTATCATATTTCTCGTGTGTTATCGTGTGATGCCGGCTCCTTTTTACAATGCACTAGTCGGAGCCATTATTGGAACAACACCTTTGTTGTGGGCTTGGTCGAGGTATCAAAAAAAAAATTTGGCGATGTCCTCAGTCATGATTCCGACTATTCAGAATTTCATAGGTTATTTTTCAGAGTCAGAAAACTTACACAGTTCCATCTACGAAGCTTCTCGTACTGTCCCTCTTGAGATTATGAGCGAATGGAACAAACTGATTATGGATCTACAAACAGGAGAGCCACCTGATGAATCTCTGATTCAGTTCGCTGATCGAGTCGGTAACGATTGGGCACATTATTTCGCAGATATTCTCATAACTCATTTGGAGACGGGCGTGGATATAACTTCTTCCTTATTCAAATTGATAAGCGAGATGCAGAATGCTGTATATAACGAGGAAAATCGCATAAAACTGCTTCACATTTATAAATGGGGAACAATACTCATGGTTGGTTTATCCGTGTTCGTTGTATATTTCAATATCAAAATGGATCCGAATAATCGATATTACTATTTCATAGACCCATCTGGCATAAGAATCGTTTCACTATGCGTCTTAATTTTATTCCTATCTTTTGTTGGCGCTATGCAAATGGGAAGAAAAAAATTGTAAGGAGGTGTTCGCGATCATGAGTATGGATTGGACAATGTGGTTGATAGTGATGGTTTTCGCTATTGGTGCGATTTCTACAATCATGCCTTTAACCAAATTGGTCAAATTTCGAAATAGAATTAGATTGCCATCGGGACGTAATAAACGCCGGCAGAGTATGCAAGATTACATAGAGTCTTCAATTAAAAGAGAGAACACCAAAAGAGCCAATTACAAGTTAATTCGTAGATTGAAGGCAGCAGGGAATCCATATGGTATCCAAATCTTTCATTTTCGGCTCATTCAGATATCGGCACCACTAACATGTGGCCTATTGTTTTTCATCCTTTATACCATTAAAAACCTGTTGGCAGGCTTTCCATTACCATTTCCGATCTTTCAATTTTTAGGAGTAGTTGTTACAGCTTACTTAGCTCCTGGTTTCATCCTAATTTATTACGTTAAGAGACGAAGGGACATTCTAACAGCAGAAATTGTTAAATTTTCACATCGACTAGTTGTATGTATTACGGAAAGCATTCCAATATATTATGCAATTAGAAGGGCTGGAAGGACATCTAAGGTCATTAAGCCGTTTGTGGATGAACTTTTAATTAATTGGATGAATGATCCAAGAAACGCCATTATTCATTTTGGGGATCAGATAGGGATTACAGAGGTATTGCCTTTAACAAATACTTTACTTGCTAGCTGGAATGCCTCCGATGATAAAATCATTGTCCTATTTGATCAACAAATACGAAATATCGACAACATGAGAGATTTTCAAGAAAAAAAGAAAATTGAAGGTAGCCCGCTTCGTGTAACTTTCATTATATTAATACCATTTCTAGCATCAGCGGTCTTAGTTATGCTGCCATGGTATAGAAGCTTCATAGAAATGATGAAAGGCTCATTCTAGGAAAGGGGAAGGCAACGAAAGAGGCTTAAACTAATCTTGGGAGGTGGTGATAATCCTGTTTGGATTAGACTTAGCTTCACATAAAAATCCAATGGGATTGATTTGTTCTCGTTTTCATTGAGAGGAGTAGAACGCGTACCATGGAGAAACTACCGTTAATCATTATCGTCTGCATCATCGTGGCGGGTATCGCATTTTGGGTGTTTAATAATCCTAATGGGATAGGTAAAGGCATAGATAATGGTGGAATTAACCTTAAGCACACAATTGAAGATGCAACATCACGCGATTGAGAGGAGAAAACAATGGAAAAGTTACCGTTAATTATTATCATCTGCATTATCGGCGCAGGCATTGGATTCTGGATTTTTAATAATCCGAGTGGAGTCAACGCAGGCCTTAACTCTGGGGCAACAAAGATCAATGCTAAAGCGGGTACATTTGATTATTCCGGCAGCGTAGCACCAGGATCAGCAACACAAGTAATGCCATAACCATCCGGAAAAATAATAAAAACATTTAAAGGAGTTATGAAATGGAGAAGTTACCGTTAATCATTATTATCTGTATTATTGGCGCAGGCATTGGTTTTTGGATTTTTAATAATCCGAGTGGAATAAATAATGGTCTAAATTCGGGAGCAACAAAAATTAATACAAAAGCAGGTACTTTCAATTATTCTGGAAGTACTGCGCCAGGAACAGGGCAAACAATGCCGTAATAACATCATTCCGTTAAGAGGTCATCAATGGAAAAGTTACCACTAATAATTATTGTTTCTATCATTTGCATTGGCATTTTTTCATGGGTCTTTCTATCGGATGACGGTGTAAACAACACAATAATCGAAGGATACGATAACTTAAAATCGGATGTGCGATCGTATGGGTACAAACCAGGACCGTGATTATGATTAAAAGGGGGCAAGGCCCCCTTTTGTATGTTGTCTGAAAGGAGTGAAAAAGATGTGGAAAAGGTTGAGATATTTAAAACAACCGCTTAACAATGAAAAAGGGATTACCGATTTAATCATTCTCTTAATCGTATTACCGACTTTTTTAGCATGTACTTTTATGGTTATCCTCTACGCTTCTTATTTGAACCGACAAAGCAAGATTGATGACATTAAAGATCGAGCACTTCAAATGATGCAAACGGAAGGTTACCTCTCACAAGCAATCATTACAGATACCGAGACAAAGCTTACACAATTAGGATATCCTATTGTGAACAAGAACGGAAAGACGTATCCTTCATTTGAAGGCAGCACAATGACTAAAGTTCTTAAAGATGATGTTGACCCGACCGTAAAACTTGTGATTCAGTATCCTGCAACTGATCTTAATAGAGTCATGGCTTTTTTACATGTAGTTCCAGAAGAAGAGAAGGGATACTTCTACCTAGAAGGAGAAGGAAGAAGTGAAAAGTATGAATAAAAGACTCATTAAATTTTTAGGGAATGAACGTGGCGGAATTGCTATTATGCTGATGAGTTTGATTCTCTTAATATGCTGCATTTTATTCTTAGTCATCGTGTTGGACTATCTTAATCTTTCAAAGACTCAAAATAAGTTAAAGAATGATTTGAATCGAGCCGTCCATGCTGCATCACTCTCAATAGATGAAATACAATTATCCAAAGGTTATTTTAAATTAGACACCTCTACGCCCGGATTGAGCGCTCAAGATATGTTTTATCACTATCTACAAGTCAATATGGGGCTAAATGCTGCAAATAAAGCAATAGAAGGAAGCATACTACAGGAAGGCTCTTCTGTAGTCATAAATGAGTTAGTTTATGCTGACTGGGAATCAAATACGATTGTAAATTTGAACGTTAAACCAACCTCTTGCACTATAAGTACGACATACCATGTATCTTGCTCCGTAACATTAAACGCTGGAACAGACAAAGAAATTCAGCGAACCATTGACCAGACAATTGTCGGTCCTTCCGTGCTAGCAATTATTAGCACAAGCCATAAAGGAATCGGACGCCTAATAGACGACGAACCACTACTAATTCCGGCTGTTCAAGAAGTGTATTTTTTAAAAAGATAATTCAAATGCTAGGAGAAATTATCCAGATCATTTATAATATATGTATATTAATATATATACAAGTATTCTTCATGCTGAATGCAGCGAAGAACAGGAATTCGAAATGCTAGATGTAGTGAAAGTAGGGGGATTTAGATACCTAAGAACAAATATTCTAACAGAAAGGAAGGGGAAGATACTGATTCAGAAGCAGATGGAAAGCAGCCAAGATATCGATGAATTTTTGTCATTATGGAGACAAGCAGAAAAGAGCTCTGAGACGTTAAAGGTTATTCAGGCATTGTTTTATTGTTTGCAGGTGAGAGATCCCTTAACCGCGGAGCACTCGGCTAATATGGCTCGTTATGCCACTCAACTAGCAAGCCACTTTGATCGAGAAAATGTACTTTTGTATTTTGCTGGATCCTTGACACATGATATCGGGAAATTGGGTATATCTGATCGCATTCTTAAGGGGGATTCTAATCTTAGCAACGAAGAACGAAAATCCTTAAGTGTACATGTTACTGCAGGTGTTTATATTCTACAAGCAATGGGATTACCAAAACTGATTGTTGATATAGCTGAGTATCATCACGAACGTTACAACGGATCGGGATATGCAAAGGGATTAGTTGGTAATCAGATTCCGTTAGCCGGTAGAATAGCAGCCATAGCAGATACGTTTTCCGCGTTAACATCAAATAGGCCGTATGCACCAGCGTTAAGCAGAGACAAAGCAATTGAGATTATGGAAAGAGATAAGAAGCTTTATGATCCCAAAATACTTTCCTATTTTTTGGCAATGAAAAAGAAAAAGTAGAAATATTACGAAGAAAAGAGGAAATCTAAAATGAAAAAGATGTTATTAACATTAGTAAGCGTGGGTCTGGCTTGTTCACTGCTGGTACCAACTTCAGCGGTATCTACTCATAAAGTTGAGGCTGCAACAACTAAGCCAAGCTTTAAAGACATCTCTGGTCACTGGGCGGAAACGTCTATTGAAACAGCTGTCCAAGCCGGCATTTTGAATGGGTATTCGGACGGTACATATAAGCCCAACAACACGATAACTCGTGCTGAGCTGCTTAAAGTGATGGCACTGACCTTCAAGCTTGAAATTGGATTGGGCGGATCGACCTGGTATGCGCCATATCAAACAGCTTTGGCTAAAGCCGGCGTATATTTGGATGGTGACTATCCAGGTAATGTGAATAATCCTGCGACTCGTAATGAAATGGCTAAGCTGGCCGTGCGGGGAGAGTACGCGGAATATCGGAATAAGAAGCTTACTGCTGCTGAGTTGATGTTCCGTGCTGTTAATAAAGGCATTTTGTCTCGTTCTGGAACGAAAGCTGAATCTATTAATACGGAAGGCACAACGACTCGTGCAGAGGCTGCTGTGCTTGTTACCCGGCTACTGAAGCTCTCTAATGGTGGCTCTCTTACTGTAGACAAAGGGGCATCGAGCGCAGCTGAAATCGCTTGGCACCGGCACAATATGATTACGATGTTTAATCAAAATGATTTGGAATCTTTCCCATATACAAAGAAGATAAATTCGCGGTATCAAGTGACTATTAGTGAACTCATTGTTCTAGATCCGACTGATAAATCTGGTTACTATGCACAGTATTTGGAGGGTGCACAATTCTTGCTTAAAGGAGAAGAGGCAAAACCGAGTGATGGTTATGTATTTGCTTACAAATTAACAGGGAAAAATCTAGTTAAATCAGATGAGTTCCAACAAGTCCGTGGATCCTTTTATATGTATACAGAAGGAGAGTCTGGAGTTGTCTATTTAGCAAATAAATATAACTTCAAAGATATGAGTGTAAAAGAGAGACCTGGTCTATTTGTTAATCGTACACTAATGTCTTTCTCAACTCTTAATGAAGGATACGATTGCTATCTTGAATTTGTCGATAAAGACTATATCCAATCTCAAATTAAGCTATATGGCGGCTTACCAATACATTTAGAGAAATTTAATGTTGGTATGAACAAAGATTCTCAGTTTTATCTTACGGAGGTAAAGGATAAAGAATGGAGAGAATAAACAAATTCTTAGCAATGCTACTAATAATTTTGGTGGGTGTAAATGGATTTCCGTTTACACCTATTTTTTCGGCAAGTTCTGATACAGTTACTTCTACTATAAAAATCCCTTTCTCTTCATCACAGAGTTTTAGTGCAACGGAATTCGCGCAGAATGTAACTGTTGATATCGGCAAGAGTGGGTATAGAGTAAAGTCGTTTGAGGTTTGGAAAAAGGCTTCAAATAGTAACGGTACAGTTAGTTTAGTCAATAAAGCTTCTTATAATTCGACTCTTTCGGGGAGTAAACTACTAATTCCTTCGTTTCAAGGAGCGAAGGTCAGTGCAACTGCTGTTGGCTTCACTTCAAAAATGTATTTTGCAGCCAACCGAAGAAGTAACGGTAAGCAATGGATATTTACTAGTATAGGACAAGATTATTCTGTAACTCCTAGCACCGATAGTTCTTGTTGGGTAGGGGGAATAGCCGAATGTGTAGGTCTATTAAAGGGCCAAGATGATGCCGGCAAGACTATGCCGGTTGATAAAGTGAGAACTGCAGATGGATGGGCAGTAGCAATAAGTGATGGTTTTGCGGGTCCAAACGAATTTTATTATGGTGTTACTGCAATTAGTAAAAGTGATATCATTCCTTCATCCGTAACGATAACTGCTGCAGCAACAAGAGATCAAAAGAATTCAAGAGTTATCGATAAGGGGAAAGGAAAAGATGGATATGGATATCTGAGTGTAGCAACTCCATTGACAATTAATAACCCCTTAGCAGATTCTTCAGGAGCATGTAATGGTTGTAGTGGTAAAGCAATTACCATGTCTTACCCAATAGATACGACAACTACATGGTCTGCACAGACTTATCTCTTTGAAGGTGAGATTCATGTAATCTATGAACCAATTCCACCAGCAAATACACCAACTGTATCCTGTGATTGTTCGGCAGAACCAAACACAATCACATTTGCCGATAAAGACATATCTGTGACGGCAACAATGACGGCTTCTCTTGCAGGAAAAGGGACGAAGACCGTTAAGAACTGGACGGTTTATGGCCGTGCTAATGACGGCAGCCAATACACGACTTCAACGGTAGGATATGGTTTGGATAAGATCGATCAGAAGTTCAACTTCACCATATCCAAGACCAAGCTTGATGGAGTCAATAGTTATACGGAGACATGGGTCATGCGAGCAAGAGTTAATTTTACGGATGGAACGACAGCCGAGCAACCAATTGAATGTACGACAACGGTAGTAAGGCCCGGAACATCCACTCCGGATCCGGGAGGCACGCCGACTCCTCCGCCTGCGCCACCAGTTACTGCGGATATTGAATTTATCCCAAATACTATTATCACCGGAGAACAATCAACACTTGATAATAATTCAGATGGATATACATCTATGAAATGGGACTTCACTAGTAACCTACAGGAGATTCTGACGGATAACACACAGTATCGTTACCCGAACGTGAAGTATGATAAACCAGGCTTTTATACAGCGAAGATAACAGTATCGAACGGAACTGAGACGAAGCAAGACACAGCTACTCTTCAGGTAATAGACCCTAAACCAGTTGCTATTGTGACAGGGCCGTCAAAAGTGATACAAGGAAGAGATTTTTCGAGTGTCTTTCACTTGCTCAATTCGTACACGCCACTTGCAAGCCGCGGAGTTACTATCGATTTCTCAAAAAATCAAATGAGGTATAAGAAAGTAGGAGAACCTGGCTATACAGATGGCTGGCCTGCTAAGGGCCCTGCAGCTCTTGGTGATTATACAATTGAGGGTAAGGTTTTCGATTCAGATGGCCGCGAGAGCGATTGGGGAACACATTTACTCGAAGTGGTACCCGACCAGCCGCCAGTTGTTAGCATAATGGTTCCTGAAGAAACCTATCGCTTTAACGAGTCCATGATTTTTATCGACGCTGAAAGTGTGGACGGTGATACGATAGCTAGCATGAAACTTGAAGAGCGGTATGATCATGACAACGATGGAAATTATGAAGAGGAACCGTGGACAACCCTTTATACAGGGGCATTTAAGGATACTTATCCCATTACCTATACATCTGTAGGGAAAAGACAGTACAGGGCTACAGTAAACGAAGACTACGGCCTCTCTGCAGCATCAGAGATTGCAGCTACAAATGTCATGAACTACGCGCCTTATGTGGATTTTGATGTTTACGGACTTACGCAGCAGCCGGATCAAGGTGATGATAGCGCACCTGAAGATTTGGCATACACTGGCGATTCTATAATGCGCTCGTGGAAGCTAGTTAAGCCATACTCACTTGAAGCCAATAACAATATCGGATGGAAAACATCAAGTGGATCTTTGCTAACCAAAAAATCCAATTTTGCAGACTTCTTTATTAACTTCCCGAATATGGGACTGGGGTCAAATGGAAGATCAAAATACAATTTGGCTTCAGATCTTACAGCATTAGATCCTTGGCTATTAACATCAGGTGTGGTTATTCCCCGTCTTTTTGGAGGACATGAGATCTATTCCTTAGAAGGTAGTCCCACTTATAGTGGACCAGCCGGTACAGCGGTCGCTGTTAAGCGCAATTCGAAAACGGGGGCTGAACTTCGCAGATTTTCTATACCATATGACGAATATTATATGTATCTTGGTGTCGATAAATCGGAAAATTTCTACTTTCAAAAGACAGATCTGACGGGTATCTTTATTACTCGTTATAACAATCAAGGGGATGTGACGGGACAATTCAAGATTCCGGTTGCCGATCCTATAGCAAGTATTCAATACTTCGAGGTTACGGAGAATGGTAAATATATTTATTTGGCCTACGTAACTCGACCTGACGAAAGAACTTCTATCCAAGTAAGCGTAGCGAAGATTGATACGATTTCTAATTCGGTCCTCTGGAATTTATCGAAAGAAAAAGAGGCTTATTCTCCAACCTTTTTACAGCGCTTTAGAGGCACGGTCGATTCTGATGGCGATTTTTATATGACTTATATAGCTGAGACTTCATGGGATGGAAGTTATGATTATTTAATAGCCATTGATTCAGAAAAAGCTTTGCTATCCTCTGTTAGGGTGAGCGGTTCAAAGGGTGAAGATTCATATGTAACAGCAAGTGCTGATTTTGTAGATAGCTGGAATCCAAATACTCACTATAAATATTTATATTTTAATAGAGGAACATATTCAGATGGTTCTACAACTACAATGGCTGTCGATTTTATGATGTACCAGTTTGACCAAACAAACGGCAAACTAATGGTTCCTACCTGGAACGGAAGTAACCTTGAAAGCTGGCAGGATTGCGGAATGTATTGTGGTAAGTTCAATTATCGCTCGATTGCTGGTGTGGGAACACCATTGGTTAGAGCTGATGGGACCGTATTTACTGCTGGTACTTATAATGTAAAATCTCGAATTTACTCCAAAGACTTAAGTACTTCTACGGTTGCTGATGGTACTGGTCAAACAACAATAGTTACGAATTATAAGACATTCGGTACACCTGATGGACGAATGATTATCCCTCAATTTTATATAGCGGATAATTATCCTACTCAAAGTGTATCTGCCTATGTTATGGCTAAGTTTGGAACAACAAATACCACTGTTAGTAGTAAAACACTTGCAAATACGATGCCTCAAATGGACATAACAAAAGATCCTAATCAGTCTTCTCAAATTATGCCTGATGGATCGATATACTTCTTTACGAATTACAGTAATTCGGATAAAGGATACTATGTTATGCCTTTTGTTCCTGCTAACGGGGGAAGTGGCTATCCTAAAATAATTGATGATAACACTGTTGAAGTTATCGATTCTTCTTGGGCAGGCCTCTGGTACGATCCAGTTACGAAGCTTAAAAACGATCGGTTATCATTTAATGTTGCTGTTAATGACGTAACCAATGATAAGCCGGTCGGAGCAGCGATTCACATACAAGATGGTAAGAATATGTATGCCGCTGAATGGACAAAAGACAAGCTTACCTTATATAAGGTTGTGGCTGGATCCAAGACTGTATTGCAGTCAGTTGACTATGCAAGGTCTGCATTTGTAACCTACCCGTTCGAGCTTGAAGCAAAAAACGGTACATTGCGTATCTACATTAATCATGTAAAAGTAATCGAGGTAACGGACACCATTTATAGCAAAGGCTCGGTTGGTCTAATGTCACTTGGCCAGCAGCAGGCAAAATTTAGTGATATTAAGGTTAAGAACTATGGTGATTATTATGTAGAGGAAACGAAGCAATCTGTTCTAGTGGATGAAGAAATAAAATACGATGCGATCTTCGATGACATCGAGAAGGATCCGGATGCTCTAGAAAGTTGGAGCTACGAGCATGATCCAAATTACTTTGCAAATTCTCTTGGACTAAGTACTTATGACGGTAAATCATTCGACGAAAAGCTTCCAACGCTAGACAAACCAGGACTTTATAACATTACATTTAAAGCAAAAGATAACCCTGGAATGGATGAGTATGCAAAATGGTCCGAACCAGTAACCAAGCAGCTCTATGTACATCGTCGGCCGATTGCGCAGCCAGATGTACGCTTTACCGGTACCGTATATCCGGAAGGTGAGATATTGGACTATACCACCTATGACACGTCTTACGATCCAGACGTGCCGGATTATTTAGCGGATCGTTCGTTCCGGACAAGATGGGCTGATGAGTCAACATGGACAACTGGCAAGAGAGAGCTCTATAACCGTCCCGGCGTAGAACTGATTATTCAAGAGCAAGTTATGGATGGATTTAATGTTTGGTCTTATTGGGCGGAAGTTCGGGTCTACAAGGATGCGCTGCCGCCAGCCAATCAGCATCGACCGAAAATGGTAATTACGTACCCTAGTGGAACGCAGACAAGTCCGACTCTTCTGGCAAGTGAGCCGACACTAAAATGGACGTACAGCGACGAAGACAATGATCCGCAGGAACAGTTCTATTTGAAAGTCTCTTACGTGGACAACGGAGCAGCCATACTCGAAGAAACGTTCCCTGGGGATGACCTCACATTCATTCTTGATGAGGGGATCCAGCCAGGAAGAAAAGTGAAAGTACAGGGCAGGGTGTTCTCGAAAGGAAATTGGTCTGATGATAGTAATATTGTTTACTTCATATTGAATACACCACCTGTAACGCATTTACTTAGCTTTAATGGTGCTAAAGCTTCAGAGCCGATCTATACAAACAATAATCGGCCGCAGCTGAAGGTATCCGTAACAGATGTAGATGGACAAGCAATTTCGAAAGTGGATTATGAGGTCTTCTATAACGGAACAGGAGAGCTTGTAGTCGATACCAATAATGCAATCAGTGCAACTGCCTACACGCCGTCTGCGTTGCAGGAAGGTCTTCATAACTGGCGTGCAAGGGCAAACGATGGTATGGCTTGGGGCGGCTATTCGGAAAATGGTTACTTTTTCGTAGATACGGTTCCTCCGGATGACACGAATGAGCAATTGGATATTAAACCGACTTCCGTTACCGTGACATTTAATACATTTAGTGATGCTCCTCCATCATCTGGACATGCTTCTCGAGCATTCTATATGCAAAAGGTCAACGATGATGGGACGACAACCAATATCGATCTGAATGGAAATGGTACAGCAGAATACAGCATCCCGCTTCCAAACTCTACAACAAAGTATACAGTAGGCGGATTGCTAACCGGTCAAAGATATCGCTTAATGGTGGTGGATTGGGACATAGCCGGCAACATGGGGCAATATCAATATATTTACTTCAGTACAAACCAGCCTCCAACAGGCGATTTTAATTGGTCGCCGAAGCCGGTGTACGAGGGAGACACGGTATCCTTTATTACGGCAGTTGATGATCCGGATCACAACGATCTAACGGTTACCTACGAAATTACGAACCCAAGTGGTACAGTAGTCAAAACCATCACATCGAACTCAATTTATCCTTATTCGAGTATTGGTCCGACATACCGAATGGTTGATACTGGGGCATGGAGTGTAACGATGACTGTTACGGATAAGATTGCTGATCCAGTGGTTGTAACGAAGAAAATTATTGTATTACCACTGTCTATCCAAGGGTATGTGCAGCATACGGCTATATGGGAGCAAAACCGTCAAGCCTACAATGCAAAGAACCCAACAAAGCCCCGGTCAGCTGATACGTTCTGGGCGGGGGAAGAATTCGTTCTTTCTTCGGCGGTTACAGATACGGGAAGCTCCTTAACCAAGCCGGATAAAGTGTCGGTGAAGCTGGTAGAGAAAAACATAACCGTTAACTTGAGCTCTACCAATGAGGAAGACTGGAAAGGATCCATGTGGCAGAAAGGATTTGATAAACTGCCTGACGGAACGTATAACTTCCTCTTTACGGTATACTGGAACAATGGAACAACGAAGCAAGACAATGTCGTGGTGAAGATTAAAGATAGTATATGGGATGTTACCGTTACGCATCGTGTGGACTAAAAGTATCTTCTAATCTGCACAATTTGAACTGAGGAGACAAAATGTTGTTGGATAAATAATAAAAATTAAACCCACAGGATACGTTCCTGTGGGTTTAATTTTTATTGCGGAAGGGGATGAAAATTAGCTGGCAACAGAGGCAATCAGCCTTAAGATATAACCAATACCGCCATATACAATGATATCTCTGATCTGTTTATCGGTTAATTGCAATACATAAAACGTCATATTTTCATTAAGACCTGGATTATCACCAATATGGTAGGTGGAGTTCTTCAAGGCCTCTTCTTGTTTTGGGTTTAAAATATAACCACCCATATTTTCATCATCCGGAAAGCGGCACATCCAGTAGATACCCTCATGTGCAACCATATTGCGAATTCCATTAAAGAGATTTGCGATTTCAAGTATGCTTAGCGGTTTTTCCTCAGAAGTCCATATTGCTTGTATTAATTTCTCTTGATGCTCAGGCGAAATATAGTTTGTAAAGAAGTCGCGAATGATAGCTGACTTCGTTTTAATTTTTTTTTGATTAACAGTTTTATAAAGTGCTTCAATGGCCATGATCCAGTATTGTACTTGAATGCCACCTAATTTAGTGTTTTCGTCTAATTTATAAGCATTATCCGCCATAGAAATTGTTCGAACTAATTGATGCATAGCTCTTTTTATCGAGACATCATCATTAAATTCGCATGCATGAATGAACCATATAGCGTCTTCTTCTGTAGGAAAGAAGGGACTGAAGAATGAAAGATATCTAGGGTAAGACTGCTGAAAAACTGCGATCGAAATTTCTAGCTTTTTGGCTTCTGTTAGCATGTGAATCATCCTTTCAGAAATAATAGAGGCGTGATCCAGGACCCTGTAGTCTTTACGGTAAAATAGATCCTTTCATTTAAGAATCATATATCATTAATATTGTTTTAAACAGGGTAAAAGTATTACAAGTATGACATTAAGGAAGATAAGATATAACGTAGCAGGTAGAGAAACTGTTGTTTGGTTTAAACGAAAGTTCTACTCTCAACATGTTCAGTGAAAATAAAGTAGACTGGATGTAATGCACCCGCGCGGTTTATCGATTTACAAACCGTGACTCTCCAAAAATAAGCATCAGACTGAACCAAAAAACGAAACAGCAGTAGCCATGGACGAGAAAATAAAGTCCTAGACTGCTGCTGTTTATTGAACAATCGTCTCTCGTTAGCCTTCATGCAGCACAAAATCAGCGCTGCACCACAGTGGATGAAAATGGATAAAATCTGTCAATAATTCTACTATATCTGGGAGAAGAAGGTGTGTAAACTATGGTCGTGTCCCGCTAGGATATTTGTATTATTGTCCATAGTACGGAAAAGATGGGCGCATATTTACCATGGCTCAACTATAAAGTTCCATGTCCGTTTGCCTTTCATGCCATCCTTTAGCACGTAGCTAAAAACAATGCATACTGAACCACCTTTTCGATATGCAGCGTAGGTTGCAGGCCGAAACATCGCAATGGCTCGCGTTGACTCAATTTGATACGTTTTCGTTTTTCCTTCAAGTGGTGGCCAATTCGTAAATCCCATCGTTTGACTATTTTCATCAGGAACGATATACCAATTTGACTTCTCGATATTAAGGGCATCGGTGTATGTTATCTCAATTTCAGCATACACATTCCCTACGGTTATAGAGTCAATTGGTATATGAAATTCTTGATCAACAGCATTTAGCGCAGACTTGTTATAATGACTAAAATCAAATCCTTCTCCGGCGCTGCCGATACTAAAATCCACAATTCGGATGATTTCGTTTTCCAATTTAAAATCAACGGCTGTTTCCCCAGAGGTTGCAGGTAACACGCTCGTGGTAGGCTTATCGTCGTTTTTGTTGATGATATAAAGGCAAACGACCGCAAAGAGAATCCAAACGATTAGATTTACGTTCTTATTCTTTGAAAAACTGAAAAAATTTTTCATGATGACCTCTTCTCTACTATGGGGGCATACACCCTGTTCTATTCAATATTAAATTATTATAGAATATTTCCAATTCGCTAACTTTCGACGTATTCCTGCTAAACATTCGACAATCCTCCGTTAGATTAACGACTGCCCGCAGTCTACAACTTTATTTTCATGTCGGGTGACAAGAACATTATCTCATTAAATGTCGCGTAAATCGCGGCTTTTTTATTTTATGGGATAATGTTGTTGTCAATTTTGAATGACAAGAACTTTATCTCATTCCCGACAAAGTCGATGAGCCAGAAAGAATCAATGGATTTTGTTCAAAGGGCAGGATAGCGCAATTGGGGCATGGTATAATAGCAGTAACATTTGTACTCGGTTGGAGGTTTGAGGGGAGATAAATTTATGGATTGTTGTACTACACCAGCTAATAGTGCTGTAACTGTAAAAAGAGAGTGTCCTTCCTGCGGTGAGAAGGGCAAGAACGTGCAACTCATAACGCTGGAATCCCTTCTTAAAGAATCGGCGTTAGAAGTCATTGAGCCAGAGAACCCTTTCGTTTTTTGTTTTAACCCTAAATGTTCTATCGTCTACTTTAGCGGCAACCATTCGCAAACGTTTGTGGAGAACGATCTAAAGGTGCCAGTATTCCAAAAAAACCAGGGCGCAGATGTGCCTGTGTGTTACTGCTTTGACTGGACGAGAGAGAGGCTTATCAAAGCCGTCGGTTCTGACAAAAAACCAGCTGACCAAATCAAGGCTCATGTTCAAGCGGGGCGATGTGGGTGCGAGGTAAACAACCCTCAAGGGGGCTGTTGCTTAGGCAATGTAAACTCTTTTGTACGAAGTCTCTAAAAGGGGTAAGCATGGCATGTGATTCAATACGACGTTTATAAATCAACTATTATAGGAGGTAATTATGAATTATTGCGAAAAAATGCGAGAGATGATTGGAAATGCTCCACTAATTATTATGCGACCAAGTGTAGCGATCATTAATTATTCAGGTGAAATTTTACTGAATCGATACATTGGTGGAACCTGGGGTATACCTGGTGGCATATTACAGTTGAATGAGTCTGTTGAGGAATGTATTAAACGAAATGTACAAAATGATTTAGGAATTAGGTTAAATACAGTACGGTTATTCGGTGTCTATTCTGGCAAGGAATTAATAAATCGTGTTGAAGAAAGTGGCGATGAGTATCATACTGTTGCAGTAGGGTATTTATGTACAGACTTTGAAGGGAATCTTACGCCTGATCAATATCAAGAAATTGAGGCTGAATTTTTTCAATTTGATCGATTACCAGAAGAAATAGATCCTTTTATTGAGAACAAGTTAGCTGAACTAAAAGGGCAACTTGAAAAAATGAATTTCTCTAATTGAATTATTGGAAACTTTAGCTCAACAACACAACGGCAGCCGATCGAAGGATCAGCAGCCGTTATTGCATTCACGTACTTGGGCGAATGGGCTTCAATACTTGCAGATGCTTAGCAAAAAAAACTCTCCGAAAGGAGAGTTTTTTTATTTCTACCCATATGCTTGGATATTCCTTTAAAACAAAGAAGGTTTATTTGTATGCTTAGAAAAGTAAAGGAGGGGAGACCATTAGCGGCTTTTCACTAACAGTTCAATGGCTTCTTGAACAATCTTATTACCATCTCGTCCAGCTTCTTGTTCTTCCAACAAACATTGTTGTAAGTTTTCAGCAACAATTTGAGCAATTGCCTTATCGGAAGCATTACGAACGGCAGACAGCTGACTGACGACTTCCTTGCAAGACTTACCTTCATCCATAAGTCTCAGTACGCCGCGTATTTGCCCCTCGATTCTTTTTAATCGGGTTTTCATTTCGTTCGTATAATTGTAGTCCATTATCATTCAATTCCTTTCTAACATACCGGTATGGGTATATTATAAGTCAAAAAATAAAAATGAAACAAGCATTCTTAGATAAACAAGTTTACTTTGGCTTCCGTAGCATCACCAAGATAAGCAGCAACGCCGGCGTATTCCAAGCCATCAATAAGTTCATCTTGCTGCAAGCCCAACAGGTCCATCGTCATCGTACAGGCAACCAATTTAATGCCTTGTTCTTTTGCTAATTCAATCAGTTGTGGGAGAGACAGCGCATTGTGTTTCTTGATGACGTGATTAATCAACTTAGGTCCCATACCCATAAAGTGCATTTTGGACAATCCGAGCTTTTTGGCTCCTCGCGGCATCATCCACCCAAATGCTTTTTCAAGCATCCCTTTTTTTACTTTAACGACCTCATCCTTACGCATGGCATTCAAGCCCCAGAACGTAAAGAATATCGTGACTTCATGGTCATAAGCAGCTGCTCCGTTGGCAATAATAAAAGCTGCGATCGCTTTGTCCAAATCACCGCTAAAAAATACAATTGTCGTTTTTTCTTTTGTCGGTTCCATTATGATTTCTCCTTCGCACAAATAAGTTATAAAATCGATAACCATACCTTAACGGCAGTTAAGGCAATTAAGATTACTAGTCCATAGCGTAAATACGTGGTATTGATTTTGGCGCTTATCTTTGATCCTAGTGGGGCGCCAATCAAGCTTCCGATAATGGTAAAGATAACGGGGGTAATAGGAATGTGACCCGCGCTGATTTTCCCAATAACACCCCCGATTGCGGAAATGAATACGATGGCAAGAGATGTCGCTATCGTTGTTCTGGTTGGAATTTTGAGTACCGTCAGCATAATCGGAATAAGAATAAATGCACCGCCAGCGCCTACAATCCCCGAAACAATACCGACGATAAAAGCAGATATAATGGCGATACTCTTGTTAAATGTGATTTCTTGCGCATTATCCGATTGTTTTCCCTTATTAGGTATCAACATTAATACAACCGCAATGAGTGCTAAGATGCCGTAGATAATGTTTATGGCATCACCGTCTAAATACTTTGAAGAAAAACCCCCAAGGAGACTTCCACATAAAATACTGATTCCCATATAAAGAACAAGTCCCGAATGGATTTGAGCGCCATTCTTATTGTTCTTTTTCTTTCGAAAGGCAAGAACCCCAGCAAGAGATGAGAAAAAAACCTGGAACATACTGATACTCGAAACTTCATGCGCAGAAAAATGAGCGACACCTAGGCTCGACGGTACATAGAGTAGAAGAGGGTAATTGATTATCGCGCCTCCAATACCCAATAAACCCGAAAAAAATGAACCGACTAAACCAAGGAGCGTCATCACGATATACAAAAGGGTATCCATATTTCCCTCCTTAGTCAGAACACTATTTCTCTTGTTTTAAAATCGCTTGTGAATTATAATAAATCCAAGTAATTTCGTATGAAAAGAGGGTGTATTCTGATGATGCGTTTGATTAAGTCAATATTTATCCATAAATGTCCCGATTGTGCGGAACCTTTAATCAGTAGCAACGATACGTTATGCTGTATCAAGACTTGTCCAAATGAGCATTATAGAGAAGAAACGTATTGTTTACTTGGTGTAAAAATCGTCTATGACTCAAAATAAGCGAACACTATTCGTGTAGTGTTCGCTTATTTTTTAAAGTTTCTTCACAAGGAATTTATAATCGCCATCTTCTTGTTCATGTTTGATGAGTTCGTGTTTAGTTTGTTTGACCCAAGCTTGGAAGTCGTTCACAGAGCCTTTGTCTGTCGATATAACAACCATGGTTTGACCCACTTGCAAGGCATCCAGTGCCTTTTTAGCTTTTACGATTGGCATTGGACATGCCATTCCTTTTGTATCTACAATGATATCCGCTTGCATCTTATAATTTCCCCCTTAGTTATCGTGAATTGCGCAGCGATTAGGACCAATCTCCATTTCGCGCTGTTCTTCTTCGCTTGGATGAATTTTCCCCATGTTGGTTTGGCGAATCTCTTGATAAGCATTTGGTTGTGGCGGTAAATGGTTCGTCACGACATCTCTAAATTCTGCTTCATCAGTGATGTTCAGACCAGGATTATGTTGATACAAATCCCCTAAACGAGCAGATACCGCTCCATTATGACCTAGTTCGCTTACTTTGCCGAAATGCGCAGGCAGTACGATCAATTCATTTGAAAGATGTGTGTAACGATTGTAGAGTGTGTCACGTAAATCTCCAACCCAATCCTCGGCTTTACCCGCCAAGTCAGGTCGACCGATAGATTCTACAAACAGAATGTCTCCGGTGAGCAAATATTTATCATCGATAAGGAGTGATGTACTCCCGATGGTATGTCCCGGTGAATAGATAGGTTGAATATTGATTTCGGTATTTCCAACCCGAATAACTTGATTCTCTTCCAGTTTAGCGAAATCAAATGTCACTTCTGTTGCATCTTTCGGAGGTAGCCAATACGTTGCACTCGCTTTCTCAGCCAACTTTCTACCGCCCGAAATATGGTCAGCATGAAGGTGGGTATCCATCGTATGCTTGATTTGGACATGATTCTCAGAAGCAAAGCGTTCAATATCATCCGTCATACGCGGGGTATCAATGATAGCCGCTTCTCCATTGGACATTACGAAATAACTCAGACACCCTTTGCCAATTCGAATGAATTGATAAATCGAACCGCCGTTTTTCAAATCACCAATTTTAACAGGTTCTAAATGTTCGCTCCAAGCTTTCATGCCACCTTGTAGATAATAGACATTACTGCGCCCCGCCTCTACAAGTAGGTCAGCAACAAATTTCGACGACCCTTCTTTGGCGCAGACAACTAATACTTTTTTATCTTGAGGAACTTTATCGAGTGCTGGATCCACACCATCCAGCAGCTCAAAATAGGGAATATTAATGATTTCTACGCTTTCCCCTTCAATTTTCCAATCGTCAAACAAATCTTCATTTCGAACATCAAGAATAAAAAGCTGTTCTTTGTTCAGAACCAATCGCGTTAATTCTCTGGCATTCATGATGGTTGCTTCCATTTTTGAATACCTCCTTCCTTAAAACGATAACGAAATTTGTGCATCTTTTGCAAAATCCAAGAACGTGACTGCTCCACCAACTTCAATTCCGTCAATAAAATCTTCTTTCTTCAAATTCATGACATCCATCGTCATTTGACATGCAATGATTTTTACACCCATCTCCTGAGCCATTCCGACCAATTCAGGGATCGATGGGACGTTTGCGTTCTTAAACCCTTCAATAAAATGCTCCTTTCCCGGTGGCAATGGAAGCTGATGTTGGGCTTGCTTATGAATGAGATTTAAGCCTTCAAAGGTGAAGAAAATGGCAACCTCAGCTTCTGTAGCTGCGGATGCAGTTGCAATGTTAAATACCTTATATGCGTCAAACATACCGCCGTTACTTGCAATAATGGCAACTTTAGTGGACATAAAATTCACTCCTCAATTTATTTTTTCTGTTGGACCTGTCCAGCCCGACATACCAGGCAAAACGTTAGTTACTTGCTTAAATCCTTTTGCTGTTAGCAATTGGCATGCCATATCGCTACGACTTCCAGTACGACAAATCACATGAATATCATCATTCTCATTCAGCTGATGCACACGCTGTTCCAGTTCGCCAAGCGGAATGGACTTTGCACCATGCAAATGATTGAATGCGTACTCTGCCGGTTCACGAACGTCCAGAATGGTTAGGTTGTCTTTATTTTCGATTTTCTTTTGTAACTCCTCATTCGTAATGCTGTGAGGATGTTTCATTTCTTCTTTCACTTCATTGGCGTTAGCTTTTCGTACAAAATGTTTTAGCACTTCGTCTTCATGAACGGTTCCTAAATATTGATGCCCTGTATTTCTAGCCCAACCCTGAATATCAGCCAAAGAACCTTTATCCGTGGCCTGTACTTCAATGACTTGACCTGCTAGAAGTTCATCAATTGCTTTTTTAGTTTTTACAATGGGCATCGGACAAGCAAGACCTTTACAATCCAGTGTTTTATCCGCTTGAATTATTGTCATTCGAATACCTCCGATTAGTTTTTCTCAACTGATCCATTCCATTCCAACATGCCACCAGTCATATTTTTTACATTAGTGTACCCAATGGAAACAAGGTGATCACAAGCTTTTGCGCTTCTTTTTCCGCTTCTGCAAATGCAGATGACTTCTTCATTGGGATTAATTTCATTTGCTCGTTGAGCGAATTCACTTAGGGGAATCAATTTCGTTCCATGAATCCTACCAGCAGCATATTCATCGGGTTCACGAACATCAATGAATTGTGTTTGTGAATTCTTATTTAACTTCTCTTGAACTTCTTGAGGTGTAATGTCTTGCCATAGTTGTGTATTCAAAGTTGTTCCTCCTCATCAATTACACATACATGTATGGGTATTACCTATACCTCTATGGGTATTATATCGACGCAATATTTATTCGTCAATGCCAAATTTGGGTATACTAAAAACGCACTTTTCACTGAACAATCAAATCGTCGTTTGAATATTAATGTATTGTGGGTTATATTATAATCAAATGAAGATTTGATTATTGAAGAGGTGATCATGTTGAGTGAGAAGATAAAAGATACCTGCGACGTTTTTTGCTTTGATGAGCAAAAGGTTAGGCGATTGCAGCAAACGCTACAGAAACAAAATATTGAGGGCATGTTTAAAATGTTTAAACTACTGGGCGATGAAACTCGGATGAAAATTGCATTTGTTCTATGTGAGGAAGAAGAATTATGCGTATGTGATGTGGCCAATATTATTGGTTCCTCCATGGCAACAGCTTCTCATCACTTACGAACATTAAAGCAGCTTGAATTAGCAAAACACCGTAAAGAAGGTAAGATGATGTTTTACTCCTTGGTAGATGATCATATCCGCCAATTGATTCAATTAGCAGCGACACATAGTAAGGAGATGATTACAAATGGATAAAGAAACAGCTGAAAAAAATATATATCGCGTACAAGGGTTTACCTGTGCAAACTGTGCGGCGACATTCGAAAAGAATGTTAAAAACTTAGATGGAGTAGAAGATGCCCATGTCAACTTTGGTGCTTCAAAATTAACGGTGCATGGAAAAACATCAATTGAAGATTTAGAAAAAGCGGGAGCATTTGAAAATCTAAAATTAACTCATGAAAAAGATAAAGTAGTTGTTTCGAAACAACCGTTCTGGAATGAACACTGGAATGTTCTCGTTTCTGTTTTACTATTAGCAGTAGGTTTTATATGGAGTAAAAATGTAAATGATTCTGAGTTAATAAGTTCTATCCTATACGCTGGATCTATAATTATTGGTGGTTATAACTTATTTATAAAAGGGTTAAAGAATCTTTTACGGCTTCAGTTTGATATGAATACGCTGATGACTATCGCCATTATTGGTGCAGCAGCCATAGGTGAATGGGGCGAAGGCGCAACAGTTGTTATTTTGTTCGCAATTAGTGAAGCTTTAGAGCGTTATTCCATGGAAAGAGCGCGTCAGTCTATCCGTTCCCTCATGGACATTGCGCCCAAAGAAGCGCTAATAAGGCGTGGTTCAACAGAACTGATGGTGAATGTGGATGATATTCAAATTGACGATATTATGATTGTAAAACCCGGTCAAAAGTTAGCCATGGATGGTGTTGTCATCAAGGGAACCTCCACGATCAATCAAGCTGCAATCACTGGTGAATCTGTACCTATGATTAAAAACATGAACGATGAAGTGTTCGCTGGAACCTTGAATGAAGAAGGCTTACTTGAAGTGAAAGTGACAAAACGAGTTGAGGATACAACGATATCCAAAATCATTCATCTGGTTGAAGAAGCACAAGCGGAACGTGCGCCTTCACAAGCTTTTGTAGATAAATTCGCAAAGTATTATACACCGGCGATTATGATTATTGCATTGGGAACAGTACTTATCCCTCCACTATTCTTTAATGGAGAGTGGGAAAAATGGATTTATGAAGGATTAGCCTTACTTGTCGTAGGTTGTCCGTGTGCTTTGGTTATATCTACACCTATCTCCATCGTTACAGCAATTGGGAATGCAGCTAAAAATGGTGTTCTCATTAAGGGCGGAATTCATTTAGAGGAAGCTGGCAGATTAACAGCAATTGCCTTTGACAAAACAGGAACATTGACTAAAGGTTCTCCAGAAGTGACGGACATAATTGCAGTCCGGGATGAAGATGCGGATGAGCTACTTGGCATTGCTGCAGTTATTGAAAAAGGATCTCAACATCCTTTGGCATCAGCCATCGTACGTAAAGCCGAACAGCAACACGTTAGTATGGAGCATGTGATTAATGAATTTCAATCCATTACGGGCAAAGGTGTAAAAGCGAAAGTAAATGGTGAGTTGTATTATATCGGAAGTCCAAAGATGTTTTCTGAACTACAAGTCACTAATCTAACACTGGAACTTTCGAGCTCAATAGAAAAACTTCAAACCGATGGAAAGACCGTCATAGTTCTTGGCAATGAGCATCAGATTTTAGCTCTAATTGCAGTCGCAGATGAAATCCGTCATTCGAGTAAGAATGTCATCCAAAAACTCCATGAGATTGGGATCAAAAAAACCATTATGCTTACAGGGGATAATCAGGCAACAGCTGAGTCCATAAGTAAGCAAGTAGGCGTTGCTGAAGTTAAAGCTGAACTGATGCCTGAAGATAAGCTCAATTACATCAAACAGCTTCGACAAGAGTATGGAAATGTAGCGATGGTGGGTGATGGTGTAAATGATGCTCCTGCGCTTGCCGCCGCAACAGTTGGAATAGCCATGGGTGGCGCAGGGACGGATACAGCTCTTGAAACGGCTGATGTGGCGCTTATGGCAGACGATTTAAATAAGTTACCATACACGATCAGTCTTAGCCGTAAAACACTTTCAATTATTAAACAAAACATCACGTTCTCGCTCGCGATTAAGTTAGTGGCATTGGTATTAATTGTTCCAGGATGGTTGACTCTCTGGATTGCCATCTTTGCAGATATGGGAGCAACATTAATTGTGACTTTGAACAGCTTAAGATTATTGCGTGTGCAAAATAAATAATCTTTTTTCTAGATTAAACCAGCAATATTAGTGATAAATTGAATCTTGTCAGGTAAGACACAATAAGGAATGAATAAAGTTCAAACTGAAAAATGAAGGTTATTATTATATAATTGAGATTTCGAGAAAGGACGATATATACTAAAAATCATGGAACCCATTGATGTTTTTAAGGCATTATCGAATGAGACCCGTCTTAATATTTTAAAGTGGTTAAAGGAGCCAGAGAAGCATTTCCCAAAACAAGGGGCGCACATCCCGAAGGAGGAGAATTTTGAAGGTGGAGTGTGTGTTGGTGACATTCAAGAAAAGGCTAAAACTTCTCAATCTACGGTTTCCCATAATTTAAACATGATGCAGAAAGCCGGTCTCTTAGAATCTATCCGTTATGGTCAGTGGACGTATTACAGGCGGAATGAAGATTTTATTCACCAATTAGCTGAATATATCGAAGCAGAAATCTGATAGTGATGATTTCTGTTTTTAGACAGACAAAGCCGCATAAAACTGCGGCTTTTTTATTTATTGTATAGAAGTTCTTGTCGTTTGCTCAAGACAAGAACTTCTATACAAAGCCGTATTAGGACAAGAACTTCTATACAATCCCGAGAAACAAAACCACACTAGTTTTTATGCTAACGGAGTTTAATGCAACAAAAACAATCCAATAACGTCATAACTTTTGTGGCGGCTATAGTCAAGAAATTCACTAAAACATGTCTGTAAAGCTTCAAGCACAAATGGAAGGAGGGAAATGTTATGAGCAAAAGAATTTCTTTAATATTCCTTGTATTGATAGCACTTCTAAGTGGATGTCAACGCCAATCTAAAGCTGAAGTTGTTAAATTTCAGAAGAACAAGCCAAGCTCATAGTAGAGCAATATCATGAGAAGAATGATAATTACAGCATTTTTGGAGCAATCAAAATCACTTCGATAAAACACATTGATAATGAATACGAAGTGAAATGGGAAAGAAAAAGTAATTGTGAAAACGGGACAGATTATGTAAATGACAAAGATGGGACTTTGGGAAACAGTATGGTCTCTATCTGCTAGTCCATTTTAATCAAATGAACTAACATGAGACGATAGCTCAATAACAATACGGCAACTGATCTGAGAATCCGTTGCCGTATGTATTTAAATAAAGACATTATTTCGGTCGCGATTGCATTAACTCTGCCTTCGCTTCGGCTAGAAAAGTTTCCTCTTTCACTCTTTCCAAAGCAGAAGAGGATAACATCTCATTCAACGCTGTATTCATTTGTATCTGTGAATCCGAAGCATTAATACGAAACATAAATTGTTGCCGCATTTCTTTAGCGGTTTGTAGTTTGTTTTCTAGTTGAGCTAAAGTATCTTTCAATTGCTCTGTGGTTTGTTGTAGTTTCTCCACCTCAGGCTCTAACTTAGCTAAGATAGATTCTTGTGAATGTGTTTGCACCAGCCAATGCTTAGCCATATCGGCATTTCCTAGTCTAGCTTCTTGATCGGCTTTTTCCCGGTACATCGCCGAATTGACTAAATACAGATTCATTTTTCCTTTTTGAAGCAACCATTCCGATTCCGATCGGTTTACGGAAACGGCTAGTTCGCGCAGTTTTTCTGAGTAAGATTCGATAAAAGCACTCAACACTTGCATAGGATGATCTTCCTGAGGGGTATTCGCTCTGAACAGATCTCTCATGCGGTCAAAAAGCCCCATCGGCTGACCTCCTTCTAACTCTCTAATTAATCTTCACAATATTTCCGATCCACACCTGTCTGGAAAGAAGCTGCCGTAATAAACCTACCAGGCGCTCCATCATCACCATATTCGTATACAAAAACATGACCTCGAGGAAGTATTCTGCCAAGTACATTAACCGAATTACTGGTGACCTTATACACATCCAGAAGGGAAGGGGCAGCAATACCAATAGCCATCTTCTCTAATGAGACTTTGTTTCAAAAGGTCTTCAACTGTAGTTTCATACTCACGTTCAATCGGTGTTATTTTACAAGAACCCCAATGTTCTTCCAGGTCTTCAACCGCTTGTGCATATTCGCCAGACTTAATAATATCATTCCTTGCTTCAGACGAAGTCACTTTCCAAATGTCTGATGATTCCAGTTTGCAACGAGGGCTAGCAAAGGATCCTTTTGATGTGTTCAGGTTTTGACGCTTAATTAAGTCAGGTGCTTCTAGTCCCTGTACAACAAGCAAGTAATCTGAAAGTGCCATCCAATACTGCTTCTCGGCATCTTCATGGCTCTCTGCAGATACTTTACGACCATTCGAGATGTTTCCGACGATCGCATCACCGGCTTGTTTGCGCGTTTTAGCCGATTCGTACAATAAAATAACTTCTTTAAACGTCTCACCTTGATTTCGGATCGATTCAACGGTTTGTGCGGTCATCTCATCCATCTGTTCCGCAGAACGTCTCAAACCTGCCAGGTGTTCGACAGGGCAGGGGGAAGGACCTTCCTCTTGCTGCCCAAGATGAATTGGTAATTGGATGGCTGCAGTGTTTGCAAATGCAGCTTCTTGCCTTGTAGCGACCATCAAGTCGGGGATTTTGCCATACCAAATATCAGCTTGATTGTGCGTGATAACCGGTACTGCTTTTGATTCGCTTAGGAATGCGTCTCCCAATAGAGCATCTGCCATGGTTTGCATGCTTCTAGTAGCCTGTAGGAAAGCACGAGCTCGAGGCATATCGCATTGGGCGAGCTCCACATGCAAGCCATATACCTGTTCTCCAAGACGTTTATAGCTTTCAAGATGCTCCGGAGGACAAATTTTTTGTCCTGTAATACTCTCACGAATCCAATCAAAAAGTCCCAATATAGCACCTCCATGTAATTACATGCTTTTGTAATTCGATTTATCAAAAACAACCTTACCATATTATACGTGTTGAAAATGACGTTAGTTTCTGTCTGTCATTATTATACAGGAAGTATATTCCAATAGTATTCATAAGGTCTCCGATAATAATAAAACAGCCCTAATAATTAAATTAGGGCTGTTGCTATGCTAAATCTTTTCTTTTCTACCCTCAATTAAAATGGTTAAGCTTACAAGGGTTACGAATATTGTGGCTCCCATGTCTGAGAGAATGGCGATCCATAATGTCAGCCATCCTGGGATGGTTAGTAATAAGGCAATGATTTTCAAACCAAGAGCGACTATAATGTTGAACCGAATAACACGATTGACTCGCTTAGCCACTGAAACAGCTGTCGGCAATTTGCCTAAGTGATCCTGCATCAGTACAATATCAGCAGTCTCAATTGCGCTGTCTGTTCCTTTGCCCATTGCAATACCCAATTGAGCTGAAGCAAGAGCAGGGGCATCGTTAATGCCATCCCCGATCATGGCTACAATTCCTTTAGAAGACAGCTCCTTGATATGGTTGACTTTATCTTCAGGCAGCAAACCTCCAAAGAACCTCGTAACGCCAACTGCAGAAGCTACTTTTTCCGCCGTTTTTTGATGGTCTCCAGTAAGCATTACGGTATCTTTAATCCCCAATTTGTGCAAGGAGGCAATGACCGTTTTACTTTCTTGACGGATTTCATCAGCAATTCCAAATATCCCGAGTACTTGATGTTCATCAGCTACTAAAACAAGCGTTAGACCATCATTTTTAAAGAGATCTATTTGCTTCTGAATAGGCTCAGGTATTGTAATGTGTTCAATGCTTTTTTCATTACCTAACCAATAGGACTCGCCATTTACTTTAGCTTTTATACCGCGGCCTGTAATGGTTTCAATTTCATCTGGGTCAGGCGCGGTGATGTTTCTTTCAGCCAATTCCTTCATAATCGCCTTCGCCAATGGGTGAGAAGAGGATTTTTCAATAGCACCGGCTACTGGCAAGAAACGTTCTTCATCATAAATCTCCAATTGGGCGACATGTGGTTCGCCCTTCGTTAGCGTGCCTGTTTTGTCAAAGGCAAGGGTATCTATTTTTCCAAGCTGCTCTAGGAAAACACCACCCTTAACGAGAATACCGTTTTTCGCGTTTCGAGTAATACCGGATACAATGGCAATTGGCGAAGATAGAATCAGCGCACATGGGCACCCAACGATTAAGACCGATAATCCCTGGTAAAGCCAAGTAGTCCAGTTTCCTTGGAAGAGCAGGGGGGGAACCACAGTCACCAACGCTGCAATAATCATAATGAGCGGGGTATAGTATTTGGCAAATTTATTGATAAACAGTTCTGTAGGTGTTTTTGTTTCCTGTGCTTCTTGAACGAGATGAAGAATCTTTGCTAAAGAAGAATCATTATAAGCCTTTTCAATTTTTACAATCAGAAGCCCTTCATTGTTGATACTGCCGCCAAACACAGGTTCGCCAGCTTCTTTCTCAAGTGGCAGGGATTCACCAGTAATGGCCGCCTCGTTGACGGAGCTTTTTCCTTCTAATACAACACCATCAGACGGAATTTTTTCACCTGGTTTAATTTTTACAAGATCTCCGACTTGTAAGGAGGAGATTGGCACAATATTTTCTTGACCATTTTCCAGCTTTACTGCTTCTTTAGGTGCTACTTGCAGCAATACTTCCATGGATCGTCGAGCTTTTTCCATCCCGTAGCCTTCAAGAAGCTCATTCAACCCAAATAATATAGCAACTAACGTAGCTTCTTTCCATTCACCAATCGCAACAGCACCAATTAATGCAATGGTCATCAGTGTATCGATATTAAACTTAAGCTTTGTCAGGTTCTTTAAACCGCGGATGAAAGTTGTATATCCACTAATAACAGTTGCAGCTAAATAAAGAATAATAACGGACCAATTGGCCAGCACACCATCTAAAAAGATTGCTGCGATGTAAATAACACCGGAGGTAATAAGTAGCTTTAACATTTTGTTTCCATCGCCATGCTCGTGGTCATGATCACCATGGCCGTGATCATGATCTTCATGTTTGTGATCACCATGGCTATGATCATGACCTCCATGCTGGTGATCGTGAGTATTTAATTGCTTATTAAGTTGTTCCGAGATGTAAGCTCCGTCTGACTTTAAGATACGATTAACATCAGGCAAGGATACTTCAGGGCTAACTTTTAATTTACCTGAGTTATAACTAAGAGTCGTGTCTTCTCCATGCTCCAGCTGCTTAATTTCATCCTCGATTCTTTGCGCACAACCTGCGCAGGACAGCCCTTTTATGCGATATTCATTCATTTGAACTTCCTTCTTTCGATATATGAATATTTGCTCATATATTATGTCATTGGGGTGAAATTGTCAAACCTATTTTGCCCAAAAGAAGAAAATCACTTCCAAAGCATCATCCAATTATTTGCCTTTACTTTACGGATTGAAGAAGGCCTAAAAAAGGAAATAACACAGCAATCAGACTAAAAATAATGAACAGACCCATTTTGTTTTTTCTGTAAGCAGCAAACAAGAGCACGAGTGAAAGGAACCCCATAATAAAACAACCAACTCCAAGCATATTCCATACCCACTGAAGGGATAAATCATTCAAATTAGTATGCAGCAACTTGAATAAAGAGGAGGGCACTGGCTCTTCCGATTCCGTTTCGTGAGGTGGTTCTTGCACCCCCATGAAAGCTGTCGTCATAAGAATAAACAAAGCTATTAGGCTTTCCAGTTTTAGCCATGATGTTAGTCCACGTTCATTCTGTCCGTTTGCGTACACTTTGGTTAGAAAACCATTCATGAATGCTAATAAGATCAGTGGAATAAACAGCAGATGCTTTAATAACAATGCTTCCCCATAATTAATTCCCCAAGAATTTATGTAACCAACTTCTATGATTATGGACATCATCACTATCCCGGCAGTAACAATAAGCAACATGCAAACTATCGACATTGGTGTATACCAACGGGTAAACACTATCCAATTCCAGTTGCCTTTTCTAAACCATGCAACAAGAATAAGGATGCCGAGCCAAACGGATACAGCGCCAACATGAGTAGTTTGAGTTATAAGCCCCCAATTCTTAGAAAGAGTCGCCGGGTGACTTGCCCATCCATGAATTAAAACCATGAGGATCCAAATGCCCAATGAAATCCATTTCGAAGACTTATGTTTTAAACCATTAAAGGAAATAACCATAAATAAAGCGCTACCGAAAATAAAATTCAAAATCCATGCCTGACCAAAGGAGTAATCGTTTAAAACAATCAGAAGGACTTCCAAAAATGACATTTGTGGCGCGAAATCCATTAAAATAATGGAAGTTCTCACAATTGATGCAAGTGAAAACAACGGAATTCCTATAGCAGCCAACTGAATTAATCGAAAGGGCACCTGAATTTCAGGTTTTAATTCTTTTGGGATAAATTCGAGTACAAGATAACCAGCGATGAGAGCAAACGATAGATAAAGAAGAGTTTCAAATACATAAATGTACAAATTATCAACTCCAAAATAGGGGATAGGCTTACTGGGATCTATCTTATCATGAAACAAACAGTATGCTCATTTATTGTTTGTGCAACAAATGAATATATGCTCATATAAGTGTCATGAATTTGTGATAAGTAACTGAATAATAAATTAAGACATTTGCTATAATGAACTCGCATTTAAAATAATGGAGGGGCTGCATTTAAAATGAGTCGATCAAAAGTTTTAGTCTTTTTAGCACTGATTATGTTGTTTGTATTTCCACAGTTATCTTACGCACACACTAAAATGGAATCATCAATACCGGAATCAAATGCTACGGTACAAGAATCTCTGAGTGAAATTACGATGCAATTTAATACTGATGTTGCATCCCTTAGTACTTTAAAGCTGCTTAATGGCAAGGGCGAAGAAATAAAAGGAATTGAGATTCAAATTAATGATAAACAAATGAAAGGAGTATTGAATGAACCTTTGCCTAATGATACTTATACGGTGAAGTGGAAGATTGTTGGAGGGGATGGGCATCCCATCGAGGGAGATTATAGTTTTTTAGTCGATGTCACTGTTCAATCAACACCACAACCGACTACTGAAACAATACCTGAGGCAACAGTAACTCCTAGTCCAAGTCCGACAATCGAGCCTTTAGAAAGTACGAATCCTTCTAACGATTCTGCATCAGCAACTAAAGAGGATAACTCCACACAAGGTATTTTCTGGATTGTAATTGGTGTCGTTCTTATAGCTTTAATCGTACTCTTGGCGAAGTTCAAGAAGAAATCATAAGCCTAGTAAAGCATCCTCTTATGCAGGATGCTTTTTTATGGACCTAGTTGCAAAAAATTAAATTTCTCCCATACTTTCACACAATCATTGATGAATACTTGTTCATATGTTAATTTTTTTAATGGTGGACTGCATTATAAGGAGGTAAGAATGATAAGGATTAGATCACTAGGTAAAAAACTGAAACTGATTTTAATAGTATCATTTTTGGCGGCATGCACATGTCTAATACTTGGTATGCAGTCCAGAACGGTTTACCAAGTTGAATATGGTGGAGAAGAATTGGGAGTTGTCTCTGATCTAAGGTTACTTGATGAGTGGGGTAAAGAACAAACAGCCATCGTCCAAGCCGAATTTAAGGATGTAGAGCTCAAAACAAATCAAGAGGACTTTACGATTAATCCAGTAATACGTATATTTACGAAAACTCAAGACGAAAAGGTAAAGACTAATTTCTATCAGCGGTTTGTAGTAGAAGGTTTAGGCTATACCATAGAAGTGAATGGGCAAGTTATAGGTACAGTCCAGAGTAAAAATACGGCTGACAGTATCCTTCAAAAAATAAAGAACAATTACTTAGTGCAAAATCAATATGAAGTTACGACTCTTTCATTAAAAAATGAACAAAAACAAGATAACCCCATGACAATTAAATCAGTCCAATTTATCGAGGAAGTTAAAGTATCAACAGTCAATGAGGATCCGACTTTATTTTCTAAACCAGAGGAAATTCTGAAGAAGTTAAAAGGTGAGGATATTAAACGAGTTACTTATACCGTTAAAGAAGGTGATTGTGTTTCATGTATTGCAAAGGATCACAATATATCACAAGAGGTTATTTATTCTAATAATCCATGGATCCAGGATGATTTTATTTCGATAGGTGACAAATTAGATTTAACTGTTAGAAAACCTAAATTATCCGTAAAAACAACGGAAGAGTACTCCGAAGAGCTGCTCGTACCACGAGGAGTAAAAGTTGTTTACGATAACAGTATGAGAGTAGGAAGTTCCAAAGTTATAAATCAGGGAAAGCCGGGTAAAAAGACAATCACATACTTGCAAACCAAAATTAATGGTGAACTAGTAGATGAAAAGGTTATTAAAACAGAGATCCAGCAAAAAGCAGTACAAAAAATGGTTTTGCAAGGCTCTAAAGTAGTTGATGGTGTAGGGACAGGGATATTCGACTGGCCAATTAAAGATCCAACAATAACAAGTCAGTTTGGTAAGCGCTGGGGAAGATTCCATGCTGGCACTGATAGCGTGTCATCAGATCGAACGATTTCCGCTGCCGATAATGGTAAGGTCATTTACGCAGGATATAAATCTGATTATGGCAACCATGTCATTATTGATCATCAAAACGGATATAAGACGTTGTATGCTCACATGAGTAAAATCAGCCTTAAAAAAGGTCAATTGGTTGAAAAGGACGATAAAGTAGGCATCATGGGAACAACAGGTCGATCTACCGGCGTACATCTTCATTTCGAAATCCGATCTAAGAATGAAAAGATCAATCCATTAACGTTTCTAAATGAGTGACAAACTTCTGAACGATCTACCAAACCAATTGATGAATACATGCTCATATGATATTTTAAACATAATACTCAATATTATGAGAGGTGACATTACGTTTGATTCGGGCATCTATTTACTTTGCAATCGTTGCTATCGCAGCAATTGTTCTGGGTTTCAACATTTACAAGTCGGTTAAGTCCTCAACAGTTGCTGCAAGTCAATCCAAAAGTGATGAAAATAAACAATGATCATATTAACGGGTCTGGCAGAATCTTTGCTATATTGTATCTTCGCACTTATTATGGGCAATTTGGTACTCATAGCGATACCACAAGCTTTTAAACCAGAAATAGTGATACCTCGAAGAGTATTTACGATAATCCCATTACTAATACCAATCTTAGGGTTTGTCCCGATATTACGTATTGTTTTCTTCTTTTATCGTGATTTTGGCTTTGGGGTTACATTAGAAAGCGTGCTATTTACCTTTACTGAAGGCAAAGCGTATCTGTTAATAGCCATACTTTCAGTCCTTCTCTCCTTGCTTTTTAATTGGGTAGATCTGAAGGTTAACAAGAAAGCTTATATTGCAGCTTGTTGCTTTTTAATCATTATGATCATTACTTCGGGATGGGCCAGTCATTCTGCAGCTCTCTTCGGATGGCCAGGTTTTTTAGGCAATTCATTTCATTTTTTATCATCAATTATTTGGTCCGGTATTTTATTAATTGTCAGCTGGTTCTCCCGCACTGCAGATTGGGAAAAGTTTATTAAATGGTTCACTCCAACAGCAATTTTTTGTTTTCTCGGAATCTTTGCAAGCGGATTGGCCATCATGCAGGGGATTGCACCTGAATATATGAACAGCTGGATGCTTTCATATGGTCAGGCTTTACTGCTAAAGCATTTAACTATTGTGCCTTTGATGGTTTTTGCTTTTATAAATGGCTTCCTTTATAGAAGGAAACTGCGATTAAATCACAAATGGAATCCTAAGCCATGGCTGCGAGTTGAGTCACTTCTCCTGCTAATACTGTTTACTATTACCGGTTTTATGGGGCAACAAGCAACACCACATGATGTATCCGTTACAATAAGGGAGTCTGGAGTATCTACATGGTTTCAGGCATTCCAGTCAAATGTGGTAGGCGGAACTAGTAACATTATATTGCAGGGGAATGTACTCAGCTATTCTCTGGCTCTATGTGCCATTATCTTTATAAGTATGATCCTGTATTCAGCTCGAAGAGTACATGCTTGGAAACATGCATTCCTTTATTCAATTTGTTTTATCATAGCTGCTTATCTTGCTCTAATGACCGCCGCATAGTTAACTTGCATCTTCTATGTATGTTATAATAATCTTCACGTTAACTGACAAATAAATGTGAGGTAATTATGACTGAAAAAATAATAGTTGATGCATGCGATGATACTTGCAATGGAACAGCGGTAGACATTGCTCAGATACGAGAGAAACTCATACATGAAACTGCTGCAACGGATCTAGCTGACCTTTTTAAAGCATTAGGTGACCCTACACGTGTTAGAATCATCCATACCTTATTACAGACGGAATTATGTGTACATGATTTGTGTGAGGTATTGGAAATGGGGCAGTCAGCGATATCTCATCAATTGCGCTCTTTACGTAATATGCGGATTGTGAAGCGCCGTAAAGTGGGGAAGACTGTTTTCTACTCTCTTGATGATGAACATGTTGAGCAAATTTTTGTACAGACTTTGCAGCATTTAAAACACGATTGATGACAAAGAGTGCCGGCCAATTATTGCGGCACTCTTTATTTTGTCTAAGTTGATGCAAAATCAATTTTCAGTGCAACCAACATATGAATACATGATAATGTATTTAGTGAAAGGAGAAGAGATGAGAAACGTATCCGCTCTTAAGATGATTATGATTTTACTTTTAGGTTTAGTTATTTCAGGTTGTTCTATTGTAGGGAAAGATAAATTATTCGATATTAATATTTCTGTTCAGGAAACTACAAGCTCGAGCGATAAGGTTCGCGTCGCATTAGCTATTGATGAGTCTGTTGTTAGTGAAGAATCTTGGGTATTGTTTGAAATTCGAAATCCGGAAAGCAAAGGTTCCGCCTGGTTACAAACTAAGTATGAAGGGAAGGGGATTTTTACTACAGAAACGGATCAATTAAAAGGGAATTATAAATTAATTGGACATTTTTACGCTAGTGGTGGAATCCATTATTCCAGGGTTTATAAACCGGAGAATGAGCCTGCAATATAACACTCAGATGCAGTCTTTCTATAATAGACTGCATCTAGTTATTCTATATTAAATGGTTCCTTCAGGTGCTTGCGGGCATCGATAGGAGGGCGATTCAAATTGAATAGTAATATGGTTGATATTAAAGTTTTCATGCAATGCTTCTCTATACAGCTTTAATCGATCATCTTGATTTTTATTTTCTTGAAATACTAAATGAACCGTTAAGGCGATTTCTGTTGTGCTTATTCCCCAAATGTGTAGATCATGAACACTAAGGACATCGGGCATCTTTTCAAAGTAAGTTTTGACTTGAAAATAATCGACTCCTTTAGGCACGGCATCAAGGGACATGTTTAAAGACTCCTTTAGCAGTCCCCAGGTGCTTAGGAAAATCACAGCGGCAATTACTAAACTGACTGTAGGATCAAGCCATTGCCAATCTGTATACAAAATAATAACGCCAGCAATGACAACTCCAAGAGATACGCCGGCATCGGCTGCCATATGTAAGAAGGCACCGCGAATATTAATATCGCCTTTGCTTCCACTGAGAAACATCACGGCGGTTAACGCATTAATTACTATTCCAACTGCTGCTACCCAAATAACCGTATTACCTTCTATTGAAGATGGCTCTGCAAAACGACGAATTGCTTCCCAAGCTATTGCTCCAAGTGCAATGAGTAAAAATATCGCATTAAATAAAGCCGCTAAGATTGAAGAACGTCTGAAGCCATAGGTGCGGTTCGAGGTTGGGCTTTTCTTAGCAAGCATGCTAGCGATCCAAGCAAGCACTAGGGCTAAAACATCACTGAGATTATGACCCGCGTCAGCTATAAGGGACAGCGAATTGCTTATGAACCCATATGTTGCTTCAGTGGCAACAAAAAGCATATTCAACACTATTCCGATTAAAAAGGCTTTGTTATAGTTTGCAACTCCATGATTATGACTGCCTTGGTGATCGTGTGAGTGCCCCATTGCAAGTACCTCCTGAGAAATGGGCATAAGTTTTAAGATGACCCCTGTTAACAGGAGTCATCTTTCATTAGTCAACTTTCAATTAAAGAATACAGTTTTGGTTAGATATTCGATTCATGTTTCCAAGTAGTTGCTTTTCCAGTCTTAGGACAGTTAGGGAACGTTTGACCAGCCTGCAGTACAACATGGCCGCCATCATTATCAATGTAATGCCCAGCTTCAGTTACTTTTTCACCGCTTCTATGGCGATGTCCTGCATTTCCCATATTGTTTCAGCCTCCTTGAATATCATGTTCTTGCTAACATAATATTTTCATTTCACACCAACATCATTCATAAGGAGTTATTACGGAGAGAGGTACATTTTTATAAAATATAGATAGGGGTGAGCAAAGTTGATTTATTACTTATTATTTGCAATGGTCATGCTTGTATTTGACCAAATCAGTAAATGGTTCGTAACCATATATTTAAAACTAGGGGAGACGATACCACTCTGGCCTAATGTCTTTCATATTACTTCTGTTCGTAATCGCGGCGCTTCATTTAACATTTTCGAAGGGCAGAAATGGTTCCTCATTGTACTTGCATTAATCATTAGTGCAGTCATTGTTGTATATATGAGGAAACAGACTTCTAATAAGTTAACTGGGATTGGACTAGCCCTTGTATTGAGCGGTACATTGGGAAATATGGTGGACCGTATCTTTAGATCAGAGGTTATTGATATGCTGGATTTCAGACTCATTAATTTCCCGGTCTTTAACGGAGCAGATATCTTCATTACTATTGGGGTATTTTTATTTATTTTATCGAATTTAAAAGAAGTAAGGATTTCTTGAAAAAGCTCATATAAAAAGCTGATCTAAAGCAAAGAATACGGATTAGCTTTTTTCTTTTTACTTAAATAGAGTTCCTGTGACTAGCCGATTCGATTCAGCTAGAAAATGATTATTTTGATTTGTACATTCCAACAGTTGGTGTGTGGAAGGGGAAATTACAGCACTCTTATCGGAATCAAAACAATAGCTCGAGAACGGCAGCCATATGGCTGCCGTTTCATTTCAAACGCTTATAATCAGTGAGAACGGACTTAAGGCCTTTGAAGATGACTCTCAAGAGGCAGAACTTCCCTGTTGTATGAACAATTACTGAACTAATTATGCTTTGCCTGTTTTGGATTAATAAATTCAACTACACTTGTTACTATGCAGGTTACTTAATTATAAAAATAGATGCATTTTAATTTTATTTAGGAGGTGAACATTGTGTTATTAACGATATTTAGCATGGCTATGGTTATACTTTTCTCAGGTTACATTGTTTTTAATACCTATAAGCGAAAAGAGAAACTTACGGGTATGGCTGGCATGATGATTGCTATGACCGTTGGTATGATGTCTAGTCTTGCTCTTGGTGTTCAATTAGGCATTGTATTTCAGCGCGATTTAACTATCTCATCCATTATAGCTGTTTTATTTGGCTTGGGAGCTGGATACTTCACAGGAAAGCCTGTCAGTATAATGGCATCTTTGGATGGTATGCTGGCAGGAATTATGGGTGGAATGATGGGCGCGATGCTAGGAGTAATGCTAGGAGTCTCCTATACAATGTTGTTGTTTATTAACCTAATATTTATTTTTATAATGAGTGTTGCTCTACAATTGGTGAATCAAAAAGCTGGTAATACCCAAGCATAAGAAAGTAAGACAGCTTCGTTACTTTAAATGACTTGAAACCTAGAGCATACAAATTGACGGAACGGCTACTGCCACTTTAGAAATTAAAAAACCTCTCCGACGGGAGAGGTTTTTATTTTTAAGAGAAAGGAAATGTCCCGTTGGAACATTTCCTTTTCATTATCCAAATATCTTTTCCAAAGCTTCTTTCTGTATTGGCTTAACATCAATAATCGAGCGGATTTGTTTTGCCTTCAAGATAGCATCATCTACGTTATCGGCGAGTCCTAACTCCAAAAGGGTACCAGCTGCCACCGTACCGGTCCGTCCTTTACCGCCACCGCAATGGAAAGCAACTTTCTTACCATTGCGATAAGCGTTTACTACCTCGTTTATAGCTTGCTTGAACGCAACATCTTGGCTTTCTGGTGAATTATCACCAAGCGAGATAGGGATATACTGTGCCTTAGATTCTGCATATGCACATCCATCTGCCTCTCCGCGCAAGTCAACGATCACATCGATATTTTCGTTTTTCTCCATTGCTTCTACGTCTGCAGCTCCACCCATAAAGATTTTCTCTTCATGAAGAGAGTGATAATTCTTTTCCATGTAGTACACACTCCGATGCAGCATTATTTTTTCTTGAAACTTGTAAATGACACCGAAACCGGTGCAGCAGGAGGAGCGCAGCATAGTGAGATATCTCGTGCCTCACCAGCTGATTCGAATTCAGAATCCTCTTTCGTATAGAAGATCTCCCATGCGTTTCCATCCGGATCATAAACCCATACTTTATCCTGCACAGCATAACAACAAGTTGTATTCATTTCATCAATCAAGAGCAATCCGGATTCACGAAGTCGTTCTCCCATCGACAGTACTTCTTCAGTATCATTAACCTGGAAGCCTAGATGGTTTAAAACACCATTTTTCTCGAATGGTCGAACATTCAAAGAGAAGTGTAAGGCAGGATTATCAAGCTCAAACTTGGCGTAATTATCTTTGATCTTCGTCGGCTCGGCTCCGAAGAAACTCCGATAGAAGGCAAGGGACTTCTCCAGATTGGAACAGTTGACAGCCACGTGCATTCTTTTTACCGAAGTAGACATTTACTCACCATCTCTCACAAATTGTTCGATACGTGCTTTAATGGAGTCTCTAACAGTGCGGAATTGTTCCATGATTTCTTCTTCTGTACCTGTCGCTTTGGCAGGGTCATCAAAGCCCCAGTGCCATTTGATGACGTTAGGATTCATAATAACAGGACAATGTTCATCAGCGTGTCCGCAAAGTGTGATCACATAAGTAGCACGATTCAAGATCTCTGGATTAATAACATCAGAGCTATTACCGCTAATATCCACCCCAGCCTCTTTCATTACTTGAACCGCTCTAGGATTCAATCCATGAGCTTCAAGCCCAGCGCTTTTTACTTCAAATTTTTCTCCACCAATAGCATTCAAAAAACCATCAGCGATTTGGCTGCGGCAGGAATTACCAGTACATAGGAAATAAACGAGTGGTTTGTTAGACATATTAAAATCTCCTTTGAAATGTAATTGTGATTATCATTAACCTACAACTTTAAGCCATAAGTAGAGCCCAGATAATGTGATAAACAAGACTGGTACCGTTAGAATAATGCCCGTTTTAAAGTACGCTCCCCAGGAAATCTTAACACCCTTAGTGGACAATACATGCAGCCAAAGTAAGGTAGCGAGTGAACCGATAGGAGTGATTTTCGGACCTAAGTCAGATCCAATTACATTCGCATAAACAAAAGCTTCGTGAATGACTCCCGTAGAATTCGTGTTATCAATAGCAAGCGCATTAATCATGACTGTCGGCATGTTATTCATAATCGAAGAGAGGATAGCGGCAATGAATCCGGAGCCTACAGTGGCTACAAATAAGCCTTGATCGCCGACCCATTTAAAGACATCGCCAAGTTCATCCGTCAGTCCAACATTTCTAAGTCCATAAACGACGACATACATACCAATAGAGAATGTTACGACAGCCCATGGCGCGCCCTTTACGAGCTTCCAGGTATGGATCTCCCGGCTTTGACGGGCAAGCAGCAAGAATACGATAGCTGCTACTCCAGCGATGATGGATACCGGTACATCAATGAACTCACTTGTTAAATAAGCAATTAGAAGAACCGCGAGAATAATCCATGAGATCTTAAATAGGCGCATGTCTTTAATCGCATCAACTGGCTTCTTTAATTGTTCCAGGTCATATTGCTTAGGAATGCTTCTTCGATAGAAGAGGAAGAGCACAAGTAAGCTCGCTGCCACTGAGAATAGAGTGGGAACGATCATACGACTGGCATATTCCGCGAATCCTACATTGAAAAAGTCTGATGACACGATATTAACCAAGTTACTAACGACAAGTGGAAGGGATGCGGTATCGGAAATAAACCCACTCGCCATGATAAAAGGAAGTATCATGCGGTCGTCAAATTTCAACGCCCGGACCATTGCTAATACAATTGGCGTTAAGATGAGTGCAGCACCATCATTTGCGAAGAAAGCAGCAACCGCTGCACCCAATAGAATAACGTAGACAAACATTAGATGACCGTTACCTTTTGCCGATCTAGCCATATGAAGGGCTGCCCACTCAAAGAATCCAATTTCATCAAGGATGAGTGAAATAAGAATAACGGCGACAAATGCCAGAGTAGCATTCCAAACAATTTGAGTAACGTCCCAAACATCGTGAAAATTAACGACACCAAAAATTAAAGCGATTATTGCGCCGCCACAGGCGGACCAACCGATGTTAAGCCCCTTCGGTTGCCAAATGACGAACACTAAAGTAACTAAAAAAATGATCGACGCGATTGCCAGCATAATGCCTCCTGAAATTAGATACAACCTTGTGATTTAACTACATTAATTTGTTCCTGCATAGAAGGAAGTTGATCGATTACCTGCTTCAAGTAATCTTTGTCTTCTAGATTTAGTGAATAGTAAATCCATTGACTACGGCGCTCCTCATTAATAAGACCGCCCGTTCGTAGTTTTTTCAAATGTTGGCTGACATTGGGCTGAGTTGTTTCTAGAATCTCCACAATATCGCAGACACACATCGCTTGAAGACGAAGGAGTGCCATAATAGTCAACCTGGTTTTATCAGAGAGAAGCTTAAGGGTATCGGACATTTCTTCGATCGTTTGCAATTCGTAACCCCCTTCCTGTAACTAGCTTGCAGATTACAGAGCTATTATATACACGAACAATTATATAAGTAAATGATTATATTAGTGATTGCTAATTTAACAATGAGTTAACAAACGTTAACGTACAGATAACAAAGGGGAACTATAATAAAAAGCTTCTGCAGTGAGCAGAAGCTTCTCATTTTCTTAACATCCTTTATCAGTTTCATATGACGCAGATGTGTTTTTAGGACTGCAGCAGCCACTATTAATGGTTGTAACTGCTATCGGCCGAATCGTCATTTTCTTTGGGGATGGTGTACAGCAACTGCTGCTTTCAATTAAATTCTGTGACTTAGAAACCGAGCAGACGCCAGTCTCCGGTAGATGAAGTTTCACTTCACTAGCAGCTTCAAAATCGCCGGCTAATGCAGCAACAACACTGCGAACTTGTTCATATCCTGTTGCTAGCAGGAATGTTGGTGCACGTCCGTAACTCTTTGAACCTACAATATAAAAGTCCTTTTCAGGTTGACGAAGTTCTGCTTCGCCGTGAGGGCGAACTGTTCCACAGCTATGAAGGTTTGGATCAATTAACTCAGCAAGTTGTGGGACAGACTCTACAGAAGAATCGGCTGCATAGCGCAACTCACGTAGGAGAGTGAAATCAGGTCTAGCTCCTGTAGCTACAATGATTTCATCGATTTTCTCAATAGAATAAGCTTTATCTAGCTTAGTCCCATGGAGAGAAAGCACTTCTGACTCCTTCTTAACCTGATCGATAAGAAATGGAGTGTGTACTTGAACATTACCCTGTTGTATATATTGGTTAGCTCGAGTACCTAATACCCCGCGTGCTGGCAATCCATCGTTTTCTCCTCCGCCAAAGGCCTCTGATACCTTTTGCTTTCTTAGTACCCAATGTATGGTTGTTTCAGGGATCTCTAATTTCAATTCATTTAACAAGGTCAGTGATTGTATGGCAGAGTGACCACTGCCTACAACAACAATATTTTTCCCAACATAGCGTTTTTTATATGCGCCTAAAATATCTGGAATACCGTATTGAATGTGGTCTTTATGTTCAATTTCGCCGTCTGCGGGATGACCACTGGTACTCATCGGATTAGGTGTTAGCCATGTACCGGTGGCATCGATGACAGCGGCAGCCTCCTTACGCAATACATGACCATTCTGTTCATATTCAATGATAAAGGGGGCTAGATCCCGGCCAGCTGTCTTCATTTTATCGAAACCTTTTCGATAAATAGCTTTAACGGTTGATGCAAGGTGAATATAAGGTTTAATTAGATCCAACTGAGATAATGGTAATAAATATTGTTCTACAAGTTCTTGGCCTGTAGGCATACGATCAAGTGCTGGAGACTGCCATCCAGTCTCATGAAGAAGTTCCTTAGCTGCATTATCAATGTTAAACTCCCAAGGGGAAAACATCCTGACATGCTGCCATGTAAGTATAGAAGAAGCAATATGGCTGCCTTTTTCAAAAAGAACAAAGGGCATATTTCTCTTTACGAGCTGCGCTGCAGCAGCTAGGGCTACTGGACCTCCACCTATAATAGCTGTTGGTAATTGTTTAGTCATTTCTAATTCCTCCTAAATAGTTGTATTTGCAATTTGCAAGTATATTTCAAAATATAAACCTCCATTATTTTGGAGGCACACAACAAGAAGATGATTTCTGCATAGCTTCATTAAATAATTGAATAGATCGTAGGACCGTTTCTCGTTCAAACTCAGTCATCGTTGACAGGACGCCATTCAGCTGAGAATTTACGGTAAGGTTAATCGCATTTTCAACACTTAATCCTTTAGGTGTTAATGACAAGATATTAATCCGATTATCAGCTGGATGAGGAGTTTTCTTTACTAAACCCTTATCAACCAAGGTTTTAACTTGTCTGCTAAAGGTTGTAATGTCCAATCCCAGAGCCCCCGCGATTTCCTGCATGGAAGGATTATGCTGCTGATTAACCTCATATAAGATATGACTTTGTACAAGTGATACTTCTTGGCCGCAACAGGAATCGCAGCATTGCTCATTTATCAATCCAAAATTCCGAGAAAGGATTTGAAACATATTCCTCACGTTTTCCATATGCATAACCTCCTGATTCAGTTATAACATTTATATTTGCAATTTGCAAGTTATTCTGTATAATCGGTTTTAAAATTACCAAAATCAGGAGGTATAAAATGCTGGATGTTATCATTATTGGAGCAGGTCCCTATGGTATATCGGTAGCAGCTCATGCCGTTGCGAATAAGATAAGCTACAAATTGTTTGGTTACCCCATGGATTTCTGGAAGAATCAGATGCCACAAAACATGTACATTCGAACGCCGCATGACCTAGTTAGTTTCTCCGATCCTGAAGGGGAGTACACCATCCAACAATTTGCAAAAGAAACCCAAACCAATCTCGAATCTCCTTTGCCGCGTACGGTATTTGTTCGCTACGCATTTTGGTTCGCTGAAAAGGTTGGAATCGAATTCACACCAGAGTTTGTCAATATTTTAAGTTTCAATGGACAGTATTATACGATCGTAACAGAGTCAGGAGACAGTCTGGAGGCCAAAAATATTGTAATAGCTACAGGAGTAAAGGATTTTCAATACATCCCATCACCCTATAAAGAACTGCCTGAGTCCTATGTCTCCCATACATTAGGCTATACTGATTTTAATAAATTTCGAGGAATGGATGTCATCGTTGTAGGAAGTGGACAGAGTGCCTGGGAAGCTGCAGCCTTGCTTCACCAAGCACAAGCAAACGTTAAACTGATTTATCGAAAGAAGAGGCATATATACGGCGGAAGTCGAATAGCCGAATTGATCTTAAGAAGGATAGGCGATATTTTTTACTGGTTTCCTGGCCCCTTAAAAAAGCTGCTATGGAAGGCCGGCTCAATAACTGTACCTATTGCACGCTTCTTAAAACCATTAGTTGAAGAGACGGTACCTAAATTTGCAAATATAACGATAAATCAGGTGAGAGTAGTGAATAACAAAGTACTGCTGAAATTTACTAATGGCGATGAAACATTTGCCGATCATATTATCGTTGCTTCCGGGTTCAAAATTGATTTAGATAAGTTGCCTTTTGTTGAAGACCACCTAAAAAGCCAGATCCTTAGAGAAGAGGAGTGTGCAGCTTTTCCCAAGTTAAATCAGAACTTTGAAAGCAATCTTAGAGGGCTATTCTTCGCAGGGCCTTTATCAGCGCATAGTCATGGTCCTACATTTCGATTTATACTTGGATTAGACAAAGCTTCAAAAACAATTATCCGCTCAATAACAAAACAGGAGGAGAGCTAATGACAGAGATTCTCGTGAGACATGCAACATTAATGGATCTGAAAGATGTATTATCCATATATAATCAAGGAATTGAAGACCGTATTGCCACTCTTGAAGTTGAACCAAAAGATATCAGCTATATGGAAAGCTGGTACAACGGGCGCAGTGAGAGATATTCTGTTCTTGTTGCAGTTAAAGGTGATGTCATCGTAGGCTGGGCATCCTTAAACAAGTATTCTCCGAGATCCGCTTATGATGGAGTGGCTGATCTGTCGATCTATATTGAAAGAGATCACCGAGGACAGGGGATTGGAAGTATATTGCTTGCTGCACTTGAAGTCGCTGCCGGACAGAATGATTTTTATAAGATTGTTCTTTTTACTTTTCCATTCAACAGCTTAGGTCAAGGATTATATCGTAAACATGGATACCGTGAAGTCGGAATCTTTAATAAGCAGGGAATTATAGACGACAACTTTGTTGATGTCATGGCGATGGAGAAGATATTGTGAGGTATTGATCCAGGTTTCTGTCAGTCAATTAGATAGTTTTTCAATTACAATCATCATTTTCAAAAAAGTCGCAATCATTTGGTTGCGGCTTTTTAATTTCTATATCAGCAGCTGCCCATACCTGAATATTAAACCCTCCGTGACAAAAAATGAGCAAGTATTCATATGTACTATCTTTTTGAGGCAATGGACTCCTAGAGATAGGTGCGATGATGAAGGAAGTTCTGCCAATTGTTTGTAAGACTATTATGCTCTCCATAAGAAAATAAAAATCTGACTGTACAAAGAAATAGGTTTACAACGTCTGGGCAATAGCATATATTCTAAATGAAGTTTCTCTTGGGAAACATTTTGTCTCTAGGGTAACTATGTTGCGTTTGTCCACTTTTTTTGGTTGGGTGAATCTTCATTCTGAAGTCAGGGAGGAATATGATGTTTGATCCAAAAAACAAAATGAGTAGACGGACAATCTTAAAGCTAGGGGCAGGAGGAGTATTAGGTTTATTAGCAAGCTCTGTAATGAATCCGGCCAATCTATTTGCAAAGTCGGTCCAGGAAACGTCAAAGCACGATATGAAGAGCATGCTTAAATCACAGGGTCATCAAGGCATGTCGCATGGATATGATCCGGGCAATGATTCAAGTGAGGGGCTGGAGAGAGCCGTAAAAGCTTTAACAGCGTTTGATTATGGCACCGTCAGCACGCTTGCAGACGGCAGAATACTTAGAGAATACGAAATGATCGCAGCTGATTGGGATAACATGGAGATTGCAAAAGGAATCATCTTTCCAGGCTGGGCTTATAATGGCACAATCCCTGGCCCAACTTTGCGCTGTACGGAAGGGGATATCGTGCAAGTTACTTTTTGGAATGGCTCAAAACATCCTCACTCTATTCATTTCCATGGCATCCATCCAACGGATATGGACGGTCTCGAACCTGTGTTACCCGGTCGAAAGTTTGTGTACCAGTTTGAGGCGAAACCGGCAGGGCTTCAGGTTTACCATTGCCACGTCCAGCCTTTTACTAGACATATACACAAGGGTCTGTACGGAAACTTTATTATTGATCCAAAAACACCTCGGAAGCCAGCTAAAGAATTTACGATGGTCATGAATGGCTTCGATCTGGATCTTGACGGCGAGAATGAGGTTTATACGGTAAACGGCTATGCATTTGCGTATATGAGCAGACCAATCAAAGTAAAGGCAGGAGAGCTTGTCCGTATTTATATAAGCAATATGACAGAGTTTGATCTTATCAATTCCTTTCACTTGCATGCCAATTATTTTCATTACTACGCAACTGGTGCGGATCCTGAGGCACGTCCTGCATTTACGGATACAATCATGCAGTGCCAAGGAGAGCGTGGAATTGTTGAAATCACTTTCCCTGCACCCGGAAGATATATGTTTCATGCCCATCAAAGTGAATTTACCGAATTGGGATGGATGGGGTTTTTCGAAGTGGAATGATATCGAGGCGCGGGGAGGTGAAAGGATAATATGACAATGACTAACTGGAAGATGTGGATGTGGGGAGGAATACCCGTACTCCTACTAATCACGATAGTAACCGTAATATCACAAGTTGGAACCGGGGTAAAAGAACAACAAGCAGCACCAATTGAAGTCATCAATTTTCAAAAAATAACTCTTGTTGATGAGGGGTTCAAAGTGTCCGTTCTTAATAGCGGTCCTGAAGAAGTAACAATTGCTCAGGTCATTGTTGATAATGCCTTTTGGAATGCTGATTTCTCTCCGAGTGCAACGTTAGACCGATTTGAGAAAACCACAATATCCATTCCTTATCCCTGGGTAGAAGGGGATCCTCACGAAATCAAGCTGATCACTTCCAACGGCCTCATTTTTTCTGGTGGAGTAGACGCGGCGATGAAAACGCCGGTGCCTAGCGTGAATCGAGTGATGCAGTATGCACTAATTGGATTCTATGTAGGAATTGTACCTGTTAGTTTAGGATTGTTGTGGTATCCTCTTTTACGCAGATTTACAGTGAAAGGGATGCAGGCTGTACTTGCTTTCACTGTTGGACTTCTCTTGTTTCTTGTCATTGATACTTTTGAGGAAGGACTGGAACTGGGAAGAGAAGCTCCCGCTGTATTTCAGGGGCCAGGTCTTGTATGGTTTGGAGCCATATTGAGTTTCCTTTTTCTTTTAGCGATAGATCAGGCAGGAACTTCTAAAAAACGCGAAAAGAAAAACGTTGCCTTCAAGATTGCAGGGGGGATAGGGCTTCACAACCTAGGAGAAGGGTTAGCGATTGGTGCTGCATTTGCCGCAGGAGAGGCGGCGCTTGGCACCTTCCTTATTATTGGTTTCACACTGCATAATGTAACAGAGGGAGTTGGCATTGCCGCACCGCTGCTAAATACTCAACCGAAATGGAATGTCTTCGTATATTTGGCCCTTATAGCTGGAGCACCAGCGATTGTCGGAACCTGGATAGGCGGATTTATTTTAAATGATACCTTAGCAGCTTTGTTCTTTGGCATTGGTGCCGGTGCGATTTTGCAGGTTATCTATGTGATCTGTAAAATGATTGCTCAAGAATCGAGTAGGATACAGTTACCGACCGTAAGTTGGTTGAATTTTAGCGGAGTACTAATCGGCATCATTGCTATGTATGCAACGGCTCTCCTGGTGAATTTTTAACTTAAAGAACGAGGAGGAACATCCATGCCATACGGAATCGGAGTCACTGGATTTATCCTTATTGTTGTCGTAGGTTTGTTGCTCTTTGGACCCTCCAAATTGCCTCAGCTGGGAAGAGCAATAGGATCAACTTTTTCGGAATTCCGCAAAGGAACCCGTGAAGGTATGCTCCTGGATGATGACAAAGAAGAAGAGGTTAAAAATAAACAATAATTAAAACCGCGGTCGTTTCACAGAACGACCGCGGTTTCTTTACATTTAGCTTATACTTTAGGAAGAGGAGTTTTTGTAGGAGTCGCATATCCTTCTTTGTACATATTGTCAATAGCAATGCGTATTTCAGAAAGCGATTTGCCGGCCTTTTTCATTTCTGCTGTTGTAATAGCTGTCTCCATGCAAACTCCGCAGCGTGTGCCGTGGTCATCCCAAACAACAGAACCGTCATCATTAATTTTATTTATGAAACAGTTTAAATTACTTTTGTGTCCTGCACTTTCGCCACATCCGCAATAACAAGGAATGTAAGGCAGTACTTCGCTCACACTTGCTGCAACGGAATAGGCGGTTTGGATAACAGGAGATAAACCATCAAGGAATTTGGGAAGTTCGGTAAGTGAGGCCGTATTTTCCTGAACATCACCATTTTCAGCATGGTGCACGTCACTGTGGACTTGACTGTTATCTGTGTCTTTCATGCAGGCACCAAGGGTCAAAGTTGCACATAATAGAGCGATTAAAGCAAGTACAGCTTTTCTTTTCATCAGTAGTCTCCTTTTAACTAAACTAGCTTAATTGTACCTAAATGCAGGATGCTGGTGAGTATTATCCGTGACAGGTTGGTGAAAATTGCAAATCACAATTAATCAGCCTTGGGTTTAGGAAAAGGGACCACGACATGAATCTGATGAAGGGATCTTTTTCTCATTGCTTTACAAATTATGTGGAAAGACAAAATTGCAGTATAAATCTACTGTTTTGTTGAGAAGTAAAGGTGGGTTAGGAAAATTAATCACTTTTCAGATGAGATGTTGAAAGGTGCATTTAAAAGTATGAAACACAAACATGAGTTTGAAGAACGAGATGGAATAACAGTAATGAAAGATACATTAATATTTGAAGCTCCTCTTGGTTTACTTGGACGGGCCGTAGAGAAAATAATTCTTAAGAAGTATATGAAATCTTTTGTGGAATATAGAAACGAAAAGCTAAAACAAATAGCTGAAGAAGGAGTTATGAACTCTATTTGAAGGGATCTATTCGGCCCTCTGTTAAAAAAAAATTGTTATTAAGCTCCCTCGAAATGATTCAGTTTCCTCACTCAGACTCATGAATTCGCAGGATTTCATCCTGTAGATAGTATGAAGAAGTGGATGGAAGAAGGAGCCGGTGGCTGGGTGATAGAGAGTTAGGCATGCGGGAATAAGGTGAATTGCGGTCACCCATATTGTTCCATATGCGCACGTCTCCACTTCGCCCTAGCGATTCTCGCTCCCATGTCTCAACGGGTCATTGCCCTTTCATTCCTTCGTCACATCTAACTACGGGGTGGAGGCCGGTCTTTCTAACGGAATGGGTCTGAGCCCTTTTGCGTAACATCTCCCGATTCTCCGTGCTTCTTGTCATCCTGCGAATGCTTGAGCTGGTGAGGGGCGACTGATCTTAAGCTGCCAGTGGGAAAACTCTAGTTGATTCGTAAGCCTCGCTGCTCTTTGCCAAACTGACTAGTAGACGCGCTACTTTACTACATAATTTCATGATGGATTTCATTTTCTTCAGGTTCTTTATTTCCACATTGTAACGGTGCAAGGCACGAATTTCTGTGTTTGTCATGACCATACACATCGTCATGAGATAGAGAAAATGACGCAGACGTGGCCTACCTCGCTTGCTAAGTACCATCTTTCCTCGCCATTTCCCGGAACTAGCTTCAGCTAAGTTCAAACCAGCATGCCGCAGCAGCGCATTTCCATGTGAATAGCCACTAAGATCACCGGCTTCGCCGAGTACACCAGCTAGACTTGTTGCACTGACGCCTCGTATTTCAAGCAACTTCTGCGCATATGGAATGCGTTCAAGAATAAGAAGAAGCTCTCGCTCGATCTGTTCAAGTTGGCGCTTGGCCAGGTCATATTCCTCAAGCAATTGCTCGAGATGAAGCTTGTAAGCCTTGAGTGCCTGATTAGTGCCAACACTGGATTTGGCAAGTAAAATGAGCAACTCAGCGCGTTTAACTCCGGCATGACGCTTCACATATTGCTTCCAACCGTCGAGGACTTGTTCCGTGCTCAACCGACTGATTTCTCTCGGCAAAGGAAAGAGTCTGAGTTGCACTGGTGCAGGTAAGGATCTTAAAGACTTGACGCAGCTCGGGAAAGACGATGTCTACCCAGCGATGAATTTGGTTTACTGCACTGTTAAGGCGTTTGGTAACCGTCTCTCGGTTTGCCATGAGAATGCGCAGTTCCTCGTATGCTTCCGGATGAAAACGAACAGGGGAGTAGTACCCGTTTTTGATCATATCTGCAATGACAAGGGCATCCTTACGATCGCTTTTAGATGGTGTATTGTCTCGGTTTTCTTTGTTCTTTTTGACGAGATGAGGATTAACCAGAACGACTTCAATGCCTTGATCGACTAGACAACGTGCTAGGCTGAACCAGTAATGGCCCGTAGGTTCCATACCAACAATGACGTTGCTCAGTTTGTAAATCTGGAGCAAATCTCGGATCCAACGTTCGAACAGTTTGAACCCTTCACGATGATTGCCAAACTCGAGCGGAGATCCCAGAGCAATGCCGCGAAAGCTGACAGCGCGGGCTACATGAGCTTCCTGGGCGATGTCTACGCCGACGACAAGGTGAGAAACGGTAATGTTTTCAATGAGTTGATTTTGTTTTTCTTGTGACTTAAACTTCATAGTAGAGCGACCTCCTGATGGGCTTTTTGAGGCTTTTGACCTCGTGCGTAACCCCATCGTACCGAGGCGCTCGTTTTTGTTCAAACGCCAAATTATTCGTTTTACAGGAATTCTAACGGGGAACGATAGCTCAATGAACAGCCTTTAAAATCACCAAGGCGGTTTTCTTATACTTAAAAATCAACATTAGAGTTTAACATGGCCTTTAATTAAAGTACTCTGTGGTTGTTATAAAAAATAAGTGTCGAGATTCATCTTTTAAAGGGGAAGAGATGATAGTGTTTGAATGAGGACGAAAGTTTTAGTAGAATAAAATTCGAAATGCGTCTTGATAGACCATAATTCTTCCTATGGAGTTGAGCTTTATGTCGATTAAACTATTAGACCGAAACGAATCTGTTAACTGTATAAAAGAAGCAGCTAATGTTTCGGATATTAAACGTCTTGTTAAGTTTGCTGAAGAGATCAGTGAGTTTTTGAAAATTAATTCTCACCTTAAACCAGACAACGTTAACATCAGACGATGTGCCAGCTGTTTGAATGCTTTGAAGACAGCGGATAAAGGAACAGAACCACATCTTGATGTATTACGGAAGAGAGCTGTAGGAAGCCTAGCACAGATAGATTATCCAGGTGCAGATACTTTATACTAATCCTAAATAAGAGCAAAAAAACGGGCAGCCAGAAGGCTGCCCGTTTTTTTGAAAGTAAAACATTGCTTTTGTCGGGTGATAAAAAACATTATCTCATTAAAGACCGCGAAAATCGCGTTTTTTTATTTATGGGATCAAGTTCTTGTAAAATCCAAAAGACAAGAACTTGATCCCATAACCGATTTTGACAAGAACTTGATCTCATTCCCGACTAAACTGAGTTTCTGTATTTTTCTAAGCTTGAAAACGATCAGGTTGTTAGGAGTTTCAGCGATGAGGGCATTGGTTCATCGTCTAAACTAATCAAAACTGGTGGAAGATGTGTACAGCTGTCAACTTAAAAATGCACGATTTATTAAGTTAACGGGCAGTTTAACGCAACGAATGGGAAAATTTTACGTTTAAATAGTAACTGAATATTTTTCAAGGAGGTGTATTAATGTTCAAATTTTTACTTAAAACTTCTAGTGTTGTGATTTTGGTTGGTTTGCTTGCATCTTGCGGAACCACTAGTACGACCGTTGGATTAATAAAAGTTGTCGGTAAAGAGCAACCAGAGAGGAACTCATATTGGATTAAGGTTGAAGATTTAGGTGAAAATCCAGAGGAAGTCCGGCTTAAAGTGAATAATGAAAATACGTGGAATCTTATATTAGAAGGTGAAATTTACGCTGTATCATACGAAACGAGAACAATCACACCGGAAAGCTTACATCAATAAGACCGGCCGATAAGCCTTAAATTAAGTGATTAGGACGATGTTTAATTATTTAAGCCAACGGGAAACGATAGTTTAATTCAGCATCGACAGTAGTTAAGCAGAGGAGGGATTCTTTCTGGGAATGCTTATTATCAAACGTCAATTTATTATAAGTACTGGAATAGTCATACTTCTAGCGGTAATTGTTATGGGGATTATTCTGCGACTGGATTCAATAAACCATACTAATACCACTTTTGATAATGAAGTTCTTAACAACATAAAAAGTGAGATATCTGCTTTACAGTTATTTTCAACTTCAAATGAGAAGAATATCGCACTTAAAAATCATAATGAGATTGAACAAACAATAAATATGCTATCTTCTCTAGAATTAAAAAAAATAAAGAAATTCTCTTCCCAAATCTCAGTAGATAGTCAAGTGTATTCAATTGTTATAAGTATTCAAAATGAAATTACCTACTATATAAACCTGTTTGAAAATAATGAACTATCTATAACGAACTTCAAGAAAGACTCAATTCAGCGATATCAAATAGAAAGCAATTTTGACATAAAAAATATTACAAAATACTGGGCTGCTACTTCAGAATGAAGATGGGATATACAGTGTCCGACTTGAACTAACAAGATAACTTTAGCTCAACATTACGATAGCCATACAAACATTTTTATACTAAAATCACAAAAACAGAAAACTGCAATCATCAGAATTACAAAATTAGTGATGAGGAGATGTACGTTTTTGGATCGGCAACTTCATTGTGATAACAGGTGTAGCTCAGTAAAGAAAGCACGGAAGCCCACGCTTCATGAGCTGCCGTTTTTTAAACTAGGGGTAGGTTAGCGCAACGTCATTTAAATTAGCGCGTTTAAAATCGAGAGAAGTGCAGATAAGATAAATTTAACTATTATTAATAGGGAGGGATTTTTTTATGGTAGCCCATGATGATGGAGTTAGCTGGTTGAAAATCGCGAATCAAGGGAAAGTCCCTTGTTAATAAATGTTCTGCTCAAAACAATACCCAATTACAAATATGGGTCATTATCATATTGACATACCCAAGGGGGGTATAGTATATTTCATGTGTGAGGTGATAATTGTGGCAAACCAAGAGGAAGTTGGAATGAACGAAATCAAAATGAACGAAATCAAAATGAACGAAATCAACGATACTTGTTGCTTTGCGGACAGCGAAAGGAAGAGCCATCATTCTGATAAAATGAAGAGCAGTTTAATCTCTCGTTTGAATCGAGTTGAAGGACAAATTCGCGGTGTAAAAGGGATGATCGAGCGAGATACTTATTGTGATGATGTGCTTAACCAGATCTCAGCAATTCAGTCGGCCTTGAACGGTGTAGGGAAACTGCTGCTCGAGGGCCACATGAAGAGCTGTGTGGTAGAACGTATTCAGGCTGGTGAAAATGAAGTCATCGAAGAACTTTTGATTACGGTTAATAAATTAATGAAATAATGAATCGGAGGGATTTTTAATGAAACAAGCAACATTGAATGTTAACGGAATGTCTTGCCAACATTGTGTGAATTCTATTGAGAAAGCGCTCAAGGAGATCGGTGGTTCTGCTCATGTAGATCTGAAAAATAATGCAGTAACAGTGGAATACGATGAAAATAAATTGTCCTTGGATGAAGTTAAAACCGCCATTGAAGAACAAGGGTATGACGTTGTTGGTTAACTAACCAGGCCACCGCCGGTGGCCTTTCTTTTTACAAATAATTATACCCCACAGGGGTATAAACGAGGTGAGGAATCATGCAAAACGCCGAAGCGCAGCAAAACAAGCAGACAACACTGCAAATAACGGGTATGACATGCGCCGCATGTGCAAACCGAATTGAAAAAGGTTTAAGCAAAATGGAAGGCGTGACGGAGGCTAATGTGAACTTTGCTCTTGAGAAAGCATCCGTAACCTACAATCCGGATAAAGTGAGCATTCCCCTGATTGAGAAAAAGATCCAGGATATCGGCTATGATACCGTAAAAGAGGTGGCCGAATTTGACATTAGCGGTATGACCTGTGCTGCGTGTGCGGCACGAATTGAGAAGGGGCTTAACAAAATGGCTGGCGTAACAAAAGCGAACGTCAACCTAGCGTTAGAGAGCGCTCGCGTCGAATATTCGCCGGCCGATGTCTCTACTTTGGATATGATTAAAAAAGTGGAGAAGATTGGATATAAGGCAAAACTTAAGCAAGAGCAGCAAGAGGCTGGAGACCATCGAAAAAAAGAAATCAGGGCACAGCAAAAAAGGTTCTTGTTGTCGGCTGTCTTATCGCTGCCGCTGCTTTGGGCAATGGTTGGACATTTTTCATTCACGTCTTGGATCTGGGTGCCAGATTTATTTATGAACCCTTGGTTCCAGCTCCTATTAGCTACTCCTGTTCAATTTATCGTCGGTCGCTCCTTTTATATCGGTGCATACAAAGCGCTACGCGGCCGTAGCGCCAATATGGATGTGCTTGTGGCCTTAGGTACATCGGCAGCCTATTTCTATAGTTTGTATTTAACGATACAGTGGGCAAACGAGATGCATGCCCATAACGCGCCATCTATGTACTACGAAACCAGTGCAGTGCTCATTACGCTAATTGTCCTTGGGAAATTATTCGAAGCGTTAGCGAAAGGCCGGTCATCGGAAGCCATTAAATCCTTAATGGGGTTGCAGGCGAAAACAGCGCTGGTCGTGCGAGAAGGAATGGAAGTCGCCATTCCAATTGATGACGTAACTGTTGGCGATGTGGTAATTGTTAAACCAGGTGAAAAAGTACCGGTAGACGGCATTGTATTGGAAGGCTCATCGACAGTGGATGAATCTATGCTCACCGGTGAAAGCATCCCAGTCAGTAAAAAGAAAAGCGATTTTGTAATTGGGGCAACAATCAATAAAAACGGTATGCTTCGGATTCAGGCACAAAAGGTCGGTAAAGAAACGGCTCTTGCTCAAATCATTAAAGTCGTGGAGCAAGCGCAAGGAATGAAAGCGCCTATCCAACGTATAGCGGACGTCATTTCCGGTATTTTTGTCCCGATTGTCGTCGGAATTGCGTTTATCACTTTCCTTGTTTGGTTTTTCGGAATCGCTCCTGACGATTTTTCCGGAGCTCTTGAAAAGGCCATTGCAGTGCTTGTAATTGCATGCCCTTGCGCACTTGGTTTAGCCACACCTACATCAATCATGGCGGGATCCGGGCGTGCAGCGGAGCTTGGTATCTTGTTTAAAAGTGGGGAACATCTCGAATCGACACATAAATTAACGACTATTGTACTGGATAAAACAGGAACAGTAACCAAAGGAAAACCTGAGCTTACCGATGTTATCGTTTCGGTGTCCATGATGGAAGAGGAGTTTCTTCAATTCGTAGCCTCCGCCGAGAAAAACTCAGAACATCCGCTTGCGGAAGCCATTGTTTCTGGTGTACGGGAACGAAACATTGCTTTCCCAGAAGCTGAAGCATTCGAAGCTGTGCCGGGATTTGGCATTCGTTCAATCGTTAAAGGGAAAGAGGTGTTAATCGGAACACGAAAATGGATGGCCCATAATCAGATACAGGCAGATACAGCATATGAGCAAATGAATGCACTTGAAGAATGGGGAAAAACCGCAATGCTGGTTGCCATAGATGGTCACTATAAGGGTATCGTCGCTGTAGCTGACACAATCAAAGACAGCTCAAAACGTGCTGTTGCCCGGCTCAAAGAGATGGGGCTTGAGGTGGTCATGATTACCGGTGACAATGAACGTACGGCAAAAGCAATTGCCCGTCAGGTTGGCATTGATCGTGTGCTCGCGGAAGTTTTGCCAGAAGGCAAGGCATTAGAAATAAAGAAATTACAGCAGTCTGGTCAGAAAGTGGCTATGGTTGGTGACGGGATTAATGATGCCCCTGCACTGGCTACGGCCGATATTGGCATGGCCATTGGTACTGGCACAGACGTAGCTATGGAAGCAGCAGATGTGACCCTTATGCGAGGTGACTTAAACAGCATTCCGGATGCTATCTTGATGAGCCGGAAAACGATGACCAATATAAAGCAGAATCTTTTTTGGGCACTCGCTTATAACGTAATCGGTATACCGATTGCAGCAGCCGGTTTTTTGGCTCCATGGTTAGCAGGGGCTGCAATGGCCTTCAGCTCCGTGTCTGTTGTGCTTAATGCACTCCGTCTGCAACGGGTGAAGCTAAAATCTTTGAGCGATTAACTGTAGAAGAGTTACACTAAGTGACGCGGCTAGGAGGCCAAACGGATGATGCAGAAATGGCTTCTATCTCTCGGATACATTCTTTCGGTTATCGCCATCATCCTGTACAAAGAACCGATACTTCAATGGCTTCAAGATGACCAGGCAGATAGCTTTACACTTTTATTTGGCGGGGCTGTATTGTTTGCCCTCATTCCTGTCATTCCATACGGTGTAATTGCAGGGATTATTGGGGTTAAATATGGCCCCATTTGGGGCGGTTTGTTCAATGTAATAAGTTCTACGCTTGCAGCTGCACTACAATTTTTAATGGTAAGGTTCGTGTTTCAGGGGCAGAGTATCCGGCTTTTGGATAAATTCAAACGAGTCGACCAATTTACCAGACTTGTAGAACAAAATGCGTTTTTTGCGGTTTTACTTGCTCGTCTACTTCCGTTTGTCCCTGCTGCTGTAGTGAACGTCTATTCAGCAATAAGCCGCATGCAATTCAGTACCTTCGCAGCAGCAACGCTGATTGGTAAAATACCTGTGATGTTCGTATTCGCTTTTGTCGGGGATCAGCTGTTAACCGATGTAGGAAATGTTTTATGGATATCGCTGAGTTATATGCTCTTTCTTTTTTTCGTTTATCTTTGCTATCGGTGGATCCTAAAGCGTGAGGGCAGAAACGCTGGATGATCCTTCATCCATGTTCACCCGCTCGACGAAAGATATTCCATAAAAATATTCTAAAGGAGAATAACCATGGGGGAAATAAAGAAAATTGCGGTGACCTCGACGATTCAGGTCGGAGGAAGTTTATTTACACCGGAACAGTTTGCCAAGATCGGTGTAATCGCAGGCCCGGATGGCAGAATCGAAATGACTCCGTTCAAGCAGCTTTATGTGGAGGTGCCGGCAGAACGGCTCGAAGGTATACAGGCAGAACTTGAGCTTGCCGGCCTTGAAGTTTATCCTGCCGGCTTTGTAACCAAAAGTCTGATTGCCTGCAATTTCTGCAAAGGAGCGGAGGAGGCTGGACTAGAAACGGCTCGAATCATAAATCAATCCATTGCAGGTATCGAAACACCGACACCGTTAAAAATTGGCTATGCAGGATGCGCTCTTGGAACGAGCGAACCTTTACTCAAGGATATTGGAGTCGTAAAAATGCGCAATACCTTCGATATTTACGTTGGCGGCGAACCTAAAGGACTCAAGGCCTCTATGGCCAAATTGCTTCTTACCGGATTAACGGAAGATCGTCTCGTCCCGGTTATTACTTCGCTCATTGATTACTATAAATCGAATGCCAAAGGGAAAGAGAAATTTAGCAAGTTCGTAGATCGGGTTTCACTTGAAAAGTTAAAGAATATCATCGGCTGACTTGAATAAAATCTGCCAAGTATGCAAGGAGTGAGCTTAAGATGAATGAACCTTTAAAAATCTATACGATACCGACCTGCAGCGATTGCAACTATGCCAAACGTTACTTCAAAGAACAACAAATTCCCTTTATCGAATACAACTGCGAAGAAAACATCAAGTATGCTGAGGAAGTTTGGAACTTGACGAACAAACAAATCGTTCCGACAATTGTTATTGATAATAAAGTGTTTATTGGTTTCGCGGAAAATCTAAATGAAATAATTAAATTACTTCATTAAATCAAACCCCCGGTTAATCAACGACCGGGGGTTTGGGCTTACTTGTTGCGTAATCTTTTAATAAGATACAATTTAATAAGAAAACACAAAATAAGCAAAAAAAGCTGGTGAAAAGATTGAGTAAAACGGTGTTGGTGATTGATGATGATCATGATATTGTGAGATTAATTACAGAAAGTCTGAAATTCGAACAATTTCATGTTATTCCAGCATATTCCGGAAAAGAAAGCCTATCCATCGTGAAAGAAAACAAAATTGATTTTATTGTTCTTGATATCATGATGCCGGAAATGGACGGGTTGGAGGTTTGCAGGAACATCAGAAATGATTCTAATATCCCGATTTTGTTGCTTAGCGCTCGAGACAGGGATATTGACAAGATCATCGGACTCGAAATCGGGGCGGACGATTATATGACCAAACCATTCAGCATCCAGGAGCTTACTTCGCGGATAAAAGCTCATTTCAGGAAAATAGACCGTATGTATAGCGAATGGAACGGGCTCCATCAGGCAGCGGTAATGAATAACCAAGCTTCCGTTCCGCTGCTCGCGTTGAATGAAAAAACTTTCGAAGCTGTTTTGGATCAACGAAAGCTGGAATTTTCGACTAAGGAATTCCAGATACTATCCTTCCTCATGAAACATCCCAATCATGTCCTGACAAGGGAACAAATTTATGAAAATGTCTGGGGAGACGAGTTCGGAGACTTAAACACCGTTACTGTACATATAAAAAATATCCGGAAAAAGCTTGGCAGTCAGCATGATTTCATAAAAACCGTCTGGGGTATCGGATATAGATATGTGGAGGGGAATTAAAGGAAATGAAGCTAAAAATAAAGCTTCCCTTACTATTTTTGCTGATGTTTATGTTGACCACTTTATTCATATTTTTATACCTAATAAAAGCATTAGTCGCAGATGAAGGTCATATGTGGTTAAAAAACATAATGGGGCCGTTACATTTTCAATTGCTCCTGGTACTTTGCATACTAATGGGCATCACTTTTGTTATATTAACCGTTTATCTTCACTTCAATATCACCAAACCTATTCAGATCCTGAATTCAAGACTGACAAAAGTGAAAATCGGGCAATCCCGTACTTTTCTGCAATCAAGAAGGAGGGATGAAATCGGGGAGCTGTACAATCATTTTAATGAGATGGAAGACAGACTTTATCAGGCTCATAAGGAACAGGTCGATATGATTGCAGCTATCGCTCATGACTTGAAAACACCACTCACGGCCATCAATGGTTTTATGGAGCTGCTTACGATACAGAAACATCTATCCGATAGGGAAAAGCAGGACTATTATGGGCTCATAATCAAGAAATCCAAGTACATCGCTGAATTGATTGACGCTTTCTCTGCGTATACCAGGGACGAGCTTACTATGGAAACCATGACGTTGAACTCAGTAAGCGTACAAAAAATGTTTGATAATATCGCAGCTGAATATGAGACTGAATTATCCGGTTTTGATGTTGAGCTTACATGGGAGCATTCCTTTCTTCCGAACCAACTCGTTATGTTAAATGAGCCGATGATTCGTCGTGTATTTGGGAATCTGTTCAGTAACGCGGTGAAATACGGAGAGAAGAAGCATCTAAAAATCTATATGAGTGGATATATACGGGGCAAAGATGCATATTTACAGATTGAGGATAACGGCAAGGGAGTGCCCGAGCAGGAGCTTTCTTCTTTGTTTCAAAAATTTTATACGGTCGATAAGTCCAGAAAAATGAAAAATGGCGGCACGGGGCTAGGCCTGGCTAGCTGTAAATCTATCATTGAACGTCATGGCGGTGTAATCAGCGCATTTCATTCCGAATATGGGGGACTAGGAATTCGGTTTTCTCTTCCGCTACGATAAGTTCATCCGGCGCTTTATTATTTTTTAGACATTCTTCACATTTGTTTATTATTTTTTTATCGGTGGTTTACCTCATTTCATTACAATATGAATTGTCTACAAGATAAGGAGATGAGCAAATGTCGAAGTTAAATAATGAGGACACGAACAAGTCCGACTGCAGACCGATGCCCGGTACACCAAGATGGGTGAAAGTATTTGGAATCATAGCCCTTGTCCTTATCCTGCTGTTTGTGGTTCTACACCTTACCGGTCGTGGCTTCGGAGGCCACACCATGCAACACGGGGTAGAACAATCATGACACTCCGACTCCGCAAATTTGTGCTCACTGCACATGTCACTTCATCGGTCGGCTGGTTCGGAGCGGTTGCCGGCTTCTTAGCTCTCGCCGTCACTGGTATAAACAGTCAGGATGCTCAGATTGTTCGTACCGCGTATCTCGCGATGGAGTTGATCGTCCGAGCTGTTATTGTTCCATTATGTCTTGCATCTCTGCTAACTGGGATTGTATTGTCCTTGGGGACAAAGTGGGGCTTGTTCCGGCATTATTGGATCATGATCAAATTACTGATGACTATCCTTTCCACTATCGGTTTGCTGGTGCATATGCAGCCGATTAGCTACATGGCAGGCGTAGCTGCAGAGAGGACATTGACAAATAGCGATCTCAGCACACAGATTCAACTCGTTGTCGCATCCGGTGCTGCTCTTCTTGTGTTGCTTGTAGCCACTATACTGGCTATATACAAGCCGCGTGGATTGACACCGTACGGTTGGCGTAAACAGTATGTACGTAAGGAGTCGCAGCAAGAGTAGATAAAAGGCAACCGATTAACAAAATCGGCTGCCTTTTGTCTTATCAGTTAGAATTACTCAGAAACTTAACATGAAGCAAAGGATGTAACGAAAAGGGCTTCATAAAATTAAATAAGATATTGACTCTGTACCTTAATAAAGGGTTGATAATAGCTATGAGAGGAGGACTTGTAATGAATGGCTTATCGATCAGTCAAGTCGCGAAAGAAGCCAATGTTAACATTGAGACAGTTCGATATTATGAAAGGAGAGGACTTATACCGGAACCTCCAAGAACGGAATCGGGGTACAGAATATTTACTTTGGAGAGTGTAAGAACAATTCATTTTATTAAGCGAGCACAGGAATTAGGTTTCACTCTTGAGGAGATAAAGCAGCTTTTATTAATCGATCAAAATGAGGACAACTTTCCCATTGAAGAGATGTGCCAATTTGCCAAGTCGAAAATCATGGAGATTGAGGAGAAAGTCGCACAATTGATTCATTTTAAAGCCATTTTAGAGTCAGTAAGTAATCGTTATGATCCTAATCCGGCACATTCAAAAAGCTATTGCCAAATCATTCAATTATTATCATTCAGGAGGGAATAATGGCTAAGATCGAAGTGTTTACAGCTGGAACCTTTTTGTGTGAAGAAATGATCATGCAAGTCAAAGATTTAGCATGTTCTAACTGCGAGATTGTAATTTATGAATTAAATAAGAGCAATGCTATTATGGAAAGTGTTGATAAAGCCCGGCTTTATAGAATTTCGTCTATTCCAACATTAGTTATCAATGGAAAAATAATTGATTATGAGGCAGCGAAAAGGGCGAGATTAAACAAACAATCTTCGTAAAAAAATTATCTAACTTCCTTCACAGTTTCATCATAATTTTTTTGTATACTTGACATAACAACAAGACGGAATAAACAGGTCATTTTCTTCCAAAAAGAAAATGACCTGTTTATCTGCTAATAAAAGCTCAAAGATCGAGCAATTAGCAATTAGCAATTAGCAATTAGCAATTAGCAGTTAGGAATCAATCCGTTTATGCTCAGTATCTTCTACCCAAATGTTTTGAATAACACCGGCTAACAGCTCAATTGTTCGATAGCTTTCTTCTAAATTGTTTTCAACTCCTCCAATTTCGATTAAGGCACTGTTTGCAGACAAAGATTGATTATATTCACCGTTCCCGCTTTCATTGCCCTTTTTATATATGCCTTTTGATACATTGGGAATCTTAGCATTTAATCCATCTTGTATTTGTTCGGCAAATTTCATATTTCGTTGCCAATTCGGATTATTCGTACCTACGACAAAGTAAACTTGCGCATAATCTAAATTCTGAAATCGGATAGTTGTTTTTTCACGTTTCTGTGAATCACGATGCAAATCTATCAAATACCCGATGTTTTCGTGTAACTTCAACTCTTCTTTAATGGTGGCTTTTGAATAGGTATAAGATTTCGCATAATTGAAGCTGCCGATAACGGTTGGATAGTCCTTTTTGGAGTGGATTACGGGAATATCTTTTATCTTTTTCTGCAGCTGTGTTTTAAGTTTGTCACCTAATAACGTAACATTCAATTTAGGATCAAAAGCCTGATCTGCGGATTGAACATCATTTTTTAACTCCGGCAACCAGGATTCGCGATTATGAGAATGGTATATGAGTATTTTAGGCAAAGAAGAAAGATTTATATTTACTTTCTGTTCCGTTGTGATTATTGAACTGTCATCAAACCTATTCGTACCCACTCTTGCAACAGGACTTGAATCCAACATGTTCGCTGCAGAATCATTCGTATTATTAGTATTTGATGATGCCTCAGAAGGGACATTAGCTAGTGAACTCATTAATGAGATTTGACTCGTCTGATAGATATGAATTCCAATTATGGTAAAAAAAGAAACGGTAAAAAAGAATATAAATCGTTTTAAATTATTGCCTCTATATTGCACAGCAAGCCCGCCTCCTAGCAAATCTTTCATCTAGCAATATTTGTACTACTAGATTATGAGAATGATAGGGGATATAGTACTTGGATCAATGACTTCATAATGGAAATACTTCACTTATACAAAGATGAATGGAGTGAGCTATGTTGAGCAAGATTTTAATTGTTGAAGATGAAGATAAAATTCGAGAAGTCATCAATGCCTATTTGATGAAAGCCGGATACGAAGTTGTTGAGGCAAGCGACGGTCAATCCGCTATTCATGAGATTGAAAAACAAGCATTCGATTTAATCCTTTTGGATCTCATGCTGCCTGATATGAATGGGGAGGAGCTTTGTAATCGGATCCGCTCATCGAAATTGATACCGATTATTATGCTAACAGCTAAAGCATCTACCCACCACCGCATTCAAGGGCTGGCGGCTGGTGCGGATGATTATATCGTTAAACCATTTGACCCTGGGGAGTTACTAGCGCGGATTCGGTCCGTATTGCGCCGAACGAACCAACATGAACTTCTTGCCGAGAGATTGAAATATGGAAACGGGCGTTTAATGGTAGACAGCCATGCCAAACAGGTATATGTCAATCAAGTCCCAATAAGCTTAACACCAAACGAATATAAACTGCTTGTTGTAATGGCGAGAAATTCGGAGCGAACGTTTACTCGTGAAGAATTAATCGAGATGGTAATGGGGATTGATTTTGAAGGTGATTCTCGTTCGATCGACCAGCATGTAAAAAACTTGCGTCAGAAGATTGAAGAGGACCCGAAAAATCCATTCTTTATCCGAACCGTATTTGGCGTCGGCTATCGATTTCACGGAGGCATATCATGAAAAAATCGCTATCCTTTCGATTAAGTGTTCTACTTATTATATATACCGGATTAATTCTCCTATTGGCTTCGTTCACCATCATTAATGCAACGCATTACCATTTCCAACTGTATGGAAACGAAATGGAACAAGGCCATAATAAAACCGAATTGTTGAACACGCATTTAGAGCAAGCGATTATCCAGTCCGTCGGTATGACTATTGGAGGCGCTCTGATTGTCGCTTTGATCTTAAGTATCTATATCGCGAAACGGATTTCTTCCCCTTTGATTAGCATGAAAAACTTAACTTTAATTATGGCTCGTGGAAAGCGAGATGTTCGCTTACCTTTAAAAGGAATACCAAAAGATGAATTAGGAGAGCTGGCAGCTTCCATTAATCATCTGGCGGATCAATTGCAGCAGCAAGAGCAACTAAGGGTAAGTATGACGGAAAATATCGCACATGAACTCCGTACGCCTTTAACCACGCTAAACAGTTATTTAGCTGCTATTCAAGACGGGATATGGGAGGCTACGCCAGAGCGAATTCAATCAAGCCGGGAAGAAATACATCGATTAATTCATCTTGTTAATGATTTAGAAGAACTGCAAACCCTCTCGTCACCCGATTTTGATTTGTCTCGGGAAGAGGTTCAATTAGTAAAATCGATTGATCAAGTCATCAACTTCATGCAGCCTTCCTTTTCTGAAAAGGGAGTAGTATTGGAAAAAGGGATAATTCCTGATATTACGATTTACGCGGATGAGCATCGTCTCATCCAGATTTGGACAAATCTGATATCAAATGCCCTCAAATTCACTCAGGCAAATGGGAAAGTAAAGATTTACGGTATTATGAAACCCGATGGTATTCAGATTACGGTTGAAGATACCGGCATTGGCATACCCGATAAAGAGCTTTCCAATGTATTTGAACGTTTTTATCGAGTTGATAAATCAAGAAACCGTAAAATGGGGGGGGGAGGTTTAGGCCTTGCGATTACAAAAGCGCTTGTTGAGCGTCATGATGGACAGGTTTGGGCGGAAAGTAATGCAGGCACATTATTTCATGTATACTTACCATTAAAATAGCGGGACAGTCATTCAAGAAATTGAGCTGGCTGTACCTTTTTTCTTGTATAACAATGAGAAATTCCCGCGAGAAATCCTGCAGGACCATGTACTGGAGGACGAAATTTCCTTCTTATTGGCATGGAGTTACAATGAGCGCTGGCGATTTTTTCCGTAAATATTAAGAGGATATTGAAACTGATGAAGTAAAAAATTGAGCCATATAGGGCCGCTTATATAGCGAAAAGACGGCCATCGGATAAAGGTCGTCTTTTTGCTGGTCCTACAAGACTATAAGGGCCACGTTTTTAAATCACGTTTACACCACTGCCTATATTATTTGAATTAGAATCTTCAATATCAGGATCCAGGGTATTGGTGGAACTAACTGCATTATTAGCATTTGCCAAGCTCCCAGTTAAAAAAGAACCGGATCCTGCATACGTTTTAGTTTGACTTGAGGGACTCAGTTGGACAGAATCACCAAATTGTACTATTGCACTTGATCCAACACTTACAATCTTAATAAATCCTACTATGGACGGCATTTTGTTCTCACTCCTACAACATTTTTTACATCATATTCTCGTTTACGATTATCAGTTACAAAAATATTGGGCGCAGCATTCGGCACTGCTTTGCTTGTGCTGAACATGCAGTAGAATGGCTGCATAAAATCAACAATTGCAATCAAATGGCGCTCGTCAAATGAGCGCCATTTGATTGTTTATTCCGGCATATTACCTGCGTTCGGATCGTTAACAAAACTATTTTGGACGTGATTGCATTAATTCAGCCTTGGCTTCGGCTAGAAAAGTTTCCTCTTCCATTCTTTCCAATGCAGAAGAGGAAAATGATTCTTTTAGAACCGCATTCATTTGCATCGTTGATTTGGCGGCTTCCTGACGAAGCATGAATTTTTTTCGCATCTCTTTAGCAGTCAGAAGTTTGTTTTCTAGTTGAGTTAATGTATCTTTCGATTGTTTAGTGGTCCGCTGCAATCTTTCCACCTCCGACTTTAAATTCTCGGAGTAGGTTTCCTGTGAAAGTGCTTGCACCAGCCAATATTTGGCCATGTCGGCATTTCCTAGTCTAGCTTCTTGATCGGCCTTATCTCGGTACATGGCCGAATTGACTATATGTAGATTCATTTTTCCTTTTAGAAGCAGCCATTCCGATTCCGATCTGTTTACGGATACAGATAGTTCGCGCAGTTTTTCAGAGTAAAACTCAATAAAATCACTTAGTACTCGCACCGGATAATCTTCTTGCGGGATTTTCGCCTTGAACAGATCTTTCAATCGGCTAAAGAGCCCCATCGTATGGCCTCCTATAATTTGTTTCAGAAGCTCTTCAACTGTGGTTTCGTATTCACGTTCAATCGGTGTTATATTACAGTTGGCACAGTGTTATTCCAAGTCTTCAACCGATTGTGCCCAATCGCTGGCGCTAATAATATCACTTCTTGCGTTTGACAAGGTTACTTTCCAAATGTCCACGAATCCAGTTTGCAACGACGGTTTGCCAAGGAACTGCTTAAGGAGTTCATGTTTTGACGCTTAACCAAGTCGGACACTTTTAGCCCCTGCGCGACAAGCAAATAATCCGTAAGTGCCATCTAATATTGTTTCTCTACATCCTTATGGCTTTCTGCAGATACTCATCTTCAAAATCTATATTCCATGTACGTATTTAATATTACAGTAATTTCATGGCTGACAATAATTACTATACAGGAAGTATGATCCGCAGGCTGTAGTATGGGACGATCACGGAACACGTTGTAGTGTCTGTATGGAAACTACAATCAAAACGTACATCCACATTAAGATAAACAGCTGTAGAATCCGAACTGACATGCCCCAGTATCTCCGAAATGTTTGATAGGGTATTCGAATCTTTACCCGAACCCATATCCATTGTGGAATGATAATTCCCTTTATCGAACCGCCAGGTATACAAGCAGATACCCGAATCTTTTATTTAATCGTAACAGACACTTATGAAGAATTAATGTAGACAATAGTTAAATGATTTTTAATCTGCTCACTGTTGCGAAACCGACAACAAAATACTACAATAGGTAGTGTTTTATTAATAAACTACGTATCGTAGTAAATAAAATCCCTTTTTAAAATGGGGAAAATGTAGAAATGAGGTTGATAATAGTGTGCGGAATAGCCGGTATATTGTACTTTGACGAAAGAACACCTTACAGACAGCAATTGAAGGAAATGACGGATGTCATGATTCACCGAGGACCGAATCAATCCGGATTTTGGGTAGAAGGCAAAATTGGATTGGGCTTTCGGAGATTATCAATCATAGATATTCAGGAAGGAAACCAACCTTTAAGCAATGAAAATGAATCGATTTGGATTATTTTTAATGGAGAGATTTATAACTATAACGAACTTCGTCGGCTTCTTGAAGCAAAGGGACATCGTTTTAAAACGAAATCAGACACTGAAGTCATTGTTCACCTTTATGAGGAATATGGACAGAAGTGCCTCAACTACCTGAGGGGGATGTTTAGCTTCGCGTTATGGGACCGCAATCGTCAGTTATTATTTGCCGCAAGAGACCACTTTGGTATTAAGCCATTTTATTATTATCAAGATAAGGACAAGTTTGTCTTCGCCTCCGAAATTAAAAGCATACTTGCCGCCGATGACATAAAAGCCAGCCTCCATTACCAAAGCTTTCTTGATTACTTGTCGTTTCAGTACGTGCCGCAGCCGGATACGATGTTCGAGCATATTCATAAGCTTCCTCCGGCTCATCAATTGACCATACAATATGGAAAGGTTGAAATAAAACGATACTGGCAACCGATGTTCAATCCTTTGGACAAGCCTATTACGTATTTCGAAAATGAAATTCGTCATAAACTTTTGGACTCGATTAAATATCATATGCACAGTGAAGTACCTCTCGGTTGCTTCTTATCCAGCGGAATCGACTCCACTGCAATTGCTACTTATATGAGTCAACTTGAACCAACCAAGACCTTCTCCGTCGGCTTCGACGGGCCGCAAAATGAGACATTAATTGCTGCCAATACAGCCCAAGAGCTTGGAACACAGCATTTTTATAATATCATTACGGAAGAAAAATATTTCGATGCTCTTCCTAATGTCATTTGGCATCTTGATGAACCGGTAGCGGATCCTTCCGCAGTGGCCTTATATCAGGTTGCAAAGTTAGCCAAAGATCATGTAAAGGTGGTCCTCTCCGGTGAAGGAGCGGATGAATTGTTTGGCGGTTATCGGATTTATCAAGAGCCTGCTGCACTAAGATATATTTCATGGCTGCCTGATTCAATAAAGAGAGCTTTGAATAAACAAATAAGATCCTTACCTTTTAACTTCTACGGAAAGAATTATTTGTTAAGGGGAACGCGATCACTGGAAGAGCGATTTATTGGTAATGCCAATTTACTGACCGAAAGCATGAAAGAATACTTTCTGCACAAAATTCCAGAACATATAGACTATTCCTTGTCCACGCATCCGATCACGAAGCCAATATATAATCAAACATCTCATTTAGATGATGTGACCCGAATGCAATTAATCGATATGAATCTATGGCTGCCTGGTGATATTTTGGCAAAAGCCGACAAATGCTCCATGGCTCATTCCCTGGAATTGAGAGTACCGTTTCTAGATAAAGAAGTATTCGAAATTGCCAGTCAAATACCGGCAGCTTACCGTATATCGAATGGCACCACCAAACATGTGTTAAGAAGGGCTTTAAGTGGCGTCATTCCAGATTCAGTTATTAACCGTCCCAAACTTGGGTTTCCCGTACCATTACGACAATGGCTTAAAACGGAACGGACGCGTGTTATGCTGGAACAAATTCAAGCAAGCGGAATCGATAACATTGTAAACATGAGAACCATTGAAGAAATCGTTATGAAGCATAAACATGGTCAGGGTGATTACGCTCGGATTATTTGGTTATTTTACAATTTAGCGCTTTGGCACAAAATGTATGTGATTGATCTTCCAAAGAGTCAATACTTACATGCCGCGCAGTGATCAGGAGGTTTCTACTTGAGGAAACAAGTAATATTTTTTCTGATCTTTTCCTTAATGTCTGGTTTGCTTGCCTACCCAAGCCAAAGCCGGGCGATAGCCGAAGTGGATGGGCTGGATACGGAAATTCAAGATATTGAAGAGAAAATGAAGGATGCAGAGAAAAAAGCGCAAGACAGTCAAGACAGCCGGGAAGAAGTACTTAATGATAAAACTGTAGCAGAGCAAGAAATCACTACGATTCTAAAAAATCTGGATCGTACAAGTGAACAGCTTACGCGTTATAACAAACAAATCGTTTCTTTGCAGCAAAATATAATTAATACCGCTGTACAGCTAAAAGAGATAAAGAACCGTCTAACAGAGCGAAAAAAGCTCCAAGATAATCGTGTTCGGCTCATGTATCAAAATGGTGCGGTCTCCTATATAAATGTTCTATTGCAATCAAATAGTTTTATGGATTTTATTGACCGGATCGAGAGCCTGAAAATCATTATTGCCCAAGACCAATCCATCATCGAACAAAACCAAGCAGATGCAACAAACATTTCCCTAAAGCAAACAAAGATGGAGGAGCAAATGCTTGAGGTCAAGGAGCTCCGTTTACAAACGGATCAGATGATGAGTGAGCTTCGTCTTAAGGAGCAGGAAAAGCAAGTATTAATTGCTTCTTTAGAGCAAGAACAGAAGGCGCTGCTAACGGTATCAAAGGATCAAGAAATTAAACTGTTGGATATGGCCAGAGAAGCTGCTGCACTCAAAGAGAAGAAAAAAACGCTGGAAGAGCAAGCATTAAAAGAAAGTGAGCACGAGGAGCATCAAACCACCATCGATAGTTCACCTTCCAAGGAAACTGAGCTTAGTTGGCCATTCGCTAAAACCTATCCCATTACATCTCCGTTTGGAGACCGGGAAGATCCGATAACGGGGGAGAAGGACACTTTTCATAAGGGGATTGATATTGGGGCGCCAGGAGGAAGGGACATATTAGCTGCCCAATCAGGTACGGTCTTGCTGGCAAGATGGACAAGCGGATATGGAAACACGGTTATCATTGATCATGGAAACGGCATGTGGACGCTGTATGCCCATATTCGTATGAACGGAATAAAAGTGGAGGAAGAAGAAAAAGTTAACAGAGGACAGAAAATTGCCGAAGTAGGATCGACAGGGAATTCAACCGGCAATCATCTCCATTTTGAAGTCAGAATCAATGAAGAAGTTCAAAATCCAATGGATTATTTATAAGCATACGTTGTCATAAGAATTTTATTTCCTACACAATATCATCAAATGTGAATTGTATCATGGAATAGAAATCGACAATGATATCGAAGAGAGGAGCTGATTTGTCATGATGATGGATTATATGACAGGAAACTCTTCTATGATGCAAATGTGTATCATGATGGCTATTGCAGGGATCGTGCTTGTTGTAATACTTGGCTTAACTATTTATTTCATCATTCGTAAATTGCAAATGGGTAAAGTAAAAGACCATCCCCGGATGATCTTAGGCGAGCGTTATGCTAATGGCGAAATCAATCAAGATGAATATTTTGAAAAATTGAAGTGGTTGGACAAATAATCGGGTAGAGAGGAACAGTTAATGAAAAAGAAAGGTTCGGCTATCATGCCTAAAACTTGGTGGGCAGGAGGACTACTCTTAGGAATTTTGAGTGCTGCATTTGTCCAATTAGTAGTGCTGCCGTCTAAAAAAGAAAACGCAAACATCACTCATATTCATGGATTAGGTTTCACGAACGACGGTACACAGCTATTAATTCCCGCACATGAAGGAATTATGGCCTATAGAAATGATCGCTGGAACCCCTTTGAAGGGGACAAGCATGATTATATGGGATTTAATCTTGTTGACGACGGATTCTATAGCAGTGGTCATCCTGCATTAGGGTCAGATCTGGTTAATCCTCTTGGAATTGTTAAAGTTACTAATGACGGAGAAACGATTATCCCATTGGATTTACAGGGTGTCATGGATTTTCATGGGATGGCAGCAGGGTATAAAACGCACGCCATTTATGTCTATAATCCGGAAGCTAATACAAGGTTAAGTACATCGGGCGTATACGTAACATTAGATAACGCGAAAACGTGGAAAAAGAGCGAGTTAAATGGATTGGACGGGCAAATGACAGCAATAGCCGCTCATCCTTCAGACCCTCAAACGGTTGCCATCGGAACAAGCAACGGTGTTTTCTTGTCGAGCAATTATGGCGATCAATTTAAGAAGCTAGCTCTTGAGGAAGAAGTGACTGCCGTAGCATTCGGAAAAAACGGCGATTTATTTATCGGAGGAAAGAAATTATTGTGGCAAATAAACGAAGAAATAAGATCGCTTATTACACCTGCCCTTAACCCGAATGATTTCATTACTTACATCGCCCAAAACCCGCAAATTGAAAACGAAATAGCATTTTCCACATCTGAACGAAACGTTTTCTTAAGTCGGGATAAAGGAATAAGCTGGATCAAAATAGCGGTTAAAGGAATCGGTATATAAAACAAGTAAATATATTATATTCATTCATTCTTTGTCGAATATGAGATTATTCTAATAGAAAATAAGAAGGAATTGGATAGAAAAAAGAGAAATGAATAAACCGAAATAAAAAACAAAACGAAATTTGCCGAATTCCTCTTAAAAAATGGAAACGGGGGATCCACTCTCGGGTGAATTAATCTGCACTTAAGGATTATAGGGAAACCTTCTTCCGAACCCTTAGCTAACCTCGTAGGCATCGAAGGGAGAAACTGTTTTGAAGAAAGTTATTGCTTCACTTGTATTGGGTACTATGTGTTTTGCTTTTGCTGGAAGTGCGTTTGCAAACGGAATGGATATCAAACATGCCGTTGATCAGGTCGTTGGAACTCCTTATAAATGGGGGGGGACAACAACAAACGGCTTTGACTGTTCAGGATTCATCTTATACATATTCAATAAATATGATGTAGATCTTCCACGGACATCCAAGGCACAGGCGCAAGAGGGAATAAAAGTTGCAAAAGAGAATTTAAAACCTGGCGATCTCGTGTTCTTTAACACAGATGGAAAGGGCATATCTCATGCCGGCATATATATCGGTAATGAACAATTCGCTCATTCATCCAGCAGCAAAGGGGTAAGAGTTAGTAGCCTCTCCGAGGACTATTATGAAAAACGGTATGTGACAGCTCGGCGTGTCGTAACAGAAGAAGTTTATGGGGAAATGACAACGAAAAACCATTAAAAAACCGAAAGAAACAAGTCCGTTTACGGGGCTTGTTTCTTTTACTAATTGGCGAAGGAAAGGATAATAGAGGCCGTGTGAGTATTATCCTCTTATGCCCAACAAACCCTTTTCAATTACCATAAGAAATGGCCTGCTTGCCCATGGCTGTCCAACCTAACAAAAAAATATGTTTATTCACTTTTACTTGTTTCTTGCCGCTAAGCGGGTCGTTTAGATAAACGTGATCTTTATCATAGCCAACCAATAGAACGCTATGTTCTTTAAAAGTAGCTTTAATCGTTCCAGTCGGAGAACTCCACGATTTCCAGTCATTTTCCGCTGGTGCACTATAGTTAACTGTGGTCCAAACTACGACCGGGTAGCCGGCTGAAAGCTTCTGTTCCAATTCACTCAAGGAAGTACCGCTTAAATCGACAGCTGTATCGATGTAAGTTTTTAGCAGTTGATATAATGGTTCATGGTAGATACCGTAACCAATTTTCTTGCCGGTAATATCGCCGACAAATCCAATGTTCGGATCTCCCCAGGTTAAAATTTGACCATTCTTACTTTTAATAATCGGTGTATCATCCCGAATAAGCTCCGGGACTAAATCCATTTTATCCTTCTTAATTCCGTAATATTGCAAGAGCATTGTTAAGGATGTTATTTCACAGCCGTTTAACAATTCGGGTAATTGTTTAACTAACGGTGCGGTCAATAGAACGGATGTCTTCCGCTGAGAGGGAGGCAAGTCCTTAGTCATATTAATTGGATCGGTTTCTTTGGGTGGAATTGCTCTAGCAGGTGTGGGTGTTGCCATCAAAGTGCTTGTTTTTTCCTTTTGATTTTGTTCCACGATTAGAACAATACCCAAGATGATGAGAATAATCATGAGAATATTGAAGTATAATAATATCTTTTTCACGCTGAAATCATTCCGTTTCTGCTAATTATTATTCTTCTCTGTTCTTAAAATATACCATAAGGTCCTGCGTTTCTTAAACAATAATTCACTTGAAATTTGGGATGCTTATATGCTTACTATTTCAAAAGTCTAACGTTTAAAAATATAAGAAGAAAAATATATAATTTTAACACAAGGTACAAAATACATCTAGTGAAAAAATATTTATATTTCTAAGATGTATTGCCAAAATAGAAAAAAAACCGCAATTTATCAGGCTTTTTTCAACCAAACAACTCATTGGTGGCGTTTACATGCCAATTTTTGATTATTTCTTGTTCTGACTAATAAAAATATACTTTCCTTGAAACTAACGAAGAGGAGAGACAACATGAAAAACGGAATCAAGACAAAGATCGCACTCTTAATGCTGGCCTTGAGCTTGCCGGCAACATCATTACTTCAGCAAGTTGAAGCAGCCTCATCTTCTGTAGAAGCCAAAAGAAATAAGGTTGTCCAAACCGCACTCTCGCTGGAAAATAAGGTCGAATATGTGAACTGGAGACAAAGACAAGAAACCCGCGCACCCTATAAAACAGACTGTTCCGGCTTTACGTATCTTGCATACAGACTTGCAGATATAGGTGTAAAACTTGTTAATAAAGATGATGATGATCAAGCTAAAGTAGGGCAGAAGGTTGCATGGGGAGATTTTAAAAAAGGCGACTTGATCTTCTTTTGGCTCGACAGCAACGATAAGAAGGATGTCGGTCATGTCGGAATCTATATTGGCGATGGAAAAATGATTCATAACATTACCGCCGAGAGAGATGTTATCATTACAAACATTTATAATAACAGCTGGTACAAAAAGAGATTTATCGTAGCAAGACGAGTAATTAATTAATTCGGATAATATACCGATACCGACTAATGAAGTTGACGAGCCTAAGGATTAGGACTACAATATGTAGTATTAATCCGCTTGAAGGCGAGGTTTTAGTTCTGGATATAAAACGTATGAAAATGCACGAGGATGGACTGAACCGATTTTTCGGCCCTCTTGAGTCGTTAATCATGGATATAGTATGGGAGTATCAAGAAGTAACTGCAAGAAGAGTCCAGGAGTTGTTAGAAACAGACTTATCGTATACCGCAGTAATGACTGTATTAAATCGCCTGCATGAAAAAGGAAATATAGGCAAAACGACCTCTGGAAGAGGCCGTGGAAAAGTGACATGCTATTATGCCCTGCAAAGCAAGGAAGAATTCTTGCAAGAACAAACACGCATCGTTACGGAAGGGCTTATCCATGAATTCGGCGATTTAGTTGTAAATCATATGGTAAATGCCTTGCAGGAAGCAGATCCAAAGTTAATGAAATTGCTTGAAGAGAGAGTTTCGGAATGGAAACGTGATAAATCCAATGAATAGGTATAAGCATCATATTATTTATTCCTTGATGATACTCTGCAGTTTCTTTATTTGGTTTCAAATGCTCTCTTACCTCATACATGAGTTTAGAGGTTTCTCGGTCTTGGGATTTCTGCAATACTGTATCTCGGCAATTCAAGAAGAATCTTATCTCCATGATCTTATATTTGTAAGTCTTTATGGATTGATTGCCTATAGCTTTGGCATGGTTATCATCCGTCTGTTTCAACAAATCCTATCCCAATCGCGCTGGAGAAAAAAGGTTTTAGATTGGAAAGACGATCAATCAACCATTCAACTCCAGAAGAACTATACGACCGGTCGATATCCGATCATTGTGTTGAAGCACGATGGAGATATTGCCATGACTGCAGGAATCTTTTTTTCGAAAATTTATATTTCAACGAACCTGATCAGCCGGTTATCCGAAGGTGAATTACAAGCCGTAATTTGGCATGAATATGCACATTGTCGGCATTATGACCCACTGCGATTATTTTTAGTACGCTTAATAAAGGATAGCTTACCCTTTATTCCGATGTTCAAGAAAGGTTATCATCACATTCAAGTTTGGATGGAGCTACTTGCCGACCAATATGCGATTCGCAAAATGAAAGGTCCTTACGAACTTGCATGTGTGCTAATGAAATGTTCAGAGCGTAAAGATAATAATATGATGGTTACTCACGTTAGTTTAGCTGATGTTGAAATTAATTACCGCATCAAACAACTCCTTTTACCAAATAAAGTGCAAGTCCCATTGTTTGATGTGAAGCCTTTAGTTGTTTCAAGTATTTTTATTATAATATTAAGCGGAGTAGTAGCAAGCAGCTGTTCATGAGCTGCTTGCTTTTTTACATTAATCAAGGTTTATGTCGTTACGCCAACGGCGAACTGAGCGAAGAGGAATTAAAACTACCGTTCATCCTAGTAATTTAATTTGTGGCGCACAGTTTAATCTTCATCGTTTCATCACAATTTTTCGATATAATCAGTTTATCAAAATGAATGGAGGGAAATAAGATGCAATGGTTAAGTATTCTTGCAGTTTTTGCCTGTCCTTTGATGATGCTGTTTTGCATGAAAGGTATGTTCTCCGGTCATAAACACAGCAGTGCGAAAAAGGATTGCCATAATTCTTCAGATCAGGACGTGCAGTCGCTTCAATTAAAAATGGCTGAATTGATGGAACAAAACCATAAATTGACGAAGGAAATCGAAAACTTAAAACAAGCTTCAAATACCGCTGAAAGTCACGGCGACAACCACTCCGCCCATGTGATGAATTAACTTCTATTGACGGAGGTCGATATAAGCCGGACTGCAACAGATATATCTGTTAATTAGTCGTTCGAGGAAGAACGGACAAATTGACACGATTACTTCGGATGCAAAAGACTTTATCGTAAAACCATTTCAAGCAAAAAAATGACACACCCCCGTTGTTGGCCTTGATGATATCGGTCAACGGCGGGGGTGATTTTATTATTTGGCGGATAGTTCGCTTTCTGTTAACCATTGATGGTTCTTAACTGGTTTTCCTCCCGTTGTCGGAGTGTAATCAACCATATAGATTGTTGTTTGCTCTGCTGAATCAATAGTGGCCGTTGCGCCTTTCATCCCTGGCATGTGTTCAACGTTCAACACAACTTCATCCCCCGGTTTGTACGGTTGGTCGTCGCTATCTTTAATATCTTCTTGAATCACCCATTTGTGGTTTGTGACTCTTTCACCGCCTGTTGTTGGTGTATAAGATACAGCGTATACAGTTGTATCATAAGCGCCAACAATCGTCGCGGTTGCCTTATTCATCCCCGGCATATGCTCGGCTTCAATAATCGCTTGACTTCCTACTTCGAATTTCGGGTTCTTAGCTTCCGTTAATCCTTTTGGTGCTTCACTTGAACCGGAATGGTTCATGCCATCCATGCCCGTATTTGTTTCTTGTTGATTATTGTTGTTATTGGCTTTTCCTTGATTATTGGTATTTCCATTACATCCACTTAATGCAATTACAGCCGCGATTCCTATTACAATAAAACTCTTTTTCAAATCGTCTTCACTCCTTATATTTTTGTTGATTCAACAATAATATACCCCGTATAGAATATTTCAAGTGAACGATCTTTGAATAACTTATCCAGTAGGACGCATAATTAAACACTTGAAGGTAAAATAAAAAGTCGCCCCCCAATTGGGCAATGTCATTAAGTTAAGCTCAAAGAAAGACCAGAAATAAAATTGGAATCCGAAACGGCATGGGGAAAGAATCCTGTGCCGTTGTTTTTTTGATGCAAGCTGAGAAAAAACGCACAGCAAACAAGCGGATGGACGATCCGCTTAAAAAAATGTTCATATGAGCCGAATTATGCTACCCTGTAGACGAAGCTAACAAATGATTTATAGCGGATTTTGCGCGTATTCATCTCCCCTGGGCGAAAAGGGCGAATCGGCAAAAGGTTTCTACGAATCAGTGCTTCAACATCGGGCGGGGGTTTATCGTCTCTTGAGCGCAGGAAATGTCTACAAACGTGAACAGCAACCGTAAAGTTGACTTGGTATTGATGCTGTTTATCTTTTTGGGAAATGACGACGTGCGAGGTCATCATTTCAACAAAATTGTACATGATCAATCTTGCGAAAATCTCTTGGGTGACGGACTCTCGTCTTTTTGCGTGGAAATTCGTCAGACCGACGGTGTATTTTAACGCTCTGAAAGAAGTTTTAATGCCCCAACGCATGTTATACATGGACTTAAGTTCATCGGGTGGGAAATCGTCGGCGGAAAGATTGGTAATGACGGTTTCATAAGCGCCGTTAGGCAGGACGAAACGAACAACTCGAAAGGAAATTGGGTAAAACAAGTTCTCCTGCAAATCCAAAAAATCAAAGGTAGATGTGGAAGGGACGAACTTGTAAATTTCAGGATGCGCCTTGACCTCTTTGGTTTGTTTTTTGGTGAGTGTGAGATGAATATCCCGATCAAACTCTCCTCCAGAGGGCAACCGCAGACCCGAAAGAATACCACTGGAGTTCGAATCCTTTACCCGTATGATGTAGTTCCACCCTTTACGTTCAATATGTGTGAAATTGTTGTAACTTTCGTAACCTCGATCGGCAATTACTATGGTCTTGCCTTTGATGGGGGACCGGTCAACCAGAGCTGCCAGCGCTCTACCTTCATTGCCTAGCCTTCGTGGCTGAACAATGGCATCGACATAAAGTCTGTTGCAGAGGTCATAGGCTGCGTTGAAATGCAAAAGGTTATAGCCTTTCGTGTTCGGCTGGCTCTGAAAATAGGCGTCTGTGTCCGTAGGGTCTGTTGCGATATGCAAATCCGAGCCGTCAATGGCAAGTAGACGATACCCACGGTAGTATTTAAGATCCGTATACGATTGCGTAAATTCGTGAAACAAGAATTCCACAGCAGACGGCAGAATTTTATTCCGCTGCTGGACAAAAGCAGAAGTGGTAGCGGTGTTTACGTCATAGCCCTGCGATTCCAAAAGTTCCTTGTAAAGGCTGTTACCGCCCATAGAGATCAGGAGTTGCATAACCGTTTCAAAGGGCAGTTTTTTCTTGCGGGTAAAATCTTTTTCAGGGTTTTTGACATAAGGCGCTGGTGCAGCTGACATTTCTCGTATGAGGGATGTCAGCTTTAGTTTTTAGTGAATTCGCGTACGCATTCATGGGCGAAAACCTCCTTGTTTTTTCAAGGGGCTTCGCCACACATTTCCATCTGCATGTCAAGTCTTATTTCACTTTTAGCGCAAAAAAAAGAGCAGGCTATCTTTCGATAACCTGCTCTTTCGCATGATATTTTGACCTGAACCTTAACTTAATGACATTGCCCAATTGGGAGGAGTTTTGGGAAACAAATACAGTATCTGTGAAAGACAGCCCAGTACCACGCTGGTACTGGGCTTGTTGTAATGCCTGGGCGCTATCTCTAGGGTACAAGTCCAAAATGACGCGAAGGCAGTAGTAGATATTTGCTTAAGGCAAGGGTGTCCACCGCGAGATGGAATTCTGAAGGATGTTGATTCAACGAAAAGGCAATGGAGTTTACTCCAGAAAGCTTTGAACCTCACAAAATCTTCACAATTGTCATCTATAATAATTGAAAACTTTAATGTTAAGGAGAATGGTGCATGCCTCGTGAGAAAAAGGGATTTTCCCTGGGAATTGGTTTTTATTTTACATTAGCACTCATCGTTATTATCGGTTCTGCTATATGGGGGGGCCTGAGAAAAGATAACAAATCGAATTTGGATGTATTGACCCCAGAGTCTATAACCCATCCACATATTTTTAGTTATTCAGCGGATGATACGAGCCTATGGATAGGAACACATACTGGCGTATATGAACTGGTTGATCAAAAGTGGCATCGAACCTTTAAACCGCTCGCGACAAGTGATGTGATGGGGATCGAAACGAGTCCGGATAATCCATTGACCATATTTGCAGCGGGCCATGGATTTGTCAAACGATCTAGCGATGGTGGGCAGTCATGGGAGACTATTGAGAATGGACTTCCAAATAAAGCGAAACCGAATGAGCCGGATGCGCACTATTTAACTATGGATCCGAATAATTCAAAACATCTATTTACCTTGCTTGCTGGCGCAGACAATAACTTGTATGAAACAAGAGACGGTGGACAAACTTGGCAGAACGTGGGGACCATCCCTCAAGGAGCTTATTCCATAACGATGCTCCCTTCAGCACCGGAAACCATTTTGGCTGCCACAGAAACAGGTCTAGTTCGTTATACAATCCAAGCTGGAACTTTAAAACAAATTCAACTAACCAATGAACCAGCTTATGAAGTCTTCTCCCTCTCTGATGGAGGTGTGATTATGATGACAGAAAGCCAATTTTTAAAATCATCAGACCTGAAAACATGGTCAGATATTGACGTGGATTTAAATGATGGCGAAATGCCTTTGGGGATCAGGGCATCAAAGAAAGATCCGAAGCGGCTGACCATCATCACTGATCAGTATTCCGTTTATGAAAGCAATGATGGGGGGAGCAGTTGGTCTCTAAGGAAGTAGTGATTGCCTAAGCTTATGTGGGGGAGTGACTTCACTTGTATTAACTTTTTAGTTTGATCACACCACTTTATTCTTCATATTCGGACTCACGAGGGTTTGCCCATGGTTTCGGATCAAAATCAATCGTTTAGGTTGCGGCATAACGGGTAATAATTACTTAGCGTAGTATTAAAATGAGTTGTATGAACTCAGGCTACGAATATCGAAGGAAAGGGTGTTAAGTGATGTCTCACGAGAAATATCAAGAATGTATTGATGAATGTCTGAAATGTATGATCGCTTGCAACCACTGTTACGACGCTTGTCTCAAAGAGAGTGATATCGGGATGATGCGAAATTGTATTCGTTTAGACCGGGAATGCGCAGATCTGTGTGAACTCGCGGCTCGATTCATGTCTCTGGGAAGTGCATATGCACCTCAAATCTGTAAACTTTGTGCGGAACTTTGTGAAGCATGCGGAAAAGAATGTGAAAAACATATGCACGATCACTGTAAACGCTGTGCCGAAGCATGTTTTTCTTGTGCAAAAGCTTGCCGTAAAATGGCTGCGTAATATTTTTAGTGGCGTCTCTCATAGAGGGGCGTCTTTTTGTTTTTTTAAATGATTCCTTCATCAAGTATATTGACTCGCCTGCATAAGTCATTACTGGAGTTAGCATAATAAGACTAACTCATTTTGGAGGGATCACCAATGAAACAAACCTGTTTTGTACCCTTATTTATGGCACTACTATTGACTGGCTGCAGTGGACAGCAAGCTGCAAGCCAACAGGTGCCAACGGGAAACCCCGCTGTGAAAAACCGTAGTTACCAAGTCCTTGAAACGGCAAAAGGCGATATGGCGGATGATATCCTAACCACCAAAAAACTTCGTAGTTTACCCGCACTCCCTGAGACAGATTCCATAAAAAAAACCGGCAAGGTTCAAGAGGTTCACCTCGAAGCAAAAACAGCAAAATGGGAGGTAGTTTCCGGAGTAATAACGGAGGCCATTACTTTTAACGGTACCGTACCCGGTCCGCTCATTCGGGCCAAAGAAGGGGATACGATCCGTGTTATTTTAAGGAACAGTCTTAAAAAAGAAACCTCCATTCACTGGCATGGACTTCATGTTCCTAACAAGATGGATGGTGTTCCTTCATTTACTCAACATGCGATTAAGCCCGGAGAAACGTTTACTTATGAGTTCACGGCCAACCACGCAGGGACTTATATGTACCATTCCCACTTTAACAGTATTGAACAAATCGACAAAGGATTATATGGCCTGCTTATTATAGATCCGCAAAACGAAACTGTAAAACATGATCGAGAGTACAGCTACATCATTGGGGGATGGAACATACCCGATCAGAAAAACGGAGGGAAAACGGAAGACGAAAAGGATTCGATGGCGGGCATGTCCAAAGGAAGCCCTTCCCCTTTAAAGAGAAAGGGTGATGTCAAGCATATGATGAAACAGGGATTAAAAACGAAATCGATGCAAGGGATGACACCCGGTGAAAAAATGGAGATGCCTGGTAAGGAAGAGGAAGCCGGGAGCACAGTCATGGGGATGGACTATAACTATTGGACGATGAATGGTAAATCATTTCCTGATACGCAGCCTCTTGAAGTAAAGCAGGGGGAGTGGGTTCGTATTCGACTAGCCAACATTAGCAATGGTATCCATCCGATGCATTTGCATGGTCATGACTTTCGGATTATTGCAAAGGATGGACATCCTCTCCCCACGCCTCAGGTAGTGAGTACGGTAACCTTAAACCCAGGCGAAACATATGATATTGATTTTATTGCAGACAATCCGGGCGAATGGGTATTTCATTGCCATGAACTCCACCATACAACAAATGCTGATGTTGAACCGGGGGGCCTCCTTACACTTGTGAAATACGTGAAGTAACCGATTTACCCCACCAGATGTGTTCAACAACTGGTGGGGTAAATTCATCAGGATAGATAAACCGGAATTATTAAAAGGAGCGCTAACCTATGTTTGGAATTATACGTCAAAAAGATATCGTCATTACATTTTGCACAGCCTTCGTGCTCTTGGTTTATGAAGTGTTCCTTTCCCGTTTTTTTTCGGCCGTTCTTGATCATAATTTTGTGTTTTTGGCAATATCCCTCGCAACACTCGGAACAGGATTAGGCGGTTATATCGCCTACAGGTCGGCTGGCCGTGTTTATCAATTAAGATTTATTTGGTTAGGCAGTTTTGCCGTCGTGTTGCTTCTAACCGTTTCTTTGATGTACACTGTCCCCTTCAGAGGGATTTGGTTCTATGCTGTTACAGCATTCCTACCCTTCTGTGTTGGCGGGACAATACTTGCGGCGATCATTCAATCACAGCGGCAGCATATCCATGCCGTTTATTTTTCGGATATGATCGGTGCTGGCCTTGGAGCAATCTCATCGATATGGCTAATGAATGTGATGGATCCCGTAAGGACGATATATTGGTTAGGGGCAGCGGTTTTGCTGATTAGCTTTTTTTGGATGAATACACTACGATTACCTCAGAAAATATCTTGTGTACTCGTAATTCTGATTGCAGCCTATACGTTCATCGAGCCCTTTTCTAAAGATACATTCTTTAGGGCCTTTACAACCAGCCCCAATCATATATTTAAGAATAATAAAGATGTTAAGCCCGTGTTTTCTGAATGGAACTCCCTAGCAAAGACCGATGTTTACGATGCAGGTGATGGTCAGCTGCTTTACATCACAATCGATGGGGGAGCAGTCTCTCCAATATCAAAATACAATGGAAATTTAAAAGAGGTTGATTATTTAACCCATACGACAAGCTATTTGGCTTTTCAGGATATTCCCAAGGAACTTGCACTTATTATAGGTGCAGGAGGAGGACAAGAAGTTCTTACGGCTCAAATGGCCGGCTTTAAACAGATTGATGCTGTTGATATTAATGATGACAGCTTTAAGGCCGTACATAAGATGTCGACATTTTCCGGAGATGTCTTTCAACAACAAGGCGTTTCAGCCATTGTCTCCGACGGAAGGTCATTCATCCGACAAACCAAAAATCAATATAATATCATCTACTTATCACTAGTTAAAAAGAAATCGGAAAATGGGCTGGGGGTCGCCTTGACAGAAAATTACCTATTTACGCAAGAGGCGATTCGAGAATATATGCAGAAACTCGAGTTAAGGGGGAGACTTGTTTTTCTATTGCACGATGAAAATGAGCTTCTTAAAGTTGAAAATGCAGCTGAGAAGGTTTTACAAGCGCAGGGTGTCCCTATAAATCAGATCAACGACCACATGGCAGTCATAGGCACGTACCAACATCTGGGTCATGTGGTATGGGGAATGAATAAAACCGTGATTACAAGACCTTTATTGATTATAAGCCCTGAACCATTTACCCTATCGACAGCGCAACATTTGAAATCAGAGGCTGAGTCCATACAGCAGATTCCTATTCACGTTCCACTCATTGCGGATCACATGAACGAGATGAAGGGTTCACTGAAGCATAAAAATGTGGATCTTTCAGCGAATCGGGATGACAAACCGTTTTTTTATCAAAAAACGAGGGAGGTTCCCAAGTCACTGATCTTGTTAATTTCAATTATTTTCGTCATTAGTGTATGTTTCATTCGAAGAAATCGTTTATCTTATGGAAGTTTCGTATATGTTTCTGGCCTGGGCATCGGTTTTATGGTGATTGAAACGACTCTTGTTCAACGGTTCATTTTGCCATTAGGCCATCCTACATACGCATTTGTGCTTGTTCTGAGTATTCTTTTAATTGCCGGTGGAATTGGAAGTATAGTAGCCCCGCGATGGTTTTCAAATCGTTCGAGACGTTACACTCCCTTACTTTGGGTCGCTGTACTAACGATTGCCATCAATCTTTTTATCACCTGGTATGACCAGCAAATGTTTTATATGCCCATCTTGTACCGATTAATCGGGGGTGCACTCATCTTAACCCCTCTAGGCTTCTTTGGAGGTATGCCGCTTCCTTTAGGCCTTTCCTTGCTCTCTGATCAACAAATTGGCCTCAGTTGGGCTATCAATGGATTAATGACTGTTGCTGGTTCATTACTTTCAGTTCTTATTTCATTGAACTGGGGGATTACCGCAGCTTTAGGCATTGGCTCCTTCATTTATGGCCTATTATATTTACTGCAACCCCGTTTAATCATTGCTTCGTCAGCTTGACTCCGGTACCCAAATGACTAAGAGACAAATAAACCTTGAGAAGAAGCAAAAACCTTGGACAGTGATCCAAAGGCTTTTGCTTCTTTTAATTCAGTCGATGAAAACCTCCAATGAATTGAAAGTTTGCTATTGTTTTTCGGTCATTTAAACTACATAATGTAGTATGATAAAACGCATCCTGAAAGGTGGAATCCTATGTACACTTTTTTTAGTGAAATTAGCAGATTATTGAGCAGTCCATTTGCCGATATTGCAATCAGCTCCAAAATCGCATTTCTCGCCGCACTGTTTTTTGGGTTTGCCGGCTCTGTTGCTCCTTGTCAATTGACCGCGAATCTGGGAAGCATTACGTACTTCGGCAACAAATATATGAACGAAAGACTGGCCGGAATGGAGTTTCTTTTATACTTAATCGGGAAGATAACGGTATATTCTGTATTTGGGTTGTTGTTCTGGACTTTTGGTCAAAGAGTATCCATTGATTCGATCCCTATTTTTGTTTACGCGAGAAAATTTGTTGGCCCGCTTTTTATTTTGATGGGCTTGTTTTTCATTGGAGCGATTAAGTTGAATCGTTTATCTTTCGGATTCAGGCTTTCTGCTTACGTTCAAAAATTATCACAACGAGCTGGGAGTAAAGGCGGAGCTTTCTTGATGGGGGTAGCGTTTTCGCTTGGGTTCTGTCCTACGATGGTATTGCTATTTTTCGGTTGGATGATGCCGGTGGCCATGCAATCTTCTTACGGATTCATCTTACCATCTGTGTTCGCGGTCGGAACTGCGTTACCATTGCTATTATTTTTTGCGCTCGTAATTGGCTTTGGATTAGAACGAACGGCTATGAAGAAGGCCAAAAAATGGGGGAACATGATTTATAAAATTTCAGGCATCTTCTTAATCGTTCTCGGTATTAGCGATACGATTACCTATTGGGCCATATAATGTCTGTATTTAAATCGATCGTTGGTTTGTTTAAGCGCGTTAAAGTGTGTATAGCATTTTTCATTCATTCAAACTACAATGTGTAGTATAATAATGATTAGATCAGTCGCTAGGGGGGTGTATATGAATACTGCCGATTTAACTATAGGGATTGTACTCGGAGCCGGTTTTTTATCTTTTATTTCACCTTGCTGTCTTCCTCTATATCCATCGTACTTATCCTACATAACGGGTGTTTCCGTTAATGATTTAAAGGAAGGCAGAGGTATATTTCAAAAGCAGGCTCTCTTGCATACGGTGTTTTTTATTCTTGGATTTTCAATCATTTTTTTCGCACTGGGATTATCTGCGGGCTTTATCGGAAATGTATTTTCTCGCAACCAGGAATTAATTAGACAATTGGGCGGTATAATGGTCGCGTTATTCGGGCTTATCTTGCTTGGGATATTTACTCCTAAATTATTGTTAAAAGATGTCCATTTCCAGTGGAAGAATAAGCCGGTAGGATACTTGGGCTCCGTTATGGTGGGAGTTACCTATGCGGCGGGTTGGACGCCATGCGTAGGTCCTATTTTAGCTGCAGTGCTGGCTTTAGGGGTCAGTAATCCGGGGCAGGCACTGATATATACGGTTGCCTATACCCTTGGCTTTGCGATACCGTTTTTCCTAATGGCCTTTTTTATCGGAAAATTACGCTGGTTACTGAAATACTCTAACGCGCTCATGAAAGTGGGTGGAGCATTGATGGTTGTTACAGGGGTTATGCTCTATACAGATAAAATGACGGACATGACAAAATATTTCGTCAAGCTTTACGGTGGATTCACAGGATTCTAAGGAGATTGGGTGATGATGTGAGGGTCATATTATTTACGATTGGCGATTATTCCGTTCGTTCTTACGGTCTCGTTGTTGCTCTGGCGATTGTATTAGCGATGGGCGTTGGTTATTTTCTGGCTAGGGGGACTTTGTACCAGAAACATATCCCCAATATGATGATTTACGTCGTTTCTGCTGCGATTGTAAGCGCTCGAGTATGGCATGTCTTCTTTTTCCAATGGGATTACTACAGCGAACATTTATCAGAAATACCGGCGATTTGGAACGGCGGGATCGCCATACAAGGAGCTTTGATAGGCGGGTTTGCCGCAGCTGCTATTTATTTGAGAATTCATCGTCTATCATTTTGGGAAATGGCGGACTTGGTTGCGCCAGCAATCGTATTGGGACAAGCCATTGGACGGATTGCTTGCTTTCTCAACGGAGACGCCTTTGGCTCACCAACAGGATCGGGATTCGGCATCGTCTATCCTGAAGGAACGGTAGCTTATGATGCTTATGGTTCTCAACCCTTATGGCCTGCTGAAGTATGGGAAGGTCAATGGGATTTGATCGTATTTGCATTCTTAATAACGATTAGAAATAAAACCATGCCTACCGGATTTAGTTTCTTAGTTTACAACATCCTTTATGCGTTCGGCAGATTTATGCTCGAGTTCTTAAGGGGAGACTCTCCACGTTACGCAATGAATTGGACTGCCGGACAATGGACGAGCATCTGCGTAATAATTGTCAGCACAGCGATTATGATGATACTGGGATATCGATTGAAAAAAAACAAAAAAGGCGAGGGCGTTCCTGCTCAAGGAGGATTATTACAATAAATATGGGGAGTTCTTCGGCAACCGCATCAAACTCTTCTTCGAACGAAGGATCCGTAGCAGAAGTCGAAGTTGTTGCTTTCAACTGGAAAAGGAATCTATCTAAAACTAAGAATAATAACGTTACTTAGGAGATATGCGATATGACTAGAATTGTTCCATTCGTATTAATTTTATTGGCGTTATCGACGATTTATGGGGCAACGTGGGATATTTGGTCGCACGATATGGGTTTTGTCGAAACATTCTGGACAACTAGTCACGGCATTATTTACATTTCAGTCGCATTGACAGGGATCGTTGTTTTGGCCGTTGTCATTCAGCAATCCATAAAAATTGGTTCCTTTTCTCCTAAACATATCCCCTATGCCAAAGGATATGCACTTTCCGGATCTGGATCTCTTTTTCAGTTGCTCGCTGGCGTATCGGATGACTACTACCATTCCATTTTCGGATTCGATGTTACGATGTGGAGCCCTCCGCATGTCGGGGTAATATTCGGGGCCGTATTAACGATGGTTGGCGTATTTGAAATGCTGGCCGCGGAAAAAGACAGCTGGAAAAAATGGGCGGGGACCCTTCTTTCGTTGTCATTGGCTATTGTCATGATGCAAATCGTATTGATCGAATATAGTTTCGTTGATGATTTTTCTTTAACTGAACGATGGCAAGCTTTCAACGCGTATGTAAGTATCTTGATGTCTCCTGTCATGGTCTACTGTTTTACATTAGGCGCGAAGCGTTTAAGCAGACCGGTTGGCAGCCTGATTAGCGCGAGTTCATTCTGCATGAATCTGTGTATTTATTATTGGTGGAACTCGACGCCGAGCGACTTCAGATTCCCGTTGATGCTATTTATAAGCGGCCTCTTGTTTGATGCTGCTTATATCGTCTTTAAGAACAAGAAATTTCGCTCCTATGCTGCTGGGATTAGCGCTGTCATCGGTTTGGAAATCGCACAGATGTTACAAAACCCGCTTAGTATAAAGTGGGATGCGACTATTTTCTCCATTATCATCAGCTTCTTGTTAGGACTTTTGTTCGTTTCATTCTCCGAGAACAAATTGATTTTCAAAAACTATCATGTTCTGGTTATTCTCATGATATGGGTAGGGGTCTTCGTACCTGAAACCGTTATGGCTCATGGAGAAGACCCCTCGGGGAAAGTTGCTCCAGAGCTTCATCCGTCACTAGTCCTTCTTGAATTCCTAATCATTTTCTTTTTGGGGTATTTGATTGCCACTGCTTTATCCAGAATTAACATGATTAAATAAATTGAATAAGAATCAATGGGAATGTATCTTTTTATGATACTTAACGAGACAAATAGAATTTTCAGAGGTGGTAGTATTGTTATTATGGAAGCGTCTGAAACGGTTTGTAATTAAGCCGTTTGTCATTTTCTCCGACATTTTGCTTGTCAAAATGTACTTGGTCCGATATTTCATTTGGGATGGTTCGGAACCCTGGGTACCGATTTTGGCCGGTTTACCGTCCGTTTGGGTGCTCTTTTGTTTGGTCGAATGGATATTTCCTAAGAGAAAGTTATTCGCCTATGTGATTGTCGATCTACTAGTATCTGCTGTATATATCGCCGTTACGATTTTTTACAAATATTTTGGAGTCATTCCAACATATCAAGCCTTAAAACAAGTCGGACAAGTATCGGAAGTGAAGGGTAGCGTCTTTTCCTTGATGCACGCTTCGTTTCTTTTCCTTTTTACCGACATTGTTCTGTTTCTAATTGCCATTCTCGCGAGCCATTCTTTTCGAAAGTGGGGGAAAGCTCGTTCCGTTCGTGAGCGGGGCGTTTTTGTTTCGATAGTTTTTATTTTGTCATTCACGCTTTCTTTCGTTGGCATTTGATTCAACAAGAATATCATCAATGAATTAAAGCAAGCTGAAGTCATGGACATACTAAATTACCAGGTCTATGCCGCGGTTGCGAGTGCCGAGGACGTGTCCGTCGATCCTAAAGTGGTTACGCAAGAGTCCATTGATCAATTAAAACATGTTCAAACAGCCAGTTTGGCTGTCCCGCAATATTGGGCCCAGGCAAAAGGAAAGAACGTTATCATCATCCAAATGGAGGCGTTCCAAAACTTCCTGATTAACATGAAGCTAGACGGACAAGAAGTGACTCCGAACTTGAATAAGCTCGTGAGCGATTCTTTTTATTTCCCGCACTTCTTTCAGCAAGTTGGTCAGGGCAATACCTCCGACTCCGAGTTTATCGTCAATACGTCGTTTTACGTTCCGAAATACGATGCGGCGACAATGGTATACGCCAACAAGCAACTTCCAAGCATGCCTAAGACGTTTGCCGCTAACGGTTATCAAACGGCAACGTTCCATACGAATGACGTTCTATTTTGGAACCGCAATAATTTGTATAAAGCGCTCGGTTGGCAAAAATACTATGATGACGACTTTTTTGGAGAAAGCGATATTGTAGCTTTTGGTTCTTCCGACGAAGTGCTGTATGACAAGACTACCGCTGAGTTACTCAAGATGCAACAAAGCGGAAAACCGTTCTATACACAGCTTATCTCCATGTCGGGTCATCACCCGTTTAATTTGCCGAAACGCAAGTATAATATCAAACTGCCAGAACGCTTCGAAAACACTTTGGTTGGCAATTATATCCGCGCCGAGAACTATGCGGACAAAGCGCTTGGACAGTTTATTGAAAAACTGAAGCAAAATGGGGTATGGGATAACAGTGTTATTGTCATCTATGGTGATCATCTCGGTCTTCCCAAATATACTTTATCCTCGAAAGATAAAGATTTAATGAAAGAGATTTATGGCCGCGAATATGACGTACAGGATATGTTGAACATACCGTTAATTATTTCAGTGCCAGGCTCTTCAGCAAAAGTGTTTCCGCAAGTCGGAGGACAGTCCGATCTGTTTCCGACGATTTCGAATCTTGTCGGGATCTCATTAAAAGATCATATTCATTTTGGTCAAGATTTGCTTAACGCAACCTCGAATTTTTTACCTGAACGGTATTACTTGCCTTCCGGATCTCTAATTACAGACAGTGGAATTTTCGTCCCAGGGGTCGGGTATGAGGATGGCTTATCGTATAAGCTTACGGGTGGCAGGGCAGAGGAGACAACGGCTACGAAAGAGCAATTCGACAACGCGCTTCGGTTGCTTGAAATGTCGGATAGTTATGTGCAATCATTACCGGATAGATAACGAATATGTTCTGATTTTCAAGGATTAACTACTCGAGGTAGTTAATAAAACTTGGAAGTTACCACATGTCACACAAACGATTTTAAAGATTGTATTGATAAATGTCTTATAACGATAAACAGAGCTTGTCAAGACACGGCAAGTTCTGTTTTTTAATTGATTGAGCTTATTGGAAAATTACAAGATTATCAATCGACAAAGATGCAGCTATTACGAGTTACAACGGAGGAAAATATTGCTTATAAACTATGTACCCCGTTATTAACGAGCATAAAGAGTTTTATATCCGCTATGAAGGATGGGATATTGAAAGGATTAACTTTTTTCTAAATTTTTGATTACGTCGTGATATAATTGCTTATCGGTTCACAAATTGTCGTTATGAGGGGCGGCTTATAAAGAATGGAAAAAATAATTCAAGAATATAAGCAAGATGAAGAGTCGACTTACCATACTTGGTTTCTAAATAACGATGAAAGACTGAAAGCTTTTCGTTCCATTCGAAAAAGTTTAACAAAGGTCATTGTTGAGATTGAGAGTGGGACTTTTGGCAACGACTTTAAAGGTTCGAGTCTCGAAACTGTTCTTTCCGCTATTTCGGAACAGAAACAGGTGTTTGAAGGTGCGGCTCATGCTTTTTATTGGAAGCCCAAATTACGTATTCCGGATATTTACGAAAATGAGTCTAATAAAAGGGCATTTGGACGTTTTTTGAAAGTGTGCATGGAAGCAATGAATGAAGAGCAGATCTTCAGCGAGATTCGAAAACTGAATGGTCTAAACATCAAAGGATTGGGTCCAGCGACGGCTAATATACTGTATTTTTTACATCCCACTTGGTTTCCGCCTTTCAATACCGCTATCGTGAAGGGCTTTAATGTTTTGTTTTCTGAAAAGAAAAAACTGGGTTCCTGGGACTCTTACCTCGAGATGCGCGAAATAATTATTGCGAAGAACAACAATCACCGAAATCAATTATCTAAAGATTTGGGTGCATTTGCTGGACTTTTATTTGAAATAGGAAGTAATCGACTTGTTTTAGAAAATAATGCATTGAGCGTCCTGGAAATTGACAAGGAAAAAATACATAAAGCATTAAACAAACGACATAAAGAAGTACAAGAAGATGAGAAAGAAGAAAGCGCCCATTCGGAAATGCAGTATTATCTGGCTAAGCTTGGCCAATCTCTCGGATATCGTGTCTGGATCGCGCGTAATGACCATAAGAGGGCTTGGGGAAATCAGCCTCTAGGAGAGTGGTCAATAAAAGATTTGAAACTGGATAACTTCCCGGAGGCCGTCTTGGACACGGTTTCATTAATCGATGTTCTTTGGCTGGATCAAGCCAACAACATTGTTAGCGGATTTGAGGTCGAGAAGAGCACATCAATCTATTCTGGGATATTAAGATTGAATGATCTAGCCCTCTCATTAAATACGGGGAAGAATCAATTTTATTTGGTTGCTCCTGATCACAGAGAAAAGGAGATCAGAGCCCAATTACTTCGGCCGTCGTTTCGAAATTTAGAGACAATGAATATTTCTTATATCCTATTCAAAGACCTACGATGCGATTGCGATGCCATGTGCAAATTCGGAAATGATATTTCCGTGCTTCATAAAATATGTAAGACGGTGTAAGAGCGAAGGGGATGGCTAGAAGCCGTCCCCTTCGTTTTAACGTTTATTCAGGCATATTTCCAGCGTTCGGATCCGCAACAAAATCAGTCTTGAAGTCTGTATATTTTAATTCCGTTACCATGCCTGCGGACGCATGATGCAAGTCGTGGCAGTGGAACATCCAATTTCCTGGGTTATCCGCTTCAAACGCGATCACGTATTCTTCTCCAGGCTTCACATTTAACGTATCTTTAATGATCGGAGATCCTTCTAATGGTTTTCCGTTTTTGCTGAGTACTTGAAAGAAGTGACCATGTAAATGCATCGGATGATCATTTGTCTTGGAGTTGTTCACGAGTCGAACTTTGACGGTATCGCCTTTTTTGACCGTCAGTGCATCCGTATTCGGGAATGTCTTGCCATTGATGGTATAAACCGTATTCCCGTCTTGCATTTCCGTGTTGAGGTCCATCGTATATTCCATTGTATACTTTTGATTCAATGTGAAGGATGTTTTACCCGCTTGACCGTAACGTGTCAGATCAACGGCCGCAAGTTTCTCTGAAGCGTTTGATTGATCTGAACCAGCGGAAGCTCCTTCGTACACAATTGTTTCTTTCATTCCCGACGCTGCTTTATTATCGCTATGATCCTCGATCAGCCATTGGCCTGGATTGTTGGCAACAAATTCGATATCATAACGTTCACCCGGAGCGATATTGATTATATTATCTTTCAGAACACTTGGATTATTGATGGGCTGGCCATCCGTTGCCATAACTTTGAACTCGTGTCCATGCAAATGAATTTGATGAGATAAATAGCCCGCGTTAATTAATCGGATCCGAACCTTATCTCCTTCTTTGACTGGCAATTGATCCACAAGAGATCCGGATTTCCCGTTGATCGTAAACAAATCATACATGCTCATATCATCTCCCATGGTCATGGAATTATTACTCATTCCATTTTCACTGGATGGGGAACTAGAGCTATCCATGTTCATGCCGCTATGATTCATGCCGGACATACCCGAGTCTGACATGTTCATTCCCGAGCTAACCCATTCATCCAACATTAACGTGTAATCACGATCTACTTTGTCCTCGTTTTTTCCTTCCACGATAAACGAACCGTACAATCCGCGATCCAACTGATTCACACTATCTTGATGAGAGTGGTACCAGTAGGTCCCAGGAACATCCGCCTTAAACTCATACGTGAAAGTTTCGCCCGGTTGCACTGCATTCTGTGTTACTCCAGGAATACCGTCCATCGCGTTTGGTACTGGAACACCATGCCAATGAATCGTAACCGGCTCCGAAAGTTCATTTTTCAAGTTAACCTTGACGGTATCCCCTTGCTTCACCCGGAGTTGCGGTCCCGGAACAGAATTATTGAATGTCCAGACAGGGAGGGTTTTACCTGGAGCGATTTCCTGATTGCTCGCAACGGCAGTTAAATTAAATTCATTGCTCGTCAATACTTCGGTTTTAACCGTTTTCCCATCTGTCGTCTTTGGTGTCTCAGAGTTCCCCGTAGACATTTTCGAGTGATCCATACTGCCCATCGCATCGGAACAGCCAGCTAATACAAGGGAGAAGATGCCGACTACAATTGCGATTTTTAGTTTCCAATTCAGCTTCATAAGTCTTCATTCCTTTCAATATCTAATACATAAATCCATTGTAATGTACAATTGTGTAGAACTTATGAGGAGAGGAAATTGCTGCGCAATTAAAAATGAAAACATTCTTATTTGAAGGAGTTCGAAGGAAAACCTCGAATTATAATACTACATTTCGTAGTAATTGATGGTCGTTTGAATGAAGAATTGTGATATGATGAAGGGAAGGTGAAAGGAGGCGGAAAATGAAAGTACAACGAATGAAGTTAAACGAAGAAGGATTAAATCGATTTTTCGGGCCGCTAGAAGCTCATATCATGGAGATCGCTTGGGAGCATGAAGAGGTTAGCGTAAAGAAGGTTCAATCCTTGCTCGAAGATGAACTTTCATATACTGCAGTCATGACGGTAATGAATCGTTTGCATGAAAAAGGACATCTTAAAAAATATACGACAGGCAAAGGTAGAAATCGACTTAGTATTTACAATTCTATTCAAAGCAAAGATGAGTTTTTGAAGGAACAGACTAGGCTCGTTACCGTAGGATTGGTGCAAGAATACGGGTCATTAGTGATGAACCATTTGGTGGATGCTTTCCAACAAGTCGATCCGAAGCTTATGGCAACTCTGGAGGCTCGACTCAATGAATGGAAGCGTGAAAACTCATGAAGCAACTAAAGCACCATTTCATATTATTCTTAATGGCATTAACAAGCGGCTTTGTTTGGTTGCAAATGATGGTGTACCTACTTCACGAGCTATACGGCTACAAACCTAATTGGGGATATTTACAATATTGCGTCGCAGCTCTGAGTGAACAGTCTTTATTACATCAAGTCGTTCTTCTTGGACTAAATATTATGATTATCTATAGTTTCGGAATGGTACTGTGGATTATTTGTAAACAATTTGTTCTTGTAAGAAAATGGAGTCTATATGTTAGTTCGAATAGAAATAAAAGTTTATCTAACCAGTTAAACTCCCAATACAGCCAATTTAAACAAAGAATCACGGTAATTGATCATGACTCGATTTTAGCGCATACATTCGGGTTTTTCCGACCAAGAATTGTTGTCTCAGCCAAATTAATCGAACAATTCTCTGAGCGACAATTGGCAGCGATTTTATGGCACGAATGGAGTCATTGCCGAAGTTATGATCCGATGCGCATGCTATTCGTCAAAATCATGAACGATAGTTTACCGTATATTCCAATCTTTAAGCGACTGGCACATTACATTCAGGTCTGGGTGGAATTACAAGCGGATCAGTATTCGGTCAGAAAAATGAACTCTTCATATGAACTGGCAAGTGTTCTTTATACATGTTCACAGCTCGAAAACCGTGTCCCAGTTGGCGTCGGTTTTGCGGATCAGGCGATTAATTATCGAATTCAGCAGCTTATTGAACCCAATGGCAAAATCCGCATCCCTTTATTAATTGCAACGCCATTTTTATCTTCATCTTTAATGGTGATCTTGTTGTCTAGTGTTTTGGTAAGCAGCTGTTCGTAGGCTGCTTCCTCTTTGACAATTCAAACTACATTATGTAGTAATTCAACGATTAATTTCGATTAATTTTTTTACCAAAGGGGCCACATTCATGAAAAAGCAATTGTTGTTGTTGATCGTTGTAGCGGTTCTGGTTATATTAGCGATCATCCAACCAAACGGTTCAAATAAAGAAAAAACAGCAAAGGTCGGATTCCAGGCGCCGGAATTCGAGCTTAGCGGATTTAATGGTACATCATACTCATTATCTCAATTAAAAGGGAAACCGGTTCTTATTAACTTTTGGGCTTCATGGTGCGTACCGTGTCGGAAAGAAGCTCCCGAATTTGTGCGTCTTTATAACAAGTATAAAGATAAAGTTGAATTCTATGCAGTCAATACAACTTCGGATGACACCATTGAAGGTGTGTTATCGTTTGTAGAACAGTATCAACTGCAGTTTCCTGTCCTGTTAGATGAAAAAGGCGAAGTCTCCAAACTCTATAATGTGAGATCGTATCCAACCACGTATTTCGTTGATGGAAAAGGGGCCATTGTAAGCATTAACCTTGGAATCGTATCTCCCGAATCTCTAGAAAAGACTATTATCAGCACCATTGAGACGTCGAAAGGAGATGTATCATGACTGGTGTCCTGCAATTGGGACCGTTTTTAATCCGTACGGATTGGCTCTACTATGGGTTATCCTTACTATTAGGATTAGCGATCGCGAGAAAATTGATTTTGAAGAAATCGCCGGAGGATTTGCGGCATTTAGAGTCGTTTACGAGTGCTTTACTCATTGGCATTTTGCTTTGGAAAGTAAGCCCGATCTTTACAGAACCGAAAATTCTTAAAAAACCGCTTACATTATTGGTGTATCCAGGTACATCACTGGGAATAACACTAGCTTATATTGGAGCGGCATTATATTTGATCTATACGGTGTGGAAGAAAGAATACAATTGGAGAGCGAGTTTGGATGTATATACGATAGTTGTTATCAGTTCGGTACTCATATACGCTTTGACGCATTGGCAATATGGGCTTCAAACGACTTTACCATGGGGGATATCCATTTCAGATCCCGCATACCGGTATCATCCGATTAATGCGTATCAACTATTGCTGATAGCCCCGCTTATATGGTATTTGTTCAGATTGCCGATTGGGCAAGGGAAAATAGCTTCCAATGGGTCCCTCGGCTTCGGAGTCATCATTTTATGCCTTTCTTTACTGAAGCCTAAAATGTCCACCTGGCTCAATTTATCAACAGACCAATGGCTGGCCATCATTTTGATAGTAATTGGATTTCTCGTCACTCACGTTAATACATTCAAATCAAATGTCAACAAAGGAAGTTGTGTCAGAAAATAAGATAGGAAATCCTGATGGAGATAGGCATGTGTAATGCGATATTGTGTAAAGCTTTTTTCACTTTGAACCTCCAACATGCCATACGGAATTGGAGTCACAGGATTTATCCTTATTGTTGTCGTAGGCTTGCTGCTCTTTGGACCTTCCAAATTGCCTCAGCTTGGAAGAGCCATTGGATCGACTTTTTATATTAACTATTATTAAGGTAGTGTTTATATGCTAAGACGAAAAGAAGGAAAAACGTCTGCTGAAAACATCGGGCAGCCGGCTAGAAGTTCGGCTGTTTCTGAAAATTATAATAAAAGTTGAAATTCAGGAAAAAGAAACGAGGACTATAAAGGGTCACGATTATTTTTGTACAAATCGGTGGTTAGAGATGGTGAATTTCTTGTACTCGTTGCTGATGGTATCTTTGAAGAAACATTATTTGAGTTGCCGACGGAAGAGCTTGCAGACACTATTGCATTTGAACTTCAAAGTGCTTGGGATCAAGGTGTACCGTGGGGCAGTTATGTAAAGCATCGAGAGCTCAAAAGCAGTGAAATAGATAATCAAATCAGAGATACACTGCAAACCTTAAAAAAGATGAACCAATCTGAGCATGAGGTAGAACTACATAGAATAAAACGGCGACAAGATAGAGTTAAAAAAATTGAGGATGCAAGAAGATGGAAAAGCGTTTTAAATTGGAAAAATAATAAAGAGTAAGCCAAGACACAAGCTTTAACGAAGAAATGTTGGAAAGCGCTGCAGGCGTTCGGATTTTTGAGGGGCAATGATAAATTCATTTATTAAGGAATTCGCCCCTCTTATGGTTTTGTTGCCTCGACAACAAGAATTTCCATTTCGAGTGATCGAATTCCTTTATTTAATAAAAGCCTCGATTTTTCAGGGGTAACTAACTCATCAGGGTTTAACCAGTTTTAAATCGATACTGCCCCTTGTTCAATGGTTGCTTCTGTCAATGTACCATTTACCATTTTATATACAGTATCACACATAGATGATATATCTTCTTTATTGTGGCTAGATAATATTATTGTGACACCTTTAGACCGTAAGGATTTTAAAATTACATATACATCTTCAACACCATCTGAATCTAATCCATTAGTAGGTTCATCCAATATTAGTAGTTTAGGGTTTTCCATTAAAGCTTGTGCGATTCCTAAACGTTGTCTCATTCCGAGTGAGTATTTTTTAACTGGTAGATTTAATTTTGGATTCAAACCTAGTAACTCCAAAGTTCGGTCAATATCATTGTCTGAAATAATACCGCGGATAGACGCAAGTAATTTCAAGTTCTTTCTTCCAGTAAATTGAGGTAAGAAGCCAGGGTGTTCAATTAATGCGGCGGTATCCTCGGGAAAGTATGCCCCCGTTGTGCTTTTGCCCCATACTTTAATGGTCCCGCTTGTTGGTTTAATTAAACCACAGATCATACGCATCAACATCGTTTTTCCTGAACCATTTCTTCCTATAAGTCCGTATATCTGACCTTTTGAAAGTGACAGATTAATATTTTTCAATACAGTGTGTCCCTTTATCACTTTTTTCACGTCGATTAGCTCTACTGCTAGTTCTTTCATTCGTATTCCTCCTTGGGATTAATATGATTGATCAAGCTCTTTTCCGTAAATTAGGTCTGTTCTCATGCAGTAAAAATATCCAATGACAAAAATTGCTATAATCCCGGTAATGTTATAAAGAAACGACCAACCTAATGAAAAATTAGTTATGGAAGGATCTGCAAGAGTATGTCTTGCCCACACACCTTGTATTCCAGGAAGCCATAGATTAACTTGTCAGTTAAACTACTGATAATCCAAGAAATACACATAATAATGAATATTATAAAATAACCATAAATGGGTCGCAGTCCTATAAGAGTGGAGAGTAAAGCTATACAAGACACCAAAGATAACGAAGACCAAAGTAGTAGATACATTTGAATGAATACAATTATCGGACGTTCATAAATAGTGGTAGGAAGATTAAATTCAATTAGTAAGGAGCTCCAATTTGTATCCCATCCATAAAATAAAAAACTTATCAGAAATGTGATTAAAAAAAGGAAAAGCGTGAACAAAAATGATAGTATGATTATTCCTAAGACTTTACCTTGCCACCATGTTAATCGGTTTCTTATACGTAAGAAAATTAATGCAGCGTTTTGTTCTAGATCATCTATTATGACTTGAATGGTAAAAAGCAGGAAGATCAAGTAAGGAGTCAGCCAAGCCAATAAATCAGTAATCGAAGTATTCTCGTTATCTGGTCCTGCAAATACGTAGTAAAGAAGATCAAACATATTTGCAGATAGTTTTAAGGCATGTGCTGTTGTATTGATGTTCACCGTATATAGTAGGCAAACAAGTAAAAATATAATAGCTGCAAAAGAGCATTTTGAAAATGACGCAACGGCTTTAATATTATAAATCAACCATCGAGCTATCATGATTGATCCATCCTTGTTAATAGATCACGTTTTCCACTAACCCATAAGCCAAAAATAATGAAAAAGACTATCCAGACCCACCAATATATTATTGATTCAAAAAAAGAGGGCCATTTAGATTTTAGATTTCCAAAACTATGTAAATTAATATCGATGTGCGGATTTAACGAAAAGTTAATATATGGTGACTTTAGTCCGATAGTATAAGCTGCAATACTAATAAATATAATGCAAAGTAAAACGATGTATCCAATAATCTCTCGTCCAGATACGAAAGAAATCAGCATATTAAACAGCCCTAAGCCAACACATCCCCAAACCAACAGGAGCATTGCTTGTAAGAGGATTTGGATTGGCGAATAGTGAAGCATAGCGTTAGAATTTATTAAATTATTAATAAGGTCTGAATCACTCCATTGAGTGTCCCAAGGGTAAATAATCAATGAGATTAGTATGGTGGATAAACATAGAATTAGAATATAAATGAAGGCAAATAAGGAAAGGGCTGCACATTTACCGACCCACCAACGATTTCTTGAACCAACGCGAATTTTTAGCATATCTCCTAAAGGACGGTCAAGACTAATATCACCAATAACATAAATAAACAACGGAACAATAAAGAATATCGTCAAATGATAGTCACCTATAACACGAAATACTCCATCCCAAACATTAAGAGGATTGGTTGAAGGAGTATTAGTCGTAGAAAAAACACTTATTCCGATCAAAGTCCATAAACTAAATAGTAAGATGAGAAATCGGAGAGAAGTTAATAGACGTCTTATTTCAAAAAAAATATATAAGGTCACCTTAAACAACCTCACCTTTTCTAGATTGCCAAGCAAAAAAAATAGTACTAATTAATAAGAGGACTCCGATCTCTGAAAAAACGGTCCACCACTTAGAAACTGTTACTGTAAATGGTGCCAATGTGCTTGGAGGAGTAAATGCGATCAATATTCGTATATTAAGCACAGCTGCCATAATGGCAGCAACAAAGTTTGTTGCTATATATATTAATAATGGCAGCCCAAGAACTAGAAATCGATTATGAATCATTATTGAAAGTGCTAGCCCAAAGGTTGCCCAACCCATTCCAAATAAAAAACCAACTGCACTTAAGAGCAATGCATATAAAAGTGGACTATATTTTCCTAATGTTGAGAAAGCTCCGAGTAAACTGGCATCTAACGGGAGATCATTTTTATAAAACAAAAAAGAGAAAATTAAGGAAATGAACATAGGAAGAGAAACTGCAAGCCCGCCACCTAAAGCATTAACAGCTAATTTAGTCCAAATATATTGTTTTTTGTTTGTTCTCATTAATATAGACCGTAAATATCCAGTTTTAAGGTCTGTCACATAAGAATCAGCAAAGGGAAGTGTCGATAAAAGTGGAGCGAAAATAGAAAAAATGGCAGTCCCTCCAGAAGCAACAGCGAACATCCAAGCTTTAATTGCGACAAGATCATCAAATTGGCCAGGATATCCATAATTAATGATGCCAATAAAAGAAGCTAGGATACCTAATAGAACTGCCAAATAAAAACTTCTTCCTGTAAATACTCTGATAATTTCTTCGCGAAACATATTTACACTCCTTAAAATAAAGGTCTTTCAGCAATTATAACTGCTGAAAGACCCAATTTACTAAATTTTATTCTGCCCAGTGGCCAGAAACTTCTACGGAGACAGGTGCAAGCACATTATTTTCGACAATATTCCCTCTTGTTAACAAGCAATAATTTTAACAGATTATTAAATATGTTTCTTGCATTCCAAAAATATACATTAAATAAACAAAATTGTAACCGAAAATATAATTGCGGAATGCCGCAAAGTTCATTGCGGTTCACTAGCGTTGCATTAACAAAGCGATCGTGCTGTTCATAAACAGGTCTGGATCGTGCTTATCTCTTTTTGCTTTCTATTACTCGTGAAACTGAAAACGAAGGTTGATCACAGTCTGCTGCAGTTGACTCGATGGCTGACCAAATTACTCTAGCAGTCTTACAACCAGTGGTTGAAACGGATGAAACAAAAGCCGAGTCGCCCCTACGACACCAACCGGCATATGATCGGCTGCTGTTTTTGTTGAACTAAAGGGCAGATTACGGCAAAGTGCATGTGGGCGTCAATATAATGGGGATCCTTTCTAAGTAAAAGGAGGGTATACTACAGGATGGCGCTGAAAATTGGTTACTTGATAATGGTTTGCTGGTTAATTTATGTGGTTTACTCTATACAGCATGTGGATGCATGGAACGAGGATAACCATGTTGCAATCGCTATTCTTATTGCCTTTGCACGTGCCATGGCAACCAGAAGGCGAGCCAGCTTCTGCGGCATTTGTGTTACTAGTAGTGGGTGGTATGTTGTTGCCGGATACTGAAACAGCACAGACAGCTACTGCGAATAAAGAGGCTCAAGAGACAGTCGTACCAACACCTTCGGCTGACGTTGAAGAGTCCGCTGCACCTGAATCGCCTTCTCCGAGTTCTACGCCAAGTCCGATAGCTACGCCTAAAACTACAGCGAAGCCTACCGCAACGCCAGCAACATCAATTGCACCAGAATCGGATTTTTGCGAAGTATTTGAAACAAAATGGGGAAGGTATGGTAATGAGATAAAGTTCTTGTCATTTATGACATCAAGTTCTTGTCATCCGACATTTCACGGTCTAATACTTTATTTACTCAAGACACAACAAACAAAACGGCAGCCACGATCGGTTGCCGTTTTCCATTATTACAATCACATCCATATTATTGTGAATTTCCCTTAACCCTTAAAGCAAAAGATTCTGGAGAAAGAGTCTAGTCCAATCTTCACCCCACAAATAACTGATTAATGAACCGGCAGCAATAAACGGTCCAAAAGGTATAACCATTCCTTTAACTCTTCTGAAAAGCAAGAGATAGAGACCGAATAATGTACCTAAAAAGCTTAAGAAAATAAAAGCAATAAAGGTGAGTTTAATCCCTAAAATAAGTCCGATAAGAAATAGGAATTTAATATCGCCTCCACCGACGGAAGGTGCCTGGTTTTTACGTGTCGTTAAAAGGGCTATGAAGTAGAAAATACCTCCTGAAAAGAGGGCGGCAAGGAAATAATTCCAGACCGGTAGAGCATTGAAAAATATTTGAACTACAATGGCTACAGCGATACCGGGTAGTATTACTTTATCAGGTATTAATTTGAACCGTATATCGCAAAATGTCACCAATATAAGAAGAAGAACAAATGGTATAGTCATTCCCCATGAGGCAGGAGATGTAGAGAGGATACCCGCTCCAAGGCAAGCGATTGAAACTAAAGGCGCTATATATCTCATAATGTGAAGCGGGATAACATCATCTGCAGCAGCACATAATCTCGTTGCTAATGCATTCAATGGTAGGCTAATTATGTATCCAAAGATGAGCGCCATTATAATGAAGAAACACGTCAAAATATCGATCTCCTGACTTATGGTTTAGATTGCAGTATTTCGTTTAGATCAACAAAATCACTAACATCATGTTCCTTTTTGAGCTCACGGTGAAGATAATTCTCTTCAGTGATTTTGCTTGAGCTATGTCCTAACGTTTTCGAAATGCGGTCTGTTGGTGCACCGCTGTTAAAAGCAGTCCGAGCAAAGAAGTGACGGAAGTAGTGAGCGGTCACTTTATTGTTTTGTATTGTTACTACTTGGGCTTTGGCTAACTTCTTCGTCACGATAGCCGAGAGGCTAGTCAGTAAGTAGCGCTTGCCGGTTCGATTCGGATAGAAGGGGGATTCGTCGGTTGGATCAATCGAAACGTTTAAGCCAAGGCGTCGACGATATTCAATGATTTCCTTTAGAACATATTCCTTAATATGTGCGTGTCGCTCATGGCCCCGCTTCGTTATTGTCCTTAAATAGTATTTTGATCGTACAGAATCAAAATAAAGGTCTTTCCAGTCTGGGGTGATAACCTCATTTAGTCTTAGACCGGTACTCGAGATCAGTAAGATTAATCCTTTGAATTTGGGATCATGTTCGTAATACTTAATTGCAGCTTGAAAAGATGAATGATCGATCTCCCTCTCCGGGATCTGCTCTCTTTCCACTTTTACATTTACCAGCGCTCGTCTTAAATCCCTTCGCAGGTATTTTTCTTCATAGCACCAGGATAGGAAGCTGCTGACGATAGTGATCTTCTTCGCCTGTGTTGTTGTTTTCGTATATTCTTGAATGAGCCAAGACCGATATCCTTCTACCTGGCTGCGTTTCAACAATCGGATGTCTGATACACCATTAGAGTGTATCTTATTGAAAAATTGCATGATCTCGCGGGCATATTCTTTTTTTGTATTATCCACTCGGTTAGTTCCAACTTTATGGAGATACAAATATAACATTCCAATATTAGAGAGGGAGGAGTAGTCGTAATCTCCAGCATCATTTTCTGTACGTATGATATAGGAATGTATGAGATCGTAATGTTCATTGTTTAATAGTACTTCTAAGCGTTCTTTATTTTTTGAAAGGTTATCTAGACTATAGCTATTATTCGTCATCCAATTGGTAATGATAGTATTATTCAAAAGTAAGACTCCTTTCAGTAAAGATTACCTAGATACAATTATATCAAACAAGTGTTCGAATCTCATAATGGGTATGAAAAATTGGGTAAGATAAACTCAAAAAAAAATAATAGATTATTAGTTTTGTTCCAATAAAGATTCAAATTTAAAAGAATATGAAATTGTGATTTCGTAAAAACGTATGCTATCGAACAAAATTAATAAAACCGGTCAATGTGTGAATTGAAATGAACGTATGCTATAATGAATTCATGTATATATATTAGTATATATACATGAATTCATTTTTGAGAAGATGGTTGTTAGTGACGAGTAGTATGTTAGCATTTCTGGTCTCTTCGCTATGTTGTAGCAAATAGTGTATGTGAATGGTTATCTAGCACAAGTGAATTGATTTATAAAGGGGATGCTTATCAATGGAAAACCAAATGAAAAGGAAGGCAGCGGGTAGCATCAGAAATGATTATTTGAAGATCAGTTTCCTAAGAAGTAACAAAGTCACTGGAGCTGGAGCTTCTAAGCAATGGAAAAGAATTGAGAAATGGATTGTCCTAAATCATACGCATATCGCTCTTAATAAATCCAATGCTGTTATCGGTCACATTATACCAGTTGAGATGTTGCCGAGACCTTCATTAACCCTCCTTTAAAAGTAAAACAAGTATATTAGAATCTATTTTCACTCTATCGATAAGGAGAATATTAAGATGAGCAAACTTCAAGAATTTATACAAGCATCGCCAGTTTTAGCAACTATCATGGGAATACATTAGATGTTCATGTCGACTTTACACCGGATAGCCTGAGAAAAATAGACGCGGCACTTAATGGGGTATATCCGCTTGGGCATGAACCCATGCTGTCAACAATCATGTCTTATGGTATTTACCTTGGCGAAGTGTTCGTTCGAAATGTTGCCGGAGCTGAATGGCAGCAAGAAACAGAGAATTTCATGGACTGGAATTTTAAAATTTCCCGTGAAAATCATATTTTTATCGGTTATCCTATGAAGCGGGTGCGAAGTTATTGGTTTGATCGGACAAATACCCTTTATTCCTATTTTCAAATGAATATGGATGCTCTAAATGGTAAGCTGAAAATGAAAGAAAGTAGTCAATGGATAGACCAGGAAGGTCAATATAGATACCGATTCAGTCGAAACTACAAACGAAAGGTTAGGGATCATGCAATATATAAAAGCAAAAGAAGCAGCAAAAGTACTGAAAATCTCAGTTACGGCTTTAAATAAATTAAAGGACCACCCGGATGATAATAAAAAATTGGTGCCAGTAAACGCCCTCACCTATAGAGGGGATGGAGGATACGTTTATTTACAATCAGATGTTGAACGCATTAAGCCCTTCTATACACGTGAAGACCTTACATCAGCAGAAGCAGCCAAGCGAATCGGCCGTTCGACAACATTCATACATAAATTAATACGAGAAGGGTTACCGCATTCCGAAGGGGAACTGCGAGGTAAGAAGACATATTTCATTAAAGAAGCGGATCTCGTGAAGTATGTATCTGACAATCCGGATAGCGGTAAGTATGACACGATTTATGATAAAGCAACAGGAGCCTATCTATTCCAACTCTTCGAAAAGGACGGGAAACTTGGACGGATCGTAAGAATGAAAAAGATAAGTAGCAAGAAAAAGGAGATCACGCTGCAGCTGGCTCATAATGAAATTTTGTCTTATGAGAACGCAATAGAAGCGGGATGGCTTCCTAAACAACATATATCCGATAAGAAGGCCATTACAAGCTACGGATATGCAAAATTCATATTCCCGCTTCCCCCAACGTTAGACTCCATTATCTACAGCATAATTGAAGAGTTATTCCAGCAAGCCGGCCCGAAGAACATGCGTATTACAACTGCTGATCAAATAGTTGTAGAGGTAAAGAAGTGTGTATTGCTTGACGTCCTACCATCTACTCATCCGGATCTTATTGATAAATTAAAGATGTTTATTCGCACCGGAGAAATCGTAAATAAATACGATGGAACATTAATTGATACAGGGTTGGCACCGATAACATTTTATATAGCAGATAAGATGAAATTAAAGCTTATCGAAAAAGCAGCAGCAAACAATCAGACTCTCCAGGAGTGGCTGGAGGACCAATTTTCTATGGATTAAGCGTTTCGATGCGGCAAACATAATAATTTCTTTATGAAAGGATCGTTTATATGTCCGTCTCAGTAATGCTGTGTGTCATATCAGCACTATGCATAACTGGCATCCTGGCTGCATTCATTACGGTAAGACTGTTAAGAAGAAAAGGTTCACTATTTCTTGAGGTTGCTTCAATGATTGAAGTACCCCATAAGCCAATAGATTATCGCAAGAAAGAAGATAATGTCTCTATAACCTATGAATCTTTCTTCAATATTTCAGTTAAAAACGAGGATTTGACAGTCATAATTGATGAGGTCATTGTCCGAGATAATGGTGTATTTGTCATTGTGAAGAAGAATCGATCGGGTCGCATAGTTGGAAATGAAAGAGAACGTAAGTGGTTTCATATGAAGCGGGATTCCCATAAAGAAATGTTAAATCCCATCAAGGAAGTTAAACTGAAAACTTTTGTTTTATCGAGAAAGCTACAATCACTTGGGATTAATGTATGGGTTCAAGGAGTCGTTCTCTTTGTTAATCCTTATATTGAAATAGTAGTTGGAAACCCATCAGTCCCGGTACTTACGCTAGCTCAATTGGATCAGTACTTGCTTCAATTTGTATCGAATAAACGATTTAATTCCGATCATATATCTAAAGTCATTTATTATCTTCGTGGAATTCAAATAGCAAACGATAACTCTTGGGTAGTTATAAATAAGGAGAAATTGTAATGACTCAATTATTTACCGAATCACAAGGTGAAGTGTATTACTCTTCATTAAGTATTCTTGTCCTTATTCTTCTGTTGCTACAAACATCAAGACTGCTAATCCATCGTAAGAAACGAGCGTATTTCACGCTTACTGTAGTAATAGGCATCATGCTTTTGGAGCAGATCATCGTACTAATTACTGGATTTATGCAGGCTGGAGCGGGAACAATGTCGGAGTATTTCCGGATCTTATTCTACTCAGCCTTTTTTATCGGAGCGAATATGGGCATCTATCAGATGTATGAAGAGACTTCTAAGCGCTTCAAAAGACTATCTATTACCTTTCTAGTAGCAGCAGTGCTGTTACCCATTATCCCTGTTGCTGGTAGCCTGTACCTGCTTGCCTTGACCGCGATGTCCGTTATTATGGTATATCCACTGACTGCTGGCAATAAAAAGTTCCTGGCTGGTATTGTGTTTTATACCTTATCTTCTGTAGCCCATTTAGGAAATCAGTTTTTTGGTCCGCTAGCCGGCCTTAATGCTTTAGATAATCTAATGCGAATTGGTTGGTACGTTACATTGTTTATCATCTTGTTTGATCGTGTTATTGAAATCCTGGAGGATATCTACCATAACTCAACTCACGATGCCCTAACAGGATTGCATAACCCTTATTATATCAATACGACAATGGCGTTTAAGATTAGTAAAAAAGCTCCGATATCTATCGTATTTATTGATCTCGATAACTTCAAACGCCTTAATGATACCTTTGGACATGAAGAGGGTGATAAAGCACTAAAATCAGTTGCATCCATTTTAATAGAGGAAGCAGAAGAAGTGGGAATTGCCGGCAGATACGGTGGAGAAGAAATTGTTCTTATTGTAGAAGAACCTGAAGTAAATATGTCCGAGTTGACGGAGAGAATACGCGCACGGATCGAGAATGAAACTGTTGTTACAGCAAGTATTGGTTATGTAGTAGCCGGTGAAGAGGGGGCTACGGATAAACTTATCTCTGAAGCGGATGCAGCCATGTACAAGGCAAAAAATTCTGGTAAGAACAAGGTCGTTGCTTATAATGAGTTAGTCGAAAATCAGAATGAAACTGCAGTCTAATGTACCGAATCGGCTAAGTAATTCAATGAATAGGGAGCGTACAGGAATGGCTAAAAGATATCGCGGATTTGAAATCAGATTTAATCCAGATACAAGCCGATTTTATTTATTTCATATCGCAACTAAAACGAGAATTACTCCACTTGGGAAGATAAATGAATTTTATGGTATACAGGATGGAAAGAAAGAGATAGACCGGATTAAAGACTCTAAGGAAGCAAAATGAAGAGGGAGGTTTCAATTTTGAACTTGAAGAGATGGATTTTCGTCATAGTAACGAGCTTACTTGCTTTATTTGGTATTGTTTGCTCGTATTTAAAAGGATTTGATGTATTTGTGTGGATGGGGCTTCTAATTTTAGTTTTAAACGTTCTTATCGTAGTTAGAGAGTATGAAAGTAAAGAAATACAACCATGGATTTTTGATAAAGAATGAATTATGAATGAAGAATTTGATAGATTCCTCTGAATTTAAAGAAAATTAAGCGGATATGAGAGATTTGGTTGGACCGGTCCCCCTTGCACAAAGTGTGAGGGGCGTTTTTGATTTTGTTAAATTCCAATTGTCATATTATACACAATTATCGATTGACTCTTAGAATATGTAGTTTTATTCTTATCTGAAAGTCATCTCACATAAAACCATAGAAGGGGAGAATGTGTCATTATTACATATGAAACAATGCTAATACATAAGACATTGATCCAAAGAGTGATTGTTGTCTTCGGGGAGCTAATCGTACAACTTAATCCGAATGATCAATCGTTGGAACAATTTGATGAAACCGTTAATCAAACAATACAGCAGCTGTCATTAGTTCATTGGGAGACTGAAATAGTCCAAGCATTCTTTGATACCTACATTGGGATATTAATGACGGATCGGGAGCTAGCAACAGAGTTTGTAAATCAATTCATGGCACCGGTACATTAAGTCGATGCATTGTGAAGGAAAAAAATCATGGAGTGAATAGTGTGTCATCTCGAAAAAAAACGACCGAACAATTTAAGAGCGATGTCCGTATTCTTATTGGAGATGAGTATGAAGTAGTCGGAGAATACGTTTATGCCTTAGCCAAGATTGGCATGCGCCATACTACATGCGGGCGCACTTATGAGGTTACGCCGGCACATTTTTTAAGTGGTAATCGTTGCCCTTATTGCTCTGGAAAATACAGGACAACGGATGAGTATAAAAAGATCGTGAAAGATCTGGTCAATGACGAATATAAAGTTCTGGGTGAGTATAAAAAGGCTTCAGCTAAGGTACATATGAAGCACTTAGCTTGCGGAAATGATTTTCATATGACCCCTAACAGCTTTATGCGAGGGCAGCGTTGCCCGAATTGTCCGTTAAAACGGGATGAGGCTCGTAGAGAGTTTGAAGAGCGAGTAAGAGGGTTGGTGGGAGATGAATATGAGATCCTTTCACCATACGAAGGGGTAGACACAAAGGTAAAAATGAAGCATGTCCCTTGTGGGAATGACTACTTATCTAATCCTTCAGGCTTTTTAAGAGGTGAACGTTGCCCTAGATGCGCGCGTCTGTCGCGTACACGAACAGTAGAGCAAGTAAGAAAAGAAATTAATGATTTGGTTGGTAATGAATATGTTTTTCATGAACCGTCCATATCCTTTGTAATGAGCAAGGACAAGATAACGGTAACTCATAATATTTGTGGACATACCTATAATGTTCTTTTAAGTAATTTCCTTCGAGGAACACGTTGTCCCCGTTGTAGCAAGGCTCCTAAGTTGACGCATAATGAATTTTGTTCAGAGATTCGATCACTGGTGGGGGAGGAGTATTCAGTCCTTGGGATATATAACGGCCGCAGTAAAAAAATTGAGTTTAATCATAATCCATGTGGCCACAAATATTTCACTACACCAATGAATTTTGTTAATGGAGCTCGCTGTATTCCCTGTGGTATAAATGCTCGTAGTGAAACTCCCCGAAAAACACATGAGCAAATCGTCCAAGAGGTTTATGAACTGGCAGGTAATGAATACAGTTTAGTGAGTCGTTATAAGGGGAGTAAAGAAAAATTTGTGATCAAACACAACACCTGCGGCCATGAATATAAAGTCACTCCAGGACATTTTTTTAACGGCACACGCTGTCCTTCTTGCTTTGGTAAGACCAAGAAAACTACAGAGGGTTTTATAAAAGAAGTTCGGCAGCTCGTAGGAGAAGAGTATCGGGTGCAGGGTGAATATAAAAATGCCCGTACCAAGATTGAGATCCAGCATATGATCTGCGGTTACCAGTATAGCATCGTTCCGGATAGCTTCCTTCGTGGGACTAGGTGTCCTGCATGCAACGGCAAAATTAAAAAGAATAATGAAATGTTTAAAAAGGAAGTTTTTCAATTAGTGGGTGACCATTACACAGTTTTGGGTGAGTATATAAATTCAGATACCCCCGTATTAATTAGACATAACGTATGCGGCAATGAATATCCTACTCGGCCCGGAAATTTTTTAAAAGGGTATCGATGTGGGGTATGTGCCAACAATCAAAAGAAAACCACAGAATCATTTATTGGGGAAGTAAAGGGAAAGTTTGGAGACGAATATGAGATCCTAGGCGAATACGTAGATTCTCGTACGGTAATATTGGTCCGACATACAGCATGTAGATTTGAATACTCCGTCACCCCTGATAATTTATTACGGGGCAAAGGTTGCTCTTATTGTAATCGAATGTCCAAGCCTGAAAAGGATCTGTACCACTTATTACAAGCAAATAGGCTGGATTTTGAGATGCAGAAGGAGTTTGAAGATTTGCAACATGAAGGGAAACTGCGCTTTGATTACTGCATTTATCTTGAGGGAGATAAAGACAAGTTTGTTCTTGTTGAATATGATGGTCTACAACATTACAGGCCTGTTTTCGGTGAGGACAGTTTCTCGAAGAATAGAGTAAGGGACGAGCTAAAAGAAGCATTTTGCCAGCAAAATAGCATCCCTTTAAAAAGGATTCCTTATTATAAAAATCATGTGAAGTCGCTGGCTAATTTCCTTGAGACGTTTGGTTACGAATTAACAATACCCGATTATCTCATTCGGGTCAGAAATGGTCGCTTACAACATTAAGTCTCCCATAAAAATAAAGTTGTAGCATGAACGTGTGGCGTCACTGGAAGGCGATTTGAGGGCTCTTAATCAGCTGAAGGAGAACAACTGAAGAATGTATTAGAACGTCATCAAGACGAATTGGAACGTCTTAAAGAACGTAAAAAGCTTGAGAAGGAGCGGGATCTACTTGCTCTTCGATCGGAATATCAAGGCAAGTTGGAAGTAACTCAGACAGAAGCAACGGCAAAGATGAGAGACCTTTTTGAACAAAGGGACGAATTGAGAAAATTCCTTGTAGATGCAGAAATTAAAAATAGGGACATTGAAGCAGCCTTACAGAAGGAACGTGCTTCACATAAAGTCGAGGATTCCGATAAATCTTAACGGAAAAAAAATAAGCCCCGGGCATAACAGCCTGGGACTTATTTTTTTTTGAAAAGTATACGTTCAGCTTCTTCCTGTGTAGCTGGCGAAGACTTGAATTTTCTTGATCCCAACACCTTTTGTAAGTCAGCTGTACGCTTTGCAAAAGCTGTTGCAGTCTGTTTACTTGCCAAAGATTTTTGAAACAACAGAGTTCACCTCCGAAGGTAACAGTTAGTAATTGCTTAGTATTTCCAATCCTAAAAAATTTATACTTCCCTCAAACATAGCTTGTCCATTGTAGACATAAATTAAGAATAGGAAATTGGGAAACTAGGAAAGTGGCCCTAACGGTAATGGAGGTAGGGGATGAATTTTTGAGTGGGGGAGAGGGTAGTTTGAATAAACCGAATATATTTACTGTGAATCCCATTTTGGAGCGTGAACCGCAAACAAAGCCTGATGAACAGGAAAAGAAAAAACGTAAACAGAGGTCTGATAAAATACACAATGTAAAGTTTCCAGTTACATCAGATCAATGGGTCACTCTCCGAAAGTGGGCAATGGATTATGGGATGGGAAAAAAACAATCCGAGTACAACACGAAACTGATTATTGCTGCTTTGAATGATAAACAGATTATTGAGGCCTATTATCATCAACCAACTACTTTGATATACCAGGAAGGTCATTACACATCAGACAAGCCGGTGATCCTAATTCCATACAAAGACACCGGAAAGCATATGCACGTGAAATTGATTGAGATATATCACGATGAGATCGTAAGACTGATGTTAAAGTGGGAACTTCCTAAACGACAAACGGTTCACCGACTTATTATGGCAGCTATAAAGAGGGGGGTGAAAATATGGGGGTAAAGAGTAAACTGGATCTGATCGGTCAGCGAATAAATTCAGTTGGCCAGCCTCCGGAGAATAAAACATTGTTACAATCACTGTTCGATTATATACGGCCAAAAGAAGAAGAAGTTCTTATCCTTACAACGTACTTACCGACTCGAGATTTCCTCAGGGCGGAATCATTTGTAGATGATATTCAAGAATTAATCGATACTGAGATTAGCTTGAATTCGGTTATCTCGAATATATTCGAGGACTTTATTTTCAACTTTCGACGGGGGAGAATTGATCAGGTAACTGTATACCGAAACCTAAAAGAGCAGCAGTGCTTGATTAAACCACAAGAACAGCAACAGCCAACTTCACAACATCCAACTGTTCAAAAGCACTGGGCTGTACCAGAAAAACGCACTCCGCGGCAATCCGGAGGCTGGATGCGCGTTAAAGTTCCAGCTCGGAAACGATCGATTTACAAGGCTGAACTGCTTCTTTCAAACATGGAAGAGATGGACCCTGAATTTTTGCTAACCGTTGAAGGGTTAATGGCTATTTTAATTATTGATATGGTCAATGAATCGAGAAAAGGGTACAACAATAAATATGTCCAGCGTCTAATCGGACAGCTACAAGAAGCGAGATAAGGATTAAGTAAACGAAAGATCATGAGAAGCTTTGCTTATGGAGGATTAGAGATAATAACAATCGAATTAAGAACACTATTCAGCAATGTTGAGGAGATATTTAGTGAAAACTTCATTTCGGCTATACCAAAACAACGCCTCTTTTTTCAATTTAATCGATGGTGATAGCGAAACAAAGCAAACCAAAGGACTTGCCTATTTATTCGCCACATTTCCAGATCTACTGACTCACTTTTGTAGTCAAATCCCGGATTTGCCTTCTTTAAAGGAAATAGACTTTGTGCAGGTAGATGCGGAGATGACATCATTTGGTCCTAAGCCTATTCGCCGTGATATAACACTGTCACTGTTTAAGGGACGTATCAAGCAATTTATTCTGATTATTGAAGCTAAAAGTATCAAAGTCTCCGCTAAAGTTAACGACATAAAGGATCAGTTAATATCGTATTTGGATCCGCAGCACTTCCCAATGGATGAAGGCGTAAACGCAATGGGGATTACATTAACGAAAAATAGAATATTACATGATCCAGTAACTGGATTCACTAGTATGACGTGGTTTGAACTCATTGCTATTTTAGATCAGTTCTTGAGAAAACATTCGGTACCGGAGTATCGGATTATACGCGAATACATCAATTTTTTATTGGGGGCAGACAAAAGTATGCATTATTATGAAGTAGAAGTATTGTCCGTCGCAGCCGGTAAAACATATGATCTCACGCAAATCCATGGAGTCCACGCTTGCCCGGATAGCAACAGCTATAAAACCCCAATTTATATCACCTTTCGTATGGCTAGCGGGGGAGAAATGGAGTATTTATATAAGATCAAAGATATTGTGGTGCTTGATCCAAACATACCTTCGTTGTCTTTAATATTGGAGGGAATTGATCCGGATTTTGCTCACAGAATTAAAGGATATATAGCTCAGCGATCCAGTGGGAAGTTTGGCTTCGATTCTGAGCCATATCGCTTTTACAATTTGGATGTACAAAATGCTGTCTATTTGCCACACCGGCCACGGCCGAGAATTAATAATGCTGGTCCTCGATATTATACAATAGCTTCCTGTGTAAAAGGTGACAAAAATATAGAAGTAGCCAGCAAGGAGTAGCCGGCACTGAGCAAAAACTAGAGGCGACTTGAGAAAATCTTGAACAGAGGATTAAAGCAAGAGTCAAGACTACAAATTGGACAAAGATGATACAAACACCAGGTATTTTTGTGGCCTTTATTATGTGGAGATGGTATTATATTGCATAAAGTCGATTGTTATATTGATTATCAGTGGATGATGCGACATTGATTGATAAGTAATTCAGTATAATGATTGATCCCTTTACGAATTAAAGGCCTGCTTATACTAAGCATGTCTTTTTTTCGTTTTTCATTTATCAAAATATGCTACAATCAATAGCTTGGTACGATCAATTAGATCGATAGTTCATCAAAACTATTTTTAGAATCCTAATGTCGAAGGAAAATAAAGTAGTAGGCTGAAGTTCTTAATTTGACGCGGATTTTGTGGAAATATTAACTCCAACATTACGAAAATAAGTTGTAGACTAACTGTGAATTCATTTCTGCATTCCATCAAAAAAAAAAAATAGTACTAGATTATCCTTTTGCTCTCTAGCAATTAGTCATCATAGCCGTCGAACACTTCACCTGCATCTTCCTCACTGTAATTACACAGAAATTCATCGTAGAAAAAGCTTAATGCCTCCTCATGTTCTTCTTCATATTTTTTGTCCATCGTTTTGCTCCTTTCTCAATCTCCACTCCTCGATTTTTTGTTTCCGTGGTGCATGACACTGATCGCAAAGGCTCTGCACCCACCTTAAGTCCCTTCGCAATACTCCGGGTGCTCCGCAACTTTCGCATATAGTGGTAGAATGCTCTCTGCACTGTCGTACTAAAATAGCAACCTCCTTATGAAGCTCTGCAAGGGAATCGATGGAGTGAATAGCAGGGTCGTTGTCTACCCGATGGTAATAAAATCTTAGTTGACCGAACTTCTCTTTCACACGATCCACGACAATGTCTACTACAGGCAATCCCGCTCTTTTGTAAGCCTGGGTTATTTCTTGGCATAGTTCGCGTAAAACTACATACCAGCCATCCCCAACTTCACACCCGAAAGCACCAAATTTATCCCGTATTCCTCCACTTTTCTCCTGTTCCTCATAGCTGTCCCCTCTTTTCATGAATGGAAACTCATTCGCCAGGTTGTCTTCCAGTTCTTTGTCCATAGTCATCCCCGAATTCATTGGTATTTCTGTGCATATGACAAGTTCAAATGCCTTTACTTTGTTTTTTGGTCTGGCCTATCGTAACGATCGTCTTTATCATTTAACCACCAATCGTGACTAACAATATACGAACCTTCACACGCCTTTATGGAGTATTTCTGAATTACATACTCTATAAATTTCCTTTTTTCTACTAGGCTTAAACTGTTCATTGCATCAATAAAATCATCACTTGTCATTGACACCACCTCAATCCGCTCAGCCTTTAATTTTACGCCATTTATTTGTGTTTTGGCGGTCTTTACCGGCTGGTTCAATGCCTAACTCGGCACGTTGGTCATAAGCCCATTTTCCGAAGAGTGATGGGGGATTAGGCAAAGCGTCGCGTATTTGAAAGACTTCGTCAGGTTCGAGTTTGCTAATGTATGCCTTTACCTCAGCCCACTTCGGTTCGTAGTTGTGTTCGGGAAAAAGCAGACTACGACCATAAGCAGTAACTGTGGGGAATCCTGCTGCTTTCGACCGACTTTCAATTTCCGCAAATTCTGCGTCTGAAATTTTTATACGAAGTTCCATAATGACCTCCTTAAAATTCAATCTGCTGGATGTACTCCACTCCACACCACCATCATAAAAAGTTTTTTTTGACTTGTCAACACTATGGAAACGGTTTTTCGTGAACATTGGAGCGAGCATTCGTGAGAAAACTACATTGTGACACCTAAAAAAATGAATCATAGTTGCTTCTGGTGCCGAGTGGGGATGCAAATTAAGCAGAATCCACCACCAATAGATTGTTTTTGATATTTATAAGTATCATTTTGGTGTGAGATGTCAAAACTATTTGTTTCTTCAATGTATTTACTTACAAACGTATGGGTATAACTGGTACTGCTAGTCACAATGGCGTAGCAAATATATTTAGGGTGGTTTGAAAATGAGACGAATCGCAAATGCAAAAGCGATGGTTGCGAAATACTTCCTTAAAAAGTCTCAGCGTCCATTTATCTTGAGCGTCGCCGCCAAGAATACAAATCTGATTGATGTAGCCAAACTAGAACTTGAACACTTGAGAGATTCTTTGTGTTTGCTGCACCAGCTTTATCCTATTTCTAATGAAGCACATGAGCGGTTTCAATACTCACATTACTCACTCCAAACTTTCCTTCAAGATTTTGTAGACAATCATCATCAAAAAACTAAATTTCAACTCTCCGAGTTGCTGTTGTCGATGAAGGACGAAAGCACAGTAACTACCTTAACTCTACTTTCCTTATGTAATGCTTTGTTTAGCCATATCAACTATCATCAGATTTTTTTATGGCTAATTAATGAGAAAAGACAGCATCCGGAGGATAAAGTAATAATCTCGGAAGTCGAAGAGAGGCTTCATCTAACTGAACGGTATATGTCAGAGTTTGGATACTTGTTTGAAGCATTGGACCTTATCCATTACCCTAAAATATCGTTGTCTGCGAAAGCTGTACTTCTTATGAATTTGGCAGGGGTTTGTAAATCACATTTCGAGGATTATAAACGATTCACAAGCGACCGCAAGGAAGTAATATTTTCAGCTCTTTCGGATTCGACTGAGTGGCAATCCGCAGAATGTGTAGATCTATATGGTTGTCTTGACTGCAGGGACCAGGATATCCTTAGTGAATTTGTTACCTGGCATGCTGACATAAAAAAATGCTTAATAGACAGGCGATTGAGCTTGAAGGCAAAAGCGGTATATATTTATTCAACTTTTCATCGCCAGCATGAGCATGACCTTTATTATATGAGAAGCTTTAGTAGTGATAAGGGAAGAGTGTTCGAGTCAGCTGCAGAGGAACTATATTCAGTTTATGGGATTACAATTTGAAATATGTACTTGCAACTGGATCTGGGTATCGCATAGAACTAGGTTAAGGTAATTGGATGCCATAAATTTAAGAGGAGGGGCCGAAATGATTTCTCAGAGCCTTGAGGAAATGCTCTACTATAATATCGGATCAAGAATTAAAACTATCCGATTAGCTAGGGGCTTAACACAGCTCGAGTTCAGTAAAAGAATAAATTTATCAAGACCATCTGTATCAAACATTGAAAACGGTATTCAAAAAGTTTCTTTGATATCTCTATTCCAAATTGGAATGGCCTTGAATGTATCAATTTATGATTTACTTCCCGAAAGTGTAGGTAGAATTAATAAGAATAGAAATAAAGATGACGATACTGAAAGGAAGCTGACCTTGCGCGGAATGCTAATAGAGGACAAACAAGTAGATGATAGGTCGACATATTGGAACCCGTTGATGGTGAAGGCTGATAACTCGTGAACTTAAGCAGCAACCGGTATGACGATCTGTGCTGCGAAAACTACTAAATAACGCATAACTCTAGTTAGACGAAAATCTTGAATTTGCGATCACACGTTCGTTATAATATAGCTATAATGATGGTTTAGTTGGAGGAGACATATGTTTCAGTCTTCAATGAAACTTAATGAAGTAATCTTAATGGGTAAAGACAGAGCTATAGAGCAATTAAAGTTTCTCGTGGTACAGCAAATTAGAGCAGCAGGTGAAGAGGAGATGAATTATAGCCGATCAATCTCTGAGACTGAACAGGACTTAATTGTAGCTGCTATACCAAAAGTAATTAAATGAAACGACCGGTAGTCCGAAGGGACTTTCCGGCCGTTTCATTTTTTTAATAGGGTAGACGGAGCACACTAATCAGCAACGATATATCTAATAGAATTTTATTGAAAATCAGGTATAATTAGTGCAAAAGAGGTGATCCCTTGTTCAATATTTTCAAAAGAAAAAAGAAGGATGACGGAAAAATTTCAACAATTTCAATCTCAACAGCGGCTACATTTGTCATACGATCTAATTTAGATGAACTCAAGGAAAAATGGCCTACAATGAAAGATGAAATACTAAACTATGAAGATATTTTTGCAGACATTGACGAGGAACGGGTACAGTACGAGTTTATGCTTGCCGCTATGGGAGCGGATATATTGGCGCTCTTTAACCTGTTTCCTAAAACACAGGCAGATAAACTATTCAATGAACTATTGAAACTTCTTGGTGAATCTGCAGGAAAAATCTTTGTGGATGCTGTAAACGACTATTACTCCGTGGCGATGGATGCAGTTAACAAGACAAAACATCCGTTTGATTACATCGCATCACTGTTACTTCACAGACTTGATGTTCCTGAATCAGAGTGCGGTCCATTAACTATGATGGGAACTACATCAGCAGTTTCACAGATGATTGGACAATGGAAATGGTTACATACTTCATTCACAGTAGCAGCCAGCTAACGCGGCTGCTTTATTTTTTTAGTCGCCCTTAATTCTGCGGCCGGGCTCCTATTTAATTACGTAAAATATTAATTTGATGAATTAGAATCAAATTATTGTCCGTCCTTTTGAGTAATTCTTTCGTCAAGAATCATTTATACGAATTTAATAAAGATGGTCTTTATGTGGTTACTGCTTAGCGAATAGAGGTGCGAGGCAACGAAATCCTAAATTCGACTGCCAAGATCGAAGTCTTGTCGTCTATATAGAACAACTGTATTTTTCATGGTAAAATAATGATGAAAAATATTACAATTCTAGAAAAGGGTGCAGGTATTTGCCTTTATGTTATCTATGCGGTAGCCAACCCGAAGAATCTTGGCGTGAATCTCTTATTTTTCACATCGATTGTAACTGGTGTGGGAGTTATAGTATTTTCCATCAGGCAAGCTTTAATTACCCATTAAGTAAAGCAGGCATGCCTTCGGAATTAGCATATAAATCAGCTGCTTACATTAAGCGGTTTTCTCTTCATGCTAATAAGAATGTCAGAAGAATTACGATCTCAACTTACCTAAATGCACTTTTAGAGCCAGTTCGCACAAAGGAACAGCTTGAAAAAGCTTTTCCGGCCCAACAAGATATTTTACAGCTTTCTGCGCTTAACCTCGTTGCAGTCAGCAGTACATTCGGTAGCTTGATTAAGATACAACAAGAAGACACCGCTTTGTTTTATGCTCACAATGTTACTGGCATAATGGCTGTATTGAGAGGTTTACAGCGAGCAGAGTATATTGAAGGATTCAATAGTGCGTTGCCTTGTGAGATTTCCATAACAAGTAAGGCTTGGGAACTTCCTCATGAGATATATGCCCATGAAATCGGAGGAGTTTTAACGGTGAGCACTCAAAGAGAAGTTCAAATGAGATTCCTGCAGTATGTACAAGATCAAGTAGAGGGCAATCCTGAGCATATTCCGAATATATACGTTTTGGGCCGAAACCTGGGATTGTTAGACCCTGATACAGATAGAGTCATCAATCAACTACTCAATGAAAAATTAATTAAAGCCATAACTATAGATACAATTACGATTACCTCTGAAGGTATAAAAGCTTTAACACCAACACCTGATCCACCACCAGCAAACACAACGCATAGTGTGACCAATAATTATAACGTTTCAAACTATGGACATAACGCTGCGCTGCAAGTCGGAAGCAATGGCAGCACGATTTCGCAATCGAATCAACAAGGAACCTTAACACCACCGATCGATGAACTGCAGCAACTCGTTCAATTTCTGAAGCAAAATATCCAGCATTCCGGTCTGGATGAACTTGAGCTCGAAGAAGCAGAGAAAGATATTCAAATGATCGAAAAAGGACTCCAGCAGAAGGAACCGAAATTTGGTAGTTATTAGAAAACGAATTTGGTCTATGCTTGGAAACATTGGAGAGAAAGTATCAGTGAATCTGCTTACGTCAAAGTTTCCAGAAGCTATAAGATGGCTGGGCGATAAGGATATTACCTTTCATCTAAATCGAAAATTTTATCTTATAGGTAAGCTGCCGGTACGATCGGCAGCTTAAATACTTACTGAAAGGCATTCCGTCACTGAGTGACAATGCAGACAATCCCGCTGCAGTGGCTTTACGCTCACAAATCGGAGATGATTCAGCAAAGAGGACACCAAGGAGGACACGACATGGGTATCGAAGTATTACTAGGGAGCTCCCGACGAGAGCTGACGCTATCAGAGGTTATTGATATCATCATCTATCACAATGGCGACATTCAAGCCTTTTGGTCTAATGCCCAGGGGTGGGCGCCGGAGATCGCAGCAGAAGCGTTAAGTAAAGCCCGGTTGGATCGACAGCTTTCCTTATCGCATACTCTGAAAAAATGGATTCAGATTCCGGATGAAGATGATCTTGAATACGATGGCGCGCTCATTTTGGCATGGGCAAACCTCGGCGCGCTTACGGAGAATACGTTGAAGTTTTTCCTAACCGTCTATTTGAAAGATTACATGGTAGACTCCGAAGTCATTAAAATTAGAAACCAGACCCAGGTACCAGGTGACGCATCGTTCGATCGGTTGCGTTCATTTTTCAAAAAAAAGATATGGGAACCCGGTAAAGAGGACGAGTACGATAAAAAAATTCAGACTATACAACAGCGGCGGAATGGAATTCACGCATTTAATGATCGCGATTTGGCAGCATTTAAAGAGTTCCACGAGGCCGTGTACTTCTACAAGGAGGTTTTGGAAGAATTGAAAGGAAGACTTCCTATGCCTTACCTATGATCTGAACTGGCAGTATGAGGCACATTCAAACACCTTCAAAGGAACTACTGCATCGAAAGATGTGAGAGATAAACTTTGAAGGTGTTTATTTGTTCGGTTCATTATGCAGGTTCAACTTCATTCACCTTTGTTGCTTCAGTAACGGAGAATGGTAGAGTGAAACCAATAGATGGATTTTTCGTATTATTTTTAAAGAAATCGAGGTGACTTAACTTGAAGTGGCTGGAGTGGACTGGGTGGAGTTGTAATATCCTAGGGACAATAATTTCGTTTGCCGGCGGTATACTCATGTGGAAGGGGACGCCGGATGATCAATTGAATTTTGGAACGGCTTCGTATGGAGAAGAAATTATTTATAAAATACAGGGTGAAGAATATTTGCCAGCAATTCAATTAAGAAAAAGGAAACGCGTTTCGAGTTTAGGGATCAAAATGATTACAATCGGGTTTATGTTTCAATTTCTTGGTGTCTGTTTGCAATTGCCTAAATGAATGCCGCTGCCGGGTTTCGGTTGGCGGCTTTTGTGTGTAACGTCATCACGGTGTCTTTTGGGATTTACTTGACTGTTCGAGTAGCACATGGAGATATTCAAATTAAGTAAGAGATAATAGGAGGCGATTACATTGTCGTTATTAACGAAGCCAATTGACCAAATTACAGAGCAGGATTTTAAGAACCTGGTAAGCAATCAGGTGCTCGAGAGCCGTGTCCTTGATTACAAAGAGACGCTGCCGAATCTTCAAGCCAGTGACGATAAGCGCGAATTCATTTATGATGTTTCAGCTTTCGCCAATGGAGGCGGGGGAGAACTCATCTATGGGATTTCAGAAGTTGCAGGAAAGCCGGCCAACGTGGTTGGTGTACACATCGACAATGCAGACCAACTTATCCGGCAGGTAGAAGAGATCATTCGCTCTAACGTGCAACCGCGTATTTATGGCATTCAGATTCGGGCGATCCCGCTTCCATCTACGGAGAATTCCGTGTTTATTATTCGGATACCGAACAGTCTTAACTCACCGCACATGGCAAGTATGGGCGGTACAACGCGCTTTTACACCCGAAACTCGGCCGGCAAACATCCGATGGATATTACCGAGATTCGTTCAGCATTCCTCTCCACAATGGGTATCTCTGAGAGATTAAGAGACCTGCGCCTCTCTCGTATTGCTAAAATAAAAGCCAATGATGGCTATATGACGCTTAGCGACGCTCAAAGAGCGATTGCACTCCACCTGGTTCCGTTCAGTGCATTAGGTAACGGATTGTTAGACGTGTCTACCTTCAAAGCGCAGACTAACCAGTTGTGGCCGATGCTTACGGACAACCTCAACTTCAAATACAACTTTGACGGTTTTATCACCTTCGCGAAATGGCCCGGAGATGCTCATCCTCACACCTATACGCAACTGACACGTCAGGGCATGATCGAAGCGGTCGAGAACGGTTACTTCTTAAGGGTAGAGAGGGAGAAGCGGGTCATTTATCCTGTAGCCTTCGAAAAAGAGATCATTAACCAAACGTCAAAATATCTTATCGCATTGTCTAACTTAGGTGTACAACCTCCGTTCGTAATTATGGTGAGTTTACTTGGCGTTAGGGACTTCACCTTAACAATACAAGGGAATCTCATTAATAGGTTTAATATGGGCCATAATCAAATCGACAAAGATGATTTACTTCTTCCAGAACTTATGATGGAAAACTTCCCCACGAATGATGCTGAGTTGGCTCGTTTGCTCCGTCCTGTCTTCGACACGTACTGGAATGCTGCGGGCTTCTCCGTTTGCATGAATTATAATGCCGATGGGGATTGGATAGAACCAAGTTAAAGAGCATAGTTTACGAGCTGTTTTATAGCCCCTGCAACTGGAGCAGTTTGTCGTCGCTGCAGCCACACCTGCTCCTTTACCGGCTTCCTAAGAGTCCATCCTAGGAGGGCAGGCAGGGGGTAAAGGTTACGGTGAGTCGAGAAGTAAAGTTGATCAAGAGTATCGGCATTGGGATCAAGTTCTATAATTTTAAGGAGAGAGGGAAATCTTACTATGTTTTCTGAGCAAAAGATCATTCACATTGACTGGGATGGGCCTTATAAGCACAGTCAATTGCAGATGTTAAACGATCCAAAAACAGATAGGGGTATTTATCAGGTTTACGGGTATCACCCTGTTTATGGTAAGGAAGTTTTACTTTACATCGGAAAAACAGGCAAGCAAACGTTTGGCAAGAGGCTTCTTCAAGAAGAGTGGATTAACACGAATAATTACGAAGGTAATACATTTTACATAGGCCGTTTAGCTGGTAGTGCTACTCCTGCAATGGAGTCATGGATAACAGAAATTGATCTTTCAGAAAGGTTGCTAATTTATTCTCACAAACCAGCATATAACTCCATGAGTCTGCAAACCGTTCCGCATGAGAATTTACATAATGTTCACATTCTAAATTGGGGGTTATATAATCAGTTGATGCCGGAAGTGTCTGGGATAAGATGGACCAATAAGTTTGCTAAGATTCCTAATTATGAAGTCTACGGGGATCATGAATAAAATCAGTAATTTCGGTTAGTCAAGTAGATCCTGATTATGTAGGTTCTTAGCGGTACTAATTAGATGAAAACCCTGTGGAGGTGATATACATTGAATAAAGTAGGAGACATGAAAGTTTATGAAGACGAGGATCAGATACCTGATTACCTGAAATGGAAAAATGAAAATCCTGAAGGATTTATCTTGAACATCAACACTTTTAACCCCCACTCGAAGAGCTATAGAAACCTAATCCATGTTGCAGCGGGGTGTCAATCACTGAATGTACCACCAGCTGCTAATCAAGATCGACCTGTTACTACAGCTCATCCAAAGTATTGCTCTAATAATATAAACGAAATTCTATTTGAAATGAAATCAAAAGGTCTTATGCGCACAATTTACGCATGTAAACATTGTAGGGTCGAATATGGCCGACCAATCGAGGATTGGCGAGAATAGATAGCCTAGCTTAAAGCAACCAGATCTATACAACGGAAGTCGCATAAACTGCGGCTTTTTTTGTTTGTTTTTTTGTATAGAAGTACTTGTCTGACATGAAGTTTTATACAAACCCGGGGGCCAAATAGTTAACCAGTAAAGCTGGCCGACGGGATTATAGCTCAATTACCCCTGACAATTGTTGTTAATTCCCAAGAAGTCATACATAAAGATTATTTCCTTGATTAATGGATTAATCTGATCTGGAATAATAACCGATGTTAATAGAAGATGAACTTATAATGAATTATTGTTTTCTAGTGCCTTTTTGTTAGGGGGATGAAAAAGTGGAGATTAATAACAAACGACTCAATTTAACGTATGCTAGAGGAAAGATTCTCAATGTAGCTATTTATTCAGTTGTACTTATTTATGCCATTTTAATTGCAAGATTTATTTTAAGCTATTTTATTACGAATCGGATATTTCTTGTATCACAGCTCTGTGCCATTGGCTTGTTTATTGTTGCTGTAATTTCGATGTTATGGCTTGCAATAACGAAAAAGAAGTCAGAAAGAAAAGTCGGAGTATTAGGCAGAATTATCCGTTACGATTATAGAAATAAGGAAACGAACCAGATATACACTAATCTTAGGGTTCACTTGGACCAAATGTCAGGTCTTAAGCTGTTAAGAAGCATTTCATCAGATAGAGAAAAGGTATTGATCTTTTTAATCGATTTTCTAAATACATTACTTTCGATTAAGGAAGGTAAGTTCCCTGAGTGGCCAAGACCGATGTACATAAATGCAACCTCTTATAAGCTTAGAGAGCACTTTAAGGTTGTAATAGAACTTCAATTACAATTAACTATAATTGAATCAAAATCAGAAAAATTTAAAGCAGCATTCTTATCCGCCTTTATTGAAAATAGTTTTTGGAACCTGAAAATGATTAAGAGGAGCTTCTTCAAGAATTATAAATCGCCCTTATATGACTTAAGACTTGGTTTTCAGGAGCTTGAAAAAATGGATCTTCAATCATGGATTACTTATTACGAGGCGAAATTAAAGAAGCATAGAACAAACAAAAAGATCCCACAACCATGCAATTAAAGAAGGGCAAGCGGTGGGAACAGTTCATCGCCGAGTTCTCTAGCTGGAACAGCCGGCTCCTGTCGCTGCATGACGATCGCTCGTAACTATTATGGAACTGGCGGCGTGAGGTTGAATAAAAGCTCCGTCATTGGTTTAGCAATTTAAGCAGATTTGAAGAGGAGAAGATAAGACATGCAAAAAATATTGATCTCGACTATGGTAATCGCAACTCTTTTATCCGGCATCATTATCCCTAACACACCTAAAGCAGAAGCAGAGAGAGTAGAACCCGTCGTTGATAATACGAATAATCTCGTTACATCTGTCACTACTAGCTTTAAAGATATAAAAGGGCATTGGGCTGAGAGCGTTATTGCGAAAGCAAATGAAATGAAATTAATTACAGGATATGCAGACGGTACATTCAGGCCAGACAGACAAATTACGCGTGCTGAATTTGCTGCAATTCTTAGTCGATCTACAAAACTCCAGAAGGTAACAGGGGAAAATCCGTTTCCTGATATGAAAGGAAACTGGGCAGATTCTGCAGTAACCCAATTGGTAGCTCAGGGTTTCATTAATCCGAACGACTATCCAAACGGATTTAGCCCAAACACTAAACTTACACGTTATGAAGAAATGAAATGGCTTTCTAATGGCCTTATGAAGTCCAATGACTCTTTTAAGGAAGCCCTTAATGATACTAAAAATACTCTATTACCAACACCTGAAGCAACGCGAGGTGAGATTAGCATTGATAAAGTCCCATATATTGCGTTAGTTCGTGGCACAGGGATTATTACTGGTTTTGAAGATGGATCATTGAAACCAAAGAGTACAACAACTAGGGCAGAGGTAGCTGCTATTATTCTTCGATACATGAATGTGGAAGGAAAAAATGCTAATTCCTACAAAGATCTTAACGAGCTCAGAGAGGTAGGGAAAACCGGTTCTAATTTAGTTAGTCTAACGGGATATAAATACAACACAAAAACAACCTTTGCTGATATTATTAACACTCCTATTACCCTGTCTAATAAATCAGCTACAGTCAAGATCAAGAGATTCATCTTAGTAGATGCAACCTCAAATAAATTAAGTGGCATTTATTCATCGTTGTTTCCTCTGAAGATTGCCGACTGGCAAAAAGGCAGATACATCACATATATACAACTGGACTTTACTTCCCTTACCGATAAACCAAGCGTACTGATGTATGCTGCAGGATTAAAGTCAACTCTTCTTTACTTTAACAAAATTAATGATGCTGACTTTGTTAAATCTGCCGGCATAGAGAATTGGCCACAAAGCACTGCGAATTACTTTACTAAAGGTAAAACGAAGACTGTCTGGACAACTTGGACAATGGCTCCAAAGGGGGGCGCTAATTTAATAAACGATAGAGGGGCAGAGATTAACATCCAGAAAGATTAAAGCGGATTTTACACTAGAGAACGGCTGCTGAAACAATTTTTCGGCATGGTGACGGCATAGTAGGTGAATAAGACAAAATAAATGAACCAAAAGAAGTTTAATACAACAAGCCGGCAGCAGATCAGAGATCCGCTGCCAGTTTTACTATTAAGCGTTAAATAGTTAACCATTGGAAGTTATGTTAATTTCAAGCCGGTTTGAAGAGGAAGCATGTATAGAAGTTCTTGTCGTTTTTGTATAGAAGTTCTTGTCATCGGACAACAAGCTGCTATACAAGGGACGCCATTGGAAAAACTAAATGATGCATTTTTTAAATACATCCTGGCTCGAGGTAGGGACCGAGAATTAGCACTCTACCTAAAAAAGTCCAAAAACGCTTTCCCTATAAGTAGGGGAACCGTTTTTGGACTTTACTAGATTGGGATTTTAAGCTAAGCAGTAAAGATCCGGCGACTAATTCATTAATTATAATATTCATCAAGCATCGTGATTGAGTGGTTATCTTCTATATCTAATTTCATTACAAGACGCTTGTATCCATGTAATATCTCTCGAATTAATAAATTCTCTATACGAACTTTGTCTGTGGTTGCTTTTTCCCATTTTTCATCATGTACCGATGATTCTTCGAGATAAATCAGTGTTTCATACTCATTAAGCCTTCTTAACAACTCAGGAGAGGCTAGACCCCGATTAGTATTGTTCAATACATTTAGGAAAGCTCTTCTATCAAGTATGCCGATCTCTTCAGATTCTTCATGATTTGTTATTTTTCCAGTTCCGATGTCAATTGTCTGTTTACTTTTGACTTTTACAATTGTCAGAATTGGTGCATGCTCCTTTGTTACTCCTGGCATTAGTATTTCACGTAGCTTTTCTTGTTTTAGTAATAGACCATATAAGGGGGCATACACTTCATTTAATCGACGAAGATATATGTCTCTATTTTTTTCAAAAAGATACTTATTAACCCCGACAATTGCTGTAATAAATGTACCAATGACTCCTAAAAGGGTAACTATACTGATGAATTTGTAAAGGTCATTCTAAAACTTCCCCCTATTACTTATCTACCCTATCGACTGCTTCATCCAGTGCTCTCTGACCAACATGTGTGTAAATTACAGTAGTTTTAGGATCGGAATGACCTAGTAATTTCTGCAGTTGAAGATGATCTTTCTCCTCTCTATAGAAGCGCGTAGCAAATGTATGTCTGAGTTTATGTACTGTTAAGGGCTTACCATAGTAATCAGCATACCGCATGATCATCTTTTGGATAGCATTTTTGGAAATAGGCCGTCCCCCTTTTGTAAGAAAGAAGGTGCTCTCATTATTTGAAGGTTTATACCTCGATACTCTCACTTCTAAGTAAGCACGAAGATCCATCTTTGCTCTTTCTGAGAAAGGAAGAGACTGTTCTTTATTTCCTTTCCGCCGTATAAGAATTCGTCTAGTATCCCAATTAAAAGAATCAAGGGTAATTGATACAACCTCACTAACGCGAAGTCCCGAACTTAATATCAGGCTTACGATAGCAAGATCACGTTCTTTGTTATCTTCATACCAACTTAATTGTTTTTTTGATAAATCGGGAATCTTGGAATATCCGCCGGCTACAAAGCTCCGGAAGTCCTCTATTTGTTCCTCATCACTAAGTATCTTGTGTTCGATAATTGCGGCCTTTGTTTCAATGTCCTGACTAAGCCGATTCAAATCAATTTTAGCCATCACATTTCTTTGTAATAGAGGACGTTTTTCACTGTCTTCTGCCTTGTTTTGCAAATAATTAAATAGTGATTTCAGCGAGGAGAGCTTACGGTTTACCGTCGAATCGTTGTTACCTTTTTTAACTTTGGTGGTGCGTCTTAAAAATCTAGGAAAATTTGATGCATCATCTATGCTAAGAACTTCAAGATCAGAAAGAGGGATATCTTTCATTAAAGTCGCAGCAGTGAGTTGTTCGCTAATTAACCAAGAGAAAAAGATTTCATAGTCAGATAGATACCCAAGTAGAGAAGAGGGCGAGAGAGTGCCTTCTTTATTGTTAATAAAATTTGCCACGTACCAGGGGAACAAAGGCAATTTTTCATTTACTTTTATCTGATCAATTTCACGTTGAAGAATTCTTGCCATACATCACACCTCAATTCATCTTTCAACAAAAAGTGGATTTTATTTAATGATGTTAATTATAATCTTACACAAGTGGACAAACCATATAGAGGAGAAGGGGATAGCCTTTATTATAAATAACTATTGATAGCGTTTCCGATGTTGATTGCATTATCAAATACAGTGCTAAAGTAATTATTAATCACTGTATCTACCCAAATGGGCGAATACGTATTTTGTTTATATTCAAATTGTTCAGTTCTTAAACCGTTCCGATTTTCTGTATCTGTACCGTATTCAGCATAATGATATGATTCAATTAGATTTCTATGTTTTATTGTATTTACAAATGCATCTATAAACATAAATTCATTTGAAGTATACAACGTATCGACAGCAGAAATTATCGCTGCATGTTGAGGATTGTTCAAGTTAGTTAGTTTAGTTTTTACTTTATATAACGAAGCATCATGTACAGCAAAATGTGAATTTAACACTGTTAAATTTATTATTTGTCCCATGATATCTGCAATTGGATGAATTGCTTGTAAAGCAGCGATAAAGTTAGTCTCAGCTTCAAATTCTAACTGGTCGGCTTCATCAGAAAGAAAGTCAAACTCGTTGCCTTGGAATTGTTCATCCCAACGATCTATACTTAACTGACCATGATGATTAGTTCTTTTCTTGATCTTTACTAGAGTATCAATTAGTTCATCTAACCGTTCAGTAGGAAGATTATTTGCTTGGCATTTTGCTCTAAAAACCGCTAGGTCCCAGTTCATTAAGAACTCCTCCAGTATTTATTATGTGGAAATATTTATATAGTACAAGTCTATACCAAAACATTTGTTCTCGTCAATCATTCTACAAAACGGACATTTTGTTGAAAGTTTAATAGATTGATACTTTCTACTGCCATATTCTTCTTCTTGTGATCAGTGTATTTCGGACGAGAAGAACTTCTATACAAAAACGGAATCTTTTTCGTTCTCATTTCTATAATTGCATCTAAAAATTTAAAAAGAGACAGCATCATTGGATACTGTCTCTATGTTTCGATGTAATTAAAGTCATATATTAAATAGTTCGGATTAAAGTGATAGGAGAACCTAAAGATATTGAGTTTTCAAATTGTTTACCATTCGGCAATAGATTTCTTTACAGCGCTGATTATAGCCGCTCTCGATTGCTATCAGACATTCTTTCAGGTACTCGTCCCAAATTCGCTTGTAAATAGCATCTCTGTCTACCTTTGCATTGATATGGTCAACAAGAACCGGTGCAACGCTATAATATTCCTTGATCAAGATCTCACCATCCACCTGATTGACAAGCCAGTTGTCTCGAAATGAACGAAAAGCGGTAAGTTCGTACCCATCGTCTTCTCGGCCCAGAGAATCGCATACTGCAGTTGTAATATAACAGGAACTTGTAGATCCACTGTTGAACTTTTCAAGCTCTTTTTTACCATACGGATGATCGTAAGCCGCAGCCAACTTCAACATCATTCCCGCTTTCTCTTTATTTCGCGAAAGCCCACGCTCGCCGGTTCTATAATACGAACCGAGCCAGGCCAAAGCTGTGGGGTGTTGACGATTTGCTGCTTCCTCAAGCAAAGCAATCGCGCTGTCTTCGCTTTTAGTAGCGTTATGGTATCCACGGCTCCCCCAAAATCCCTGTAAAGCGATTGCGGATATATTTCCTTTAGCTGCAATTTCGATTACAACTTTTGCTGCCTCGGTTTCTTTGGAAAGGTTGCGCCTGTCCCTTCCATACATGTCACATTCCATTTTCGCCATCAGATATTGGGCATAGATATTTCCACTATTAGCGCGCTTCTGAACATCTCCAAGAAGGCTAGTCATTTCAAGAACGTTGTATGTCTTGATACAGTCATGACAAATAGTGCCGTAGTACTTTTCTATCCCATACTCCGCGTAACTATTTCCACTTTCGATTTCGGCCCAAACGTACTCCAGATTACCATTCCTGATTGCCTCATCAATCGGTTGTCGAATATATTCCACCTGATTAAGGTTGGAAATTGCTTCTTTGTACTCGGTCTCCAATCCGAAATACTTGGCTGTTTCTAGAATCTCCTCTTTAGAGTCCTTCGCAATGAAATAGAGATTCGAAAAATAGGAAACCGAGTATGGATAATTCCGAATACAATCGCATAGCACATCAATTACTCTGTTATATAGCGTTTTATCATTTGTGTACTGGGCGATCAGGTTATTGGCCCTAGCGTTCAACTTTTCGATTTCGAATTCGACAGTAGGTATTCGATGTTCATCTTCTAGTATTCGCCACACGCTATAGAATACGCCGAAGCAACATTCATGTACCCCTTCCGTTAATAAAGCAAGTGTTTGATGATCGGTAAAAAAATCATTTTTCATGCCGGCGATTTTCGCCCTATCACCGGCATTCGTTAAGGAGTCACCAATTCCCCTGACCATTCCGGTTCCTACGTTTAAAACACTTGCAGTTAAAGCACCTTTTATAGCCCCACTAAGTCCGAAGCCTCCACCTTGCCAATTGCCCCGCTCTGCTCTGGAAAGGTTCCTGTAACTGCTAAGATTCTCGGCATATGCTGCAATTTTATCTGAGGCTTCAATAAAGTGTGATATATATTTTAGTATATCGATCTCATTGGTTGCTAGATCCGCCAATTTCTCTAAATCGACATAATCTACATCATATTTAATCAATACAGAAACACCAAATTTAAGTGATACAGTTACCATCTCTATAAATGTAGGAATAGCTTTATCAAACAGATCGTTGAACGATTTCACATTTGATTGATAATAAGAAAAAAAGGTGGATTTAGATTTGCTCGCATGATTAGAAAATAATGTTCTTAATTTATTGTATTCCACCAGATCGCTAGAGAAAGAAAGCGTTCGACCAAGCACTTGAAACTCGACAGCAGGTATGGAATCAACGGTTACTGCAGAAGATTCCACTGCAGATTCCATATTAATTTCAATCTGCTTGGTGTTTACAGATGCCACAGGAGTTCCGCAATTAAAGCAAAAATTGGAATTATGTACGATTTTGGCTCCGCAATTGATGCAAAAATTATTCTGCATGACCAGTATCTCCTCATTTTGTGTGATATCCACTTTTCATTACCCTTTAGTCTGTATATAAAAGGTATGCATTTTATAATTCTAGTTAAACGACCGTTTCAGTACTGAATCTCGGGTGTACCTGCCACTGACTAGGTGAAAGTCCATCCAACACTACCTCCGTTCTTGCACAATCTGCTTGGAAAGCTCGATTAATTATTCATTCATATAGTACTATAGTACCACATATTGGAACTAGCTGCCCTTTAATAAATCGTGCATCTTCAAGGATTACGGGACTCTATAGAAGTTCTTGTCTTAATACGGCTATGTATAGAAGTTCTTGTCTTGAGCTGACGACAAGAACTTCTATACAATAAATAAAAAAGCCGCAGTTTATGCGACTTCCATTGTATAGATGTTGTTGTCGTCCGACAGTGTATTCCACCGAGCACCGCCACCGGCCATGTAGTTATTAATTCTATTTATCTTTTTCGATGGCTTTCCGGTTGTCATTGCCGCAATCCAGCTGCCCTACATCTTCCTTTAGAAGCATTATGCAATCTTACTAACAATCGATAAAGAGCGAAATGGCAGTTCTCACCGAAGTTACGCATCCGCTGTAACTGTAAAATTTTTATGTTCAACACATCAGATAGTGAGATATCACTAGAACTTGAACGTCGGATAGCATTAATCATCCTGGCTTTTAGAAGAATATCTTTTTCATCAATGAATCGCTCTACTGCTTCCACAAAACTCATGGAGATAAAGGGTTCTCCGATTTCGATTAGACTGTTAATCGTTACATCTCGATATTCATAGAAGGCAGCGAAGAGTTCAATATGACCTTCGAATTTAGGTAACGTTTGTTCTTTTATAAGGAGCCACTGGCCATGATGAAACTTGCAGAGCAGCTCCTCTTTGCGGCAAAAGTATCTGATCAGTGCCGGTGGCACATTGTGGTGCACAGAAAAGTCGGCAATATCAACGACAGCATTAAAGGCCTCATTTTCATCACATAACACGGGTTGATCGGCTGGTGGATCAAAGATGACCCAACGATTTCCGATTACGCGCGATGGTGTGTTCCCCTTTTTGCAATTTAGCTCAACGATCATAAGTGTTTTTTTTTGACGCTTACTATAGGTAGCTATATCTATCAGCGCGTCTAAAATATATGTATCTTTGTCTATAACATAAGACATTAGTAGGCCCCTTAGCATTATTAATTCCTTGAGATTACTCATATTGTATCACCTGAGAATGAAAAAGGAGACAGTTAATATTTTTCAGATGTTCTGTAACTACTAATGTTCCTGCCGGGGCGCACCGTCATACGCAGGCGCTTTTCTTGCGGCTTGCCTCCTCCCACCAGGTATGCAGCAATTCAATCCAGCCTGCGGCGCATCAGTAGTCAGACCAAGATCCCGTTAACGGTTATGCTCAAACGAGAAGCTTGGAGCTACGTGTTCCGTATCACTTAAAAAGAGCACTCTCGATTTCGAGAGTGCTCCTCCTATTTTTATGGACAATATACTGCCATCAGAGGATGCCGAGCAGCAGAGCGACGGAAGTCGCCGCCGCGGTCCGCCTCGAGCGCCTGCACCCCTTTCGTCTCGCTCCTATCTTAGTCCGTATCACCTTCTCATCCAGTGCTGCCGGCCACCGGCGCCGTGAATGCCTCCTTCTCAGTCTTCAATCCGTTTCGAGAGGGTCCGTTCCTGTCTAGCCTCCTCCAGCTGTCGCCTTCGCCTACTTTGCAGGGATGGCTCTTCAGATTTACATGGCTTTATGATCATTTTCCTCAATTAAGAAATTGTTTATCAAGATTTCTTCAACTTTTTCTATTAACTCTTCAACTTCTGTCCAAAACTCTCCATCTACGCTATACCGTAGCACATTTCTAGGGTTTTCCCAATCGTTGTGGCTAGCCATATAAAATTCATATCCAAGATCTTTGTAATCTATATTTTTTTCTTTTCTATGTTGTAATTTGTAAACTACAAATTCTCGAGGCTTATGAAACTTGTAATCTCGATGTATACGAAAGATTATATCCTTATATTTGGCTACATAATCCCGATCAGCAATCAACCACTCTAAAACAGATTCCTTCTCCAATCTATTTCCCTCCTCTTTTGAATGTTATAATTCACCTTAATATTTTGCCCTTTGAAATTAGAATATAAACGCTAGCTTATTTGCGCTGGATCAGCTGCAGAAACTTGTCGACAAAGCATGTGTTCTTTTGACGACTATCAAGCACAAGAAAAAAGCAGCACCGAAGTTTCAGACCGGCTGCTGCTTAAGTTCACGAGTTATCAATATACCAATTAATCCAATAGATCCATTGATTCTACCATGAACTTATATCATTCAGTATGACCCCTATTAAGGTGATAATATCCGTATTGTAATTAATTTTTTGAATTTTTTATGTTAGTTTGTCCTGGTCTACATGTTAAACGCAATGAAACTGCCGCCTGGGAGCCAACAGAAACCACATGCGAACGCCAACGGTATAAGATGATGTCGCTTGAGAACTCGATTAGCGCACACTCCCAACCTGTCTATTTTTGGTTGGCGTATAAGCCCTTGCCTCTTCCAGAAACGAGATTTTTTCACCGTGTTTATTTTGAATTATCTTTAAGTTGAAAAAGAAGAGGTCCTTCAATACGATCAATCCATTTATTGAACATCCGAACTAGCTCGTGAGGCATGTAATAGGAGCTATAATGATACTGCTGGTTGGGATTTTCAGGTTTCGGATAGATACCGCTATAAATAGAGTATGGAGCAGCAATGAAATTAAAACATCCATACTCCGTTACTACTCTCAGAATAATACACACGATGTTATTGATAAACTTATAATCGAGAATCTTTGGCATGAAATCCGGATCAGCGTGCTCTTGACGAATACTATCGTTTGCAAATTCAATAAATGCCCTTAATTCCTCTAATCCAAACTTTTTACCCAAAGTAATTTCGTCTATCAAGCTTAGTTCAATATTCTTCCCACTGTAGTTTTCACCTATTTTCATTAATTAGCCCCCGCTTCTATTACTATTAAATAATTGCCAAACCATTAAAATGTTCATACTAAACTAGCTTAGAGAGGAGTATGAAAACTCTCCTACTTTATAGTATTTCCCCAATAACGGCTCTTAGTCAGTAATATATAAAAAAAGACCCCTAATAAGAGGTCTGCTGTGAACTGGTTATGCGTAGAGATATCCTAAACCGCCGGCACATACAGGACTCACTTTCCTGTGCCGGGCGATATTCCGACCAGTCGAACCAGAATGTGAATATGTCGCGCAGCGCGTCTGTCAACAGCTCCGTGACATGCTAGCGAGCCAGTTCCCGCGCCTCCACTCCACACAGTATATTTCCTGCGGAGTTCAATTTCACCATTTAAACAGTTGAGATGAAGCATGCTTCTAACCTGATCAATATGCTTGATTTTCCCGGTGTTAACGCAATGAAGCTGCCGATTGTACCGGCAACTTCATCCTGGTCACAGGGTCTGTTTTTGTTTTATGTACCTTTCGGTAGATTGCCGGCCGACTCGATCATTACACCAAATGAATCCCCTATTTCTATAATCGAGTTGCTGATTGATTCTTATTTACAGCGGCGTTCCTTCGCACATTAACTCTATGTGGCAGTATGATCGTCGATTATCTCAAATTTTGAACATAAGAAAACCGCCTTCGTGATAAGGCGGTTCATTGAACTATCAAAGAAACAGTATTGCGTTCACGAGTTATTACTTGATGAAAAGACTGGATATTCTGTTAGTTCAATTCTCCATTCTTTGTCATTATCATCAACGGGAAAGCTTGTACGTCCGTAAAATTTTACAGGGTCACCAAAAGATAAAGTTCCTCCATTCGGCCAATATGCCTTTAGAAAGAAGTAACCAAATTCATTCTTTCGTATGTCCGCTGTTAATCTATAACTTTTTGCAGTATCTAAATCTTCTGTGACATAAACATAAAATTGTCTTTCGTAATTTTGTTTCTCGAAAAAGTGTCCCATTTCGTAACCATGACGTTTTATTCCTACATAATTAATTATCAAACATGTAGCAATAGATAAAATCAATGAAATGATAACAGTGGATTGCACTCTATGAATCTGAAAGTCTTTCTTCGTAACATATTTGTATATTATGTAGGTCATTAAAATAATTGCACCCACATAAACCCAGTACCTGTATGGCATTCATTTTCACCCTTCAGAAGAAATAGTAAATTCGTATTTCGGCTTTTATCATCAAACAAACAATAAACAAATCAACTATTTATGACGGCAAATAACTATATTCTAAGAGGGGTTGTTTGGTGAATTTAATTATTCGCTGGTTATCTAAGGTATTCGTTGAAACGAAAAAATTCTCCTGCCCGTTTAATGAGAAAATCACAGGTGCATTAAGACCTATAGCATCTTGAGGTCTTGTAGCAACCGAATATCACACCATCATTTACGACGTGGACAACCAGGGTATCTAAGTTCGCTCTCGATGCGGGACTTCCGCAAAAAGTTATGGTTTCTGGATTCTTTAATGAACTTCTTCATATTCCAGTCTTGTGAACTCTTTTCACTCACGACATAATACTTTTTATTATGGATACTGGGAAGAGGTGAAAATAGATCGTCCCCTTACCTCTACTCTGGTTGCTACCATTGTCGTCCGACATCTGACGATAATGACGACACAAACAAATGTCAGTTCATAAACGACATAAATGTGAAAGCATAAGAGCGTTCATAAACGACATAAATGTGAAAGCATAAGAGCAAAGCACAACAAACGGCAGCCATTTTGCTGCCGTTTGTTTGTGTTAAATTCTAATCGCATGCTACACCGTCTTTGGCACGGTCTAGCTTAGTAATATAACTAGGATCACCACTAGGCAGCCGTTTAAAAGTTATTCTTCTCCCTATACGCCACTATCTCGTTAGGCGTACTTAGCTAAAATTGGGATGTAATTGTCTGGGACATCATATAGTTGGGTGCCAATTGCGTACATCCTACTACGAACAATAACCCCATGTGCTTTCATTTCATCAAGCTTTAATTTCCTTACTATCTCAGATATACTAACCTCACTATTATCCGGGGAAATCTGATTAATGATTTGTGCTACACACATGATTGGAGTTAATACTACGGTTTGGAATTTTTCAATATCTCCTAAACGAAACGATGCAAATTCTTTATCTGCTTGAGTTCGTAACTCTTTAAACGCTAAACGAGACATCAAAGCAAGATTTTGATGTTCAAAATTAAGACCAAGGAACAACGTTTCAAGCCAGGTTCGGGATAAGGTAGCAAGCAGGCATTTTTCTGTCAGATCTAAATTTTGAGCAACCGTAAACTGTTCAGAAAACTTCCCACCAATTTCTGGCCCAACCAAGCTTCGAAAATCAGGGCTGTTTTTATTTAGTCCATCGATTTTTTCAAACAAAAAATAAACAGCTGATAGAGCGGAAAGCAATGCTCCCTCTCCTCTTGATTTTATGAACTGATTTGGTCTTTTGCAGATATCCTCAATTGTTTTTAAATAGGGACCAAAGGTAGTGAACAGCTCCATTTTTTGCTGTCTAGCAGCCTCACAAACAACCGACATTGAATTGGCCACATGCCCAAGATGGTGAGTAAGTTCTTTCGACGAGTAATTTTTCGTCTGCATGTAATTAATTGCTATCCTAAGTGCTGAATTGAATTCTATGATATTCTCCTCCTTTAAAATACTAGTTCATAGTATTACCGGTTTTTGAGGTAAAATACTAGTTCGCTGCACCACCGAGGATGAAAATAGAAATGCCGTCAATAATTCTACTACGGCTGGGAGAAGAAGGTCGATAAACCATGGTGCGTTAGAGCCCATCCGTTAGTCTGTCTCCAACGATCACGGTGCATCACAGAATGTCGCTCCCTCGGGAAGCACTCTTGTCCTAATGCGGCTTTGTATAGAAGTTCTTGTCTTGAGCTCACGACAAGACAAAAAATAAAAAAGCCGCTGATTAAGCTGCTTCCATTGTATATATGTTCTTGTCGTCCGACAGCAGTTTAGTTTGTTGTTTCGTTTTTTCAATCTGATCAATGTTTCCTCTTCGATGTATTTGTTATTATGACGCCCTCTTCGGATAACAACAATCGGATAGTATCGTGGAGATTAAGATTCCAAAAGCCTTTAGGCTTTCCTGGACCCCAATAAATGTATCGCTCAGGAACGTCCGCATAATCATCAGTGAGCTTAAGATCCTGAATTAAATGTATGACATTCTCAATTTCCTCATCTAAGTATTCAATCTCTCCTCCAACGAATCTCCCAAATGATTCATTTTTGTGGTTAAGCTTTCTCCCTAATTTCAAAAGCTTTTTAAGTAAATCGATCCTAAAATTACGGTCATCCTTAGAGAGCCTCTTCTCCATTAAGGTCACCTCATATTCATAATTGAATTTTTTGTTAAATTGCTACATTACAATGACTTAATATCCACTAAATAGATTCTAGTTTTTTTGTAAGTTCCGCAGAAGAATGAGGCCAATTGGATTTATCGTCCTTCGAATGACAATTTAATGATTCTGTTGCGTCTTTTCTAATAACTCGTGAGTTGACTTAATATTGTTTAAAGGATGGAGGTTTATAAATAGTGCATTTCTAGGGATCATCACGGGGCTGTATAGAAGTTCTTGTCATGAGCAAACGACAAGAACTTCTATACAAAAATAAAAAAGCCGCAGTATATGCGACTTCGATTGTATAGATGTTCTTGTCGTCCGACACGATAATTCGGTCTCTTACTACAACGACAAAAAATCCCGTTTAAGTTTTGAACATATAATTGCCCATCATAGAACTGCAGCAGTCGGCATTATTAACCGGCTGCAGCAACACTGTCTTATTAACTAACGTTACCCTTACCTGAACACACTTTGCTGAAGCTCCGCATACGGAGTACCACTAATATCCTTTACGTGCGGTTCATCGTAAATATTGTGAATGTCGCAAAGATGGTATTCACCAAGGTCGGTTACAACGTGGATCGTGTTCTGATTGACCAGGCTCACCCTCAAGACCGGGGCGTAGAATTCTTTCTCACGGTTATGCTTATTGCCGATGTAGCGAACTTGGCTGTTTTCGTATTCGAGCAGGCTGCGCTGCTTGTTGTAAGCTGCCCATTGGCGTTTCTTGGCTTTCTCTTCTTCATGGCGACAAGCCGGACAAAGCGTCTTAGCCGAGAAGGCTTTGCGCATTCCTTTGTCTTGGGGTTGCCCAAAAAGGACCGTGCCGCAATCTTCACAAACGATAACCTTAATGATGTCTTTGGTTCTTCCGCCGGCAGTGTTGACAATGTCGGCAATACGTTGAGCTTCTTCTTTGTTCACGAGCGTTCAACCTCCCTTATGTACGTATTTAGATACCCCGAGGCATCTAAATACATAATACATTAGATGGCTCGGGGTGTCAAACTGCCCGTTAACTGAGATAGCTGCAGAAGTCTATTACTTGATTTCCAGTCATAACACTTTATTTTCACACAACACTATTCCCTTTGAAATAGAAGGCTTTACTTCTAGTTCCCCCTCTTCGCTTAGAATTCATCTTTAGATGGTTGGGTTCAGATAATGATTTTCTTAGGATAATGGTCGTGCTACTATATTACTGAACCAATTGACCAGAGGACGTGATTATGTGAGCAATTTTGATATTATCACATGTCTCCATTGTGGCACTGACAATCGAGTAGCTGCCGTTAAATTAGCCGTAGCAAAATGTGGAACATGCCAAATGCCATTTCCAAACAATACCCTTTATCAAATTCTAGAAATAGACTCTAAGGCAAGTGATAAACAAATCAAGGAAGCTTATCGAAAACTGGCGATGAAATGGCACCCGGATAAGCATCCGGACAACACCGTCGTTGCCACGGCTCATTTCAAACGCATAAATAATGCCTATTCGGTCCTCTCTGATTCGACGACTCGAGTGCAGTATGATCAAACTCTTTTCAATCAATCCCGAACAGACTATTCAGAGACCTATAAGAACCAGTCTAATCCGGCCGATGGTCATTCATCAGCCTCCGCTTCTACAGGTGAAACCGAGGATCCATTTGATGTATATCTCGAACAGTTATATTCTCATGCGTTTGATTTAGCCTTTTCCCACAATAAAAATAGAGCTCATATTATTTCGATCTTATTAAGCAAAGGTTGTCCGCAGCATATTGCTAAGACAATCGCTAAACTTAGTGTGAAAAAACGTCGACAGATCGTATCGAAAGCAGCTGTAAAACCGCTAATCAAAAGTATAATTGGTTTTGGTATTGGTGGCGGAATTACTTACTTTACATACAGCGCCGCTTCACTAAGTGGTGGTTACTATTTGATTTCATATGGTCCGATGTTCTATGGGCTAATCCAATTCTTATTTGCTATGAGGCTTTTTGTCTTTGGCAAATTACCTTCATCTCGTTAACGATGATCGTCAAACTTGGAGGTTAAACATGACAACTGAAAATTACTACACCTTACTTGAGGTTTCTTCTTCATCAACAAAAAAAGAGATTCTGGAGTCTTATAGGAAAATGAAAAAAATTGCAGAGCATTTAAATGCACATACCTTATGTCTTAAGTTAGAGCTAGCTTTCAACATTTTGTACGATGAACATTCCCGGAAAGAATATGACAACTCGATCAGCACTACCATCCCGAGCAATCAATACTCGTCCTTCTCGCCGGCCAAAAGAAATAAGACGACTTGGTATTGGATATCAGGAATAGCTGCCGCTCTTTTCATCGTCAGTTTAGGAATTAAGTTTTTGGGCGTTTTAGAGCAGCCTTACGTCTCTGATGATAATAGTACTGTTGCATCTACAAAGGCCGATGAAGCACAACCTGAAGCTTCTAGCACCGATTCTTACAGCATATCTGAGCAAATCGATACAAGTTCACCCTCCCCTGCTAACGCAGTAGTCCCGACTACAGGTGAAAGTGACGTGAAGTTCATTTTTCAGGACATTCCAACCGAGTTAAACCATAGCCCTATTACCATCAACGGTCACCTCATGTTACCGGTAGAAGAAATGGCTAATTTGTTTGACGCTGAAAGATCATCCGTTGAGCCATTTCAGTGGGATAATGATCAAAAAACCTTTTTCGTTTATTATTTTGTCATAACAGCAAAGGCTTCACTTGATAGTAAAACAGCTTATTCGGCCTATAAATCGCAATTCGAAGATGGTGCTACCTTCACGCTGGATGTGTCACCAATGATGGTAAATGATACCCTATATGCTCCACTTCAATTTTTCTCGGAAGGATTAGGTGCAGAGATTTACTGGGATGAAGAAGAAAAGGAATTAAGGATATATATCATGTGAGGTTCCTTTTGATATAAAAAAAACCGCTCCTCAATCGTCCTGAGAGCGGTTTTTTCTTTATAAGCTAAAAGATATTGCAATGTGCTTACACAACTTTTGCCTTGTTCTGGACGGCTAAACTTTCAAATAGCAGACCTTCACTGTCATAGCTGTCTGCTATTGGTATTAGCTCAATAAACCAAAGAAATGCAAAATTCCGATGAAGTCTTTTTTATAATAGGCATGGTACAAATAAGCGAAAATGAGAAGCCCAATTGTATTTTCGGCAAGTTGTATTAGGTTGCCTAATAACGACATGAAATAGCTCGAAGTCGCATCAGGAGCGGCTTTTCTCGTGACCTTTTCATATATCAATACAGCTGTAGCGACAATCGTTAGAATTAAATCAATCAGAACATATTTCACAATATTGATTGCAATAGGGATGCAAATGATTATAGCAAGGACAAAGCCTGCAACTTTCCAATGAAGCACGTTCATTATAAATACGGCGACTAGAGCGGCTACCCCGAATAATATAGAGTTTTTAATTAAATCTTTAAACACTTTACTAATAACTGCTTTCGGATCTTTGGTGTCTACTCCCATAAATGTGTTTGCCAAAATAGTTCCTCCAATAATTATTTGCTTTGAAGTTCGTTCCCCTTAAAGGTAACGCCAGTTGAATTGTTTTTCAGAAGCAAATTTTCTTTGACCAGCTCATACATAGTGGGATTTCCAATAATGAGTGATCGCATTTGAAAAGTCGCTGTACGGTATGTCCATTTCAAAAGAAGGAAAGAAAATGGATATACGATAGCAAATATCATCCACCATTTAAAATCAGTCAGCCATATGTAAGCCCCTGCGGCGCAAATGATGAGAAACAAGAAACTAGGGACAAGGCTTTGACCTCTCAGCGACGCCATGCTGAAGCGGATTAAATAGACGATGAACCCCAGCGGAATATAGAGCAAGCTCCACCATTGGGCCGCAAGCCCTAAGCACACGCAACTGAAAAACAGCGCTAGCCAATGCAAATAAAATAAGGTCTTTATCACATTGTATGTCCCCGCCAACGGTATACCCAGCCGTTCCTCGACTGCTCCCCTTGATGTATTAATGAAGAACTGACGTGCATCAGCCGGACTAACACCCACCTCGAATTCCCCTTGCTCATATCTAACCTTAAATTCTTCATATCCCATTTAATTTATAGCCTCCCATAAATTAGGTCTTATGATATAAGATTATGAGTGCATAGGAACTGTGTTGTCTAGATAATTTCCCAAAATTTTTAATACTTCTCGCTTTTTGCCCTGGTTGTGCGCAATACCGGCTTTAATTGCTTTTTCAATGCTGTTTTCAAATGTCTCCTAATGCCGACGTAGCTTAATGGTGGTTTTTTGGTCTTTCAGTAAAGCCGAAGGCGTTCCACATTACTGTCATAATCGATTCTATTGCTAAATCTATGGCTTCTTTATCAAACTTTTCAATCAGAATCTCTGGAATCTGTAATAGTTCGTCGTCAATTCTCTGAGGGGGCCCATAGTTTGGTCCGTTTATGGAACCCGCTAATCCAGTAGCGCCGACAAGGTTAACAAATAGGTAGAACGGGTCGGTTACACCGAGTTGTTCAAAATTTCGAATCTGAGTGCGTACAGATTCCTTTATATGTTGTTCAAACAGCTTTGTTGATATAAAGTCCTTTCGTTCTCCAAGTTGTCCTGACAAGTTATTAAAAGCATAATTAGAAACTTGTTCAACAATGCCGTTACGAAAAAATTGGGTATGACCTCCAGATTGATTCTCTAATAGCCGATAAAATAGCCCTTGTGCATTCACCCCAGGATTGCTCCCGCCTCCACCCATGATAGCATGGTTAATTTGTGTACGCTGTTCTACTAAAGGGTAGTTTGCTTCTAGATCAAATGCGGATACTGGAACAAAATGGACCATAGAAAACGGGGTAGGCATCCGATATGTATTGATTGTCTTTTCGATTCTCTGAAAGCGGAATCGCTCATATTGCGTCAAAAAACTTTCACGGCTGCCAAAGAGCCTGCGAAGTTCAGCAGTTCCGACCGGGAACTTCCCTGCAGACGTCCGGATTAAAAATTTGTGGTTCTGTGTTACACGGTGGGGCCCATTCCAACTCCGAGGGACTCGGACCGCTATAACATAACGTCCATTCGCTAGTTGAATCGCTCTGAAGCGGGCTTGCATAATTTGCGGATCCGTGTTGTTAAGCAGCGCTTGACTATAGCGTAATATCAGGGCGTCCGGATCATCAAGTTCAAGTCCATTAATCGCTAGAGGCACCCCAGCATTCTCCGGTATACCAATAAAGAGATCCCCTCCTTGCGTATTAGCAAACGCAACCAGCCCTTCTACCAAGGAGATGATATTCGAAATCTCCCCTTTGTACTCAAGGCGATATCCTTCAGGCGTTTGCGTATCCACCAAAAACTGCAGAGCAGCTTCGTCGATTTGATCGAAGTCCTTATTTAATGTTGTCATTTTTACATGTACCCTCCTGCCTAATGCCTAACTATATAATGAGTCTCTCGTGATTACGAACATCGCTTTAGTTGGAACAATATGTATATATTTTCGCACAAAATAAAAAACCCCGCTACGTTAAATATATCCGGGTAAGAGATACTTAAAGGGCCGCTAACCATGATATCCTCTTCAACCTGTCCAGCAGCGCGCTGCCGGCCGAATCCGGACCCGGACAGAACTAGCACAGCTACAGCGAAAAGAGCACTCTCGACTTCGAGAGTGCTCCTCCTATTTTTATGGACAATATACTGTCATCAGTAGAGGATGCAGAGCAGCATAGCAACGGACGTCGCCGGCGCGATCCCCTCGAGTGCGTGCTGCTGCACTCCGTTCGTCTCGGTCGGAGCCTCAAACCGCCGCCCTTATTTTTTGCAACTGCGCACAAAAAAAGAGAAAGGGCATTTTTCAAATGCCCTTTCTTATTTAGAATTTATAGTAACTTCTTCCTTGATCAAATCTGCGCTGGAATTTCGTACGTTTCCAATATCCTTTGATACAGGGTATTTAATCATTTCCGTATCGGGATATGCATTCAAGTAACTTAAAACCCTCTCAGTGTCAGCGATTTGGGGGTTAATCCAGTCCGCAGCACCGGCGCCAGTCAAAATTACTGGCATACGGTCATGCACAGTGGCCACGAGATCATTCGGCGTTGTTGTGATAATCGTGGAAGTTTGAATTTCATTTCCTGAATCCGGATCGTGCCAGGTATCGAATAGTCCGGCGAATCCGTAAACCCCTTTTGAAGCCAATTGGAATCGGTACGGCTGCTTACTGCCGGCTTCCTGTTTCCATTCAAAAAACCCATCACTTACGATGAGAATTCTATTCCTCTTCAATAAATGACGAAATGAAGGCTTCTTTTCGATTCCTTCCGAACGTGCGTTAATTGTCTTGTAAGCGATTTTGGCATCGTTGGCCCAGAAAGGGATTAGCCCCCATCGAAAGCCCTCCAGTACCCGCTTCCCGTCGCGCTCAATAATGCATGGGATTGTTTGGGTAGGTGCTACGTTATACCGCTTCGTATACTCATAATTCACTTCGTCAACCGAAAAGGTATCAATGATTTCATCCAGCTCGGCCGTAATCGTAAATCTCCCGCACATGTCGCATCCCTCCTGCAATATATTTACCCTGGAGCGAGGCTATTTAGTCAACTTGGCTTTTTATTATCATCTTAACTATGCTAATCTAACACTTACCAGTTCCCTAAAGTCTACCCATTCTGAGGCTCCTTCTTCTTCAACTTTAAACCTTTTCAAATGATATGCAACGTCGGATACAACACCTGTCAAAATTCTATCTCCATAGGGATCAAACAAGTGGATTTCCAATGTTTTTCTTTCATACAACGACTCACCAATGTTATTGAGAATGATTTCCCATTCATCCTCATGTAGAGTTGGTCGTTTCTTTCTAGTTAGTTCTTTCATGTGTTGATTAATTCGTTCCTTGTGTTCTGGAAGCATCATACGGCTGGATTCCCAGAGACCATTACCGCTAAGTTTCTTACTCATTTGTAATGTCCTCCTATTTTAGCAGCTCGATCAATGGCCTGACCTGCTGTTGTAAGTGAGCTTGCTCTCAAAATAGAAATCTCCCCAAATCTATCCTTTATTTCATCCATGACTTTATCAATTGCCCGTTTCTTTTCTGTATCCTCAAATAATGAAAGTTGATAAGTGTCTGCACTCGATAAATTAGACAATGCAACGCTTAGTCTTCTTACAGGCTGTCTATCCCAATGCTTGTAAAAGATCTTCTTCACCGCAGCATACACATCAAGTGTAACGTTTGTAGGATCAAGCAATTTCATCTGTCTGCTAAAGCCTGTTGGATGATCCCAATCTGCTCCACCTAACCCCATTGAGACTACAGAACCCATAAGGCCTTTCTCACGAGTTCTTCTGCATATTTGGGAGCATAAATCCAATAACACAACCTCAATCTCCCACGCCTCCCTGAAGTCCCTAGGTAAGGTCATGCCATTTCCGATCACTTTCTGATGGGCATGAGTTGTAGGAGTTACTGGAGAATCATCAATGCCGTTTGCAGTCCTCCATATCACCAAACCATTGACTCCCCATTTTTTCTGAAGTCGTTTGACAGGTGTATTGGCAAGTTCTCCAATTGTACGAATACCCATTACATACAAGTGTTTCTGCATCCTAGAACCAATACCCCACATGTCGCCTACAGGCTTATCCCATATGTGTTTATTCAACTCATCCTTTTCAAGATAGAAGATACCGCCATCAATTTTCTTGCTTATCAAATCACAGCATAGCTTCGCAGTCACCTTGTTTTCTGAAATTCCAGCTCGGGCATAGATTCCTGTTTCCATCATAATTCTATCCTGAATAGACTTAATCACAGCTTTTATCGAATTGCCAAACAAGTGCAACGTGCCTGTAATATCAATGAATAATTCATCGATACTGTATGGCTCAACCAAATCACTGTATGACTCTAAAATTTTTGTGATAAGCATTGAAGTTTCAAGATATTTTTCCATCCGAGGCCTCATCACAACTAGATCAGGACATTTCTGTAATGCTTGCCATAAAGCTTCAGCTGTAGTTACACCGTATTTCTTTGCAATTGGGCAAGCCGCTAAAATAATTCCCGATCTACGTTCTGGGTCTCCTGCAACAACGAGAGGTTTGTCTTTATATTCTGGATTCGCTGCTTTCTCAACAGAAGCATAGAACGATTGCATATCGATTAACGCTATAGTGGACTTATTCTTTTGGGTCACAGTTTCCCCTCCATAAGAACGTTTGTTTGCATGTATATGCATTATACTACGAACAAGTGTTTGATATGCAAGGTAAATTTATTCAAATCTGTTCAATTTCCGTTTAGTCAGACATCTCCATTTTTTGTTGAACTGATCCGAGAGCTAATAACAAGAAAAGGCTGCCGTTTGAGTGGGCAGCCTTCAATATTTTCTATGTTATTTTAACGGCGGAAACTTTGAGCCCCACCGCCGCTTAAGCTTTGTTCAGCAATCTCAACTAAACGACGTGTAATTGAACCACCGATTTTTCCTGCATTATAAGTAGTTAAATCACCGTTATAACCATCACGAGATAACGAAATGCCAAGTTGTGATGCAACTTCAAATTTCATTTGATCTAGAGCCTGAGCTGCCTGCGGTACCACTACAGAACTGTTCTTTGCCATAAGTAAGCCCTCCTGATGTGTTGTTTAATTGGTGCTGGAATTAATTTCTCCAACGAAAATCCATATTATACAAGGAATATATATGGGATTCTCATGTCTTGAAAAAATAAAGGATGAGACTGAAAAATTTAGCCGCGAAAATAAAGTTATAGACTTCTAGGACTTTATTTTCCCGTCCATGACAGCTGCTGTTCCGTTTCTAGGGGGCAGTCTACCTTATTTCCTCAGAACATCTCAGGCATGCTGCTACCAGGTTCTGAAATCACTTTAACGGACCAGAGCTCAGATGCAGTTTTATTCTTAAACAGAATGAAATTCTCTCTGTTTGCCTCAGATCCTTTTCCATAAATACGATGAAACTCTTTATGGTACTCCTCTTTAATAGAAAATCCTTCTATTTTCAGGAGTTGCTCATCATACCCTTCGGTTATCTTGATGCGCTCTGCCTCCGTATATTCACCTATTGTCTGATAGATCGGTAAACCTAACTTCTTTAAAACGGAATCACGTAGTATATGGAAGGGTTCAGCATGATGAACATGAAGCTTTCCGCCTCGATCTCCAGAGATGACGCATGTGTAGTTATAATATTTAAGCCATTTCTGCTTCCACTCTTTTTCACGTTCTCGTAGATAATAGTTAATTTCTGTTGTTCCACCTCTCCAAGCCAAGTTATCCTTCCCTCTTCTGACAACCTGCCGGCCTTCCTTAAAATTGAGTTTTTGCGCTACTGATATATTTTCACTTTTGCATTTTGCACATCCTCCATGACCGTTAAGGATATTGTCCGTATTCGTCATATAATCCACCTCAGGATGTTTTTGGCACTCGAATCGGAGCTTTTGATGCGCGTTTATATATTCCTGGCCATCACGAATACGAAAGCCCAATGCAAGACATTTTGTCGCCACTTCTTCTTGAGAGGAGCGCTGCCTTACACTAAGCTCCTCATTCGTGCAAAGCGGGCAACCGGAACGCTTTACGTCATCGTATGTTTTATGCTGCACTTGTTCCGGATGTCTTGGACATTTATAAGCCATTTTCGTTTTTGCATCAACGTAAAATTCATCAAGCAACACCAGTCCTTGATCTTCAAATGCCTTTTTGGCGATTATAAAATACTTTGGCCTTAGTTTCTCTGCTTTTCTTTCATTAGCACATGGACGGCATCCTTTACCCTTTAACAAATTATGATAAGTAATTGGCTTTAGTTTAGCATCCGGATGCTTTAAGCAACGATATCGAAGCGGGATTTGTGTAGAAGTAAATTCCTCTTCGGTTGTGAGCAGTTCATAATCTCTATTTTCAAATGCGGCTTTGATCTCCGCATAATTTGTTCTTCGATTATCTGCCCTCGCAATCTTTGCACAAGAATAGCAGCCGTAGCCGGATTTTAGCTTGTGATACGAGATACCAGGTTGTACCTCATAAGGATGGGCAAAACAAAAAAAGGCAAGTCTCTCCGTAGTATTACGATAATTTTCTTTTGTCGTCAGCAGCATAAGTCCTTTTTCCGAAAACCGCTTTTCAACATCCTCATATGTAATTGCCATTGACCATTCCTCCTATCCCCGTTTCCGGCTTATATATTGACCGTCTCGTGTCTTGAGAACAAGGGCCCTCGAGTCCAGCTGCTTTGATTATTTCAAATCGCTTTACTGGGCTGCCTTCGAAACAATGAACTCGTGTATACCTATCGTTCTCCTCTAAGTCCTTCTCAAGCAGCTCGAGGCGCCTTTCAAGAGGAAGGGCGGACATTCAATGACACCTACATACTTGCTTGCCATACGCCATCTTTTCGCATTAGATAAATATTATTCACGCATAAGCGATTCTTAGGTAAAAATGATATGCAAAACAGACCTCTAAATTAGAGGTCTGCATTGAACGGTTATGCGCGCCTTATAACATAACCTACAATTATTCTATTTAGAATAGATCGGAATAATACCTCTCTAGTAAAGTGCGAAGTTGAAGATATTTTTTTGTTATAGCTCAAAGGATAATCATTAAATTAAAAGCCGGCCGAATCCGGATTGGATACGACCGCTATAATTTTTTAGATCACTAGATCAAACGAGCAAACAAGCGATGATTATTCACCCTAATGCTGCGTTCTTTCAATAATTCCGAGACTCCTAGCACGATCCATGATCCCCATTAAGGTTTCTAAATCAGAAGGTGCATTTTTAGCTGCTTGTTCTTTAAGAATTAGAATTTCCTCATCTCGGTTTAAAAGTTGTGACCTCAATGCGCTTATAGTTTCTTGCTGGGTGTGTATTTGTGACTTATAGCTCTCTGCAAGCTGGAGTATGCTTGCTAAAAGATCACTAATCTCCATTATGGATTCAGGTGTCCCAGGAGTGCTAAAAGGTAAGACGTTGCCTTTCTGACGCGATTTTTTCTTCAATCTTTCTCTCTTTGCCTCATTAATAGACTCCTCAAACCTTTTACGAACATCGCCATTCCACCGAAAGCCACAAGCTGCAGCAGTTCGACCTATATTTTCTCCTACTGTTTTAAAAGCATTCAATTGAGTTTTTCCATCACGTATATAACTCAACACTATACTCGCCAGTGTTTGATCTTCGTCCGGTGTCCAAATGTCTTTCCGATTTTGAATCATGTGTATCGCCTTCCCTTGGGGGTATCATTTAGAGATAAGTATTTCCATTTTGTGTATATTAAAAACTTAGCTCCAAATTAAAGTAACAATGCGATGATAACTGATTGGTGTCCAGTGAAAATAAAGTTCTAGACTGAAAAACTTGATCTAACGGGGTTTTCGAGGATTGAATATCGTCAGACTCCGATAAATAAGTATTAGACTGACAATAATAATGACACAGCGGCGGACCAAGACTTGAAAAATAAAGTCTTAGACTCCGTTTAAGGGAGAAGTCTATATACTCGGTCTTCCCAAAAGTTCGCTGCATCGTTAGCGACACTATGCAAAGTATTCAGCAACGTAATTTGGTGTAGGATTCAGGTGTTAACGATTTTCTGATCAATTGATCGTACGAGCGTAGGATTATCGGCCGTTTACAAGGATTGCGTTGACTATCCAAAACGGCGTTGTCATCGCAGTTGTTATCGTGCTCGATGATCTGATCGATTGGATTAACGGGCTACGTATCAAAGCGATGGCAGGAGCGAGGCGGCTGCAGTGCAAGGTGAGGCTTAGCTAGTCAACGAAGGTTATGTCGCTTCGTACTCGTAACGGCGCGACTAAATAGATGCACGGTAGGGAAGATTATCATTAATAACGATTAGGAGGTCCCCTATGGGCGGATTCATTAGCGATATATTTGAGGAAACCATCGAGGCACACGTGAGTTGCCATGCGAATGGCGATGTGCAGTATACTACAGAACCTTTTGATGCACCGCCAGGGTACATCATTATTGAGATTAAATTCCACCAAGACCATAATGGGGTAGGCACCCATGCCTATCAATATACCAGCTTAGACGATTCGCGAGTGATCCGTTATGAACAGTTTATGCATGCCTTGGACGTCTTTATGGGCGGATTTTCGGAGGATGTCCAACAAAGCTATGCCTGGGTGTTTAGAGTCATGCGCGATGCCTTACTCAAACTCAATTGGGTGAACCAATACCGTATCGACTGTTCGTGTTTGACGAGTGGGCTCGATTCAGGCTCGAACATAACCGCCAAAGCCACGATTCGATACATGTACGTCGGCCAGGTTGAGACCATTATGTCAGACCTCAAGACGTGGCTGCGTCGGTATCCCCAATCGATAACGTACAGTTTTTTGGGTCGACAAAATTCCTTGCTTTATCAATGCTTATTCCACGTGGCGGTCGCCCCGCCAGGTGCTGCAAATAACCCTATCCTGCTCTTTGCTCATGAACCAAAGGCGGGGCGTACGGCGTCTACGACAAACTATCCTTGCCTCGCTCTTGATTTACCGCGTTTTCCTGAAAAAACCGAGATATACTTCAAGACGTTTCTTTGTACCGAGAGCATCAGCACCGGCGCAAGATCGGGCAAAATTGCGCTTCGAGATATGGCAAACCCCGCTACCCCGCTGGCAGAACAAGATTTCACCTATAGCGATGCCGGCCTAACCGAATACAACCTATCGATCCCTTCTATAAAAGTAAAGGGTGGGGCTCAGATCCGCGCGGAGGTTATCTGGTTCGACAACGAACTGGAAAACATCATCATAGACTTGACCAATACGACGGTTAAATGCCATTTGCAACTTTGATTCAAAAAGAAGCGATCGCTGGATCAGCGGCTCGTTTTCTTTTGAGTTATCTTCTGCAAGGACATAGGTTTTCGGTGTGCACGTAGGAGTTGATGTAGATATGAATTCGGAGATATGTCTCAGCTCATCTTATCCTCACAGAACAATTGGCATCTTCAAGTACGGATCCCTCCTCTTCTAGAAAGCTTTCGGGCTAATTAAGCAACAGAAAAAGGAGGCAAATAGTTTGCCTCCTTTTCTTTAATTAATAACAGACTCAAGCACTGGGAGTCTCATTAGCCCTGATTTATAAAAGCCTCTATGTTTCACCCTACACAAGATCTCGGGTTTAACGAACACAAACTGCTTATTCTCATTGAAACGTCTTAGACGCGGCCATACAGCTTTTCGGAGCGGTCCAGTGATCCCAAGTTCCATTGTTCCTAAAGGTTTAATACGCTCTCCCTCTAATCCACCAATTAACCATGCGCCGGATTGCTTTGAATAGCCCGTGATCACCACATCTGAATAATCATAGTTAATTACTTTTTGCCATGACCAAGATCGGATCGCTTTCGAACCTGGCGCACATGGTTGAATGCTCGTCTCATAGCGGCTTTCACGTTTTTTCAGTACAATGCCTTCAAGACCAGCTGCTTTCACGATATCAAATAGTTGTGTCGAGCTGCCGTTCAAAATCCGCATCCTGGAGTAATATTCGGTTTCAATTAATTCATCCTCTAATAGTGCAAGTCGCTGCTCGAGTGGCAGATTGGTAACCCGCTGTCCACGGTAATAGAGGATATCAAATGCACAAAAAAGAATGTGATGCTTCGATTTTTGGGATTGGAATCGTGCCATACATGCCTCGAAGTCAGGATGGCCTTTCTCATCCGTTACAATTAGCTCCCCGTCCAAAATAGTGCCTTTACTGATTGGAGGGTTGTGAAGCTCAGGGAAGCGGGCTGTGACGTCCATATTCTTTGTATATAGCTTTAAACTATCCATATTCGATACAAGTAACCGAATCCCATCTAATTTTAGGCTTGCAAGGTAATCAGGATGATCAAACGGCTCGTTGTTAATGGCATATTGAAGTAGCATTGGCGGATAAAATGAATTCATAATAATCACCCGTATTAATGGTAACATTGATCGTTTAGGTGATGTAATGGGAGTTACTGGCGCAAAAATTGCTGAGGGATATCCCCCAGCAATGATTTAATTGAAAATATGAAATATCTAAGAGCTCTTCATACTGTTCCCATTCTGTATCATATTAATCCCGGATCATACTTAATTACAATGTCCGTCTTAGTGACTACCTCACTCGAATAATTCGTCCATTAATGCATCAATTTCTTTGCGCAGCTTCTTAGTTGCCTCCTTATCAATACGGAAGGTCCCGTCGGCTTCGATGATGATTGCATCACCAACACGAGCCTTCTTGGGTAATAGCGCTTTAGCAACATCGATGGTATCACCATCCACCTCAATAACAGCGAGATCACCTTCGAACCGATCGATTACACCGCGTTTCATTGCATCACTTCTCCGTTTTTACTGTAATTTTTGTTCCATCACTTACAAATGTGATAATGCCGCTCTTGTCCGTACGATAAACGGTAGCCTTAGCGGTTTTCAGCGTATTTAACGTTGTTGCCGTTGGGTGACCGTAACTGTTCTTAGCACCCACACTGATGACTGCGTATTTTGGAGCGACTGCCTTAATGAAGGCTGTCGACGAGCTGGTATCCGATCCGTGGTGGCCAACCTTTAATACGTCTGATTTTAACGTGGTTTTTGAAGAGATCATATCAGCCTCTGACTTCTGTTCCGCATCACCGGTGAACAAGAACGAGTTTTTACCGTTCACCACGCGCAGCACGGCGCTCCAGTCGTTAAGATCACTCTTCGCGTATTCTTTGGTAGGGCCAACGAAAGTAGCTGTAATTCCTTTTAGAGGCAGTTTAACACCGGCTTTTGCTTCTTTGATCGTCAACTTTTCATTTTTAACCGCGGTAAGGAAGTCCTTGAAAGTCTGCGTTGTATGGGACACTTTTGGTGCGTAAACGGATTCTACCTTAAAAGCGCTGAGAATTGTGTCCAAGCCACCACAGTGGTCAGCATCCGGGTGCGTTGAAATCATAATTTCGATATCATCAACACCGAGCTTCTTCAAATCGTCAACGACAGTGTCACCATATTTATTGTTACCCCCATCAATGAGGATATCGTCACCATTTGGTGTTTTGATGTAAGTTGCGTCGCCTTGGCCTACATCGAGAAAATACACGGAGAGCTTACCTTTTTCAGGTTTGGTAGGTGCAGCTGCATATGCTGGAGATGCAAAAATAGATGCGAACAGTGTGGTTGCGAGCGTAAGAGTGCGTAATTTTTTCATTGGTATTTTTATGACCTCTCTTTTGGTATTTCTTCCATTTTACTATGTTGATGGAAATTTTCCTATTAGATAATATCTATGCATCCGAATGTCTATAATAAAAAAGCTCCTATATTAAGCCTGGAGCATCGGCATTGAAAAGCACATGGGTCATATGATGAAATGTATTTTCTAGCTTACTTTGGATGGTTCTACTGGTGGGATCGCATGAAGATCATTTTGATGGTTTGGTTGCTGCTCAACTTCTCTTTCTTTCTCTTTAATCACATCATCAATTATGCTTACATAAGAAGAATATTCAAAGATTTCATCGTTTCTTTTACTTTTACCAAGTAAATAGAAGGCCATAATGAAGACTAAAATGCCAATGGCACAAGAGTAAACGATCTTTGCAGTTACTAAATCCGGTTGTTTCCCATCAAAAGATTGAATGATAAAACCGCAGACAGCTACTATCAACGCAAACAAACCTGAGATAAAAGCAAATGTGTTTATTTTTACATTAAGGTGATCCCTTTTTCCTGTGTACAAAGCTTTATGAGTTTTAAGAAGATTGAGATCCATTTTTCTGAACTCTGCTGTCTTTTCTGTTAATACTACTATTTGGTCCTCTATCGACATTTTCTTCTTCATCAATATAACCCCTCACGATTGGTGTAGTTAATAAAACAGGAGCACTCGCTTTGTGAGGCCCCTGTTCTTCCTATATTTTCTATTACGTACACCCGTTCGATAAGTTCCATTAGAACACGACAGGAATCGGAATTTCGAGGGATTCCATAAAAGCCGTATTATCATCTGGTAACTGCGTTTGACCTTTGCGGGAGCGGGACTCTAACTCCATTGAAATAAGGTCAGTAACATTCTTCCTCACCTCTTCTAGTGTTTCTCCTTGCGCACCAAGACGTAGAGCGGGCACGTATGCAGTAAAATCACCAGCTACTTTATCTTCTTCGATCAATACTTGAAATGTAATATTGTTTTGGTTTTCCATAGAAAAATTCCTCCTAGAATGTGTAGTTTGGGTAATAAGCAGGCTGCAAGGGGAACGGGCAACCTAATCGGACAACCGAATATGCCACAGGGCTTATTCCATTGTCCTCAAGGTGTCCGTTCATCCAACGGATTGGATCAGATGAGCAGCCAGATCTTTCTGTTTGTGATACTCGTAAACACGGTAAAGTTGACCGGCAAAAACATCGATCACATAAAGACGATTTTTGCTGTTTTCTTTGTTAGTTTCTACATTGTTATCTAGCCATTCACGTTGAAAGGCTAGAACTTCGTTTATATCATTTAAGGAAAAGAGATGTGTTCCGCTATCGTAGACGTACCAAGCAAATATTCCTGGTTTCTCGAAGCGTGCTAACACGTGGCAATCATTTGTTTCAAAATCAGCATGAAACTTAGGATTTGCAACTATCGTGTGAACGATATTACGCATCTTTGCTATTAAGTCAGGAAGTTCGGTGTTCACAGTACGTTCCGTGAATTTAATCTTCATATTTAAATCAACCTCCAAGTTAACTTTTCTATTCGAGAAGTCCTTTATATAAAGAGTGATATTTGATCTTCGTTAATAAAGGAAGCAAGTGAATGAGAAGCGCCATTCTTACTCTTCATGGTATGTCCGAGTTCACGTTCCATTTGTTTTAGGTACTCCCAGTCATCCGGGAATAATTTGGACGTGTGCTGCATTTCTGCAGAGGTATTAAAGATGCAGAATTTGCAGGAGCAGCGGGACACCCATTGATAGCAAGGATGTAATTCGATTCCATAATCGGCAATCAGCTGACGAACTTGTATTTTCAGCATATCTTTAATCGGCTTTAGCCAATGAACGATTCGATCCTTTCTGCCCGTTGCTTGAGCGGAGTGAATCTGAAATACATTCTTTGCGGCCCGTTCGGTTGATTCTTCCGATCGCTCGCCGGTTAAAAGTAATATTTTACAATCGTTAAACTGACGTACCCACTTTGCGTAAACATCTCGTTTCTGATAAGAGGTACAGAAGCGGCATTTTGAGTCAGGAAACATCCCTCTACTCCGGATCCTTTCTTCCAAGCTCATATCGCCCCAAATCGTCACCAATGGAAGATCGAGCGCTTTGCTCAAGTATTCCAGGTAGTCATCGGTTTGCGGCCAATCAAATAACTGGCGCTTGGATTTATCGTTTGGATCGCCATCAACACGCATATGAACGAGTGTGATTTTCTCTTTGGGAATACGATAACCGTACAATGCCACTAATGCAGTAGCTACGCTATCAGCTCCTCCGGAAACATTCACATGAACTTGATCATATTCATTGATCGGGAGCATGCCTTCCGGCAACTCGGGTAAAACATAAGCTTCAGCACTTACATTTTTGTACCAATCTACAAGATTAACCGACATGGGCTGCTACCTCCTGATCTTTAAAATCAAAAAGGTAATCACAGAATCCATCGGTCTGCTGCAGCTGAAGGATAAAGGCTCCTTCTGGCGTAAATAATAGCCCGCCATTCCCTTGTGTATGATTAAACGTCATATTCACCTTGTCATACTGCAATCGGTCTCCTGCTCGTTTTAGAGCATCCTGTAGGGCCAGATGATTATCCGATAATGCAGCATCTTCCTTGCAAAAGTATGTAACCTGGTGTGATCGCGCTGTTACCCATCCTCGAGGGTTACTTTTCCGAGTAGGCTTAACCTCAGTCTCCCAAGGCCCTTGGACGATAACGTAATGCCCTTGATAGCAACAGGATTTAACATGAATACTCCAGCAGTCTTTTTGCAGGTAATAGTGAATAAGAGTTTTGTATCCATTAGAAGCTGCCATATGAATAATACCTCCTTGGAATTTAAGGCACAAAAATAGCCATAGAAACACAAAAAGACACCAATTCAGGGTGTCTAGCGTCTCCATGGCTAAATAAGCCTTATATATGAATACCAGTAAATAAATAGCATAATCTGGTGTACTTGATCTTTGTCGAAATAGTAGCGACAAAGAAAAGAAAAATGCATTTGCTTCGTAATAACACCATATTATTACAAATCATTAATGCCGTCAATGAAAAATTGAGACTTTTGACCCTTCTTCTCTTACTGAATAATAAAATAAAGCAGAGAAGCTGTGCCTCTCTGCTTTTTAAACGTTACTTCGTCTCATCGACATACGTAGGACGTGAAAGCATTGTCCTAGCATTAAAGTTTACTACATTCACAAGAATACTATTTGAAGAAAAAAGTTCATTTACTATTGTCGAAATCTGCAAGGCTGCATTTTCATTTGCTATCATGCGCTGTGGTTGATATGGTTCAAGACCACAGTTATGAGAAGGCGGGATTGCATCTTTCACATCTATTGGATAAACCTCATTAAGTGGAGGAAGGAGCACCTTCCCATTTTTCTTCAAGCCAATGACCACTTGTCCAGAATATCCACTCTCAATATGTTCCTGTTGCTCGTCCGCTGTCCATTCTTCCGGAGAGCGGTCACCGGAAGGTACATAGACACCTTCAATGCCGGCGTCGATATATATGATATCGTCAGACTTTTGAAAGTAATCATCCATGATCTTCCGTGAAAATCCATTATCCACGGCACCAATCAACACCTTTTGAATGTGTTGGCCTTGTTTATGCATATAATCCGTTTGGTTAAACAAATTTTCTAGTTGCTCAACAGATTCAATATACGAATCTGAATAGGAGCCGATTCTTAAACCATACGTTGCACCATACCGGTTAGCAAGCACTTCACTCTTTTTCTTAGCAAGGTCCTGCTTTACGAACGGCTGCCTAAGCAGGTTCTTTTCTTCAATTTGATCCGGATCGGCTAACATTAGATAGCTTGGCACATGTGTAAAGGCATGCATCATCTTGGTAATCCGTTGAACTGCATACCCGCCGTTTCCGCCGCAGCCAACCATTACGATGTAATAGAGAATTTGTTTGTGATATTTAAGTAAATTGATCAAGGGATGAGACCTCCTAATTACCTTTTCCGATTTTAACGTTTTGCTGCCAATCACTAGGGTAAGGAACAGGAGTTATCGGACCATCCGACAGCTCGGCAAAGATGATTCCTGGCTCAATTGGAATAAATCGACCGGCAACACCTGCCCGAGTTAACATATCGAAAGAGATTCCACTATCGATATACTGCATTCTCCCGGCTACACCATAAAGCATTGTGGCAACCTCATCTTTGTCATCAATAGAACTAAAATATGCCCGCATGGTATTGTGTGAATGGAGCTCGCAGACTTTTATATAATGTTGCGGAAACTCGCTGTAACGGGCATCTACAGAGACTTTGGTGACGTATTGTTGAGGAACATCTAAAATGTATCGGTTGCGTATAGAATCCCAATAAAACGCACCCATTACTTCAACATCCTGGTCAGAATAATCAGCAAAAAATGTGATCAACTGACATAACATTGCTTTTGGTATTTTAGGCAGGTTCATTTTAAATGCTTCGCGGCATGCTTCCAGCTCATCGACCTGATCGAGCTTGGAAACAAAAACACCGATCGCATTTTCACGAACCTCAAAATAACCATTTCGTGCGGCCAGGATATTAATAGGTTGTTTATTTTCTGCAAGATCCTTGGAGCGGAAAAAGAAACCTTTCAGCCCTTGGCTGAAGAAGGAGCCCTTTTTGCCCCCTGTTACCATAGGACAGATAATATTCTTACTCTTATCCCATTCCATTTTGGTGCGTTGCTTAGACAATTCCGGAAAATCTTTCTCTAAGCGTTTACGCACATCTTCAAGAGTGAGGTTGGCCAGATCATCCATGAAATACTTGGTTATCGGCAAAGACATGCCCGAATAACAAATGTACGTCGTTTGATTAAAGACCGGCTTTTCCTCTTCTTTCTTTCCTTTAGCGGTAGAATTACTGGTAGCAATCGATGACTTGCCGGCAAGTTCTGCTTTATTTGCAGCAGATTCATCCTCGATCGGTTCATCGCTCATTGCATCTCTATCTTCGTCGTCTTCTCCCGGCTCCTCTGTCTCACAACTATCGTTATCCTTAACTGTACTCGTTTGATCGATATGCGTTCCCCGTCTTGAAGAAAAAGAAACAACATTTGTCTCTTTACCATTCGGATCTTCTGAAGTTGATTCTGTTACTACAGAAGGGCTTACAGGAGCGGGCTCTGCTTTATCGCTAGTCGTACCAGTGGAAAATGAAGAAGAGTCACCAAAATAAGTAAACAAATCATAATTATCATTAGACATATCGATTACCTCCAGTTAATTTTATAAGAAATACTAATTACCAGTTATTTGATCAATCCAAGATTTAAGTGTTAAACCACTCGGTTTTAAGATCGAATCCGGAAAAGCTAATCCTGTTAAGGAATTCGTCAATTCCCGATACGTCAAACCACTTAAGTTGGCAGAAGAATAGTAGCTATCTGAGTTAGGCGTGTTGAAGAATAGCTCAGGAATCGTTGACAGTTGAGAGATGTGATTCAGCCTTGGTAAGGTAGTCCCGCCCCAGCAAACTCGATAATCAACCGAGTTATTTACATTGGTATAGGGGTAGAAATATACTTTAGCCTCATCTGAAACGATCGTATCACTCTCTAACGCAGCTACCATTACATCTGTAATCTTGAATTGTTCTTGCTCTGCATATAACTTGAATCCAAAGAGAAGCCGCGGAAAAGGAACAGCCTTTATTTCAGCTTCGTGATAGAAGGCCTTCCGTGTTTGCGCAGGCATTTCAATAACGCAGAAACGCATTCCAGGTCCCTCTGCATAAAAAAGAGCATTTCGAGGTAGGATAGGTGTCCTGTTATTTATTGTTCCCATTGAGAGAAGAATAGCTTGTACGACACTCTCACTTGAGTATTGGCCCGATGCCATTCGTACTCCGTTCGAATACTCTTCAATGACCGGTAAACTATGTTCTGCAAGAGTAATCACCATTTTTATACCGGTTTCCATTTTTTGATCAACCTTATTTGTCATGCTGCCTCTTCCCCTTTATCAATCTGATTATCCTTATGGTCTATAAAAGTGCTGAACAACTGGGACATCGTGTCATAAGTTAGTGCAGCATCCGCTTCTACATCAAGCTTTAGCTGCGCATTAATCAAATGACAAATAACATGTTCCTGTTCATCAAGCGGTACTTCGATCTTTACACCGAAGTGGTCATAGACGGTTTTAAGTAGGACGAGATTCTTCAAATTTTGAATAAGTCTCATCTTTCTTTTTTGAATTTCCATTAAAACTTCATTTCTAACAGCAGCAAGACACTGAAGTTTTTCTGAATAAATGCCATAGGACTCCGTTAGCGTAAAGTGAATACAGTTTTCAGCTATGAATCCTTCCATCTCAAATTCACAAAAATAGTCGTCTGAATGACCCATTAGTGCATTCAGTCGATTTACAATGTGGTCTTTCTCTGACGGAGAGATTAATCTGAAAAACTCAAGCAGTTCCGGAAAAACTAAACGGTAAGTTGTGACAGGCATACCTTCTTCATTTTCCCCTTCATGCATAGTGAGCTCTTCAAACATGAGCTTTAAACAGTTTTCAAAAACGGATCCTTGGTAGCCAAACTCATACACATAATACGTAATCGGATTTGTCTTCACATCGCAGCCAGCATCATGTGCAATCTTGACCATCACCATTCCATCATAAACCGCTTGCATCTGATAAACCTGTTCAGCACACAAATACGATTTTTCCAATTACCTCACGCTCCCTTAAAAAAAATCGCCCTCATCTATAGGAAGAGGGGGAATCTTTTTCAATTTTAGAATCGCCTCACAAGAATGAAGAAATTGATGAATCGCGTTTTTCTCATTTGGAAATGTCGCCATCCGCTTTCTCTCCTCACTCCAACTCTCCATACCACTTAGGTCGATGTCATCGACAGCTTCTGAATCTACATAGCCTAAAGCATGGTCGAGTGCTTGTTTGGCTTCCTGTAAAGTAAATGAGCCCCAATCCACTGAACTGCTTTTGGTATAATTGTGCGCAGCATCAATAGCACGGAAAAGACCATCTGAATAAGGCGATTCTTCCGTCGAGATAGGTTCTAAGTTTGATTTAAAGGTCTCCAAATTAAGGTGCATCTTTCTAACTTCCTCCTCTTTTTTGGACACAAAAAAACCGGAAAACAAAAAAAGCACGCCTAAATAGGCATACTAATGTTTTCCGGTAGATTTACATCCTAATTTGAATTTGACAGCAATAAGCCGACATAACTTGCTCTTCATCGAATAAGTAACGACGAAGATAATAAATAAAAGAATAACGTAATGTTAGTAGTATAGCATAGAAAATGCCCGTTATAAAGGAAAAAGCGCCCAGATGAAGCGGGCGCTTTTTATTAAGATGGTAAGGGTTTGGATTGTGGTTTTAGATTAGTAGTAGCTGGCGGATTAATACTATATTGTCTCGCAATGGCCTGCAGTTCTTGATTACGCAGCTGCGGATCAGTGATACCTTTTGCTTCCGCTACTCTTTTATTAGACTGAAAAAGCAATCCCATTCTTACGTCGTCCTTTCTGCTTGTTCTCATGACCAAGGACGAATACCGGCAGTAAAGTCTCTCGGAATACTACAGCCTGAATTTCTCTACTCGAGTGAGCATTTAATTTTGCTTGCAAGTTCGAGATGTGATTTTTGATTGTTTTCTCTGCAATCCCAAGAGTATCTGCTAACTCACGATTGCTACCACCTTTTATAGATAACGCCACCAGTACATCCAGTTCTCGATTGGTTAAGGAAAACTTCTGTTTAATCGTTAAATAGAAATTTTTAATGAGCTGGTTATTAATTAGATCTAAATACATATAAATCCCCTTTCGATGTGAATCCGCTATAGCTCAAGATGTTGGATGAATACGGACCATACAGCAACGATCGTGAGAGCTATGAAGACACCTTCTACAATGGAGCCTTTCCATGTACCAGTACTCATCAAATCAATGCGTAAGCGCCATTTAAAAGGCGGGAGTGGTCTAATACCATGATTAGTAAGTGAATCTGCGAGTAAGTGGAGCATGTAGGATAGGCCGCCGGCTAACCAAATATTTTGATCATAGGATTCTAAAGTAAAGTATAGGATCCCTGCCCATACCAGTAACCCGTAAACCGTATGTGTAAGTCCACGATGTGGCAGAAGTGCGCAGACAATTAACAAACTTCCTATAATGTAGCACCACGGCACAAATAATGGTGCGAATGCAATTAAACAACCTCCTATGACGATCATTACAACCTTACGCATGGAACGGAATGGCAAGAATGCAAGTAGTCCCGTTAAAGCCGCGATAACCATATTCCAAGGCGTAAAGGCTTGTCCGAAGAAGAATACTGCGAGACTAAGCAACACCAGTAATCCTTGAAGATATTGTAGAAAATTCTTAGGAAGCGCACGAGAAACAAGCAAAGAATTGGGCTCGTCGATATCTGGTAAGAGAGCGCTTATAGCCGTGACAGCGATGAGAGGCAGCGTAATCGACTGGCCAGTCAAGCCAAGGACAGAAAGTGTAAGACCTGTGCTAATAACTAAGTGGGATTTTCCCATCATAACGAATCGTCTCCTTTTAGGTTGGTAGAATGTAGATCATATCGTCAACGGTATCGGAATACTTACACTTTGGAAGACTCTTGATGATCATTTTTCCATACCGTTTTGTACGAATTCGATTGTCTAAAATAATGACAGCGCCTTGACAATAAATGGAACGATTAAGCCTGCCAAACCCCTGCTTAAGCTTAATCATCATTTTAGGGAACATGAAATCAAAGAAACTACTTCTATTGGCCTTCTCAATTAAGGAAATTTGTGCCTGCATAAGAGGCTCATTCGGCATCGGAAACGGTAGCTTAGGGATAACGAGCGTTGTTAAGGCATCGCCGGCAACGTCTACACCAGTCCAGAAGCTAGTACATCCAAAGACAATGGTCCGTGGATTCGTCTTTAACTGATGAACGATCTTCTCACGATCACAGCCTGGAAATTGGGTAAGTAGATGATACCCACGTTCTTCACAATGTCTTTGAAAACCCTTAGCTACCGTGTTCATTGTATCGAAGCTTGTAAAAAGTACTAACATACGTCCGCCGGAGAACATAAGGATCTCTTCAAGTTTTTCTGCGGTATATGAGATAAATGCAGGGCTATCTGGATTAGGTGCATCACTCGGACAGATAATCATCGTTTTGTTCTCGTAATCAAATGGGCTACCAACCATCACACTGTCATAATCCTTAACCCCTACCCTGCCGGCAAAAAATGAAAATGTGCCGTTCGTTGACATGGTGGCACTAGCGAGTATCACGGGAACTTGGTCAAACAGTCCGTAAGCAAGAACAACTTTTGGAAAGAGCGGAGCTGCATGCAAGGTAACGGATCCTCTATCCTTGACTGTGACCCAATACCCCCAAGACTTCTTTTCATTCTCTCCGATAAAATCCAGGTTATCGTTTCCTTCAAAGAGCCGGTCAAGGACATCGGAAATGCCGCGGATATTAAGACTTTTTGTTCTTTCGATGAAGGCGGTCATAGCCTGGCAGCATTCATAGACATCGATTTTGTTATCCAGTAATTTAAAGGCTTCGTTGTTCATACCGAGAGCGATTTTTCCGTATAATTCGTCGAGCTTCATTTGAAAATCCTGTCGCAGCTGCGTGAGTTCGATTTGCGTACCTTGATCGAGATCAGCAAAAGATTCCTTCTTGAATAGAAATTCAAAGAGTTTCTCAAACTGCTCAATAGACACCTGTTTCTCAAAGATATTGCCCACAGTATCTTCTATCTCATGAGCTTCATCAAAGATAACGGCGTCGTAGGCAGGAAGTGATCCATTCCCCGTCTTCTTACGCATAATTAGATCGCTGAAGAAGAAAGCATGGTTTGTGACGATGATGTGAGCCTTTTGCATTTTCTCTTTCAAATCTTCAAGCATGCAGTTATCTGGCTTTTTAAGGGCAGGACAATTGGAGGCGGATATTTTACTCCATAGTCGATCATCAACATCAAAACCAAGCTCTGTACGATCAGCTATTCCTTCTTGACTAACCTTTCTTGAGATGCGCTGTATCATTTTTGATTCCTCGTTGTTGTTGCGAAGGGTATCCTGCCATAAGGCTTCCAATTTAGTTTGGCAAATGTAGTGTGCCTTACCTTTAACGAGCTGATATTTCAGCTTTTGATTCTCCATTTTCATAATTTGAGCAACACGCGGCAGCTCCTCGTTAACTATCTGTGTCATGAGCGGAATCGTATGTGTACAGATGATCACGGTTTTATTATTACTCACGGCCCACTTCGCTGCAGGTATCAAATAGCCAAGGGATTTACCGGTTCCTGTGCCGGCCTCTGCAAGTAAATGTCTTCCTTGCTCAAGAGCATTACCTACCTTGGTTGAAATCAGTATCTGTGGCGATCGAGGGCTATATCCTTTAACAAGCTTGGCAAGATGACCACCATCGCCGAGAGCCCTATGAATAAAGTCTTCCAAGATGTCGCCTCCTGTTAATATGTATATATGTATATATACATATTAATATATATACATCAAAACTCCAAGTCATATTATTCACCCATTTCTTTAACCACGGTCAACCATTCTGACGACACGAATGTCAGTTCATAAACGACACAAATGTGAATGCCTGAATAAATAAGACAATAAAATGCAATAAAACAAGTAGCCGATCAAAGTTCAGTTGCTTGCTGCCAGTGTTCCCTTTATAAATTCTTTTGGTTGATCTTAAACCAATATTTAAATGTCATCCACGTCATTTTCTTTTTGTTCGGTAACTATTTCAATACTCGGATGCCGACACTTATAGGCGGAGTGATCGACTACAACATTAATTGGAAAACGATAAGGCGGCATTATTTTTATTTCCAGTTAGTAAGATAACCTATGGTCTTAATTTGTAAAGGGGGATCTTATGGTTAAAGAACTGGGGCGTAATGATCTATGTATTTGCGGTAGTGGAAAGAAATACAAGATATGTTGCTTAAATAAAGAATTTCAAACATTCCAATATAATAATGAATTTGAACGAATCAAAAATGATTTTATTTCTCATTCTATACCCATCGATACACCTGGGTTCTATAGTCACCCCAAATTCATTGCAATTGAATCTCGGAACCCTGAATATTTAGTGGAATATGCAAAGTTCGTTAGAGACCAGCCTTACACGGAGGAATATTTCGAAGTCGCAAGAAAAGAGATCCCTCGTATATTTGCGTTTTTACATGCGGAACTTGTGAAAGATGGTGCTAAAGGCAAATGTCTTCAAATGACCTGGTTGTTGGGTAAAATGTTAGAGATGCATGGTTTTTGGAACTATGGTATAAGAGGGGCATTTAAGATTGATCATTCTTCATACACACCTACCTACTTTAGACCGATTGGGTTCAATGAACAATGGTTGGGAGGACATACTTGGATTGTGGCACCTCCATTTACTATATTGGATCTTACCGTTAATCAACAATTGTATGAAAATAGAGAAAGTGAATATCTTCCTGATTACGTTATTACAGAATCATTAAATACAGCAGATGTAAAAGTCGAAGATATCTTCAGAAAAGAATTTAACAGAGGTAATCCACTCGCTAATATTGCAAAAGTTAGACCCGATATCTCACAATTTATAGAACATTTCCATACAAGAATAATTGATCACAACGAAACTTCGCTGAAATATACTGCGTTACAAATAATACCTCAGTTCGAATATGAGTTTGCAGAAAGTACGTTTTATTTGAATGGAAGAAGCATAAAGGAAATATATCGAACAGTAGAACAAAGTAAATAAACATAGGCGTGTTTACTGCTGCACGGATAAATTAAAGCATTGTTAATCACCGGAATGCTACAAAATTTGTGTCGTTTGGATACAAAGAACTCACTTTTGTGTCCTTAGATTCAACCATTCTAACGACATAAATGTTCCTACAAAAATCATTTAGAGAGCGGGATTCGTCCCTTATACAAATATAAAGTTAATCAGCAAAGATTGACCTGCTACTCTACCGTTTCTTGTCTTTCCTTATTTCGCAGCTGAAGCGGGTCTGAGGAATAATGAGAACTGGCCACTGACACGCTTCTTCAGAAGATTGTTTTGCAGCAAGTTTTAATACAAATTAGGGTTATCGTAAGCATTCACGATAACCCAGTGTTTGGATCTTATATAGTTAATTTATAAATGCTAAACCTTCATTCAAAGGATTCTTTATTGATTCCGGCTCTTGATAGCCTGAATAAATAATTGCGACTTTATCAGGTATTACTAGTAGAGCGGGTCCATTAAAACCAGGAATCTCTATTGGTGTACACGAAATGACAATTGGATTTTTAGCTGACTTGACTCCAACTATCTGATCGGGGGTTTCACTATACAATACTTCGCCGTCATATTTTATTTTCAGTAGAAATTGACCCTCAGGCAAAGTAACAATAAACGGACATACCATCACTGTCTTCATAACCCTATAAACGGAAATGTCAATGTCCTCATTTCCGACAACAAATCCGATTATTGATTTTGTCTTTTGTACGAATTGGTTGATAATCAGATACGTACAAGCAATATCCCGCTCCTGCAAGTGTCTCAACTGAACAATAGGTTCTATATCGAGCTTGTTGTAGATGTTGGGGATGACTTTAATAATTTCAGTGATTTGAAGAAGGTCCGGCCAATAGTCAACAAACGAAAATTCCGCATTACTAAGCGAACTCTTTATGGTGTCGCCAGGTCTCATTCTGCCTAGAAAGAGCACAATATCGGGATGCTCAAACAGACTATTTGCATTCTTTTCAGAGAAAATAATTTCCATGTGGTGGTGATAGTGATCATCATCCCCCCTTCTTCTCTGCGAAAAGACTAGGCTTAACCCACTCGGATGATAATATGCCATTTCGTCTCCAAACCATCTAAACTCCCAATTACAGGACATTACTTCTCTTCCATTGCGGCATAATGACAACTGAACTACATCATTATGGATGGGAGCAACAAGTGAAGCGTGATCGGCTATGTCGTCAAGATTAGCAGAGACATCTTTAAATGCGTCACGAGGTAGTTCCAACTTATCGAGATCATGTGCAAGGAAAGATACTCTGACATGTGGAAATAGCGCATGAGTTTTCTCAAAGAGGTTTTCTAATTGGTCAACTTCAACAATTGCAATGCTGCCATCTTCCGTTTGGTGTATATCAAGGCGAGTCTTCCCAATTATTTTTTCAAGGCCAAGGCGTGCCTTCATTAAACCCAGCTTGTTTTGATACTTGCGTGTATTAACAAGAGTAAGCTGCTCTGTAAAATTGTCGGGATCTTTACTCATTATTTTGCTATTTAGACTTAAAGACTTCTTCCCTTTCATTAGCCTATCATGGAACATTGTTATTAAATCTTCGTCAAGGAAGCGATGATAAACTTCTTTTGTATTCACATTAACCAGGATGAATACAAGTGGTTGTGAAGTTTTTAAACTGAATTCCAGATCAGATTGTTCCAGTGTTGCGGTCGGGTTCGGATAAGATGAGCTCTTTACGTTAGCCATAAGGAACTCTGCTACTATTGACCTTTTGCTTCCAAAGGTTTCACCGACGATCTGGCAATTGAAGTCTATACCATAGTCAGACCCCACTTTGTTTGGTATGAGATTAAGCTTTTCCCTTGCGTGCAAGTTAAAAATGGCCTCTCCCAGCTCCCCAATTTGTTGACTTCCATTCTGATATTTAGTCACATTGTTTCCCCCCGTATCCCATTAGTTTCATTTCCTTAGACAAGCCCAATTGTAATATCTCTGAATTAAGTAAACTGGACTAATGTGATGTCTCATTTGTACTGCTTATGTATCTCTTATACGGAATCATTAGGATAATGTTAATAGTTCAAACAAGAATTTAAATAAAAATTTTACTTCTAAAAAAGTAGGAACATTTGTGTCGTTAAAAATCAACATTGAGCTCAAATGAAAAACGGCTGCGGCCATTCATTAATTAGTTGCATGAGCAGTGATTAGATCTATGAAAAGAGCGCAGGATGTGGCCCCTCACCATCCTGCGCTCTTAATATTACTAGAGAGTACTTATCTATTGCTGTCTCATTAATTGTTCATATCGCAGCACTACGTCTGCCGGTGCTTTTTTCTTCAAATGACCTGGCAAATCTTTAAAGCAATATTTCATAGTTTTAAGATTAATCGCTGGTATCGATCTTAAGAATTCCCAATCATCATGTGAAATTTGCTGATGGCAGATATTACATTCATGTCGAACAACTGTTTTTGCTGACTGGCCAGTAACATCGACTGGTGGAACAGATTGCATTAAATGATGCAGAGCCGGATTACTGGCCCAATCCCTTTCTGCTTGATAATGAGGAGCAAGATCCTTCCACCCCATCTCCCATGTATCCAGAGCTTCACGCAGCGCTTCTGAGTAAGCTTGATCGACTTTATTGGTAATCGTCTTGCTCTTGGCTTCAGTTCCAAGATCAAGCACAGCAAACCCTTTGCCGTCACGGTAATGCTCTCCGATCGTTACCCGGACAATCACACATACAAACGCGTTAGGCACATCAATTTGAATATCTTTTATGTCTAGGCTCCATCGTCCTGATGTAGCAGTTTCTACCCGATCATTATAAACTTGGATCGGAATGTAGGCCCGATTATTATCTCCCCGTTTTTGAACCGTTCCTGGAGGGAAAGGGGCTCTCAAATGCTCGATTATACTCTTGTATTCCAGTTCATCCATTCCCTTTACCTCCTATCGCAAATCCATCAGATCATATTTACTTATGTAAGTTTCAAATTGATTGTATACTTCCTGAGCTCGCTTAACCCGTCCAGGCAATTCTCGCATGAGCTCTTTAAAATACTCCAGACCATGATCGGTGATCGCATAATACCGGTTATACCGATTATCCGTACTCCACTCACGCGTAACATGTCCTTTTTCAGCTAATGTTTTAAGACGCTGGCTTAAGTAAGCGTCATTTACGCCAACTTTTCCGCCGAGTGCTGCTAGAATACGGGCATCAAGTTCTCTTTGATATAAACGGCCATCCTGCAGCTCAGAGAGCACAACAAAATCAATGACTTGTTGGACCTTAACAACATAACCGAGAGCTTCTTCTTTTTCGATAGGCTTTTCACTACGTCCCATAAAATCGTCCCTTCCTATAGACATAGACTGTTGGCAGGGGAGAGCGCTAAATTTCAAACCACCCCTCCTAATTATACCACAACCACTCGCAAACAATATACTTGTAAACACGCATGTGGGGCTCTATAGTCTCCGCTTCCCTTTCTCTTCTTCTATCCCCTTCCGACCATCTTTTCTACTCACTCTGTACCTAGATTTATATCTAGTTGCAGATTTCAACCCTCCTCCTATATCCGTGTTTATCCTTTGGGGTATTCTTCACCAAGTCGCAGACCACCTCCCTGCTCCTTAATCCGGATCAAGTTGCAGTTTCCGTCCGCCGGGGCGGCCGCCGCGCACACGCGCAAAATCAAAACATGGTCGGAACGGGATTGCTAAAAGAAGTAAATAAAGTGGAAAGTGGCAAGAAGAGGCGTGAAGCAGCAGGTCCAGTAAACGGGTAAACTTAAGTGCGCGATAAGATGGCTCATGTACAAACGGGCTAGATACGTGGATGGATGAAGCGGGATCAGAGCTTGGCTGCTGTGGGTGTTGCAGGCAGCGGATGCCGTAAGTAAGTCCACGGCGATCGAACGAAAGTAAAGATTGCGTAACGAGATAACGTTGCAGAGATCGCCGGTGAAGCGAATGTCGCAAGGGCAGGCGCTAGACATGCGTGTTTACACGTATATTGAATAAAAGTAAAATGATACATTCATGCTTCTCATTCTTGAAGCCTAGTGTATTTCATCTGATTATCCTTCTGGCAAAGAGGTATTTGCTTTTCCAGTAAGGTTTATTCATGTCCGTCAGAAATACATTCGATGTGGGTAAACAATGAACCATCTTCTGCTTACCGCGGGTAGTACCAGCGAAGCTGACACCACCCGCAAAATAGATGTTATTAAATGGGGAATCTATTGATGACCTCGTTGTACTCCTGCTGGGCATCTGTGATTGCCAGCTTTGAATAGACTTCCAACGACTTACGGCTTTCGTGGCCCGAATATGGCTGTATAAGTGCGTCATCAATGCCTTGCTTTTTAAGCCAGGTCAAAAGGAAATGTCGCAGCTTATGCGGCGATAGAATTTGTACAAGACCAGCTTCTTCCGAATATTTAGCCAGAATCTTTCGTATTCCCCGATCCGTATATTTTTTCTTCCACGATGATTCGAACAGGTAAACCGCCTGCTTCTTTTTCATTGAATCAGCGTGCATGGCCAGCATTTCCTTGAACGATTGAGGGAAAGGTACTATGCGATCCTTGCTCCCCTTGCCCTTATTAATTCGAATTTGGCAGTAATGGAAATCAACATCAGATAACTTGATATTGATCAGCTCGCTTACCCGAACGCCGGTATATAGCAGCGTCTTGACGATCATCATGTCTTGAAAGTTCTTCGCTTGCCAAACCACATCGTAGTAGCGCTTAAGCTCCTCTTCTGTAGGTACATAGGGGAGCTTCTTCGCTGTTTTTGGAACCGCTACCTCCAGCTCTGCTCGGAGATGCTGAAACAGGCTTTTGAGATAGGCATAATCTGGCCGTTCCCCCCGGAGATACTTCGCTAGCTCCTTCGCTTTGCGTTTCGGGGATATGCGTCTTTCACTCACGCAATAACACCTTCTTCCAACGGAAGGCGTTCACTCATGTTCAGCCTAAATGTGCCATAAGGGTTTACGTGCGTGTAGATCAGCGGGGTAAGCGCCCGTAAGTCTTCCGGAGTCATCATATCGAACCATTTACGGTCGGATAGGATGCTTTGAAGCATAATGGTATTGATGTACACCAGGCAGTTTTGCAGAAGGTGAAGAGACAATACGGCCAGCTCTTGATCCTCTAACCGGTTGGTAGAGATTTCTCCACCTTTGCCGTAAAAGATAAAGCTATTGGCCGAGTTCCAATTTTCCACAACATTCAAGCCTTCATTGATCTCTCGGCGCAGCTCCTCCGAGTGCAGGTAATCGCACAGGAATATCGTTTTGACTGCTTTACCGAGTTCTCCCAAAGCTTGATAGGTCGGATGTTTTAAATTATTTCGGGTAAATCGTTTCAAGATGGCTTCAGTTTCGGCGGTTCCAAGTCGCAGAGCCGTAGCGTACTTCATCATTTGATCATATTGCTGCCGAATCAACTCCCAGTTAATTGGGCGGGTCAGCACCGGTTGCAAATTCGGATAGGCATCTGTCATGCCTGGTTCGGGCCGGTAAAGTTTTTGCGAATGAATCGCTTTGAGCCGTGGCATGAGCTGATAGCCCAAAAGGTAACAAAATGCGAACGCAACCTCGCTCTGGCCGTGTGAATCCACGTAATTCTTCTCGACCTCCATTTCGGTGCAATGACGAAGCAATCCTTCCATCATGGCAGCGACTTCAGAGGAGGAGCAAGATTTGAGTTGCGAGTAAATGCATGTCGAATTCTTCTCAACGTGCCAGTATATCATTACTCCGCGGCCACGGTACCTGATATGCCATTCCGTCATCAGATTTTGATCCCATGCACCAAACTTTTTAGAATCAGATGCACAGGAAGTCGTAGCATCACCCCAAATATCCTGCATCCGAACACGAAAAATGGCATTCACTACTTCGGAAATTGCGTTTCGAAGATTGTCCTTATGAATGAATTTCCTCCGGACGTACAGCAAGTCTTTGTAGCTTTCTCCATGCTCACCAGCACTCACACGTTTTAAACCAGTATTCGTCCCGAGACCATAAAGGGATAGGATAAGTCTCTTTTGCCGCGTATCTCGGTCTAACGCTTCGCGTACTGCAACAGTCTTGAATTTTTCTGTAAATCCAACACGGAGATCGGCCTCTTTTAAAATGTCCAAGAGGCTCGTCATCGGCCAGCGGCGTAACATCTCAGATTTTATCCGCGATAGGTTGACCGGCTCTGCTTGTGGATCTAACGGAGATAAGCCAATCCAACCGTTCCCCTTTTCCGTGATCCGGACCTTGAGGTTTTTCTGGAGACCGGTATCAAGCTTTTCTAATCCGTCTTTCATGGCCTGCTTCAACGTTGCAATGAATGCTTCCGCATCTAGCGGCTGCTTTAGAGCCTTATAATTTTCTTCCCGCCGTTCCTCGAAGTCTGTTGGCAAGTCATCATCCGGATTCCGGTACCGGTTCGCTCCGACCACCCATATTTCCTTACAACGAAGCTTTTCCCGTAAAGCTTGCAGGACACTTATTTCATAATTCATCCGATTAATCCGCTCTTGGCCTTTCTCGTCCTTCTCTACAATGATTTCTTTATTAACAGTTCGGATCACACCATCAACGGGGATTTCTTCGGACATCGGCAAATAATGATGGCCAGTATCTGAATGTTTCTTGACCAGCTCCAACGCTCGAATCACTGGCCGATGCACTTCATTGTTTGATCGAAAATCCAGGATGCCTAATATTTCAGGAACCATACGGCGGTAGTGACTCCCGTAGGAAGCCCGAATAATGGTATGGATTTTCTCCCGGTAAGCCGGTCCGGTGTGTTTGAATTCTTTTATCAAATCCCGTAATGTTTGCTCATTAACGACCGGGAAAATAACATCACGAATTACTCCGTCCGGATTATTGACGGCGGACTGCGCCATGTTGAATAAAATGCCATACTTATTGCTTACCTTGCGTAAGTCATTCAGGATTTCCTTTTCGACTTTGCGTTCTGCCCGTACTCCTACCCGATGGACGATTTGAATGAGCAGCTCGATTAAATTGTCCGTTATCTCCATACTTCTTAGCCAGAAGAAGGCGGCCAACAGTGTATAACGGATAGGAACAGGATGGCGGCGAAGTTCCCGGAGATCCTCTGTTGCGGTCCGCTGCCGGTACTTGGTCAATACTTTAAGAGGAATTTCACGAAACAGATCATCCGGAAGTTCCAGATTTCGAATCGTTCGCAGCTTGCGTACTTCTCTTAATACACTTACGACACCTGGTTTGCCCGGATCAGCCTTCAGCTCTTGAAAAGAAAGAAGTCCCTCGTCGCTGCTTGAACCGTCCTGATCTTCATCCAGAAATGCGATACTATCTACAAGTGAATCCAATTTAGACAAAGACGTTGTAGGCAGATTTTCCAGTGTGGCTTGGAAAAATTGCTCCTCATATTTACGGATTGCGGCTCTGATAAGTCGCTCGATGCGATCAGGCGTAGGCGGTACAACTTTCATCTCCCGAAATCGCCGGTATACGGTCTCAACCAAATGTTCGAAGTCGTGATCCTGAAATAACACATTTTTGCATAGCCAATCGATTACCTCTTCAGCATCATTGATGGTATCCTCACGAAAGCCAAAGAACTCCCTGATTTGTGTTCGATGGTAGGTGATGGAGCGACCGGCCCAATCGTATTGTGCATACAGCTCTGCCGGTGCCTCGATCTGCTTTGCTATGTATTGAATGACTGCTTTGGGCACTTCGAATTTATGGAATGGGAATCGCGCTTCATATTGGAAAAACTTAAACAGAACAGCAAACCCCAACCGAGTCTCCCCCGACTTATTACCGACTTGCTGCATTTCATTTGGAAGAAATGTAAAATCCTCAATTAACTCCTCCAGCTCCCAATTTCGCTTCATATGATCCCCTCCGAGTAAAGTTCCTAAAATGGTCAGAACCGGAACAAATGATTTGAAACAAGTATATCTAATGTCCATTTCAGGTACAATAAATAGTTCATATTGTGGGAAGTTCCAATTCCAAAAACAAATTAGGAACTCTGTATTTTCGAGTATCTTTTTCTTCTCCTACCCTCGTTGAACTAACTCCGATGGACAACCCCCAGCATTATATTCTTCAATCAAATTTTCATTTGATTGTATAAATAAAATTGTTTATGATAATAATCAAGGATAGGTTTGATTGAAGAGGTGAGAGCATGAGCGAAAAAGAAAAGGATTCGTGTGAGATTTATTGTTATGACGAAGCGAAAGTCCGAAAGGTACAACACGCGCTTGAAGGACAAAATATTCATTCCATGATCAAGATTTTCAAGGTTTTAGCCGACGAGACGAGAATGATGATCGCTTATGCCTTATGTGAAGAGCACGAATTATGCGTTTGTGACGTGGCGAACATTATCGGTTCCACCATGGCTACCGCATCTCATCACCTGCGCCTGCTGCGCAATATGGGAATTGCAAATTATCGCAAAGAGGGAAAGCTGGTTTTTTACTCTCTTCAAGATGAACAGCTTAAGCAACTCATTCGTCTGGCCATTGAACAACAGAAAGAGGGTGCTTTAATTGGAAAATAGATCAGAAGAAATGAGCATAGAGAAAAAAAGCGTTTATCGTGTTCAAGGGTTTACGTGCGCAAATTGTGCCGCAACCTTCGAAAAAAATGTACAGTCGCTGCCTAAGGTTGATAAAGCTCAGGTTAACTTTGGAGCATCCAAACTGACCGTATATGGTGAAGCCAGCATTCCGGATTTGGAAAAAGCCGGTGCATTTGAAGGGCTAAAGGTTTATCCGGAGAAAGAAAAACGGGAAGTCGAACGTGTTCCGTTATGGAAACGTAAAGAGACGATGACGAGTGTATTGTCCGCCCTCCTTATCATCGCTGGTTACGTTGTAGGCAAGGAAAATTCGCTCGGGCTTGTCTTGTTTGGACTCGCCATTGTTGTTGGCGGATACGAATTATTTATCAAAGGTTTCAAAGGTCTCGTCCGATTCAATTTCAACATGAACACCCTAATGACAGTGGCGATTATCGGTGCAGCCGTTATCGGCGAATGGGCTGAAGGCGCAATCGTCGTCATGTTGTTTGCGATCAGCGAAGCGCTTGAGAAATTCTCCATGGAGAAAGCGCGTCAGTCCATCCGTTCCTTGATGGGTGTGGCGCCGAAAGAAGCCACGATCCGTAGGGGAACGCAGGAAATGCAGATCCCCGTTGATGACATTCAAATCGGCGATATCATGATTGTCAAACCGGGCCAGAAATTGGCAATGGACGGGAAAGTCATCAAAGGCAATTCAGCCGTTAACCAAGCGGCCATTACGGGTGAGTCCGTGCCGGTTGCAAAAACGGCCGGCGACGAAGTGTACGCGGGCACATTGAACGAAGAAGGGCTTCTTGAAGTTGAGGTTACCAAGCGGGTCGATGATACCACCATCGCCAAAATCATTCATTTAGTGGAAGAAGCACAAGCGGAAAAAGCGCCTTCACAGGCTTTCGTTGACCGCTTCGCCAAATATTACACCCCAAGCATTATGCTCGTGGCGTTCGGCATTGCGGTAATACCTCCTCTGCTGTTTAACGGAGATTGGAGTAAATGGATTTATGAGGGTTTGGCACTGCTAGTCGTCGGATGTCCGTGTGCGCTCGTTATTTCCACGCCGGTTTCGATCGTAACCGCGATCGGTAATGCGGCGAAAAACGGCGTATTGATCAAGGGCGGCGTTCACTTGGAGGAGACGGGAAAACTTTCTGTTATTGCGTTTGACAAAACGGGAACATTGACCAAAGGAGTACCAGCCGTCACCGACATTGTGATGCTGAATGGTCAAGATGAACAAGAATTTCTCGGCATCGCAGCTGGCATCGAAAAATGGTCGCAGCACCCGCTCGCCTCGGCGATTGTCCGTAAAGCGGATGAAGCGAATATCCGTCTAACCCGGTGGGAAGCACAGGACTTCTCCTCGATTACAGGGAAAGGCGCAAAAGCGGTAGTACAAGGCAAGACCTATTACATCGGGAGTCCTCGGTTGTTTGAAGAGCTACTGCAAGGCGGCCTGAACGCACAACTTTCCGATCAAATTGAAAGCTTGCAGAAGCAAGGTAAAACCGTCATGGTGCTCGGAACCGAGCAAGAAGCCTCTGCGCTGATTGCTGTCGCTGACGAGGTTCGTGAAAGCAGCCGTGCTGTGATTCGCAAGCTGCATGACCTTGGCGTGAAGCGAACCATCATGCTCACAGGCGATAACAAAGCCACAGGTGAGGCGATCGGGAAGCAAGTCGGAATTAGCGAAGTGAAAGCGGAATTGCTGCCCCAGCACAAGCTGGAGGCCATCAAGGACTTGAAAAACAGCGATCATGTAGGCATGGTTGGCGATGGCGTTAATGATGCTCCTGCTCTAGCCAGTGCCAACATCGGTATCGCAATGGGCGGAGCCGGAACGGATACCGCGCTCGAGACCGCGGATATCGCGCTCATGGCGGATGACTTAAATAAATTGCCGTTTACGATAAAGCTCAGCCGTAAAACCTTGCATATCATCAAACAGAATATTACCTTCTCCTTGGTCATCAAGGCTGCGGCTCTTGCTCTAGTCATCCCCGGCTGGTTAACGCTGTGGATCGCGATCCTTGCGGACGTTGGCGCAACTTTGTTAGTTACATTGAACGGAATGAGATTGCGGAAAGTCAGGGGCTGATGCCCCTGGCTTTTCACTGAAAAGGAGCTACAGGATGTTACGTTATTATATTGTCGCACTTCTTGCATTCCTCGTTGATCAAGTGACGAAATGGATTGTCGCGACATACATGACGATTGATCAAAAGGTATCGTTCATACCAGGACTCATTGGATTTACTTCGATTCGGAATCGCGGAGCGGCCTTTGGTATTCTGCAAAACCAACGTCTATTCTTCGTTGTGCTGACATCCATTGTCTTAGTTGGCATCGTTATTTATTTGCGCAAAGTATACCGTGAGAAAAAACTGCTGTCTTATGGTTTGGCGCTTATCTTTGGCGGCGCGCTAGGTAATTTCATCGACCGGGCGTTCAATGGTGAAGTGGTCGATATGCTGGAGTTTCAATTTATCGAATACCCTGTTTTTAATATGTCGGATGTATTTATCTTTACCGGCGTTGTTATCGTAATAATCGACTCCATCCTATTCTCAAAAACGGACAAAGCTAAGACTTTGCAGGAATAATACGTTAAGCTGATCTGTGCCTCGTAGATCCAAAAATAGGAGTGAAATACAAGATGAATGACATTTTTAACGCAATTATTATGGGAGTTGTGGAAGGATTAACAGAATTTCTACCCGTATCATCGACAGGACATATGATTTTAACGGCGCATTTGCTTAACTTCCTAGGAGAAAGAGCCAAAACATTCGAAATTATTGTTCAACTTGGCGCCGTTATCGCTGTCTTTGTCCTATATTTTCGACGCTTTCTCCGTTTTTTTAATTTTAAACCTGGATATTTGCAGCGACCAGGAGTCAATATCATTCATGTAGGATTGGCGATGGCCCCTGCTGTAATTATCGGCCTTGCTCTACATGATTTTATAAAACAATATTTATTCGGACCATGGTCTGTGCTCATAGGCTTGGTAGCTGGCGGGATCTTGATGATCGTGGCAGAGAGGGTACGTATACCAGTAACAGCCGACTCCATGGACGATATTACATACAAACAAGCTTTTCTCATTGGGGTCTTTCAATGTTTGGCGCTCTGGCCAGGCTTCTCCCGTTCCGGTTCCACTATCTCTGGTGGTTTACTGGTCGGCACGAGCCAAAAAGCAGTTGCTGAATTTACCTTTATTGTATCCGTTCCGATCATGTTCGCTGCCTCGGGTTTAGACTTATATAAGAGCCGTGCTTTCTTGACGTTCGATGATCTTGGTTTGTTCCTCGTCGGATTGGCTGTCTCTTTTGTCGTCGGAATGATTGCGGTAGTAACATTCATAAATGCAATTAAACGGCTTAAGTTGTCTTGGTTTGCTTATTATCGTTTCGTGTTGGCGTTTTTTTTCTACCTTATTCTTTCGCAAAGTTTTTAAACGAGTTGGAAATCCGATTAAGGAGTCCATCTCTTATGGATTGTTGCTCACCGTCAAGCAATGTCGAACCATCCAAAACCAATTGTCCAACCTGCGGGGAATGGGTAAAAGTATACTTCTTATTTCCTTATCGGCTCAATATAACCATATCCACACAGCCACGCCCGCAAGTATAAAGTTAATCAGTCCTAATGAATATGCCCATCTACTTTCTCTTATCAGACCTTGAGCTTTATTATTTTTAGCATCAAAGAATAACATCATAACAGTAAATAAAAGTATACACGTTAAAATTGGGTTCTTAAATGCGATCATTGTTTGTTAAATACCTCCAGTTCCATAAAAGGATTCACAAATAATACACTGAATATACATGTGGAGTTGTTTTGTAAAAGCATGTCTCTACACTCGGGATATCGCACTGATGGTTAATCATTTAGTCAAACTACCTAAAAGTGTGAAAGAATTCGTATCCAATATGTCACTATTCGATCAGGATGTCAGTTTTGACCGTTTTGAGGACAACTGGATAACTGGGTTTTTTATACAAGGTAAACAGTACCCAAGTAAATAGAAAGCAGCCGATGGCCTTTAAATTGATTGGAATCGGCTGCTTTTTATTGCTAAATCCTAAAAGCGGATGGTTCAGACTGTTTGGATTGATTATAACGAATGACCGTTTGAAATTTCTAACTGTAAATTATTTCATTCTACTTTGCGGGTGGTGTCAGCTTCGCTGGTGCTACCCCAGAACAGGGTGCTGATGCCAAGACACTTTCGGCAGGTTTTGTTAAGAAACTTATTGAGAATAGAAAAGTTACCGAGATTGACCAGCTTTTAAAAGCAGGACTACCATTTAGGTTAATAAAAGACGAAGCAATAGATGATTCGTACGACATTCTACACATGGCCCTTGGTCACGAAAATTTTGATATCGTACAAGTCGTTCTCAATAATGGTGTTGATTTGAAAGAGTATGAAGAAGGCGGAAAGATGATCCCATTAGTGGCGCGACATCTTTATTCAGCTAAAATAACGCAAATGCTTTTAGATTATACGGGATATGATGTTAATTTCCCGTTTAATCATGATAATAGAACCTTGCTTGTAGATTCGCTCAAAAACCAAGGGGCTTCCTGCGATACGGCATTTCTGCTCATTGAGCGTGGAGCTGATGTAGATTCAACGGATAAGAAAGGATTCTTCCCGCTGTATCTTGCAGTACGCAACAAGGCGCTAGTTGCTGCACGGAAACTGCTTGAAAAAGGGGCTAATCCGAATCGTTCATTTGGAGAACATAATTTAGTTAGCCTGGCAGCAAGTACAGCTGATTATAAAATGCTTCAATTGTTGGAGGAATTTAATACCGATATGACTGCTTTGACGCCTAGGGGCAAGAAGCCAATAGAACTTGTACCTAATTATGAGCAATTTTTAAGCTGCATGATCCTCTCTCACAAATAAGACGTAATAAAGAGAAGTCGTTCTTCTTATGGGAAGGACGACTTCTCTTTTTGCTTTTATTTGTAGCATCAGGTGATCAACCCAAGTTCCCTTAACCTGGCTGTGACGCCTTCAATCCTTTTGCGACGTTCGATCTCCTCATATGGAATTTCATTTCTTTTCTCGTACTTTTCTCTTAATTGGACCAATATTGATGGAATGGGTTCGATATCATGTTGCAGCAGCTCCGGATCCTCGCAGGCAAGCTTTAATACCTCAAGGAAATGGTTTAGGCTTGTCTCTCCTAAATTCCTAAACGACAATAAGTTAAAATAACTAAAATCTAAAAGCTGATTAAATAAAAGAACCTTGCTTCCTTGTAAAATTCTAAGCACTCGTCTAATGGCAGGAAGTCGGTTCGGATCCGCATATCGCTCTACCAAAGAAATAGGAGCTTCTGCATAGTCATCTGAAATTATAAAATAGTGGTTTAGTGGTTTGTAGATATCAATATGCCTTTTCATCGTATATGGCTCCTGACTTCTACTGCCGGCAATATACTACTGGTTATGCCTGCAGCTCTTTTAAGATCCAACCAGTGGTTCGTTACAATCGCCACAAATAATATTTACCTTTTCTTTCGAGGAACGCACAATTAAATCGCAATTAGGACAAGTCCATTTATAGGAATTAGATTTCTTTGTGCCAGGGCTAACCGTATTACCACCTTGGCTTTCGGTATCCTGGTTCGAACTAATCTCCGGGAGGGGAGTGGTTCTGCGAGCAATTTGAAATGCAGCGTGATTGATCCCTAAATGCAATATTTTTTCTTTCGTTTCATCTGTCAATCTGGAGAAGGACCACCCATATGTAGAGTGAGGCTTATTATCGGGATAATAAAAGCCCCGTCGCTCACTTTCCTTTTTAAAACGGTTGTTATGGTAAGTTCCCCCACGAGAACAGTCCTGGATCCCATTAACTAAATTATAGAGATGGACCATTTCATGCATCATGGTATCCATCGTTTCCATGAGTTCTATATTTAGATATTCTGCCGAGATATTGAGCTCATACTTTCTAATTTTTCCTTCCTGATCCCGCCAAACTTCTTTCGTCGTACACCATCCCATAGAGAGTCTTTTCCCGCTGGATTGTATCGTAATGGCCGGCTCAGGCAGTTCTCCATCAAAAAAATTCTTGTTAAGCAATTCAAATGCCCGATGAAGTTCGTTAGTGGCTGCTTGTATGTTCGACACCTTAATTCACCTCTTGTTTTTGAATATTAATATTCAAAAATGACTGTTATTAATTTTATCGGTATCATCAAGGAGAATTTTAATATCAAAAAAAAGCTGCAGATCTACCAGGGCAGCGATCGATACGTTCGCCGGCGCGTGGCCATTGCGGCAGTTGCAGATCTACCAGGGCAGCGATCAGTACGTTCGCCGGCGCATGGCCAGCGCGGCAGCTGCAGATCTACCAGGCGCAGCGATCGGAACGCTCGCCGGCGCGTGGTCAGCGCGGCAACTCCGGATCCAATGGCAAATAAGGGCTTAAATATATGCCGAATAATGCCGATGTACTAACTAATCAAAGTTACTATTTTTATGCTAGTACCTTGAAATATGATTATTATGAAGGAGAAATTACACCATGAGCGTTTTTCTAATCGTTGATATTGAGGTTACCAACCCTGAAGGATTCCAGGAGTATGCAAACACAGCCCCTGTCCTGATGATGAAAGAATACGGAGCAAAGCTAATTTCCCATGATTCACAGGCTGTAACTTATGAGGGCGATTGGAATCCAAAAACTATGATTGTTTGGGAATTTCCTGACCATGAGACAGTTCAGCGTTTTCATAATTCAAAGGAATACAAGGAAATTGTAGGCATTCGCCGTGCTAATGCAATAACCCGTTCTGTAGCAGTCTCTGCCGGTTAAGTTATTAGAAAAACAAAAAAGAACATATATTCTCTGACAGACTGTTGTCAGTAAGCATGTGTTAACTTGGTAATAAGCCCACGGTGCAGGTAGATACGTACCTGGTAAACGGCACGCGCAGAGATCGGACCAGACAAGCCCGAATGTGCCTGTAAGTACGCAAGGAGTACAGGTAATCGTGATATTCTCGAAAGGACTCCCGGCCGTGGGTGTCTTTTTTGTTTTGTGCCCCCGGCAGCCATTATAAATTCTATTTCAAAACGCTAATCACGGTTACATCCGAGGGCTTAACGTAATTTTCTCTCAATTGTTGGAGGGACCCCCAGGTATAAAACCTTTTCCTTTGCATAACACTGTTTAATAAGGGTTTAAGTTAGTTTAAGTTTATGTATTGATAACTTAAACCTAAAGTGTTAATATGGGGGTATGGGGTGATATGCTAATGCCTATTACATACAGTGAGAAGACTATCTTTTCTAAACAGTCCAAATCTATTGCGGACATGTTGTTGCACCTGGATCAAGACAACTTTGAAAATACTGTGTTGTTGTTTAAAGTCCTTGCGCATGCATTGCGAAATAACGAGGTTTTAATTGAAGGATTAGATGAATCTATATTTGAAAGACCGGAGCTGCTGAAGGAGAAAATTTATGTTCTGCTTCAACACGCGCTTACTGTAGCTACGGCTGCTGCAACAAGTACCGTGATACTGAAAGATTATTCGCCTGCACAACTGGGCAAATTTTTCGGAGTGAGCGTGGTTACAATTCATAAATGGATTAAACAGAATCGTTTTGTCGGCGTAGAAATTGCCGGTGATAACAAGCACAACCGCATTTCTGAAAATACAGAGTTTATCACAAATTCTGGAGATAGAATGCTCGTAAGTGAAGTCGCAGAAATGTGGCACAAACAAGAAGCTGAAATGGCTGCTTTAGAGCGCCAAGAAAGCCAGTTAGAGTATTACACTAGATTAATCGCAGATTACGAACAAAAATACGGTGGCGAGTTCGAACGAACGCTCGGAGCAAAAGTACACCTGACACCTGAAGAGCAAACCGATGCTGAAATTTGGTCCCATCTATTGGGGAGGCAAAATATTGAGTTTGGGGATTCCAAAGAGTAACTTTTTATTTATCGAAACCAACTTCAAAGACATTATTGAAGAGGTTCGAGAGGGTGTTAATGGGTTAAGTAGTCAGGCAGGGCTCATTAGAAAAACTATTGTTTTTCGTGATATGTCTAAAATGCTCTGTACAGAAGTTCTTGACCCCACCCGAGCATGCATCGAACTTTATTGGTATGATTGGTATGGCAGTAACAAGAAAGAAATCATGAAATTCCATGCCCATTACCATCCAGACGGTACACCTGTAGAAATAACAAAATTCGACCCGTATCACATGCATGTCGATGAGAAGCGACTTCACAGCGGGAGCTTTAAAGAACTGGCACTCATTCTTGAATTTATTCGCCTCAGACAAGCTTCTTTGAGATAGTACACTGGAATTTAAAATCTGCCACGATCAAAAAAGCTCCAGGGATAAGAATCCCTGGAGCTTTTTCTTAATATGAGGCTGCCTGCGGCGGTATCGTGCGTTTGGTTCGTGCTGCTCTTGCGAGTGTGCTCCTACTTATGCCGGTCATCTCTTCGACTTGTGTATAGGAGTTACTGAGCAGGAGTGACAATGCATGTTCTATTTGCTTCTTCGTATATTTCTTAGGGCGACCTTCTCTGAAATCCGGATTAAGCTTTGCAATGGCCTTACCTTCTGCTGTGCGCTCAATTATCAGGTTACGCTCCATTTCTGCAACTGCAAGCATTGTCTGGAGGAAGAAGCGTCCCATCGTGGTATTCTCCAGTAGTCCAACGTTCAAGACATGAACCTTGACGCTGCGCTTGAACATATCCTCAATGATCTCGATTCCCTCTTTGGTGTTACGTGCCAAACGATCCAGCTTGGTAACCACTAAGACGTCACCGGCTTTAAGTTTTGCGAGTAGCGCCTTTAGCTCTGGACGAGCTGTTGTCGTTCCGGTGTATTTCTCCTGAGCAATCTCTTCGCATCCTTCATTCCTTAGCGACTCAATCTGAGAGGTGAGCTCCTGCAGCTTAGTACTGACTCGGGCATATCCGTATTTAATGAAAATTCGCCTCCTACTTTTGATCATGAGTTATGACAACGTTCTATACCCTGATTTTACTGGGGTGAAAAATCATTGTCAATACTGTTCAGTTATGATAACGGTTTGGAAGAAGCGCGACATCTCTATTCAGCTAAAATAACAAAAATGCTTTTAGATTATAGAACCTGGCGCAGCGATCGGTACGTTCGCTGGCGCATGGCCAGAGCTGCAGCTGCAGATCAACCAGGGCGCAGCGATCGATACGTTCGCTGGCGCATGGCCAGAGCTGCAGCTACAGATCAACCAGGGCGCAGCGATCGGTACGTTCGCCGGCGCATGGCCAGCGCGGCAGCTACAGATCAACCAGGGCGCAGCGATCGATACGTTCGCCGGCGCATGGCCAGCGCGGCAGCTACAAATCAACCAGGCGCAGCGATCGATACGTTCGCCGGCGCATGGCCAGAGCTGCAGCTGCAGATCAACCAGGGCAGCGATCGGTACGTTCGCTGGCGCGTGGCCAGAGCTGCAGCTGCAGATCAACCAGGCGCAGCGATCGATACGTTCGCTGGCGCGTGGCCAGAGCTGCAGCTACAGATCAACCAGGCGCAGCGATCGATACGTTCGCCGGCGCATGGCCAGCGCGACAGCTGCAGATCAACCAGGGCAGCGATCGGTACGTTCGCTGGCGCGTGGCCAGAGCTGCAGCTACAGATCAACCAGGCGCAGCGATCGATACGTTCGCCGGCGCATGGCCAGCGCGGCAGCTGCAGATCAACCAGGGCAGCGATCGATACGTTCGCCGGCGCATGGCCAGCGGCAAAAGTTATCGGGAAGATCGATCCCAAGGGTGATTTTTATCGCTCGGTGTAGTAGGATAACAAAAGAAGCCCCCGCCGATAACTGCGGGTGCTTCTTTTGTTATCTTTACTTTAACCAAGCACGCAGCGATTGGAATGCATCTGCTGGCGAATGCCCAAGACAGGCAAATCCAGCATCATTCGCGGAGCGTCGGCGATAAGGCCGTGCAGCCGCTATCTCTCGGCGCGGCAAAAAAGTTGTACTATTCTTTTCAACGCTCTCATAGGATAGAAAATTGAAATCTCCTACAGTTGGTATGGCGAACATGATTTTTGAACAGTATAATAGGAAGAAAAGGAGCCAAGAACTGTCCCCACAGTCTTGACTCCTGAGTTACTCAGTTCCTAATCCGCTGGTTTGGCGACCCCTGGATTAAGAACGTTTGGTTTTCATTTTCCCTTTGGATTTGGCTTTCGACTTTTTGTCGGAAGCCTTTTCCTTTTTACTTACCGACCTAGCGACTGCAAAGAGATTTAAGTAAGCTACCACGAGCTGTACTTTATCTTTGTCTGTCACAAAGTTTACTGCATGTTCGATAAATGAGTTCATCTGATTCAACCTCCTTGTGCCAGACTTATTCAGTTTTTTCTTCACACTTGCCAAGCACCACCCCTTTCTATTATTCTTCCAAGCTTGTCTTACCTTCCAATATATGCCCCGAATCTATTAGTTATTCCTTTAGGATTTCTCTAACAAAAAACACCCCTACAAAAGGATGTCTGTAAACTCACGAGTGGGAATCATTACTAACATTTTCATTATAACATGGCGACTCTATAAGCAAAATAAAAAGCGAATTAGCGCTGCTTAACGCTAAATTTTATTGCACAATTACACACAATAATATATTTTTAAAATGCGTTAAATAAGCGTTTTTAAAATATAATTTGTACATAGAAATTGTAGGTATAATTTTTTAAGGTGAAAATAAAAGATGACTTTAGGGCTTATCATACCGCTTAATTTAGCCTGGTTCTCTTCTTACTTTAAAGAAAAAAGAGCCCCTTTAATTTGGGGTTCCTCCAGGAACAATATCGGCCTTTTCATTCGGATAAATTGCCGGCCTTTTCGTTTGTCATAAATTCGTTGACAATTATATAGTAAACAACTATTATGACCGTATAACTAATATTTCAGGGAGCGCGGTCATAATGAAAAATCATGATGGCATTGATTACTATACAATCGGGGAAGTCTCAAAAATCGTCGGAGTCTCCACGATCACTTTAAAGCTATATTACGAATGGGCGACGCAAAACAATAAGCTAGCAGATCTGCCGGCAATGCGGGACGATCTCACAAATCGCGGAACGCGTTTTCTCAAGGCGGATGAGATCAATAAAATTAATACATTCCGGGAGAGCCGGCAGCGTGGAGATATGGCAGCTCTGAACGAGGAGAAATACGGTAATAGAAAAGAGTATAAAACCAAATGGATGCAAGAAAAACGAGCAAGAGATAAGGCCGAAACGCAGGCAGCTCGTATCGAGGAGAAAAGACCTACAATGGATGAAGAAACAGAGGCTCAGCAGAAATAAACTGCAGCCTTTTTTTTTGCTATCTTTTTGTTGACTATATAATAGTCTACATGTTATGATTCTCTTATAAACGAACTAATCAAACAAACGGAGGATCACAAAATGAAAAAAGAAACTCAGCAAGAATACCTCTCCACGAAAGCAGCTCAGGACGTAATGCTCCAGGCGTACTACGCGAAAGCAAATGAAATCTCGAGCGAATATCCGGAAAACTGCACCGACGAGCAATTTGAGGAAATGGACGAGCGACAAGAAGCTCTCCGATCGGAAATAGGAATTGATCAGATCCAGACTCGCGTACGCGAACTAGAGGAGGAACTGCTCTCCCAGATGAAAGAGGCTATACATACGGAGCGTTTCCGGAAAGCGTTCGCGACGATCGGAGCGACTCCGAAAGATCTTGAAATCCTGTTCACACAAGGCGTATACATGCTGCAGACACGAGCGAAACTGCTCAAGCTGGCGACGATGGAAGTTCGATAATCTAGGCCGGGGATCTCCGGATCCCCTTTAAAAGAAATATAAAACGGAGGAATATTAATGAAAGCAACTACTCGAGCAATGAACTTTTTAAATCGCGTGGCAATCGTGAAACTTAATGGCGAAGTACAACCGATCCGGATCCGATTTGAAGATCTGAAAGTCGAGGAAGACGGTTCAGCCTACTTCATCGTATCGGTTCGTAACGGCGAAGAGCGGCGGATCTCGACGGAGGGAGCGGTACGGTCGCTCAAACTACTTGATACAGAAGATCAGCAACGCCTACGCTCGCTAAATAAATGGTTTGAGCTTGTCAGTTCTCCAAAAATGATAGAGCAGCGCTGTAATATGACAGACACGCAGCGCGCAGCCTGGGCGAGTGTATACGATCCAATGAAAGCACAACGTGACGAGCTGGTCGCGCGCGGCGTAACAGAATTCGAGTTATAGGATTAAAGATAGGGCCGGGGGAGACTCCGGCCTTTTATAGTGGGGAGATCTTTAGAAAAAACATGTTGACTATATAATAGTCAACATGTTATATTTACTTCACAAGGTTAACCGCCTCCGAGCGGAGTACGCCACGATCCCAGCAACGGGGGAGCGACCACGACCCGAAAGGGTACGCCATGACGGGGAAGTTACACTACACTCGCCCATTGAAAGGGGATCGATTACTATGTCAACTACTTACACCAAAGGCCAGCAACTTGAATTATTCGGATCTACATATGAGGTTCAATCGGTTTATAAACTGACTGAGGCATTCATGCAGGAGGCCGAACTTTGGCATCCGTACCGTGTCACTCTCCGGAAGGTTAGCGGCGATAACGGCGCTGATCGGATGGACTCGGCGATCAGCTGGGAGCATCCGGAACCGAGCTACTACTCGACACCGATGATCGAACAGGCACTCTCTGAGGCGTACCTCACTCAGAAAACGGATCCAGCAGCTCACGAGGCTGCTCTCGTCCGCCGGCTGGCCTATAGCGAGGAACTCGCTCTCGAGCTTGGTCTCACACTGCAGCAATACAATAGAACGCGCCTCGGGATTGCCGAGCGCTAAAACCGGAGAGTCGGAGAGATCCGGCTCTATTTTTTAAGTTAGAGGGACACAAACAAAAATAGCTGGAACGGAGACGATAAAAAATGACAATTACAATCCAAGGAAAAACACAGTGGGACGCGCCGATCACATACGCAAGCTCGAAAGCATTTGAACTTGCTAAGCAAGGACAGGAGCTCAAAGCTCGGATTGATGGGATCCAGGCTGATATCCGGAGAGAAGAAAAGAACCTCACGCTTAAGCGTCTGGCGGATTACCGAGAAGAAATTCTCGATAACCTCGAGAAACTGCGCACGGAGCTGCCGACAGTAAAGGCCGAGTTCGAAAAAGTATTCGACGCGTTCAACGCCGAAGGAGGCTGCTGGTAAGATAGAAAGCTGAAAGTCTTTGCCTGGTGGAGTGGCTAGCTCTGATAGGGGGGATCCGCCGGCGTGCGATCGAACGTTTCCGCTGTTGGCGGTAGGGGCCGGTTGTGCTGCGCGGGATCTGCCGGTGTGCGAACGAACGTCTACGCTGCCGGTGGTAGAGGCTGGTGGCGGCTGCGCAAGATCCGCCGGCGTGCGATCGAACGTTTCCGCTGCTGGCGGTAGGGGCCGGTTGCGCTGCGCGGGATCCGCGGCGTGCAATCCAACGTCTACACTGCCGGCGATAGGGGCCGGTTGTGCTGCGCGGGATCCGCGGCGTGCAATCCAACGTCTACGCTGCCGGCGATAGGGGCCGGTTGTGCTGCGCGGGATCCGCCGGTGTGCGATCGAACGTCTCCGCTGCTGGCGGTGCTGCGCGGGATCCGCCGGTGTATAGGGCAAACAGATCCGGGGCCTTCGGAGGGGAGCAAGGAATGAAAGAAAAGCAGCCCGTGGTTTAGGCTGCTAGTTCGATCTCGTAATATGATTCGACTTCTTCAATCCGGATATCCTCCAGAGCTGCGAGGATCCGGACGTTATGGGCGAGAGCCGCGAATCCGTCCATCCCTGCAGGAGCTTTGGCCGTTTTGAATGTTGCGCTCATGAGCTTGCCGTACTTGCGACCGCTGAGCCATGTCGAAGAGTCAGCAGAGAACCAAGGGAACTCGACGATAATCGAAGAGCTGCCGCCCAGCCAGTGGAAATTCTGATCCGGGAATGCAGTGAAAATTTTCTGGAAGGCTGCTCGCTTTGTTTCTTCGTTAATGCCACGGATCGCTGTCCCGCCGATGCAGATAAAATCGTGATCCTCAGCAACCAGGCGTTCCAGATCTGCCAGTTCTCCGAAAGCCGGGAACACTGGAACCGGGGAGAGTCCCAGGTTACGGAGATATTCGTCATTTGCTGCAGAAGCTGCAGCGTCGCCGATTACGTCGAGCGTTATGTATGCGTGGATGACTTCTTTATGTTCGAGAACGAAGGCGCCGTATTCTACGACGTCTAATTGCTCGCCTTTATTGAAGGCCGTAAACGCGCCGGAGTCCAGGAGGACTTTAAGGCCGAGGCGTTTAACATGTGCAAATGGTTCTTTCTTTCCTTTAAGCCACCAATACGACATGAGCACAAACTCAGCTCCGTTCGCTTTCGCGACTTCTAGATCTTTAACCGCTTTGTCGCATCCGGACAAGTAGAACCGAACGCCGATGAGCGTAATACGTAGACCTTTGCGGCCTGTTGTCACTTTAGTCATCTCGCGGAGGATTGCGGAGAGGAGGCCGAGGAGTGCTGAGTTATAATTCGAATAGCGTTCAAGGTTTTTGCGAGTAGCTGTCCGATTAACGAACAGATCGCGGAGAGCTGCACGGAGTTTCACACGGTCAATTGTGTTAACCATTTTGCCGGCTGCAGCTTGGAAGTAAACACGGCGTTCATCGTGAGCGATGAGCTTGTTCAATGCGCCGGATCCTGTACGGAACGAGCTTTTCTTTTGGAGGAAATTACGTTCGCGGCGGATCGCCATTCTTTCAAATTTACGCATTGTGGACATATGTTCATCGTCTCCATTTCGTTAGTGTAGATCTGCCATCGTCAGGCCGAGGTAATCAATCCTCGACGACGCCCTTCGGCGTTTCGGCTGCTTATTTGCTATAGTATTCCGTGTGCATCGCCCGGAGCTCCTCGCGGCTGAACATATCCCGCATGACTGCTAATATCTCATCCTGCTTTTTTATGGAACCGAGCAGCTGCTTGCGCTCTGCTTCGATCCTGTCGATGATCGTCCACTCGCCGGTGAATATCCAGGCGTCATACTCAGCGGACAGCTCGTTCAGGCGCTTTTCGGCTGCTTTCTTCTCGTCTACCTTCGCAAAAAATTGTTCTTTGTTTGTCATGTTCGATCGTCTCCTTTAGTGTGTGTCTCGCTTACAATCTTATATTAGCATGTAGACTTTATAATAGTCAACAACCTTTTTCAGACCAGTTTTCATGGACAGACAGCCGCGGATCCGGAGCTGTCTGATCTGGCCATAATTGCCCCTGCCGCGGCACCGATCGATGGGCACCGGTTGAAGTAGCTACGCCCTGGCATACGCCAGCGTGATCACCAGCTGCAGTTCTGGCCATAATTACCGAGGCTGCCGCGGCATCGATTCATGGCACCGGTTGCTCTAGCAGCTGCGCCCTGGTAGCGCCGGCGGATCCCGGAGCTGCAGTTCTTAGCCATAATTGCCGGCTGCCGCGGCATCGATCGATGGCACCGGTTGCTCTAGCAGCTGCGCCCTGGCATGCGCCGGCGGATCCCGGAGTCGCAGTTCTTAGCCATAATTGCCGGCTGCCGCGGCATCGATCGATGGCACCGGTTGCTCTAGTAGCCTGCGCCCTGGTAGCGCCGGCTGCCATGTGTATAGAAACGCAATCACGACGTTTATATAATTAAAAGGCACTCCAACGGAAAAAATCCGCAGAGTGCCTTTTTATTCTCCTTCCCCATCCTGAAAGATCAGATAAGGGCTCTTTTTTATCCTATTCAGATACTCTTCAATATTCACCAAATCCAATCCGCCTGCTCGTCGCTATTCTTCCCTTTTCCCGCGTAGCGAAAAATACAAAGCAGAAAGGGTGCGATTTTTTAAGAATTCAGGAGTATTACCGTCACTACTACAATAAATGCACAAAGACCGCTAAATTTAAATTTCCCCATAATACTTCTCTTGTTATGTTCTTCTTTATTGATTTCACCAAAAGAACTGGATTTCTTTCCCGACTGAATGATACCTAATGATAATGCAAGCAGACCGAACACAGACGAACTGATAGTAATGAACCACAAAATAAATTCCATCTAACTCGCTCCTTTCACTGGTTACTGTTGCTTATCGTCGCCCGATTTTTCCTGTTTAGCCTGGGCAGCTTCCACTAAAGCTTTCAACGCTTTTAATTCACCTTCCAACTGTGCTTTTTCAATTAATGCTGCTTGTGCGGTTGCACGTTCAGCTTCAAATGCCTTCTCGGCCTTTTCTGCTTTGTCTCGTTCTTTTTCCAGATCACGAGTCATGTTAGCAATCTGTTGATTTCGCTCTTTCTTAAGGCTCTCGATTTCGCTCTCAAGCTTTACTACAAGGCTTTCCCTTTGAATTTCACGTTCGCTATATATTTTAATTTCCCGCTGTGCTTGCTCAAGCGAGGCCTTATAACCATGGGATTGTTCTTTAAAATCTTCTACTCGCTGCTTGGCAGCTTCCAGATCGGAGCGCAGTTTAATAGCCTCATCCGTCAACACCGTGTAGAGGCTCCTTGTAGCTTCATGGCCGTTCTGCTCAAGCTCCAGTTGAAATATCAATTCTTCGGCTTTAGCTTCTAGCGCATCTACCTTATTGGACATGTTATCGGCAAACGCTACCGTTTCGCGCTGTTCTTCCTCCATAGCGTGTTTCATCTGCTCCAAGCCTTCTCGATCGGACTTTAAGCTTTCAACAGCTAAATCGCTGGCAACCTTCCAGAGTGTATTTCCAAATTCCATAAGGCTGTCAACGACCGCTTGTGGTGCGACCTCTTTTGCCGGCGCTTCTGGTGCTTTTTGGCTCTCGCGCCACTCGCGCATAACTTCATTAATAGTCGTGAAGCTTCCTTTCCCCAATTTTTCTCGTACTGTAGCTACGGTTGGTGTAAACCCTTCTGCTTGTAAGGCATTTGCGGCTGCAAAAATCGCATCTTTCGTCAATCCGCTCACTTTTCAGCACATCCTTCTAATTTGTAATTATTACCTACTATTACCAACTATACTACAATACATACTCCATTACAATTACATTTTACATATTACATTACAAATTACATTTTACATTACATATTACAAATTACATTACAAAATTACAAAATAAAAAGACGGTCATTTGACCGCCTTATTCCGTTTTATATTGAACTCTTTCTTCTGGACGCAGGCGAAACCCGTTCCGATCGTTGCGCCTGATTATCTGCAACTGCCGCGAGATGACCACACGCGCGCCGGCGACCGTTCCATCGCTCCGCCTGGTTGATCTGCAGCTGCCGCGATGGCCACGCGCCGGCGGATCCGGAGCTGTAGCAATTGGGCCACGGCTACGTTCCGAGGCTCTTACAGTCAAGACTTAGATGGCTTGTAATCTTCCTTCACTCTTGAAATATATCCACTGAGCCGCATGCTCATTTCTGAAACGACTAACATCTTCATAATGCCAAATTCATCATGATATCCCCGCAACCAATAATCATAGTACACCGCTGATGGATCATCATGCCGCTTAGATTCTACAACCTTACAGCCAATTCGTTTCAGCTCAGCTTTAAGTCTCCTATTGTCTTGCTCTAGCTTCTCCCATAACATATCGGCTGCCCATATATAAAGCGTTTTTAGCGTATTATCCGTATACTCCATGTCTGTTCGATTCTTCTGAATCACCTTCATCATTTGTGGTACTAAGCAAGAATCTCGGATCGTAAGAAGTTCTTCATAACTCGGAACCATAGGTCTATGTCCGTCCATTCAATCACCTCAATGGCGATTATATAGCGAACATACGTTCCGAATCAAGTGATTGATATTACACGACAAACTCCACAAATTCGGGCGTCCGCATCATACCGGATTTGTACCAGTTTCGCATCCGGATCCGGGCAGTAATGAGCGGTTTCACGTAAACGAAGTTTTTATCCTCGCCAATCACAATGTCCTGGGCGATCCGGTAAAAAGCTTTTCGATGATTGCCTGGCACGGCCAGCTCAATTATCCCAACTGAACGACCATTATGCTGAGCAAGCCAACCGAATTCATTCTTTCTATATCCTGCAATCTTCACATTGGCGTAAGTGTAATTGATCATCTTCAGCCAATTGTCCGACCGACGCCCAACATAAGAGCTATCCTTGCGCTTGGCGACGATTCCTTCTAACTGTTTCTGTTGGATGACCTGGAACAAATCTTTTCCGCAGCCATCGATCTGCATTACTCGCCTGAAGTGATCTGTTTCTGTCATGATCGAATCCAGTAATTCTGTTCGTTTAGTAAGTGGCAGCCGGCGAACGTCTCTGCCGTCAACTTCGAGCACATCAAAGACGAAGTATTGCACCGGTAGTCGGAGCATGCCTTCCTGAATCATAGGCTGCTTTGCCATTCTAAATCGTTCCATTACAGCTTCAAAGTCAATCATTCCCGTTGTAGGATCGACATATGCAATCTCACCATCGATAATGCAACTTGAGCAGTTCAAAGGTGGAACGTGTAGTTCAGGATACTTCTGCGTAACCTCGTTCTCATGGCGGGTCCAAAGCCTTACTGTGTCGCCATCCTTCACTAACAAAAGCCGGTGGCCGTCAATCTTTGGCTCGAATACATACCGTGGATCATCGAACGGTTCTTCTCGCTTCTCAAGGAGCATTGCTTGTGGCGCTGTGTTCATGGTGCCGTCCCTCCCTTTATCCCAATTGTATCATTGACTAATCAACCAGAACCAAGGGAAGTGCTGGCATGCAAGAGGTTAACTCGGTTTCAGGCAAATAAAAGACCAAAGAGAAGTGTAATCTTCTCCTTGGTCTTTACGCCAGGTCTTATTCTATCTAACTAAACTACCTGGAAGTTTGGCGCTGCTTACTGCTGCTTCATTTTTCGGAGTGTCAGAAGGCTTCAGATCCGGCTTGATCTGTGGGGATATCGACGGAAGCGATGCTGCTTCGCCTAGAAAATGAGCTCGCAACGCCTTCCTCATTTCGTGATTCTGATCGCCCTCCGGAAGACTCTGGATCGCTTCCCAGAGATCCGAATCATGTCGAGTAAAATATAATTGTTTAACTTTGCGCTTTGACATGTAGTTATTCCTCCAATGCTGCTGCCGCCTCCGCAGCTTCTTCGATCTTTTTCGCTACATCTACGTATCCAAGAACTTGTGCATCCTGCGAGTCTTCAATAAAGCTGCAGAACACCTTTCTTGCTTGGCCGAGCTGCAGTTTAACACGATCTGCTGTTCCTCCGGCAAAGATGACCTCGGACAGATCTTCGAGATAGCCCTCGTCGTATTTGTCGATGATATCTGCCCATACCTCTTTAGCGTACTGCTCGAATGCTGCCGTTACATATGGACGTTCCTTAATATTTTCATAGTAGAGACCCTTATCGAGATCCTGGCGCGGTACTCCAACGTCTAAGAGCTCATCCACTTCATAGTATTTGAAGGCTGTTTTAAATTCCTTATTGATCGCATTGACGATTACACGATACGCATTTTGAATCCCAAGCTCTCGGTTCGTCCGAACCATTTCTTCTTGGATATCACCTGCGTTAACAGGCATATAGTTAATCGTCCGGAACCCTAGATCGACAATGAGAATCTTACGAGTAAGAATCTCGCCTCCGCGCTGCCGAATTATTGTAAAGTAAGTGCCAAGGCCTTGTGAGCAAACGCTTGTCCTACTGACAGAGATAATGATCTCCTCTCCGTTCAACTCGATAGAATGCTCATTCGTTAGCAACGCCTTAACATCATCGCTTTCGTCCAGGTTTTGATAAGGAAGGCCTGTTACGATCTCCACTTTTTCACCCGTCGTATGCGTCTTAGCCAATGCGTAGATTGCAAGCACCTTATAAGCAATGTTTGCAGCTCTTCCAGCGTTTTCGTTTGCCGTCAAAGGCTTGCGACCCAGCTTATAAACCGCATCACCAATTATGTATTCGATACCGTCTACTTTAATAATATCAACATCACGCGACTCTGCAGGACTCAGGGATTCTCCCAATACGCCAACCACCGCTTTTTCTTTCCGAACCTTTCCGTCCTTGTCTGTGAACTTCAGGTACCCATACCCGATATCGATCTGTTTAAATTTTGATTTTTGAATTTTCCCTTTAATCGCCATAAAATTAATTCCTCCCGTTTTCGGTTATATTTGATTTGTATTGTAAAAGTGCATTCATTTGTTCAATCACATTTACAGTATATAACAGGTTTTCGAGCTTGTCTACCACTTTTTTCATGTAAAATTACATGTAAATGTGATTGTACTTTTTCAACTCAAAGCCTCTCTCAGCTGTTGATCAAATCGTTCATCTACGTAATCACGGACGAAAAGCTCCCGAGCTGCTAAGTCTTCCTCTTTCCGGAACAAACCAACCTTCCGCATACGCTCAGTTAGCGGTTTCTTCTGCCATTCCTGCAACGCTTCACGCTCCAGCTGCCGGATAACGCGTCGCTCTGCGATCCGGTCATTGATCTGCTGCAGGCGATGCTCCTCTGCCAATCTAATGGCTTCAGTAGCATACGTTTCTTGTAATTGCTTCAGCTGCGCAGCTGTAACGGTTACAAATTGCTCTACGCTACGTTCTAGCTCGCTATAGCGCGTCTCATAGCGTTTGATTATATCGCCAGAAAAGGCGTCCTCAACGCTACGAACGATATTTGATTCAGAATGCATATCGTTCAATTCCCTATTAGCTACGAGCTGTGCAGCCTCGTCCACTGTTATGCTAGTCCGTGCGCGTATCGTTTGCAGGTACTTAAGCGCCATAACGTCACGCTCGCTGAAATCACGATTTTTCCCATCGCTACGCTCTACGTTATACCCGAATTTCTCAAGAGCAAGAGAGTATTTTCGCACCGTAACGGCCTCAATGCCCAGCAGATCAGCAACCTCTTTAGATGTATAGCGTTTCATTGTATCGACCTCCTGCACGTTATATTCGTTATATGACAGGAAAACCCTTCCACAGTTACAGCAAAGGGCGGGGAGTCTATTTCGTACGTGATCAGGTGCAGGATCGATCGCGTGAGCTGGCCGGGGGAAACGCGGTTGATCTGCAGTTGCTGCCCTGGTCAAGATCTATGGAGGCCGGCGGCGAGCGATCATACGGATCCGCAGCCGGCGATAAGGGGTAGCGGCAGCTGCGCGGAGCCGGCGGCGAGCGATCGCACGGAGCCGCCTCCGGCGATATGGGCGGTGGCAGCTGCACGGAGCCGGCGGCGACGCCTCCGGCGATAGGGGGTAGCGGCAGCTGCGCAGAGCCGGCGGCGAGCAATCATACGGATCCGCCTCCGGCGATAGGGGGTAGCGGCAGCTGCGCAGAGCCGGCGGCGAGCGATCGCATGGATCCGCAGCCGGCGATAGGGACGGCGGCAGCTGCGCGGAGCCGGCGGCGAGCGATCGCATGGATCCGCAGCCGGCGATAGGGGCGGCGGCAGCTGCGCGGAGCCGACGGCGAGCGATCATACAGATCCGCGAGCGATAGGGGCCGGCTACAGCTGCGCTGAGCCGGCGGCGAGCGATCGCACGGAGCCGCCTCCGGCGATAGGGGCGGCGGCAGCTACGCGGAGCCGACGGCGAGCGATCATACAGATCCGCGAGCGATAGGGGCCGGCTACAGCTGCGCTGAGCCGGCGGCGAGTGATCGCCAGCCGGCGATAAGGGCAGGCGGCAGCTGCGAACGATCGTACTGATCTGCAGCCATTGATAAGGGCAGACGGCACGACGGCAAGAGATCGTACGGATCCGCCGCACGCGGTAGAATTTGGCTGCCTGCTCTGCTGACCAAAGGGGCAAATAAAAAAATAGTAAATCGATTTAAGATGACAGAAGGAATTTAAGAGGTTAGTATAGAATAGAATTTAAGTCAACTTTTACACATGCGCAGAAATTGCAAATGAGGAGGGGATGAGTTTTGGGACGTCCAAGCCTAGAACCTGAAAAAAGGCATCGATTAAAGCAGGTTAGATTTTGCCGTATCGAAAACCTCGTTCACAAACTGTTAGATGAGATCGAGGACCCAAAAGCACGCGAAGTAATTCAAAGAGAGTATGAACGAGAATTGAAACTAGTCACTCATCCAACATTGAAAAAACAACCCCAACAAAATGAGGTTGTTCAAATGACTTTATAAATTTTTCATTTTAAGTCGCGGAAATGAAAAAAACCACCTCGCCAAAGGTGGTTTTCCGTCGGACTCCAATAATGAAGTCTAACACAAATGGGTTTGTAATTGACTTCATTATACCATAAGTTGAATAGTAAAATCAAAGATAAATCAGGGCATTTCTATGCACTTTTTTTACCATATCTTTGACTGATTCTTACTTTCAACCTAGGTTATTATTGGGCCGACACCTATCGCGAACATTTATTCTGCGAAGAGGTGTTTTTTGTTATGTCCAGCATATTTACTATGATTGCAACGCGCTACAAGTCTTTTAGCAGCGTTAGAGAAATGAACAATACCGTTCACTCCTACATAGAGCTCCATGGCTTAGAAGGTAAAATAAAGGCCTTTCTGCACAAATTAGAACACTACAGCTGTAAAGACGAACATACCGGTGTAAGTTTCAGAAGCCTAGCGAATTGGGCTGAAGAATTCGAAGTCAATGTTCGCACAGTTCAGCGATGGGTAAAAACACTTTGCAAACTCGGCATTACGCGTACTTTCGAAGTCTTCGACAGCAAAGGCCGTCAGCTTCAAAACATTATTGTTATTCAACCGAAATCTGTTGATATTGGGGATAACCGGTCGGAAAATGTCACCCCTACTGTCACCCCTGAAAACAATTCCTTTACAAAACAAGATCTTCCTAAAAATAAAGATTTAAATCGTATTAGTGAAATTAAATCGATTCCGTTACCTTTCAAGAATAAAATTTGGGTTCCGGAATGGTTTAAAAGAACACTACCTATTGGCAGCGAGCATTTAAGCGAAGTTTTATGGGCAAGGGTTATGTTAGCTTACAAAAATAACGCAGGTAAAGATTACATAGGCAGCATCAAAGAATACGCAGGTGAATTATCGGATGTAGTAAAAAAAGCCATACATACTCATTTTAAAAGTTCAAAGATACATAACTGCTCTGAAGATGGCTTAATTGGCTTTGTGTTTTCAGCCATCAGTAGATTGTTTTCGGCGATCGCTCTTTTAAATTCTCGCGAAATTCTCATTGGTAATAGAGACGTTTACCAAAGAGAGAGAACGATAGGAGACATTCGTGTTAGTTAACAAACAAGAAAAATCTGGATCCACTTATCGACACAATATGACAAAATAACGTATGATTGGGTTGTATTTAGCTATGAAATATATCACAAGAGCTCTCTGACCTGTCGATATACCCTATATGGGGAGGTGAATTATTTGATATTCCACTGGTTCGTTATATCGCAGGCGCTTTCGGCACTCGGCATGATATTTTTCATGATGGCCTCCTGGCGCCTCAGATTTAACAAGCGATCCGTGGGGGTAGTCATTTCTATATCATTTGGAAGTGCCATAATTAATTACTTAGTTATAGCACCGAAAGTTGGACTCGCTTTTATCGTACCGTTGCTCTCGTTCACTATTATTTTTTGCTTTCTTTTAGGCGTGTTTAAGAAACCTAGGAAGATCCCGGTCTTTTGGTCGTTTCTTCTCTCCATGTACGCGAATGCAGCTCCGTTTTTAATTCAGATCATCTTGCTTTACTGCTCGTTCGGTTTTTTTTCCGCTGGGGCACTAAAACAACATCTCTGGAGAAATTACTTGCTAGATTCCGTAACAGGTTTACTTCTTTTTGGGGTAACATGGCTGCTGAACAAGTACGGTATCGGCTTTACAAGAGAGTTCGACAAGCTGCAGTTTAAATGGGAGAAGTATATTATTCCTCCAGTGATCGGACTATCTGCTTTATCGTTTTCAAGCATAATTCTGGTTATGGACTATTCAGATGATGCTAGTTTCTCATTGCCGCTAGTCATTGCTTCCGTAATTTTAGCTGCACTATTTTTAGTTATCTTATGGTTTGCGATTCACAAGGAAAAGGAAGAGTTTGCAAACTATAAAAGTAAAAGGAAAGGTGGGAATTTACATTGGCCAAAAAATTTGTAATCACAATTATGATGGCTGTTATGCTGACAACTTTGGCATCGACAGTTAGCGCAGCTGCGCCTACTACAACTAAACAACCTTCTACCGGTACTGTTACAACGCTCGGCATTACCTGGTGGTGGTGGTAAGAACTAAAAAGGATTGAGTTACTTCATGGCTGAGACGGAAGAGTTAGAGGCACTACGTAAGTTTATTTATCGCGAGCGTCCCGACCTTCACGGCTTCCCATTTAAGGATATACTCTATTTCCATTATGATGGCGACCATGAGGGAAAACGTGGCGTATGGCTGGTTATGCCGGCTGGTGATGAATTCAAACTCGGTAAGTTTGAGTTTTGGTTGGATCTCTTGTGGGAGGTAGAGGATCTTCCTTTTGAAAAAGTAGATCGTAATGCTGCTGTTAATATAGACAAGGTAAAAAAGTTTGATAAAAAGAACAGATGGCTCTACTTTGAAGAGAACCCTACTCGTACCTCTGCCAAATGCTCCATAACAAAAAGTCATATGAGGCGCCTCAGTACGCATTTAGATCGGTTTACAAAGTAGCTGTCCCATAATACGGGCCAGCTGCTTTTTAATTCATCTTCACATAACACATAATTCAATATTTGTAAAGGACTTTTCAAGTAAACGCGAACGGTCGTTTACAAAGAAGTTAACCTGCGTTTAAAATAGGGCTATAAGACCTGATTGCATTTCTTATCAGATTCAAAAGTCACCTAAGATTTCAGATAAGGCAGGTAATTAGTAATGAACCTTAGCACGTTTGAGAGAGTGCTATCTAAACAAGCTGCAAAGTTCCGTAGAGACTTCTCTAATGTCGGACCTGAAGATACAAAGGTCAAAGTAATGGATGATTTTATAGTTGTGAAGTACATCGCACACTATACAAAACCTGAATTATTTCATCATCAGGTTATGAGAGATCATCCAGAGCAAGCGGTATATAATACCTTTCTTGAACAGCTAGCGTCATTTATAAAAGCCGACTTCAGTAAGGAGATTCCAGAGCTTTTACCAGGCACAGGGATCGAGGTAGAAGAGGTAATGACGCGTTACTTTTCAGAAGATTGCAGCTCTCAGATCATCCTTATTAGGACGAACAAGAATATTGAGTTATTGTTTGACAATAGCAACTAGAAAAAACAAAATTGCATATTCCACCTCACACAACAGTCAGATAGATGCGAGAAAGATAGTCTTGAAGATCCCGTGTAAAATGATCATCGGCAATTGCGACGAGTAATAAATCCGAACGAGGCCGACACGATCTCCTGTAATAATACCCCTGTAAAGTTCATCTTTACTTGAGGGTCTTATTAGGAGTGCGTGTCGGTCTTTTTCGTGTCTAAATTACAGGAAAAGGATGAGACTTATATGATGAAAACAATTGAAGTAACAGAATTTGCGACGCCAGGGAAAAAAACTTCTATCGCTATTTCCGAGATTCAAGATATCTCTTCGCAGCCGTATGGATTTGGTGATGGTTCAGTGATTACCACTGCTAAGAAGGTGTACCTTGTCACAGAAAAGCCGCATGTCTTAATTGATAAACAAAATGCTGTTCGCTTCGCGCATGCTCAATAAGATAAAAAGAATATGTGAGGGGATGGCTTTCGTGGAGAACAGTTATTTTGGTTTAATTAACAATCGCTTGGAAGGTTTACTAGAAGAGAAGAAAAAAGAGACCGAACGAGGAAAAGGTACAGAGATTGGTGTAGTTAGTCCTGAGCTGCTGGCTAAATGTAAAGAACATATGCGCAAGGAACAGGCACTAGAGGACGAAATGGCGATCGAGCATCATCGACTTGAATTGGCATTAAAGCGCCGCATGAAAGAAATGTTCGAGGATAGGACGGACCATTTAGACAACGAAAAAGAGAAGTTATGGCGCGTTGTAGAGGGGCAATTTGGTCTTTCTGAAAACGCAGATTTAAGTGTAGATCCGAAAACAGGTGTTGTTACGCATTATATAAAAGAAGAGCCTGTGCAATTTAAGTTTGATGGTCTTAGAGGGGATAAGAGGGGATAGTGGAGTGAAATTCACAATATCCTTGTCCTATAGGACAAGATTAGCTCGAAGGGTTGCGCGATTTGCGCAAGTGCCGTTCGTCTATTGAAACTCTAATTCGTATAGTTCTTCTACAGTACACGCTAGAATATAGGATGCCTGAAGTGCTCGTTCTAAATTTAACTTTTTTTGGCCGGATACGAGTCTTGAAACGACAGGCTCAGAAAGATTAATCCTTCTAGCGAATTCCGCTTGTGACATTCCTATTCGATTGAGGTGTTCAGACAAACGGCATCTCCCCATTCGAGGGAGTACCATTTGGAAAACTCCTTTATAAAGGTTTGATTAACTTACAGTTACCTCAAATGTTAGCGAGGGTAAATATATTAAGTCTAAAGGAGAATTAACATATGACAGAACATGAATTATCAGTTTTACTAATGTGTTCTTCTAAAGAAGAAATTAATAATTTAATGAATCACATAAATGAAATACTAGAAATTAATGACTCGTCATTCATTGAAATTTTTTGAGTAGACCTTTTACTCATTGTCTTTTTTTATTGGTTTCCAAGTTTTTATTAACTCATGTATTTGCTTTTGTGTTTCATCGGGTAGCTCATAGAAATCTTTTAGGAACAATTTTGTAAACGTCTCGCGTTCAGGTGTTCCAGGATCGCCTATATCAACTTCTAGCTCGTTTATGATGAGTTTATTCGAAGGGGAGTTTATATATCCGGCATGGGTCATTAATTCTTCATAAGAGACCCCCAAGGGCTTTGCTAACTTTAATAATACATCCGGTGAAGGTACTCCGCGTTCTCCCCTTTCGATTTGTGAAATATATGAATTTGATACGCCAGAATAGGCACCTAATTGCCTAATGGTAAGTTTTTTTGATTTCCTTTTTCTAAGTGATCTAAGATAAGATCCAAAATCCCGTGCTTCCAAATGTAATCACCTCAATGATATTATACACACAATAATAAACAAGCCCTCACGCTTTCATTAAAAAAGTGCTTGCAAATGTGTCTATTTACACTTAAAATCAGTCACATAAGTGCTTGTTGTAAGCATGCTTGAAGAAGGGAGTTTACTATGAAAATAGTTGTTAAAAATTCTGAAATGCTAAGACAAAGAATTTTAAAAAAAGGGTACAGTGTCCGTAGTTATAGTCGAGCTATTGACGTCTCAGATAGTCATATGAGTCAAATTGTTAATTGTCAAAGAAATCCTGGTCCAGAGATTGCGAAAAAAATGGCAGCTCTGCTTGATGCCAGTTTTGAAGAAATTTTTGAATTTGGCTAATCTGCTCACAAAAGTGAAATTATCTTCTCAAAAAGGAGTGTAAACTTCTTTTTACCAACTTTTATGGGTAAATGAAAAAAGACAATCGATTGCAGTCGATCGTCTTTTAAGGGAAAAAATATTAGAGTGCGAACACCTCTAATATACACTTTCCTCTTATTAATCCGCAATATAAACAAATCAATTATCCATTTTTCTCCTAAATTATTCTAAGAGCTTTTAGTCTTTTTCCTTATGTTACTTCTGGTTGCTTTCAATCTGATATTAAACAAGGGATGAGCATGTCTTTGTGATACTTATCCTTAAAAATTGGAGGAGATCGCAAATAGGCCGGTCCACTTTTGTAACGGCTTTTTTAATCAAAGAAGCCATTCATACAAGCAGAAAGTGCATGGAAAGCTTGGCCGAACAACATGATTTCAACTTAATACATCCGGATGTGGTGAAAGCAAGCCAGGCGCTAGACATTCTTATTGTTCAGCAAATGAAATATAAGCTGGCGGCATACAAGGAGGGATGAGTAGATGAAGGAAGATCCAAAATTCCCGTATAAGGATGAATTATTGCGGCTAAAAGCAGGTGAGCAGCTGGTGCTCCACTTAGACGATAAAACATTTATCGTACAGGTCGCTACAGATCAGGATCTCGATATCAGTCATTGCGGTTATTTTGCAATGCTGCAGTAGTTAATGAAAGGCAGGTTAATTTATGGTTAAACGCTATGCGGATTGGAAAGGCGACTTACATGTTTTTTTGAAAATTGGAGATCTCGTTGATGAAGAAATGGTCAATCACTTTCTAAATGAACTTCCACCGACTACATGGACAAGCAGCCTCATTCAAATGGGGGAACCCTATAGCCATGTTGGGGGCAAAGCTACGTACGCGACATTGAAGAAAACGTCGGATGGTTGGGCTTATGCAGGGCATTGTCATAGAGGAGAAAACATTCCTGCAGGTAGGTAGTAAAGGCAGCAGAACTGCTAAAACAAATCACTAATACTTGAAAGGAAGGTAGGGAATGGACAAGCGCTTTTCATTGCTATTCACACATCTTTACGCAACGCTTACCACCTCACAAATTGAGAAGGCTTTGCGGAACGCTGGCCTGACGCATAAGGATTGGCTTGAATTTTGTACAGCAATGAAATCCAGTTAAAGCATTTGACATTTGAAGAAAAGAGGTTGGGATATCATGCTTCATCGTGATTCAAAAAGAATTAGCGTTGAAGGACATATGGGAACTTATTGCGTAATCGATGAGACGCTGTGGGATGATCAAACAGTCTTTTTACTGGAGAATGAAAATTATGGCCAGGATGTACCGGGATTAATAGTCAGAGAAGATGGCTTTCTTTTGTTAAGTGGTGTCTTCAACGGTTTTGATGAGCTAGCGGATCTTTAAATAACATCACCATTCAAATAGGCGGTGCACGTATATGTCTGATTATTTTATGCGGTACGTAGTCCCTTTTTGCATTGCTCTTAGTATTGGCTATTTTTTAACTCACTAGGGAGGGTGAACTGAAGTGGAACCGTTTTGTTTTGTCTGTTTGGAAGATATGAAAGAACCGCGGATAGACAGTATCTGTGAAAAATGCGAGGAAAAAAAGAAAGCAGAAAAAGATAAGTAACGGTACAGCTGAAACGCTCACCTATGTTTTGGGGGCCGGTTTCCACAATCCTGTTTCTCGAACTATTTTTGACCATGATATACTCGGGGCACGTTCAATCATAATTACATGATGACGAAGAATTAGCCTACTCCGCCTGATGATGGCAGGCTACAGCTTCTAAGAGAGGAGGAGACCTGATTGATTTGTGACTGTGGCGAGATTTGCGACTTTATTTCGAACGAGCGTTTCCGCTGTCCGTTGTGTCAAAAGGAATACGAACAAGGTACGTTATTCCGGATTGATCAGAGAAAAACTAATCAGCCTAAACCAGATCGGGGAGGGATACTGTTGAGAAACATTGAGATTACAGACCAAAATGTAACATTGATACCTATGGACTGGCTGCTTATTCGTTATCAGAAGCTCAATAAGAAAATTAAGCAGCCGCTTGTAGATGCCAAAATTCTTTCTGAATATGCGATTATCGAGCGTTATTTAGCGGAGAAAGGTCATTTTGAACAACTGGAGCTGAACCTGCCTCGCCCTAAACGTGAAGAGTATGTCGGCGTAACGGAGCTGATGTTAAAGGAGTACTACCGATTGCAGCGGCGGAAGGAACGACTTGAGCAGGAATGGGAGTACCAGAACCGTACTTGTACACCGGCAGAGACGTCAACTACCGCGAGTTATAACGGCGGTGGTGGATCAGGCGTTATTAGCAAGCCGGTGGAGAAAGCCGTCTTGCAGCCGCTGGAACGACTCGAGAACATTGAACGGGAAATCGACAGCATATCTAACCGCTTAGCTCCGATCGAAAGAGCTCTGCAAGCACTTGATTATGATCAGATGCGCATCATTAAAGCGAAGTATTTTGTTACAGAGAAAAAGAATGATCAGGTCCTCTATGAGGAAGAGCTCTTTCTTAATCGCCAAAAATATTATGAGCTGAAAAAAACAGCTATAATTACGATAGCGCAGGCGCTGCGCATCATATGATATTCGACAACTAGAAGGAGGACGGTTATGCTGAAACAATTGCTCAAGCCCATTAGCCTGCCATCAACCCATAAGCCAATTGTATTTAGCAACCTCTTCCTGCAGGCATTTTTTGCCATGGAGCAAGACTATGACAATCGTAAGATGTTTCATATTCGTGCTAATGGCAAAGGACGTCTGCTTGGGCATATGACAAAAGCAGATCTGCAGCTCGCAACCATGCTTCATGTCTATGCGTATAACGGCAAGCTCGAGGAAGTACCTAATCGCCATTTCTTGTATCAGAGAATGGAAGAGCTCTATGAGGAACCGGTAAATAAAGATCAGTTTTACGCTGCTTATGAAAAGTTTCTGCTGCTGGGCCTAGTGACCGTTAGCCAGGATGAGCTATTTGGTCATTTAGAGCTCACGCTGCAGCATACCATCGATCCGGAAACGGGGAAGATCGGCCGCCTGGTATTTCTTCCTTCCCTTGTGTTTAGCCGTGCTTTTACGCGCAAGCCACTTGCTCTGCAAAAGCTTTTTTATTATGCCTGCGCAAGGCAAGGACAAGATTATGAGCGGAACCTGCAATGGGGCTTTGAACATTTGGCGCCGTTCCTGCACCGCTATGAATATAGCCATGTTAAAGGGCTGCTGAAACAAGCTGGCGAAATGACATTCGCCGGTAAGCCGCTCTTTTCAGTCATGCGGACCGAGACCAATGTCGTAGGCGAACCTAAAGCGGTTTATCAAGTAAATAAGGCCCTTATGCCGCGCTATGAGCGTGGGGGCCAGTATCATGAGCGCTTACCACTCAAGAAGAGCTATAAGCGCCTTCTGAGTCGTTTAGAAGGCTTGCTTGAGCATGCCGGTATAGGAGAATACGCCGTGATGGATGAAGGCCGTCCTATGCGGCAACTTGCGCTTTTGCTGAAAGATAAGACCGATAGCTACTGGCATATTGTTGTAGATCGGCTCAGACGCCTATATGCGGAGACTGGCCGCTTTACAGGTAATATCCTGGATACGATTAAAGCTGAGCTTCATGATCGTTTATCGTCCTTCCTGCTCGGCACACTGAAACAAACCGGTTTATTCGCTTGTTTGCCGGCAGAGAAAATGGACGCCTTCTGTGCATCAATGCGCAGCGTTCCAAAGGCAGCTTACCGACGTGCATGCTGGGCAGCTGCAGCCGAAATGAGATCCACTTACAGCCGTCCAGCTGTTTATAATACCCTGGACTATTATAAGCCTTCATTGCAGCTGGAAGAGCTTGAAGACGTTCTATCGGTAGAGCAGTATCGCCGCCAGGCGCTCCATATTGGTGCGGATCCGGAAGCCTTCTTCGCAGCCTTACATAATGCCTATGATCTCTTAAAGAGCAAGCCAATTATTGAAGTTGATGATTGGCTGAAGGCGGAAATAAAGAGGCTGCCGAAATGGAAAGCCATAATAGATCCGCCGATCGGCTTTGATCTTTCCTTCTTCATTCAATCCCATGTAAATCTACAGCTCTCCTAAAAGCGAGAGCTTTTTGTCGTTCCCACTAAAAACCACGCTTACTGTCTAGCAGTTAGATGAACTCGTTCTCTCCTCATTCGTTTTCTACAAATTCCTTGCTTATCAATCAAAATCCATCATCCCACTTAACAATTTATGTTAAAAATCAGGTGAAAACGTCACTTTATGCGGTATTTCGAAATAAAGCAGAATGGTATGTGGCTCAATCCGGGGATAAGTATAGATTTTTCTGGCGTTTCAAGGTCCTGATAGAAGGACCTTGAATGATTCTGTTTTTATTAGCTCATTTCCGTATCCTTTCTGATAAAATTCGTTCAAATGATGAATTGTTCTGTTTCTTTTCATAAAAATGTCCGAAATCCCGCGTCTAATCTAGCATGATGGGACAGGTAGTAGTAGGGTTTTGTATGTAGTAAGGTTTTATAATATTTTCATCATCCTATCTCGCATTCGCTTCCTTCAATTTACCGTTTAAAACTCTTACTTTTTTCATACTTTCCGCTTTAAAAACCGTGATATTCTAATAACGTAAAGTAAAAGGCAAACAAGCCGCGAACCTACAAAGGTACGCGGCTTGTTGCGTAGAAAGGAGGAGAATTATGCAAGTTGTACTCATTGGACTCGAAATAGAAGAATTGCTTCATCCGGATATCAAGTTGCTTTCGCTTCCCAATGTAGCGCAGGCCGAAACCGTCCTGCGACTTTTCCAGCCCGATCTTGTCATTATTCCGGAAGAAGCTGCGTTAAACTTATTTGAACTGCTGGATGTTATGGAAATGCGGTTACCGATAGCGGTAATTGCAAAAGAGGATTCTCCTAATGAGCTTCGCCGGTGGACAGCGCTAGGTGCGCAGTGGGTATGGGAACAAGCCACCTGGAAACGTAAGCTGCAGGAGCTGCAGCAGCCACAAGATTCCTTATTTTCTGCTCCTGTTCTCTCTCCGGATCCGGAACAAGTACCCATGCCTTCCTGGCAACAAAACGGACCGGTCATTATTGCAGTGGCCAGTGCTTTTCCGGGTGCTGGTGCAACTCATCAAGCGCTACTCTTTGCTCGTTATCTGGCGCAAAGCCGCTTACCGGTTGCCATTTGGGAGGCCGGATCCCGTCCGTGCTTTGATTACCTGGAATATGTACAGAGTGGCTTAATCAGCCACAAGCACCGGTTTGAAACAGACGGAATCACGTTTATTAAACGAACTGCTGAACTGGCCTACCTGGATACTATAGGCGAAAAATACCGCTACGTTATTTTGGACCTGGGAGATATTCAGCAGACGGATGTGCAATCACACTTTTTCCGGTCTCATATACCGGTCCTTGTCGGATCCGGCGCAGAATGGCGGCAACGGGATCTAGTACAACTCTGCCGAAGCTATCCGCAACAACAGGCGAAATGGCGAATTGTGCTGCCTCATGCCACCTTAGCGATGCGACAGGAACTCGAAGAGGTGCTGCTCGGGCGTTCCATCTTTTCTATGCCTACGGTGGCAGATGCACTGCATGAGAATTTACCGGATGAAACGCGGCATGCTCTGGCTGAGATCCTAGGTATGGGTGAAATCAAACGGCCAGGGATGTTCGCGCGCCGGCGATAAAGGAGACGCTGCATGGAATGGTACATGTGCTATCAGCCGATTATCGATGTCGTAGGCGGTAATGTTTTGGGTTATGAAGCTTTGGTACGTAGCCCTTCTGGTAAGAAACCGATGGATCTTTTCAAAGCAGCAGCCAGACAAAACAAGGCAGTAGATCTCGATCAGGCGATTATTCAGCAAGTGATTCATGAAGGCGAAGAGCTGCTGCTACAAGATGAGCTGCTATTTATTAATGTCCGCACGGAGATTTCGTTAAAAGGCATTAAGGTTTCCGTCCCTCTAGCCAGCCGAACCATATTCGAAATGACGGAGAAAATGGCGCTGACGCCGAGCAGCCGGCGAACGATCGAGCAGCTGAGCGATGAAGGCATTCGCTTTGCCATTGATGATTACGGAAGAGGATATTCTAACTTGGATCGATTCGTTCAAGACTGGTTCTCTCCATCCATTATTAAACTGGACAGATTATTCACGCAGCGTATGGCGTCCGATAAACGCGCATACGCAATTGTAAAGCAAACCGTTCAGTTTTGTATGGACGCTGGCCTGCAGCTCATTGTAGAGGGTGTAGAGACCGCCAAACAGCGGGACATGCTGCTTGCTTGTGGCGTACGCTATATGCAAGGCTACTTCTTCGGTATGCCGGCTACCAAAGCCCATTGGCAAGCAGCCAGGTGGCTAAAACAAAACGAAGATCCAATTAGACCGTCTGTGAAGAACGCGCAGGCGGATTTTTTATGCCTAGAAAAGAGGTGATCTTACATGAATAAAAAAGGACATGTGGCCCTGGGCGTGGCCATCGGTTCTGCAGCGTTAGTAAGTCCTTACTTAAACCCGTATGTATCATCGGGATCCAGTTGGCAGGCGATCTGCTCATCGGTGCTGTACCTGGCGGCTGTAGCTGCTGCCTCACTTGCTCCGGATCTGGATCATAAGACGAGTACAGCAAGTAACCTGCTGCAGCTCTCCAGTAGCAAACGAAAAGGCGCTTGGATGCTTGGTTGGTTACTCCTTATCGCTGGGCTTATTCTTTTCCTGCTGCCGCAAGTCGGTTACGCGCTTCCGGAAAAAGCTACAGCGTGTGCGCCTTTCTTACTTGGTACAGGAATACTCGCCTTCTCCTTATCCAAGCTAAGAAGCTTACTGCTCTTGGCAGGAGGGGCAGGACTACTCACGGCCTATATGCTCTATGATTGGCCGTGGATCGCCGCGTTCGCCGGCGTAGCGCTCTGTCTTATGCCGGTCATCCAGCACCGTGGACTGATTCATACGCCGGAGTTTGCGATTGCGCTTAGCGCGGGGCTATGGACATTTGCGCAAGGGGAAGCCTGGTGGGTACAAGCGATTTGCGCCGGCGCTGTAATTGGCTGGTGGGCGCATCTCGCCGGGGATTTATTCGGACGAGAAGGAATCCATTCGTTTCTTCTGCCAAAAGTCAAAGTTGCTTTGCATCTTTTTGATAATGGTGGCTTAGTCGAGCGCACGATCGCACGCAGCTGTTGGCTAGTTAGCATTACGATGTGGCTGCTGTATATAGTGGCAACTTGTACCAGCACTCAGATCGTACCTGGGGCTAGGGCTATCCTAGAATTATACTAGGATTTAATAAAGGAAAATTGATACAAAGCACGCTTAACCTAGGGTTTGCCTAGGAAACTACCTAAGAAAGAAGTGGATAACGTGAAAAAGTGGTACACCATTATTGTTATGTCAGGCCTCTTGTTCCTTGTACGGGCCTCTATGGCGATGGCAGCAGCCAAAACAAATGATAACCCGATTACAACGCTGAAAAAGGAAATGGGCTTTAACTGGGGCGTACTGAACAACTTAGGTTGGCTGTTCTATATCATTATGATTCCGCTCACGCTGGTCGTCATTGGTACGCTCGTATTCTGTATTTGGAAAGCAGCATCCTTTATTTTGAAAGTAGCGCGAGGGAAAGAAAGCCTGAACAATAAAATGTTTTGGATTGAACTTGGCGTCGTTATTCTGTTCATCTTCCTGTTTATCTCCGGTGCATTCCTTGACATTTTGGAGCAAATTTACAACTGGACAAGCAACCAGGATATCGGTACCGGTACAACGGAATAAGGGCCTAGCCAATGAATAAGTATCTTCCGCAAATGAAAAAAATGTATACCATCGATCCAGGCGCTTGGGGCAGCCTGGATTGGGTGCTTGTTATCGGTGGGACATTTGCTACGTTGCTCTGTCTGGGTGCTTTTGTTTATTGGATTGTGAAATTATCTGTACGCATGTTAAAGATTTCCGCAGGAACCGCCAGGTTAAACGATCCTCCCTTCTGGAAGAGGATGGGCATATCGCTTATGCTCATCCTTTTATTTATGGCCGGCGCGGTGTTCCTTATCTTTGAACAAATTTATAAGACAATGCAAAATGCGGGGTGGCATGGATGAAGAAGCGCTATGTTGCGCTAGGCTTGTTGTTTTTCCTGGTCGTAGGCTTTGGATTCCAGGCAATCGCTCCGAATGCTTATGCAGCAGCTGCTACCGGTGAAAAAGATTCGGAGGATTCCGGCGGTGGTTCGATATTGATTCCGAATTGGGTCGAGGATGTCATTAATAGCGTCAAGAACATGACGAAATCCTTCGAAGATCTGATGAGCGGCCAGCTCATTAAAGACGCGATTGACGGCCTGGTCGTAAAAATGGTGGATGAAATGCTGGCGCCGCTGTTTGGGGCCTTCGGAAAAAGCTTTCTGTTTACGCCTAGGGTTGCAGAGATTGGCCTTGTCTATCATACCTGGTCCACCTTTACGATTATCGGCCTTGTGGCCATCATGGCCGGTGTAGGTGTGTTAGCCTGGAAAGTCATTTCCGGCAAAAAGGACATGAAGAAGCTGCTCGTTGGATTTATCGTTAGCTTTTTTGCGATCATCTTCAGTTTAACTATTCTTAATTTCTTGAATGTGGGGGTCAACTGGCTCACGCAATCCTCCCTGGAGGGGATTGTAGGGGAAGAGAAGATCGATTACCAGGGATTAACCGGCGAAGAAGTACTGAAGGCCATCATTATTGGGTCCGATGCAATTACCGATCCGGCCTATGCGGGGCAATCGCTTGGCGAGCTTACAATCCAAACCGAAGGCGGTATTTTTACGCTGCTGATTGTATGCTTCTTCGAAATCCTTCCGTTATTCCTGGTATCCGTCATGAAAACGCTGCTGCTCATGATTTTGGCCATGTTTGTTGCCGGCTGGATCTCGGTAACGGCCTATACCGGCAAGCTGGAGACCTTAGTCGGCTTCGGTAACATTTACATCCGGACGCTGCTTGTCGGCCTGGCCTGCGCGTTATATTGGGGGATTTTTGTTCGCTCTCAAACGAATTACGGCAGCGGCATGGGGCTCTCATCGGATATTGGGGTCCCGCCGATCGTCTTTGGCGTCCTTAGTGTCATCGCGCTTCTTATTGGCTTCTACTTCTTCTGGATCCGGCCCGTATGGCAAGCGATGCTCTCTCCAATGACGCTGGGCGGTGCGGTAACAGTGGAACGGGCCGGTCAATGGGGGGAACGCTTCTCTAATGGTCTAAACCGGACCGGTAAGCGGCTCGGTATGGAAGGGTTGCAAAAGCGAAGCTTGGGATGGGCAGAGAAAAGCCGCCAGATCTCAGATGTGGGCCAGCGTATGAAGCAAGCTGCGAGCGGAAAGGGCATTATGGGTGATCGCTTGGCTTCGGATCTCACGCTGGGCACGACAGAAGCCTTGCGAGGCGTGAACTATGAGGAACCGACCGAATGGATGAAAGAAAGCGGCAGTGTGGTGGTCACCGAAACGCCATCCATTACCGCTAGCGGCGAACAACTCATAATGAGCGATGCTGCGCATATCCGGCGGGAACTTACGCCAAAAGGATTTACGTCCTCTGCGCTCGTTCACTTCCCGCCAGATCAGCACGCCGGCATGGCGGCCAAAGTACAGACGTTGCAGAAGAAGTTTGGCGAAAATGCGCTGCAGTGGCATGCTGCTAGCGGCCAATTATTTGTAAAGGATCAAGTGGATCCCATTGTGAAGGAGCTCGGCAATCATCAGCTATTCGCCTCTAAGATCCATCACGGTTTAGCCAAAGATGGGGCTTTTGTGGATCTGATGCAGAAAAAAGTAACGACACTCGATCAAACCAAATCGGCAAAGGTGGCAGCGGATGCGATTCACAAAGCGTTACCTTCTTATGAACGTATGCAAGTGCCGGCAGGTAAGTCGGAGCAGCTGCATAAACACCTGCAAGAGCAGCCGATCTCCTGGGCTAAGGATGTGCAGTTGAGAGACGATGAACTTTGGGTACCGGCGAAACATGCGGCGGAGGCCCAAAAGGTGTTAGCGGATATGTCCAAAGAGACGGTCCGTCAAGTGCGCTATGATATGCCGAAAGGTAGCTCCTTCCTGGAGGGTATGATTAATGATTGGAAGAAATCGGGCACGCATACAACCTTGCTAAGCGGCATGCAGGTCGAGGTGGGCGGCAATCACCTGCTCCTTAAAGAGGAGTATAGCGAGGCGTTTGCGAAAGCATACGAGGCTTATCGGAAGGACCGTACGCCATTCTGGCGGACGAGGAACGGTACGATAAAAGTCATTAAGGACGGCGTGCCGGTCGATTATGGTCGTCATGCGCCGGTCAATGGAATGGATATGGGCAGCTTTGAGAAACTGCAGCAAGATATGCTCACGCAGCATCGAGCAGGAGGTGAAGCGTAAATGTCAGAAGAAACGCGCGAGAACCGCGAGGCGGATCTTTTGCAGGCCAGCTTTATGGGGGATATCCGAGAAGATATTGCCTTTTTGGGCTTATCCTTAAAAGATTTCATTTGGATCATAGGGACGGCTATTGTCGTTGGCGGCCTTCCCTTCTTATTGCCGATCGCGATTTGGTTTAAAATCATTTGGTTTGTGGCGGTTGCCCTGGCCAGCTTTTTAGGACGGCTGGCCAAATGGCCGTACTGGCGACAACGGATGATCCGTTATGGGAGGAGCAAAAAGGAAGGGGATGCCGCTTCCTTTGTAGAGCTTTTAGGCAGCGAGGAAGATGGCTGGCTGTATAAAAGCGGAAATACGTGGCAGATCGTCTATCGCGTAAAAGCTCCACCCTGGCAGACGGCCACCTACGGAAAAAAACGTCTGCGTTTAGCCGGCTTTGAATCGTTCCTCCGAACAACCGTTTCAGAGGGCTTTACAGCGGATCTCCACGCGGAGCAGATTCCGGATTACCGGTATGATATTTGGGACGCCAAAGCAAGCCGTCCTGCCTCTTCGGAAGGGATCGCTCGTATCCGGGCGAACCGAATGGCGCAGTGGCAGCAGCTGGTCAAGAAAGATAAAGCGATGCGAAGTGAATATATCCTTCGCCTCACGATCGATGAATATAAGCTGACGATTCGCCAGCGTGATGATGAACCGCCGGAGCTCTCCAAAGAAGAGATTCGGCGGTTTCGTATTTTAGCGGATATTCGGGAGCGAAGGGATCGGATCATTGGTCATTTAGAGCAATCGGGCCATCAATTCACGCTCCTGTCCGGCTACGAGCTCACCGAGATTATCGCCCGTTATCTGGATGCGCGGGCATGGCGCAGCTGGATGGAACAACGCAGCGATTGGTCAGAGGAGGAAGAGCTTTCCCTTTTACCAGCGGAGATTCCAGGCGACCAGGCAGAGGAAGAAGAACAAGAAGAACAAGAAGAAGTTCGAGAAAAGAGAAAGCCTCTACAGCGTTTGTTCAAATGGCTGAAAGGGCTATTTGTCCGGAGAAAGAAAGCGGCAGCCATCGAAGAAGAGATCGTTTCCGTTGAACCGGTGGCGGAATTGCTATTGGAGAATCTGGAAGGGCAGCAAACGGAAGATGCTTTCGATGATTCAGCCGAGATCTTGCCGGCACCGGTCATCGTCATTCCTGAAGAGTTAAGGCGCAGCAAGAAGCGTCCAGGGCTTGCGATGCTGAATCGATTGAAAGCAGCCTTAAGCAGCCGTAAACGTCCTAAGCAGCTAGTAGAAACAGCAAGCGATCAGGAAAACCCTATTGAAACGGTTCAGGAGGCCGCGGCTGCCGCAGAATCTATCGAAGAGCTGCCGCTACCTCCGGTTGTATGTTTAACCTCTCCTGCTGCCAGTGGGCAAACCTTTCTGGCTGCGAATATGGCCGTTAGCTACGCTGCAGAAGATTCGCCGGTGTACCTGGTGGACCTCTCTCCGGATCGCGGGGTGCTAACGGTCATTAATCCGCTGCCGGCGGAAGGCTGCTTTGGAGGGGCTTTGTGGAGCTCACGTAACGTTCCAGGGCTGTCGATTTGGACCATGGATCAGGAACGTCCTCCGGAGGAAGCAGAAATTATCACCGCTTTAAACGAATTCAAGAAAAAAGGAACGGTTATTGTGGATCTGCCCTGGGCCTATCCAAACCGCGAGCAGCTGCTCGCACAAGGCGTTGCGGTTGCGGTGGTGGATAGCGATTACCATCATTGGCTGCAATGGGAGCCGCATGCCAAGGATTGGCCGGGCGAGGTATGGTTGAACCAGGACGATCCGAAAGTTTCTCTAGCCAAGCTGATTCAGGAACATATGGAAGCACCTATTACACGAACATTGCCGGTATTCCCGGAAGCGAGGCAGCGGCTTTATCAAGGCCGGCCAATTGCGTTGGAACATGACATAAAGGCCATTTTTAAGGGAGGGAAGCCGTATGCTAACCGCAACGAAAAAGCTGGTTAAAACCTGGCGGAAGAAGAAAAAACATCTGATCGTAAATGCGGTAGTTAATGGCCGCGATTCGAAAAACGGCAACCTGGTTCGGGTGCTGCAGGTGAAGGATTATCCGCCTATTATTTTGGCCGGTTATTTGGATGCGCTGGACAGTTTGATGCGTGCGCAAGGGGCTACCTTGCATAAAACGATCCGGTACGCGCCGGCGGATATCTCGTTTAACTGGAAGATGAAAAATAAAATGTCTCGTCTGCAGAAAAGCATTGAAGGGCAGACGATGCACGATCCGGCGCGGCAGGCGGAAGTAGAAGCCCTGGATACGATCCTGGCGCTTCGAGACTCGACGATACAAGAAAACCGGAAGCTCGTCGATGTATGGACGTTTCTAACCATCTCCGCGCCCAAAGAGCATCAGCTGAACGCGGCCGAGGCAACGCTGAAAAACTGGTTCGATAATATGAGCGGTGAGCTCGACAGTCTGAAGTATGAGCAGCTGGAGGCGGCACGTCAGACGAGTGTCGTGGCTGATCTCACAACGAAAGACAGTGAGTTTTTCCTTAAATCCCATTATGGCCGCGTAACCACAGAAGGCGCAGCGGCGAGAACCTATCCAATGACGCGGGGAACCTTTAGCGATGATCAAGGCCTCTACATTGGCCGGCGGACCGAGGATGGTTCTTTTTGTTTCGTTAACCTTTGCGATCCAAACGACAGCCGCGCACAAAACCTCACCGTATTTGGGAAGACCGGTGAAGGGAAAAGCTTCTTTATGAAAGCCCTGGTTAACTCGCTCCTGGATGAAGGCGTTCACGTTTTTGTCTTTGACCTAGACGGTGAGTGGCGCGACTTGTGCGAAGAGGTTGGCGGCGTTTATATCGATCATACGGCCAATAATGGGCGATACTTTGAACCGCTTACCATATTGCCAGCTATTCCGGAATTAGATCAGGAGTGTATGGCGTATAATCGTGGCCGTTACCAGGCGGCGGTTAACAGTGGGATCCGGACGCTTTCCCTGCTTGCAGATGGATTGTCCAAGCAGGAAGTCTTTGAAGCCGGCCAAGCGATTCGCCGCGTATTTGTAAATGCCGGCATCAATCGCGAAGATATGTCCACCTGGGAGACGTTCACCGGTGAGCGGCCAACCATTCACCGATTATTTGCTGAAATAGAGGCGGAAGTCGAGCGCGGGAACGCAGATGCGAAAAAACTCTACGACAAAGTAAAAATCTACTTCATTGGGATTTACGATAACATGTTCCAGCTGGAGGAATCGGTGACATTCCAGCATGCACCGCTTGTCGTCTACAAAGTAGGGAATGGTTCAGGTGCTGAGGGGCAAGAAGATGAAACCGCGAAGCAAGCGCAATTGAAAATGTCGATGGCCATAGACGTGGTTAACGCCAATATTCAAAAGCTGAAGTTTGAAGGCGTCTATTTCTCCGCCGTACTCGTTGATGAAGGGCAACGGCAGCTGAAAAATCCGGAGCTCCGCAGAGCTATTTTTGACTGGTATACCGCGATTCGGAAATGGAACGGCATGATGATCTTAGGCAGCAATACACCGGCCATTATGCTCGATACGGCAGAAGGGGTCGGCATGTGGGAAAACACCAACGTTCGCGTGTACTTTTTCATGGAACAATCCGCGATCCGCGAGCTTGCACGGAACTCCGATGTGCCGGAGGAGATCCAGGAGCGAATATCCCAAAATGAAGGCAGCCGAAAGTTTATTTTGGAATATCACAAGCGGTATGACGAGCTCTTTATGGATGTGCCGGCTTCCGAGGCTGCTTTGTACAGAACACGCGGTTTAAAGAAAACAGGATAGGGGGGAAGAAGTTATGTCAGCGGCGGATACGTCGATTATTGGAACGGTACAGAAGGCGCGGAAGCTTGCCGCGCTGGCTGGCCTCCTAGCCTCCCCGTATATCCTGGCAGCGCTGGTCATCCTGGTGCTGCTTTTCTTTATCGTCTTGCTGACGCTGTTTCCCTTTCTGATCTTCGCCGATAAAGAGAGCTTGTCTGCAGATGCAGCAGGTTCGTCCAGCAGCTGGTATACGGTGCCGACGCAGCTCGATGCGGACGGCTCTTTTTATTTCTGGCCGGCTCCATCGATCGCCAATATCTCGAGCACGTTTGGTTATCGGGACATTGGCGATGGCTTGGAGGGGCATGAAGGCATCGATATTGCAAATGGTCCAGCTAAAACGGAGAATCAGCCGGTCTATGCGATGGCAGCCGGTACGGTAACCGTAGCCGGCGCGGTAAATGGTTATGGCCAAGCGATCTATATTGACCATGGCGGGGGGCTGCTCACGAAATACGGCCATTTATCGACGGTCATGGATGTAAAGCCAGGCGATAGCGTGCAGAAGGGGCAGCGCATCGGGTTTATCGGTGCCGGCAAGGTTGGGCGATCAACCGGACCGCATTTGCATTTTCAGGTCGAAGTGAACGGAAGGCCGGTCAATCCTATGGATTATGTGGTAATGCCAAACGCCGGCATACCGCTCGAGCTGGCCTATCGAGCGCTCGATATACCGGCAGTAATCGATTTCTTGAAAGATCGGAAGTCCGCGCTCGCGAATACAACCACGCTGCGTATGATTGATCAGGCGGGGAAGTCGCAAAATGTGGATCCCCATTTACTCTTGGCGATCACGGGCCAGGAACAAGGCTTTGTACCGGTAACGAACAATCACGCCAGCGAGATTATCCGGAATCCCTGGAACGTATTTGGCTGCTGGTGTTCGGGGAAAGGGGCAACGCTCACAACAGAAGAGGCCGCAGTGATCGCCGCCAAAACGATTGTGAAGCTGTCTCAGAATCGACCGGAGGGGCGAGATCCGATTCAATGGCTGGTGGCCAGAGATAATCCGCATGGGTATTACGCTTCCGATACGGGTTGGTGGATTGGCGTAAGCAAGTTTTATAAGGCGCTATTAGCGGTATAGGAGGAAGAAATGCGATGAACATGTTAATCGCGCTGGTCGGATTGATCATCCTGGCGATGTATTATTTCCGCCATCGATTTGTTATGCCGAAATGGGTACTCAAAGTCCTTGGACTCTTTCTGATCGTGATGCTGATCAGTCATTTATCGGAAGCGTATGATTTTCTGCTGCAGGTATCGGATGAGTGGTGGCCGTTTGTGAAGTCTACCGCGCATGATTTATCCAATGGTCTGCTTCACTTTTTGAAGAAAACAAAAGACACGTAAAGGGAGGGAAAAGGAATGGAGGTTCGCATGCCGCCGGCTGCAGAGAAAAAGAAGGAAAGCTTTTTTCAGTTTATTACAAGGCTAGCCGTCATTGGTGCAGCGATTTGTGCCGGCGGCTATTTTGCCTTGAAGGGCGAGGATATGCACGCGCTCGCCTTGAAAGGGCTTCGCTTAGTCGGTATGGTTTGGCTAATCTTTGGCCTGGCGCCGGTCCTCCTGCAGCAAGTCTGGCGCGATCGGGCCAAGTGGTGGGCGGCGATCAGACGCTGGATGAAGCAGCAGAAGGGGCATAGGGCATTGAGCGATACGTTTACACCGGTGAGCGCTCATTCCGAACCGGTGAGCGATCGATCGGCGGCGGTAGTGAGCGATCAGTCCGTGCCGGGGCAATTCGGGATACTCCTTGCGCCATATAGTCTTTTGCCGAGTAACCCGCGCCCACACGCAAGCTCAAAGCTAAGAGCGGATAACGCCGGTGAAATTATATCCGATGCGCTGCAGCTCGCCGGCCTGCCGGTTGAAGGGGATATTCAAGTACTCAATCTCGAATCGGGTCCCACTCTTCAAACCGTTTCTTTTCAGCTGCCGCCCAGGCTGCAGCTCTCCACGATTTCCAAAAAGAAAGAGGATATCGCCAATCATCTATTTGGTCACTCGTTAGGGTTTGATATTACCTCTGCAACCAACTTCCGGAGCGCGGCCGCGTTTGTGCTGCCACATGATGAACGTGCCTATGTGTATATGCGGGATGTGGTACAAGACCTGATCAACATGAAAGGCAAAATGGCATTACCTGTTATCTTCGGTAAGGATGTACGGGGAAAGCCGATGATTCAGGATTTAGCAAAGATGCCCCATTTGCTTTTGGCAGGGGCTACCGGCTCCGGTAAGTCGGTTTATATCAATACCGTGTTGACGTCCTTGTTATCTACACAGTCTCCGATAGAACTGCGATTGCTGCTAATCGATCCCAAGCAAGTTGAGCTGGCCGTCTACAGAGGGTATCCTCATTTATTGTCGCCACCGGTGACGGATCCCAAACAAGCGATCGCAGCGTTGTCTAAAATCGTGGTGGAAATGGAACGCCGGTACGAGCTGCTGGCCAAGACATTTACCCGTAATATCGTCCAGTATAACAAGAAGATGCCGAATGAAACGCTGCCTTATATTGTGGTTGTCATTGATGAGTATGCAGATCTCATGGTGGTAGCCGGAGCTGCTGTCGAAGAGTCTGTTCAGCGCATCGCACAAAAAGCTAGAGCAGCCGGTATTCATATCATACTGGGTACTCAGCGGCCAAGCGTGGATGTGGTGACCGGCGTCATTAAAGCCAACTTGCCGTCGCGCGTGGCCTTCCGTTTGGAATCTACGCATGATTATCGGACGGTATTGGACGGAGCAGCTCCGCAGCTGCTTGGTTTTGGGGATGGGATTTGCCGGATTCAAGGCGGATCGCCACAGCGTTTTCAATCCGCATCGATTAGTGTGGAAGATATGGAATCTACAAATTTTATTGAGGATTTAAAGACTTATTGGATTAATAGCCATCAGTTGAGCGTACCAGGGCAAGAGGAATGGGATATGAGCGAGGAGGAGTCCGCAGCTGCAGCACAGGATTTTTCTACTGAGCTCATGGAGTCGGAAATCCATGATGATGTGCCGCCGTGGGAAGAAACGCAAGAGGAGCATTTGGAAGAGGTAATCGCCGAAGAGCCTTATCTCGCTCCTGATGATGAGGAGGAAGAAGAAGAGGCAGATGAGGGAGAGCCTTATGAAAAAGCTCTAAAGCTTGGAAGAAAACAAGGCGGTATTTCAGTGGCTATGCTGCAGCGATCGCTTCGCATTGGCTATGTGGCAGCTGCACAGCTCCTGCAGCGCATGGTTGATGAAGGCCGAGTGGGAGCTCATGATCCGGAACGAAATATGCGGCTGTGGATCACTAGTAAGGAAGAACAAACGTTAGACGATAAAGTAATAATGCTCAATCGTATGAAACGGTATATTTGTCGAACCCGAACCGTTAAGTCAACTGAACTAAGAGATCTGCTGGGTGTTCGTCGAGAGAAGGTCTTGCAGTACATGCAAGAATTAACCGACGAAGGATTTTTAGATCCGCCAAAGGCAGCCAGATTAGGCTATACGATAGCCTGGAGTGAAGAAGAGATTCAACAGTTTTTAGCTCAGATGGATACGGCGGACGGAGACGACATTTAAATGATTTATTAGCTCTTTTTCAGTACCGGTTACAGTACCGGTATCAGTACCGGATGAAAATTGTAGATCCGAATGTTAAAAAAGTGCTGATTTATCAAGGGTTTTCTAAAAAAAGGACAGCGGTACTGAAACGGGTACTGTAAACGGGTACTGAAACGCTCTAAATAACTTTCGGGAGGTACGGCTAGTGACTAAAACTAAATTTTGCCCGTTTTGTGGCAAGCAGGGAGAGCTGGTAGGCAACGAACCCACTACCGTTATTGTTGGAAAAGGCGGAGCTGAGTTTCTCGGCGTGTTGGTTTTCGCTAAATGTTGCGGCGAATCGTTTACGGTTGAAAAGGATTTGAGATAACCTGGAGAAATGGATCCGGAGCAGCTTACGCGTATCAAGGAGAGGATTTATGCTTGTGAAAAATTTAAACGTGAAAGTCTTCTTGTCGATCGTTCTTGGTCTTGTAATAGGTGGGACTATCATTGGCGTGAATGATCATCATCGCTTTAACCACTCGATGGCGATACAAAAGGAGTTAACGACCACGATACTCCTGAACAGCAGCATTCTTAGCTTTAATGAAATCATAATCGATGGTGAGCGTGAAAACTTACCTAAGCCATACGTCAAAAAAAGAATTTCAGAAATCGCCGACTCTCTATCGGTTGAAGAGGATACAAAGCAATTAGCGGTCTATATGAAAACCGTATCTGAAATGTGGGGGGACGGTTCGAGTGAAGAGATAAAGAATTTTATCAAAAATGATTTTTCAAAAGAACTTAACCATTATGCAGCTAAACGAAGTGCAAATTTAGATATGCTGCTCTTTAAGGGATAGCAACTCATTATCGTAAGGATCTAATGGAGCTTGGGGTTGTTTTAGGATATAATTAAGGAGAGCTCCAGATACTGAAACAATTCCTTCCCATGGAGGCGATATATACATGACTGAAAAAAGCATGCAAGAGAAGCTGCTTGAAGTAAACAAATGGATTGATACCTGCAGCGAGGATCTTTGGCAGCAAGCCGAAGAAAATCTGAAGACAGCAGAGCAAGAATATCAAAATCGAAAAAACCGGAGGACAAAAGACTAATTGCCGATCGTTGGCAGTTGGTCTTTTTTATTTGAACATGAATCATAATCGCGGAGACGTATACATGGTGCTTTATCCTTTTGATGATGAGGCTAGAGAGAAGCTGCGACCAGGCATTATTTTGGATACCAAAGATAACCGATCGATCGTTATAAAAGTAACCTCTCATGAAGAACGATCGAGCGATAAACGGGATGTATCCATTAAACATTGGAAGGCTGCTGGATTGGACAAGCCCTCCGTGGCTAGGTGCGGTATGTTTGTTCCTTTGCATCATAATAAGATTCAGCAATACCTTGGGAAGCTGCATGATGAGGACTTATTAGCTGTTTTGGAGAAGTTCTATCGCTAATCCAGAATTTCAAAAACTCTTACTTTTTTCATACTTTTTGGAACAAAAACCGTGATATTCTTGTATTATCAGCAAATGAGCAAAACGAAAGGCCGTCCTGGCAATGAGGGGCGGCCTTTCCTATTTCAGAAGGGAGGAGTGCTTATGCTAACCTGCATGATTGATCATTGGCGAGCGCCGCCCATTACGAATGAGCGCCGCTCAGTGAGCGATCGAGGAGGCAATAACGCATGCGAGAATACGGACTAAAAGAAATCGCTACGCTGCTCGATACGGCGGAGAGCACCTTACGCCGCTGGTGTCAGATGCTCGAGGCTGCCGGTTATCCGTTTGAGCGGAGTGAAAATAGCCGCCGGCGAGTGCTCACCGATCGGGAAAAGGATAGCTTAACGAAATTAAAGAAGCTGAGCCAATCGATGCCGCTTGAAGAAGCATGCGCGGTAATCGTGAGTCAAGACGGCGGGGGCCTACCTATAAAGGTAGTAGAGCAAGCGTCGGTCATAAACAACGATGAGCATAGGGAGAAAATGAACCAGCTTATCGAGCAGCTGCCCATGCGCATTTACTGGTCAGGCGCAGACACGGCCGTTAAAGAGCTGCAGGAACAGTGGCGGTTGCTGCAAGAAGCACAAGGAAATGGAGGGGAATCATGAGACGATTCCAATTAGGAAAGCTGAATCGCATCCTACTGTATGTGGTAGGAATGGCCGCATGTTTAATACTTCTTTATAGATTCGATACACAGTGGTCCAAAAACATCGATACCAGAGAGGTATTCGTAGCAGCCAGACAAATTATGCCGCATGAAACGATTGCAGCCAAAGACCTTGCGGTCGTTCGTATTAAAAAAGATTTAATTGTTGCCGGTGCCATGCAAGACGGCAATGAAATTGTAGGGAAAGAAGCGCTGCAGCTCATTGAGGCAGGCGATCAGTTTACCAATAATCGCATCGATAAGACAGCGCTGCTGGGTGTTCCTGGTGCCGGCATTGTCGAGCTCCCGGATAAATGGATCTTATCGGTTCCGGGAAGTTTAAGGCGCTTAGATAAAGTAACGATCTTTGCGCTGAAGACCGATGATAGCGTGACGGCATTAGATGCTGGATCGCTAGCTGGAGAAACCGCGAACAAAATTCTTGAGAATATTGTCGTGGCCTACTACAAGGACTCTGGATCAAACGAAGTTAAAAACGGGGAAGAGAGTACAAATCCCAATGTACGTGACGATGCAACCGTTCGAGGAAAGAAGCTAGAGCTACAGTTGACAGATGAGCAGCTGAAACAACTATCCGCTTTGGCCAACAAGGGAAATCAGTTCATTATCCGGTACGGCTCATGAAGATAGGATTCCTAGGCCAAGATGAAGTCCTTTGCCAGCGCCTACGGCAGCTGGCCGGCGTGGAAGATGTACGCTCGTTCGATCTAGCGGATCTCACGGAGGAATTAAGTGATTTTGAAGTTATCCTTATCTCCGATCGCTATATCGCTGCTTACGAGCTGGAACAGGTGAAAACAAAGTTCCAAGTCTCCACGACGATTCTGTACTTACTGAGCTATTCCATTCACGCCGGCGCGGCTACAGAGGCTAAAATGGTGGCCGATCGCTTAGGCATTACGATCATTCCTCCAAAGCGTACACCGGATCAAATTGCAAAAGAGGTTGAGCGTTATACCCTGGACAGCTTTGCTCCCGAGAGCGGAGGGAATGTCATCGCCTTTATGGGATCGTTAAGCCAGGCCGGCGTAACGGCAACCGTCCTTTCTTTGGCGGATGAATTGGGTAAGCTGACGAGCGCCAAAGTCGGCGTCATTAGTCTTAATGCTTTTACGCCAGGCGATTCCTTCCTTTCGTACTCCGGAAGCTACCTGGATGATTTGTATGCGCAGATTAAAGAAACCAAGCTGCTAACGCCAGGTGAATTAGCTGGCCATATGCAGGTAACGCCAACCTTCTCTTACCTGGCAGGTAATGCGGATCTCCTGAAGCGTTACCGGTATTCCAGTGATGCCGCAGAGCACATTATTGCATGCGCGCGAAAGCAATTCGATATCGTGCTCCTGGACGCCGGCGCGAATCCGGATAATAATCTTTGCCTGCAAGCGCTGCTGCAAGCCGATCTGCGCATTTTGGTATCAACGCAGCAGCCGGCAGCCGTTAACATGTGGCGGAAAATGAATGTTTTGCTTCGCATGGTAGGCAATGGCGAACCTATGCCTTTTATGCTGGTACTCAACCGGTTCCGCAGCCTATATGGGGATGCCAAACGTTTTGAGCAAGTTATGGAGCTTCCGCTGCTTGGGACCTTACCGGATCTGGAAGAAGAAGGACAGTTTTGTGAGGCGGAAAGACGTCTGCTCACAACAACGGAGAACGGGCGTTACATGAGCCAGATCCGTGAAATCGGAAAGCAGCTGCAGAGTCTTTACAAGTGGGCCGCTCAAAATGAAGATGCGTCTAAAAAACGCGGATGGAGGTTGTTTAGTCGATGATGAGCTGGAGAGATAAAGATTTTCATGTCAGTGAAATGATTGGACAAGGTGTGCAGACGGAAAAAACAAATCGCGAGAGCGAGCGAACGCTCGCTCCAACCGAATCATTTAAGCAGGCCTGTGACCTTGTGTTAAAAGCATTTGAAGAGAAAAACAAATCCCGAAGTGAAGATGAAATGACAAGATGGCAGAAGCTGCAGCATGATGCCGTCATTGGGAAGCAAGAAGCGGTAAAGCTCTTTAAAGAAGAAATCGAAGAGTATTTACGCAACGCGCAGCTGCTGCAAGTGAAGCAGCCAAGCTATTATGAATCCCTAGTTGAAGCCGTATTCCAGGAAACATTCGGCCTTGGTCCGATTTCCGTATGGTGGAAGCATCCGAAGTTTTCGGAGTCGCAGTCGGCAAGGATAATAGGGAAGAAAATCTATTTTGATATACCAGGAGAACGTGCCCTCCGGAAATTTACATATGATTCGGAGCAGACGGTTATCGAGAACATTATTGAGAAAATCCGGATGAAGGACGAATTTGCCCATATTAATAAATTCAATCCCAAGCTGGAAATGGATTTAGAAGATGGCACCAGGGTGACAATTCTCATTCCGCCTAGGGTGCGAAAGACTACGCTCATCTTCCGGAATGTCACCATTCGCAAACCGATGCTCGAAGACTTTGTTCAGCGGGGAAGTATTCCGACCGAGGCGCTGCCTATTTTGCGAGGAATGGCTAAGTCCATGCTCAATATGGTCGTGATGGGAAAAGTCCGCAGCGCGAAAACAACGCTGCTAAAAGCGTTGTTTGCTGAGCGATACCGGGAAGGGCAAGTGGCCGTCACCATTGAAAATGGCCATTCCGAAATGAAGCTTGGCGATATTTATCCGGACGCGCAGCTCATTGAAATGATTGTCCGCACGGCTGAGGAATATGATGAGGTGTTTGCTCAGGTTCTACGGTCCGACTATCACTTTTGTGTGGTTGGGGAAATGCGATCGGTTGAGGCGGAGCTTTATTGTATGGCCTGTGAGCGTGGCGAAGGCGGATCCATGACCAGTTATCATACAGAGAAAATGAAAAATATGCCTGGTCAGATTACGCGCTTGATTCTGCAACGGTATCCAGGACGAGATTACCAAAATGAATTGATACGCGTAGCCGAATGCCTGGATATTGGCATTGTCATGAAAGAGCTACCGGACGGCAGTAAACGTCTGCATCGGATCTCTGAAATTCGGTTAGATCCGTATACGCTCCAGGTTACCGTGCATGATGTTATGCGCTGGGATTCCCTGCATAATGATTGGACCTATGCGAACGACTTATCTCCGGAAACAAGAGAGAAAATGCGTGAGGCTTCTCCTGGCCAAACCGGTTACGCGGAGCAGGCTTTCCGCGCTTTAGAGAAGCTGAGCAAAGAAAAACCAATCATCGGCAGCAATGTGGAGCAAGAAATCAACCGCGTGGCCAGCTAGAAAGGGGAGATAACGATGTTATCCGGACTTCACCTGCAGCCGGAAGGCATGATTCGCATAATGATCTTTCTTGCCTTTCTGTATTACGCCTATGGTGCCATAGGCGCGATCGGAGCAGCCGCTTTTCGCTCCTGGCGGCTGCCGGCCTATACGGCGCGAGAATCTCCAGAGGCAGAAGAAAACCAAAAGCGGTTGTTTTCTCATTTGGACTTACTGCTCCGCTCGACAAGCAAGAGCGTTCACCGACATTCGGTCTCCCAATTCATGACCCAAAGCGTAATGATCTTTATCTCCGCGTACGTGCTGCTGCTAATGGGTTATAAAGGTGGAGAGCTCTATCTAGGCGGTGGGCTTAAGCCAAGCATGCTGCTGGATATCAGGGCGCTTTCCATTTCCATTCTTCTTGGACTGTTGCCTTACGGTTACCGGCGCATGCTGCTGATGACGATAAGACGAGAAAACAGCTATGCGCTGATCGATCAGACCGAGAAGCTGCTTATGAAATATCGTGTGCCGAGCGGCCAAGCCGATTTTTATCAGTCGCTTTATGCGCTGGCCAATGAGGCGGAAGGCTCCATTAAACGAACCTTTATGAACATGGTGACCATCCTTCAAATTGAAGGAAAAGGGGCCATACATGCGGCCGTCGAGCTCTTTACGTACCAGGTACAAGGCAGCTGGTCGCGGCAGCTGGGCGTGCTATTCATTAAAGCAGCCAAGGAAGGGCGAAACATCGAGAAGGCGCTCGAGAAGATCCATTGGGATATGGTGGAATCCAAGCGAATTGTCGAAGAGGAGAAAGCACAATACTCCGATTCCATTTTGATGGGCTTTTTCCCTTTAGTTCTTGTCCCGATTGCCATCTTTGGTATCAATGCGATGTTTGATGGTGCGATTTTAAAAATTATTTTCCAATATCCGAAGGCGTTTCAAGCGCTCGTGCTATGTGTGTTATCCATACCGACGGGGCTCGTAACGTCTTTTATCTTATCCAAACCAAAAATCGAGGTATAGTGCATGAGTATCCTGATCATGAAAGGTGTTTTGTTCGCCGGCGTACCGGCGTTTGGGCTGCTTCTTATGCGAGAGCTGCTCTATTTGTACCGGCGGCGATCGCCGCCAAAGATTGGCCGGCAGTTTCAGGCGTTTGTGGAACAAATGCGGGGGGATGTTACGCGAATTTACGCGGATGATGGCCTGGAAGATGCGTTTGCCAAAGCCGGCTCACCGCTCAAGATTTCTGCCTGGCAGTACAAGCTCTATCGGGATATAACGTTCCTGGCGGTTGTCATCTTGCTGCATGTACAGTTTATGATCACCCATGTTTATCCGCTCAGATGGATGTCAATCTTAGCCGTTCTGTATGTCATTACAATGACCGGAAAATCTTTTATGCCCATGCAGATGCTTCTTCGTATGGCGGGGAAAGAATGGCAATCCAAGAAGAGCAATGAAGTCATTGATTTGTTCATGCTGCTCTTAAATGAGTTTTATGCAGAATCCGCAGAGTTTTATCAGAATGTCATCAGCAAATTGCAGCAATACCGATCGAATACCAAAGCGATCCGTCCGGATCTCGATCAGCTGCTATTCGAATACACCTTTGATCCGAAACTCGCTTTTAAACGTTTTGGGGAGCGCATCGGTACGAAAGAAGCGGTGACGCTTAGTACGCTGCTGGAGAAGATTAATACGTCTACGCCGGAAATGGCCATTGATCTGCTCGAAACCAACTATGAAGCATTTTTGGATTTCCGCCGGCAGCGCAGGCGGAAAAAGCTGAAGGTAAACGGGTATATGGCCCATGCCATTGTATTAACGAGTACAACCGTTGTTATTAACTTCGTGATGGTAACGACAAATGTATACCGCAGTATTTTAAGTCAAATCCAATAAAAAATAATCGGTTCAACCGAAGGGAGAAATTTATCAATGAATAACGTTATGGCTACTGTAATCCTGCTTGCAGCTTTGTGTGTAATGATCACCCTTAATATTTTCGCGGATGACGGTGTTTTTGGAGATGCAAAAGCGCAAAAAACCAAGGCACATACCTTTAACCAAGGCATTACGTATCCGACGAATTAAGCTTTCCTGAGAGGAGGGAGGCCGGCGCATGTAGCATGTGCCGGCCCGTCCAATGAAAAGTGTCATGGCCCTTATCATTTTATCGTCATTCTTTCTTTATTTTATGTTTCAGCCAAGCATTGATCGCACGGTGCAGTATCGTGACCAGGTGCTCCAAAAAAAGGCCTATGAAGTGGCTCATTTGGCCGCATTAGAAGGCCGGCTTACGCCGGCGATGACGGATCGCTTAAAAGAAGATTTAGCGGATCTCTACTTTGATCCTGGTAAGGTGCAGCTAACCGGTCCGACGACAGCGGTTCCCCGTGGTGAGCTCATTACGGTTACACTTCGTTATCCGCAGGGCAAAACACAAATTATGAATTTGTTCGGCGGCGATGATGAGGAGAGAGATTATTACTATCCGGCTACCTTAATGAGTGAATATATTGAGGCGCAGCCATGAAATGGGTTCTTTTTATGCTTGTAATGGCGCCCATATTTCTTCTGTTTAGCGCCTGGAATCATGATGAGTACATCCAGACCAAGCTCCGCGCGGAGCTGAAAGAGGGTATGGATCTGGCCACGCATGACGCTGCGCTGCAGGTCAATAAAGTTCAGCGTGAAATGGGCGATATCCAGTTTGTACGGGAGGATGCAGAAAGAGCGCTGCTTGCATCGATGGAGCGGACGTTTAAGCTGGACGATCAGCTGCAGCCGCTGACGTCGAGCGTCTGGAAAAGTAAATTTGAGGTTGTCTCTTTGCAATATGTCGAGACCGGCAGCTTCCCGCAAAACTATAACAGTGGTCCACCTTACTATTATATCGATCTTCTTCGCGGTCCTTCCGTGATTGCGATCGTTAAGGTGGAGCATCCCAGGTACTACGGCGTTTCTGATCATTTCTCTTATATTGTGGGCTCCAGCCATGAGTATATCCCGTAAAAAACTCTTACTTTTTTCTTACTTTTGCTCCTCAAAAACCTGATACACTGATTACAGTAGAAATCCGTCCCAAGTGGGGCGGTTTTTTTATTACAGGGAGGTGCAAAAGAGGTTGTAATAGACATATCCAAGTATTGACAAAACGCTGGAACGGAATTACAGTAAAACTGTAATACAGTATTTCAATATTTTGGATAGGTGGGGGCAATGTGAAGGATATTCAGAAGATCCAGAAGCGTTATGTTGTAAGCCTGCTTCCTTTTTTGAAAAAGCTCGATTTAAAAGAAGGCGATCACTTACATATTGAATTGAAGGATGGAGCAATTATTTTACGTCCCGTGGACTGGGTAATGCGCCAGAATGATACAAAAAACGAATAGGGAGTTGATTTTTATGTGGAAGTCATTTAAAAAAGTGACGTTTGTAGTTGCGGCCAGCACGATGATGGCTGTTGCTGTGATCGGTACGCAGGCACTTGTGCCAGATAAAAAAGTAGAGGCGGCGGCTAAGCCTTCTTTCTCGGATATATCCGGCCATTGGGCTGCTTCGTCCATTGAAACGGCGGTACAAGCTGGTATTTTAAACGGCTACTCTGATGGAACCTATAAACCGAATAATACGATTACCAGGGCGGAGCTGCTGAAAGTTATGGCGCTTACCTTTAAGCTGAAAGTAGACAGCAGCGGATCCACCTGGTATGCGCCTTATCAGACGGCATTAAGCAAAGCCGGCGTATATCTGGATGGCGACTATCCAGGCAATGTAAATAATCCAGCAACCAGAAACGAGATGGCCAAGCTTGCCGTTCGTGGCGCTTATCCGGATTATCGGAACAAAAAGCTGTCTGCAGCTGAGCTCATGTTTCGTGCGGTAAACAAGGGAATTCTTTCGAGATCCGGGACAAAAGCGGAGAGCATTAATACCGAAGGGACAACAACCAGGGCAGAGGCTGCCGTTTTAGTTACACGGCTGCTGAAGCTGCAGGATGGTGGGGCCCTTACGGTGGATAAAGGCGCATCGAGCGCGGCGGAAATTGCTTGGCACCGACATAACATGATCACGATGTTTAATCAAAATGATCTTGTTTCTTTGCCGTATAAGAAAAATATTAACTCCCGTTACGATGTAACGATCGATAACCTAATTGTCTTAGATCCAACAGATAAGACCGGTTATTATGCCGAGTACCTGGAGGGCGCTAAATATAATTTAGAAGGAAAAGAGGCAAAAACGAATGATGGATATGTATTTGCCTACAAACTTACAGGGAAGAATCTTGTTACATCAAGCGAAAACCAAGATATAGCCCATTCATTTTATATGTATACTGAAGGTCAGTCCGGGGGAGTAAATCTTTCATCTAAATTCAAATATGATGATGGTAAACTGATTGATCGACCTGGGCTATATTCAAATCGTACAGAATTTTCTTTTTCCAAACCTAATAATGAGGGACATGATTTTTATCTAGTGTTTGTTAAAAAAGATTTTATAGATGCGCAAATAAAACAATATGGTGGAGTTCCAATTCATTTGGAAAAACTTAATGTAGGGATGAATAAGGCTTCCCAATTTTATCTTACGGAGGTTAAAGACTGGTTATGGGAACAATAAAAAAATATTTGGCGATGCTATTAATTGTCATGATAGGCGTAAGCGGATTACCGCTTACGCCTATTTTTTCAGCAGCATCTGATACGGTTACGGCAACCGTGAAAATTCCCTTCTCAAAAACATATAACTCTAATGAATTTTTGTCGAATGTTTCAGTGAATCTTAGTAAGTCCGGATATAAGGTAAAATCATATCAAGTATGGAAAAAGGCCAGTAATAGTGATAACACTACTAGCCTAGTAAATAAAGCCACGTATGGCGCAAGTCTTTCAGGTGATAAAATCATTATCCCATCTTTTCAAGGTGCAAAAATTGGTGTGACTGCAAGCGGTTATACATCGACAATGTATTTTGCAACCAACAGGACAACTAATGGTAAGCAATGGCAATTTACAACACTTGGGACCGATTATTCCGTAACGCCTGACATAAATAGTTCTTGTTGGGTAAATGGTGTAGCCGAATGTGCTGGGATATTAAACAAAAGTCAAGATGATCATGGAAAGGCAATGACGATCGATAAAGTTAGAACGGCAGATGGTTGGGCAGTATCAATAAGTGACGGTTTTCCTGGTCCATCAAAATATAAATACAATGCGGACGCAATTTCTAGTAATGATATTATTCCTTCTTCAATTACAATAACAAAGGCTACAATAAATGGTGCAGATACATCAGAGGCCAGAGTGGTAAGTAAGGGGAAAGGAAAGGACGGATATGGACAGCTAAGTGTTGCAACCCCATTAACTAAAGATAATAGTCTAGGAAAGACCGTAGACTGTAACGGTTGTTCGGGGAAAGCAACTGCTAAGAAATATTCAATCGATACATCAACCGAATGGGCAGCACAAACTTATCTTTTCGAGGGCGAAGTTCGCGTAACCTATGAACCGATCCCGCCGGCGAATACGCCCTATGTTTCCTGTGATTGTAAGGCCAATCCGGAGACGGTTGAGTTTGATGGTAAAGATGTAGCGGTCTCTGCAACGCTAAATGCTTCTCTTTCCGCAAAGGGAACAAAAACCGTTCAGAGCTGGACAGTATACGGCAGAGCAGAAGACGGCAGCCAATATACAACCTCTACCGTTGGCTACGGACTGGACAGTATATCTCAAAAATTCAGCTTTACAATTTCAAAGACCAAGCTTGATGGGAAAGACAGCTACACGGAAACCTGGGTGATGCGTGCACGGGTTAACTTTACAGACGGCACGACAGCGGAGCAGCCAATCGAGTGTATGACAGTCGTTACGCGTCCAGGAACGGCCACGCCTGATCCGAGCGCATCACCAACACCGCCGCCGGCACCTCCGGTTACTGCAGACGTTGAATTTATACCAAATACCATTATTACGGGTGACCAATCAACGCTAGATAATAACTCAGATGGCTATACATCAATGACCTGGACATTCACAGACAATTTGAAAGAGGTTATTACCGATTCCAGCCAATATCGTTATTCGAATGTGAAATTCGATAAACCTGGTTTCTATCAGGCGAAAATCATGGTTACAAATGGGACAGAGACCAAATGGGATACGGCCTCTCTGCAGGTTATTGATCCCAAGCCGGTAGCGGTGGTAACTGGACCGACAAAGGTCATTCAGGGAAGAGATTTCTCAAACATTTTCCATCTGTATAATTCCTACACGCCGCTTGCGGATCGCGGAGTTAAAATTGATTTTACGAAAAACGAAATGCGCTATAAAAAGGTCGGGGATCCGGGTTATACGGATGGATGGCCAAGCAAAGGACCTTCCGTTCTTGGGGATTACTCCATAGAAGGGAAGGTTTTTGATTCTCAGGGCCGTGTATCCGATTGGGGAACGCATTTAATTGAAGTCGTTCCGGATCAGCCGCCGGTCGTTACGCTTGTTGCCCCTTCCGAAACTTACCGGTATAACGATACGATGCTCTATATTGATGCAAAGAGCGTTGACGGTGATACCATTACCGATATGCAGCTGGAGGAACGCTACGATCGGGATAATGACGGTAACTTTGAGGAAGAGCCCTGGACGGTCATTTACACGGGCCCTTATAAGGATACGTACCCAATTACCTTTACTTCTGTCGGGAAAAGACAATATCGGGCAACGGTGAAGGAAGACTACGGTCTGGCAGCTACTTCGGATCTTGCCGGCACAAATGTTCTAAACTATGCGCCGTATGTAGATTTTGACGTATCGGGTCTTACACAGCAACCGGATCAAGGAGACGGCAGCGCACCGGAGGACATTACCTATACCGGCGAATCGATTATGCGTTCCTGGAAGCTTGTTCAGCCTTACACGACGAATACGAATAAGCCTATCGGCTGGCTAGCAAATAGTGGGGCGCTGCAAACCAAAAATGCCAAGATGGCGGATTTCTTTATTAAGTATCCAAACATGGGTTTAGGGGCGAATAGCCGATCTAAATACGAATTGGCAAGCGATTTGACTAATTTACCAGTTTGGGGATTACCAGTGGGGGCGGTAGCAGTTCCGTATATTTATGCGGGTCATCGCCTTTATTCCCGCGAAGGCGCGGAAATGGTAGAACGCAATTCGCAAGATGGTAAAGAAATTAGCAGATTTTCTTTGTCTGAAGTCAGTGGTTTGACTTATTTAGGGGCTGATAAAAACGAGAACTTTTATTATGGGGCTGGGTCATATGGAGCAACAAACTATGAGGTTAAAAAGATTAATAATCATGGCCAACTCATAGGCAGCTATACCATACCGATATCAGGAGAAATGTCTTACATCATGTATTTCGAAGTTTCGGACGACGGCCAAAATCTCTATATGGCCTACCGTGCAAGGGTTGGTGCCACTCAAGAATACTGGAATGTACATGCTGTAAAATATTCCGTACTGGATAATTCGGTAAAGTGGGATGTTAAAACAGGAGATTTGAGATATAGCCCTACATTTTTACAGAATTATAAAGGGGTTATCGATTCTGATGGTGACTTATATTTAACGTGGACTACGCAAACGACCTATGATGGTTATGAATTATACGCGATGGCTGTAAATGGCAATACGGGAGTCATGGGATATCAATCAAGAGGAACTTACAACGCTGATATATCCTATATGGTTGCTAGTCCTGAATTCGACTACCGCGGAGATAGAGCCAAATATTTGTATTTCACGGTTTCAGGTTACGTCCAGTATTCAAAAGACAGTAGTATGGGGACTAGTATTTATGGTTTTATGTTTAATAAAAAAACAGGATACCTGTCTAGGATTAGTTACCCCGATCTCCCTGATCCTACACAGTATGGTCTTGAGTCTTGGAATACGTGCGAAACGTGGTGCGATAAGATGAGCTGGGAGGACACCATGGGGGTAGGCACTCCCATTATTTATCCAGACGGTTCCGTTTATGCGACAGTTCGCTATGCGTGGGGAGATTATAAGTTTGACAAATACTTAAACCTGATCAATAAAAATACACAAGGTAACTTAATTGCGAATACAAAAGCTTTTCTAATGCCAAGTGGGAATATTGCTTTCCCTGATAATGGAGCACTGGCGGACTCATGGGAAGGGACCTACAAACCGTACGCTTCTATTAAAGCGAATGGAAGGGCCCCCATTGATCGAGATAATAACTACTATGGCAGTAAAACGTATTACAGTCAGATTACGGATACGAAAGGTGATTGGGCTTCTAGTGCGTTAAAAGATCCGACCCTCAACACTTCGATTTTACCAGATGGATCTTTTTATGGATTTTCAAAACCCGCAAGTTCTGGTATCCAGTATGTATTCCCATTTGTTCCTGCGAGCGGCAGCGGCGATTATCCGAAAGTGATTGATGCTAATACCATTGAAATTGTTGATTCAACATGGGCAGGATTGTGGTACGATCCGGCAACTAAGCTTAAGAACGATCGTTTATCCTTTAACGTAGCGGTAAATGATTCAGCCAATGATAAGCCAATCGGTGCCGGCATTCATATCCAGGACGGCAAAAACATGTACGCTGCCGAGTGGACGAGCAACAAGGTTACGCTATATAAAGTTGTCGCCGGCGTAAAAACTGCGCTGCAGTCCGCAGACGTCACGCGTTCGCCTTTTGTCACTTATCCATTTGAGATCGAGGCCAGCAATGGCACGCTGCGCGTCTATATTAACCATGCCAAAGTTATTGAAATCGCGGATAGTACCTTCAAACAGGGATCCGTTGGCCTCATGTCGCTCGGTCAGCAACAAGCCAAATTCACCGGTATGAAGGTGAAGAACTACGGCGATTTCTATATCGAGGAAACGGTAAGTACGGTTCTTGTTGATGAAGAAATTAAATATGACACGATCTTTGACGATATCGAGAAGGATCCGCAAGCCAAAGAGAATTGGAGCTATAAGCATGATCCGAACTATTTCGCCAATTCCCTTGGGCTCAGTCAATATGATGGCAAGTCGTTTGATACGCGGCTGCCGTCCCTGGACAAGCCAGGTCTCTATGAGATTACGTACAAGGCCAGCGATAATCCGGGCATCGATGCTTATTCCGCCTGGTCCGAACCCGTAATCAAGAAACTCTATGTACACCGCCGGCCAATCGCGCAGCCGGATGTACGGTTTACGGGCATTGTCTATCCGGAAGGGGAGACGCTGGACTATTTAAGCTTTGATACGTCTTATGATCCGGATATCCCGGATGTGCTGTCCGATCGTGTATTCCGGACGCGGTGGGCAGATGAAGCAACCTGGACACCTGGTATGCGAGAGATTTATAGCCGGCCAGGCGTGGAGCTCATTATCCAGGAGCAAGTAAAGGATACCTTTGGCGTTTGGTCCACCTGGGCAGAGACTAGGGTTTATAAAGATGCCCTTCCGCCGGTGAATCAGAATCCACCTAAAATGGTCATCACGAATCCGACCGGTACGTTAACCACTCCGACCGTAGTCGCCAGCGAGCCGGTCATTAAGTGGACATACAGTGATGCGGAGAATGATCCGCAGGAACAGTTTTATTTGAAAGTGACCTACGTAGATACCGGAAAAACGATTACAGAGGTCACCTATCCAGGTAATGATACGTCTTACATTCTGGATGAAGGCATACAGCAAGGACGTAAGGTGAAGGTGCAAGGCCGCGTGTATTCCAAAGGCAAGTGGTCAAGCGATAGCAATATCGTTTACTTCATTCTCAATACACCGCCTGTCACGCATCTGCTCAGCTTTAACGGGCCAAAAGCTTCAGCACCGATCTATACGAATAATAACCGGCCAAAACTCAGCGTCTCCGTTTCGGACTTTGATGGCCAGCCAATTACAAAGATCGACTATGAGGTATTCCATAATGCAACGGGCAACCTGGTTGTCGATACAAACGGAACGATCGGAACCACCGACTATACGCCGCTGGCGCTACAGGAAGGCCTTCATAACTGGCGAGCCCGCGCGTATGATGGTATGGCTTGGGGAGATTATTCGGAGAATGGTTACTTCTTTGTAGACACTGTTCCTCCGGATGACACGAACGAGCAACTTGAGATTAAGCCAACTTCCGTTAAGGTGACGTTTAATCCGTTTAGTGACGCAACGCCGTCATCTGGCCATGCTTCACGCGCTTTCTATATGCAGAAAGTAAATGATGATGGCTCCACAACGAATATAGACCTAAACGGAAATGGAACGACAGAATACAATATTTCCATTCCGAACACGTCAACAAGCTACACCGTGAACGGTCTGCAGGCAGGAAAGAAATATCGCCTTATGGTCGTAGATTGGGACGTGGCCGGTAATATGGGGCAATATCAGTATATTTACTTTACGACCAACCAACCGCCGGCTGCTGATTTTGATTGGTCGCCTAAACCGGTCTATGAAGGAGACGATATTCAGCTGAAAAACCTGTCTACGGATCCAGACGGCGATGCGATGACGTACGCCTGGACCGTCTCCGGACCGGCAGGCTACTACAGCAAATCCTTTACGACGAAGGACGTCACGATACCAGGTTCGGTAACCGAGAATCATGCCGGCAAGTATATCGTTACGCTGCAGGCGACAGATGCGCTCGGCCTGGCCAGTGAAGTGATCAGCAAGACGATTACGGTCAATGAACTTGGCATAACGGCAGCCGTGACCCATACACCGGATTGGGAGAAAAACCGGCAGACCTGGAATACGAAGATGCCAGATGCCTTCCGTCCGGATTATATGTTCTGGGCCGGTGAACGCTTTGTGTTGTCCTCCAGGACAACGGATACCGGTACGAGCTCCACAAAAGCGCAAACCGTAAGAGTGACGGCCAAGTATATTGGGAAGACGTCCTTAAGCTCAGCCGACAAAATAGCCTGGTCCGGTTATATTGGCGAAGAAAACGCAGATGTGGAGCTAGAGACCATTTCAAACGGGGATTATGTCTTTAGCTTTGTGGCCACTTACTCCAATGGAGTCGTAAAACAGAAGAATGTCACCATTACCATTCAAGGTAATTGGACGGAATACTTCAAATTCCATAAGTCGTGGTAAATATATAAAGGAAATGGCGTTGCGGCCCTGAGCTGCAGCGCCATTTTTATATCCGGAAGGGGAGAACAAACATGAGTCATCAAAACAACCGGCTGCTGATCGATAAGATAATGGAACGGACGGTTCTTATTCTTAAAGATTCATATGGCAGCGTAAGGCTAGAAGATGCTTTTCAAATGGCTATAGGCGAAGCAGAGGTCCACTTCAATGAGGATATAAAGCTGGAGCTTAATCCGGAGATCCGCCAGGTAATCGAGCTAAAACTAAAATAACTACATATAACAGGAGTGATTAAAATGAAGCCCACAAAAGAAAGAAAGTTTAAAATCGGTGATGAGGTTAAATGGACAAACGGAAACGGTGTAAATATGGGGAGAAGAACAATTATTGGCTTTGATACCATAGGTAACGAAAACGCATATTACATTGATCCAATTGACACACCATGGTTCTCCATTAGAGAAAGTAACTTAGAATTGTGGAATCCTTCAAAACAAAAAAGTAAAAACGATTAACCCTAAAATCCGAATAACCAAAAAAATTGTCGAACTTTGGAGGAGATCAACCAAGTCCAACGAATAACCAATAAAAGATGGAAAAATGATACAAAAAAATAGGAGGGGTAGAGATATGAAAACAGAAGAAAATTTGACTTTAAAGCTGCTCGAAGCTGTACTGAAAAATGATGAAACAGCAATTAGAAATGTAATTGCAGAAGGCGCAGATATTAACGAGGTCTATAAAGAGAAAAAAATGTTTGGTCGTATCGAAACTTACTGTACAGCGCTTGAATTAGCTATAGATAAGAATCTTTACGATTTAATCCCTTTTCTATTAGAACCGGGTAGTACCAGCGAAGCTGACACCACCCGCAAAATAGATGTTATTAAATGGGGAATCTATTGATGACCTCGTTGTACTCCTGCTGGGCATCTGTGATTGCCAGCTTTGA
>NZ_JBBCVY010000009.1:0-250313 GCF_037146255.1 Paenibacillus sp. MMO-58
ATTTCCCAATTAGTAAGACCCCTTGAAGACGACGAGGTTGATAGGTTCGGGGTGGAAGCACAGCAATGTGTGGAGCTGACGAATACTAATCGGTCGAGGGCTTATCCTAAAGTCTTAAGAGTTACACTTTCGCATCCAGTTTTCAAGGCACAAGCTTTGAATGTATTCCCTGATAGCTCAGTTGGTAGAGCACTCGACTGTTAATCGAGTTGTCACAGGTTCGAGTCCTGTTCGGGGAGCCATTTGCTCTCATAGCTCAGTAGGTAGAGTGCATCCATGGTAAGGATGAGGTCACCGGTTCGATCCCGGTTGAGAGCTCCAGAAGCACTTTTTCTAGGCCCGTTGGTCAAGGGGTTAAGACACCTCCCTTTCACGGAGGTAACAGGGGTTCGAATCCCCTACGGGTCACCATATATACTTATTTACACGGTGGATCATTAATGCCTGTGGAGGCTTAGCTCAGCTGGGAGAGCATCTGCCTTACAAGCAGAGGGTCGGGGGTTCGATCCCCTCAGCCTCCACCATTACAACATTGGGGATTAGCCAAGCGGTAAGGCAACGGACTTTGACTCCGTCACTCCAAGGTTCGAATCCTTGATCCCCAGCCATTTTAATGCGAGCCATTAGCTCAGTTGGTAGAGCACCTGACTTTTAATCAGGGTGTCGAAGGTTCGAGTCCTTCATGGCTCACTTTTCTTAATAAGTTTTACCCATGCGCGTATGGCGGAATTGGCAGACGCACCAGACTTAGGATCTGGCGGGCGACCGTGGGGGTTCAAGTCCCTCTACGCGCACCATACTTACCATCCAAACCTTCAGGAGATGTCCTGGAGGTTTTTTTGTGCTACATTGTAGCCATATCATTATTAGGACAAAGGAGATATCGATAATGAATGAAATGATAACTTTAATAAAGCAGCATCGTTCTATTCGCAAATTTACGAAGGATCCGGTGACAGAACAACAGCTGGATGCCATATTAACGGCGGCGCAGCAAGCATCTACTTCAAGCAATATGCAGGCTTATTCAGTCATTGGGATTACTGACATGGCACTACGCAGTGAGCTGGCTAAGCTGGCAGGTAACCAAGCTTATATAGAGGAAAGCCCCGTATTCCTCGTCTGGTGCGCTGACCTGTACCGCTGGGAGCAAGCAGCTAAACGGCATTATGAGGACGAGATGCCAAGCACGACGGAGAATTTTATTATCGGTACGGTGGATGCGGCATTAGCGGCGCAGAATGCAGCTATAGCGGCTGAATCTCTCGGACTTGGGATTGTGTATATCGGGGGGATCCGAAATCAGCCGAAGCAGGTGTCTGAGCTTCTGCAGCTCCCGCAGCAAGTGTACCCGGTGTTTGGGATGTGTATTGGCGTTCCGGATCAATCTCCGCTTAACCGACCGCGTCTGCCGCGTCAGGCGGTCTATTTCGAGAATACTTACAAGCAGGGCGCAATAGACTCTGCTATTGATACTTACGATGAGACGTTAAGCGCTTATATGAAGGCAAGATCGAACGGGAAGGCCAGCGCAACATGGTCACAGGCGATGGCCGGCAAAGCGGGACCGGTACGCATTCACATGCGCTCCTTTTTAGAGAATCAAGGGTTTAAGCTCGAGTAAGGTTAAGTTCCTTAAACATTAAATCGGTTAATCCAAATTTCATTTGGTCAAGTATCACATTTCTGTCATTGACAACGCATCTGAGAACGATTATCATTATACTTAGTTAATTGATAATTGTTATCACGGACGCGCTGTAGGCGCATATTAAATGACAACGATCTGCCTTACGGCATCGGAAGGAGCGTGCAGGTCAAATGATTCGTCTTGCGACTTCGAATCTGGACATTGCTTATGATGATCGACTCATCGTTCAAAATTTAAATATTGCTATCCCTCAAGGCAAAATTACGGCCCTTGTTGGTTCTAACGGATCGGGTAAATCGACCATCCTGAAGACGATGGCACGGTTGATGCATCCATCTGGAGGCAGCGTTCTCTTGGACGGAAGATCGATTCACAAGCAGTCTACAAAAGAAGTGGCGAAGCAGCTTGCGATTTTGCCGCAGAATCCGACAGCTCCGGACGGACTGACCGTTGCCGAGCTTGTATCGTATGGCCGCTTCCCTTATCAGAAGGGCTTTGGTTCCTTGACGAAGGAAGACCGCGGTATTATCCAATGGGCCATTGAAGCGACAGGCATGGGGGAATTCACCGATCGCCCGGTTGACCAACTGTCTGGCGGTCAGCGCCAGCGCGCGTGGATCGCAATGGCACTTGCGCAAGAAACGGACATTTTATTCCTCGACGAACCAACGACCTTTCTCGATATGGCCCATCAGTTGGAGGTTCTCCATTTGCTGCAGAAGCTTAACGAGATGAACAACCGTACGGTTGTTATGGTGGTCCATGATTTGAACCATGCATCGCGTTACGCGCATCATATGGTTGCCATTAAGAAGGGTACTGTCGTAGGCGAAGGAACGCCGGCTGAAGTTATGACACCGGATGTTTTGCGTGAAGTATTTAATATCGAAGCAGACATCGTTCCTGATCCGCGTACAGGCGTACCGCTTTGCCTGCCACACGCATTAGCTGGGGAACCGGCTGCCGATAAAGCAATGGCCGATACGAAACCTGAACGGATTTTGACAGCTGCAGGAGCATAATTATAACGAAAAGCCGTGCCGAAAAGCGCGGCTTTTTCTTTTCAAAACTTTTCTTTAAAAAACTTTTATAAAACAGTTGCATTTTGTTTTTGAAGGTGATATATTATTACTTGTCGCCGCGATGATAACAAAACGCGAACGACAACGAAAGTAACATGCGGAAGTGGCTCAGCGGTAGAGCATCGCCTTGCCAAGGCGAGGGTCGCGGGTTCGATTCCCGTCTTCCGCTCCATAATGTGCGGCCTTAGCTCAGCTGGATAGAGCGTTTGACTACGAATCAAAAGGTCAGGAGTTCGAATCTCTTAGGCCGCGCCAATTTTTTACTAATACTTACTTATATTTGTCGGGATGTAGCTCAGCTTGGTAGAGCACCTGGTTTGGGACCAGGGGGTCGCATGTTCAAATCGTGTCATCCCGACCATTTAATACGCGGGTGTAGTTCAATGGTAGAACTTTAGCCTTCCAAGCTAATAGCGTGGGTTCGATTCCCATCACCCGCTCCAGATTTTCAAACAATCTCCTTCTTCGGAAGGAGTTTTTATATTTTATCCCCTTATATTGGCAGCCCCCGCGGGGGCTGCCTTTCGCGCTTTCTGAAAAGAAAGTGGGCGCTTCGGGCTTCAACCGAGCGACGTTTTGTAGTATGATGATTAGAAGTTGAAAATGCGTTAAAGTACAGGAGGATCAGTATGTCGGACCAAGTAACATCGACTTTATCGGCACAACATCGGCCGCAGGCTAACAATTTGCTGCGCAGAGACGTCCGTTTCCTAGGCAACATACTTGGGGAAGTGCTCGTCCATCAAGGCGGCCGCGAACTGCTGGATATCGTCGAGCAAATTCGTGAAACAAGTAAAGCGTTACGCGCTGAATTTGTACCTGAGCTTTTTGAACAGTTTAAGACGACAATCGCATCATTAAGTCCCGAAAATCGCCATCAGGTGATCCGTGCATTCGCGATCTATTTCCAATTGGTCAACATTGCAGAGCAGAACCACCGTATTCGCCGTAAACGCGACTACGAGCGTTCCGCAGGAGAAAGTGTACAACGAGGTTCCATTGAGAGCGCGATTTCCGATCTGAAAGAGCGCAACATCGATGTTGAAGGTGTTCAAGAAATCTTGAGCAACATTTCACTCGAGCTCGTAATGACTGCGCATCCGACGGAAGCGACGCGTCGTGCCGTGCTTGATATTCACAAGCGGATTGCCGAAGACGTAATGGAGCTTGATAATCCGACTCTGACTTACCGCGAACGCGAGATCCTTCGGGACAAGCTGCTGAACGAAGTGCTTATTCTGTGGCAGACCGATGAGCTTCGCGACCGTAAGCCAACTGTTATCGATGAAGTGCGCAACGGGTTGTATTACTTCGACGAAACCCTGTTTGAGGTGCTTCCTAACGTATACGAAGAATTGGAACGCAATCTTACGAAATATTATCCGGGCGAGTCCTGGCATGTACCAAGCTACCTGCGCTTTGGCTCATGGATCGGCGGAGACCGCGACGGCAATCCGTCCGTAACCGCTAAGGTCACATGGGAGACGCTGACGCTTAACCGCCAGCTGGCTATCAAAAAATACGAAGAAAAGCTGCATGAGCTTGTTGGCATTCTGAGCTTCAGCACGAACCTGGTTGAAGTATCCGAAGAGCTGATCAACTCGATTAAGAAAGACCGCGAGCACGTTGAGCTCAAGTGTATCGACCTGTGGCGTAATGCGAAGGAACCTTACCGCATTAAGCTGGGCTTTATGCTGGAGAAGCTGGCCAATACGCGCGACGAGTCGCTCAAAGGCTCTGCAATGCGTTATAACAGCGCAAGCGAGCTGCTTGAGGATCTGTACATTATCGACCGCAGCTTGCGCGGACATTTTGCCGATTACGTAGCGGATACGCATATTGGCAAGCTTGTGCGCCAAGTGGAGCTGTTTGGCTTCCATATGCTTACTCTTGATATCCGTCAGCACAGCCAAGAGCATGAGAATGCGATGGCTGAGATTTTGGCGAAGATGAATATCGTTTCGAACTACGGTTCCTTGTCGGAAGAAGAAAAGATTGAATTGCTCAGCAAATTGCTGGAGGACCCGCGTCCGCTTACTTCTTCCCATCTGGATTACTCGGCATCGACTCGCGAGTGCCTCGACGTGTATCACACGGTCTACAGAGCGCAACAAGAGTTCGGACCGGAATGTATTTCGACTTATCTGATAAGTATGACACAAGGCGCCAGCGATATGCTGGAGGTTATGGTCTTCGCGAAAGAGGTTGGCCTGTTCCGCAAGGAAGCAGACGGCAGCGTTCGTTGCACGCTGCAATCCGTGCCTCTCTTCGAGACGATTGACGATCTTCACGCTGCACCTGGCATTATGAAGCTGCTCTTCGAGCTGCCAATCTATCGTCAAGCCGTTGCCGCAAGAGGCGACCTGCATGAAATTATGCTGGGTTACTCCGATAGCAATAAAGACGGCGGCGCGGTAACAGCGAACTGGGAGCTGCGCGTAGCGCTTAATGATATTACCGCAACTGCCGGCGAATACGGCATTAAGCTGAAGTTCTTCCATGGCCGCGGCGGTGCGCTTGGCCGTGGCGGAATGCCTCTTAACCGCAGTATTCTGGCTCAACCGCCTCATACGGTTGGCGGCGGTATTAAGATTACCGAGCAAGGCGAAGTATTGTCTTCGCGTTATTCGATGCAGGGCATTGCTTACCGCAGTCTGGAGCAGGCAACATGGGCGCTCGTTACGGCTGCCCGTCTTGCGAAATACCCGCAAGCACAAGATGATGCCGTGCTGAAAGAGTGGGAAGAGATTTCCCGTTCGATCTCGGAAACGGCACTGAACAAATATCAGGATCTGATCTTCCGCGATCCGGACTTCCTGACTTACTTCAAGGAGTCGACTCCGCTTCCTGAGGTTGGCGAGCTGAACATCGGTTCCCGTCCATCGAAACGGAAAAACAGTGACCGCTTTGAAGACCTCCGTGCAATTCCTTGGGTATTTGCATGGACGCAGAGCCGTTACTTGCTGCCGGCATGGTATGCGGCAGGTACTGCCTTGAAGCAATATACCGGCGATGACGCAAAACGTCTTGAAACATTGAAGACGATGTACGAGAAATTCCCGTTCTTCCGTTCGCTTATAGACAATCTGCAAATGGCGCTTGCTAAAGCAGATTTGACGATTGCGAAGGAATATGCGGATATGATCGCCGACAGCACGATTCGTGACCGTATCTTCACGCAGATCGAGAACGAATATAAGCTGACTTCGGATATGATCTTGAGCATCACCGGACAAGACGAGATTCTGGACAACGTACCTGTTATTCAGGAATCGATTCGTCTCCGCAATCCTTACGTGGATCCGCTCAGCTACATGCAGGTTCAGCTTCTGACAGAGCTGAGAGAGCTGCGCGCGAAGGAAGAAGACGATCCTGAGCTGCTCCGCGAAGTACTTCTTACTATCAACGGAATTGCTGCTGGTCTGAGAAACACGGGCTAACAGCAGACTTTATAACCGGGCATTCGGCTTACTACAAGCCGGATTGCCCGGTTTTTTCGTTTTCGCCTATTATTTATCCTCCTTTAAAATCCGCTTAAGTTTGATTTAAGGTACAACCCTCATGATAGTGATCAAGCAAGCGACATCAATTGCGAACGAAAATAGCGATTGTAATGACAAAGGAGCGATTACGATGAACCAAAACGAATTCGAAAATAACCAAGTAAACGAAAACGATACAACTAACACGGAATCTATAGCTGAACATAAGCCGTACACCTATACTTACGGACCTAGCCGGTCGGCAGCGAATCTTCGCGAAGCATACGAGAATCAATTACAGCTGACGGGGACGGATGGTTCCGATGGCGGATACGGCAGCGGCGGCAAGAAGAAGGGGAAGAAATCGCAGGCCAAAGCGATGGTTGCGGCGTTCCTTGTTGGCGCTGTAGTAATCAGCGGGTTTATGTACGCATCGGATAAAACAAATCTGTTCACCGGTAATCAGCAGCCTACGGCGGCAACCACGCTGGCTAGCAATCCGGCGCAGCAGTCCGCTGGCGTAACGACGGCATCTGTAAGCGTTGATGCTTCGATCGCTGATGTATATAAAGCAGCATCTCCTGCCGTAGTCAAAATCGAGAATTACACGGAGCCGGTTCAAAGCACCGGTAGAGGCTTCAGCGGCAGAGGGGGAGGCTGGCAAGGATTTAGCCAAACACCGCAGTCCCAAAGCGGAAGCGGCCAATCCGATTCCACGGATAGCTCGAATTTGCAGCTGGCAGGAACGGGTACGGGATTCTTTTTCGAATCCTCCGGTTATATCCTGACCAATGATCATGTTGTTGAGGGAGCCGCGCAAGTGAAGGTGCAAGTAGAAGGTTACGATGAGCCGTTTGTGGCAGAGGTTGTAGGCGAGAATGCGGATCAGGACTTGGCCGTATTGAAAATTACAGGATCCAAAGCATTCCCGACGTTAGCCATTGGCGATTCCGATCAAACCGCTATCGGGGATTGGGTTATCGCAATCGGCAATCCGTATGGATTCGACCACACGATGACCGTCGGGGTACTCAGCGCGAAGGAACGTCCGATTACAATTAGCGAAGACGATGGTACCGAGCATCAATACGAGCATCTGCTGCAAACGGATGCTTCGATCAACCCGGGCAACTCCGGCGGACCGCTGTTGAATGCAAAAGGCGAGGTTATCGGTATTAATACAGCCGTGAATGCAGAAGCGCAAGGCATCGGATTTGCTATTCCAACCGGCACGATTCAAGAAACCCTGAAGCAATTGCTTGGCCGTAGTGCATAATGCCATAATCCATTTATAAGCAAAACAAAACGAAGAGGCCGCTTACGCGCCTCTTCGTTTTGTTTTGCTTTTGCGGGGGGAGAACCGATATAATAGATCAGATGCGAATGGAGGTTTTTGTTCGGTGAAAACTTCATCTGGCTATTGGACGGGCGTTGTTATGGTCATTATCGCTGCGGCATGCTACGGAATCATGTCGCCGGTACTAAAGCTTGCATACGGACATGACTATACCTTTCAGCAAATAACGGTACACCAGGTCGGAATAGGCGCGGCGCTTCTGTGGATTCTTCTCCTTCTTCGGCCAAGCACATGGAGCAAGCTGGCATTCAGCTTGAAGCATTGGGCGGCATTAGCGTTTACCGGTATTTTCGGCCTGAGTATGACAACCGTATTATATAATCAAACCCTGGAGAGATTGGATGCTTCCTTCTCAATTGTCTTGCTTTTTCAGTTCATGTGGATTACGATTTTGCTAGAAAGTTTGCGGGACCGGAAATGGCCGACGAAATGGCAATGGGCAGCAATCGTTATGGCCATGGCAGGAACGGTACTGGCTGCCGGACTGCTTCAGAATAAACTTACGGATATGGATTGGGCTGGTGTTGGATATGGGCTGGCATCGGCGTTCTCATACAGCCTTTTTCTGTTTCTGGCGGGCAGGGTTGCTCCTGGTTACGATCCTGTCTTTAAGTCAGCTCTTATGATGTCGTTCGGATTTATTGTAATTCTGACTTTGTACGGCTATAAGGCATTTGATGGCGTTGACCAGCAATGGGGGCTTCTGGGATGGGGATTCGCGCTTGGGCTGCTAGGGCAGGTCATGCCGACCGTTTTCTTTAATGCAGGTATTCCCCGAGTAGGTAGCGGACTAGCTTCCATGCTTGGAGCAACGGAGCTGCCTTTTGCCGTGGTAAGCGCATGGCTGATTCTAGGGGAACCGATAACGTTAATCGGTACAGCGGGCATATTGCTTATTCTGGGCGGTATTGCGGTGGCCGAATACGGTGCGCGCTTAAGGCGGCAAGCCGCGTGACCATGCTTACGAAGTAAGAATTAACACGAACGCGTGATTGGACCATGCTTACGAAGTAAGAATTAACACGAACGCGTGATTGGACCATGCTTACGAAGTAAGAATTATCACGAATGAGTGATTGGACCATGCTTACGAAGTAAGAATTAACACGAACGGCGTGATTGGACCATGCTTACGAAGTAAGAATTATCACAAAAAGCGTGTGATAATTCTTTGTAGGAGGATGAATAGTGAATGTATTGGAAGCCCGTCTCGCCAGATTAGCGTTGAAAGGCGACCAGCGGGCATTTGCTGAGCTTGTAGGTCTGTATCAGGACAAGCTGTTCCATATGGCCTACCGAATGTTATATAACCGCCAAGAGGCGGAAGACGTCGTTCAGGAAACGTTCCTGCGCGTCTATAAAAATCTGGAGCGATACGACGAGTCGCTCAAATTCTCCACGTGGATATACCGGATTGCGACGAATCTTTGTATCGACCGGCTGAGAAAGCGGAAGCCTTCTTATTCATTGGATGCGGAGTCTACGGATCATGAAGGCCTGGATGGCTATTCCATGATCCCAAGCGATGACCGTACCCCGGAATCCGAGCTTCTGCTGTCGGAGACTCAGCGCATTATTCACGAATCGATCGAATCGCTCCCTCCGAAGTACAAGACGATTATGATGCTCCGCTATATTCAGGAGATGTCCCTGCAGGAGATTGGCGATGTTCTGGATATGCCGGTCACGACAATCAAGACGCGTGTCCACCGCGGCAGGGAGTTTTTGCGGAAAAAGCTGGAACACAAGTTATAGCTTAAAAAAAGTGAAACATCTGATGCGAGCTGTACGTACTCTATAAATGTGAAGAGCTTATGCGCGAGCAAACGAAAGAAAGGACTGGCTGCTATGAATTGCAACGTCGCGGTTGTATGGATGCATGATTATTTGGACGGCGATCTGCCGCGTGAAGATGCGCAAGAACTAAAAAATCATTTGCACTCATGTCCCGCTTGCCTGGCCCGCTTTGAACAGCTGGAGAAAACGGAAGCGATGATGCTGGGTACGCTAGAGCATACCGTTTCCATTCCCGATTATGATAAATCAGCTCTGACTGACCGTATTATGGCGCAGCTGCCAAAACCGGCAAAAACAAAAGAGCGTCGCGGCGTGCTCCGGTTCATCTACAAGTATCCGGGTCTTACGGCTGCCGCGTTGTTCGTGCTTGTCATGCTTGGCAGCTTCACTTCAATATGGGAACAGGATTCAAAGCTGATTGTATCCGGAGAAGATCTGCAGCAGGTTGTTATTAACGGAAACACGGTTACGGTACCGGAAGGCGCCCATGTAAAGGGGAATCTGGTTGTCGAGAATGGAACGGCTGATGTGAAAGGCGAAGTGGAAGGCAACGTAACGGTCATCGACGGCAGCCTCAATCTGGCATCAACGGGGTACATTGCAGGACAAAGCCGGACCATTGATCAGGCGCTAGACTGGTTCTGGTACAAAGTGACGGAAACGTTCAGCGGATTGGCTTCTTAGGACGAACTGCCTCTCTTGCAGAGAGGCGGTTATTTTTTTTATGAAAAAAAGGGTTTCGAAGTGCAATTCTAGAAAAGAATAAAGTTGAGTCCAAAAAAACGCATGATGGAGCGTCATACGTTTCGCGGCTGAAATATAGGCGGAAGATAGAGAAATCTTATACTTACTTAAATGATGAGTTGTCGTCGGCAGTTTGGGGGTTGATCTATGAATTACTTCAATGATTTGACTTGGAATGGCTGGATAAAGGACATCATTGATATCGGCATCGTCAGTTATATTATCTATAAATTGATTTTGCTGGTAAGAGGCACAAGAGCAGTCCAGCTTTTGAAAGGGATTTTGGTCCTGGTTGGTACCTGGGCGATAAGTACCTGGTTTAATCTGTATACGCTGAAATGGCTAATGAACCAGATGTTTACTTTTGGCGTCCTGGCGGTATTTATTATTTTCCAACCGGAGCTTCGTCGCGCGCTTGAGCAATTGGGACGCGGGAAGCTGTTTGCCCGTACGTCTACGCTGGAGCGGGATATTATAGCCGAACAGGTTGAGAGCGTCATGAAGGCTGTTCAGCACATGGCTCAGCGGACCATCGGGGCGTTGATTGTTTTTGAACGGAACACGGGAGTCAGCGAGCTGATCGAATCCGGGATTCAGATGGAATCGCGGATTACGTCAGAGCTGCTCATAAATATTTTTACGCCAAATACGCCGCTGCATGACGGAGCGGTTATTATCCGGGGCAATCAGATTATGGCCGCGGGCTGTTATTTGCCGCTCTCGGAAAATCCGTTTATCAGCAAAGAGCTGGGGACGCGCCATCGCGCAGCGATCGGGGTAAGCGAGGTGAGTGACGCCATCGCGGTTATCGTGTCGGAGGAGACGGGACAAGTCTCCCTTGCGATTAACGGCATGATTGTCCGTGATATTAAGGAAGAATCGCTTATTTCCAAGCTGTTCGAAGAGCTGACGCCGAAACAGACGAACGGCAAGGAGCGGGCAACCGTTTCTTCGTTCTCGTTCTCCTCGTTCTGGAAGCGGAAAGGAGGCCGCGATGGATAAGTGGTTAAGTCATCCGACGATACTTAAGATTCTTTCTGTGGCGATTGCGCTGCTTCTATGGGCTATGGTCCATTTTGACCCGGAATCGACCCCGGCCACGGTGACTTCCACGATGGATACAAAAGTCATTGAGGCCGCCTCGGTTATTCCGACCGGACTGGACGAAACGAAATACGCACTCGTAAATGTAGAACCTACCGTTGTCCGGCTGGTCGTAGAAGGACGCAAAGCTAATCTGTTGACGATGAAAGACGAGGATTATGCGGTGCATCTGGATTTAAGTCATGTGACGCCTGGCGAGCATGTGGTGCCGCTGACCTATGATTTGCCCAAGGGCATTAGTCTGATTGAAATGTCGCCGCGTTCCGCTACAGTGGATATTGTAGAGATCGAGACGAAGACGTTCGAGCTTGGGGTCGCAACGGAAGGGACGCCTGCGAACGGTTATATTGCCGGTACGCCAACGGTGAAATCGGGAACGATCGTAAACGTTACTCTGCCGAAGGACGAGATGGCTCTTGTAGGGGCCGTGCGTACAACCGTTGATATCGAAGGCTCGGAGAAGAACGTTGTGAATAAAAAGGCACAGGTTGTTGTCTACGATACGGAAGGCGAAGCGATGGAGCATGCGATCGTTAAACCCTCAACGGTTGAAGTGGAAGTACCGGTGACTCCGCCGCTTAAGACGATGCCTCTGCAGCTCAGCTTTACGGGTAGTCTACCGGATGGACTAAGCGTGAGCTCGGTAAAAGCGGATATTGATAAAGTTGCCGTATACGGGGATCAGAAGCTTCTGGATTCCATGGATACCTATACCGGAGGCGTGACGGTCGATCTGTCGAAGATCAAAGAATCGGGCACGGTCAAAGCAAAGGTAACGGCTGTTGGCGACGTGAAGATGGTTGAGCCGTCAGAGATCAACGTGGAGGTTACGGTTGTGCCTTCCCAGACGCTGACGCTGGACCGGAGCGTAATCTTGAATGATTTGCCCGATGGGCTTAAGACTGCCTTTAAGGATCCCTCAAACGGCCATATCTCGATAACGGTTCGCGGTGCGCCAAATATGCTTGCGGCTATTCAGGCTAACGATGTGAGGCTTATCGCGGATCTGAGCGATGCCAAGATTGGTCAAGCCACGTTTCCGCTTCTTGTGAAGCTGCCGCGGTTTATCGACCTGGCCGATGAATCGCAGAAATTTACGGTTACGCTTGATATTGAGGACAAAAACGCCACTAGCGGGAACAACACGGACGGCGGCAGCAGCAACAATGGCAACGGGGATGTTCCGGCCGGAGGTCAGCCGGAGGATACGCCTTCGCCGCCGGATACGAATACGGGAGCAGGAAACGGTACCGGAAATGGCTCCGGAAATAGCCCGGGCACGAATACAGGCTCCAGTCCTGATCCTTCTTCGAGTACAGACACCGAGGCCGATCCGGATACCGGCCATTAACGAATGAAAGCATGGAAGCGGAAAAAGCGGTAATTAATAGTAGTTCAAAAGCAGCCTCAGATGGAGTAGGATATGGAATAGGCCATTTGCAGCAGCAGATTTAACGACAAAAGGGGCATGAGAAACGATGGGGAAATATTTTGGTACGGACGGAGTGCGCGGAGTAGCCAATCAGGAGCTGACTCCGGAGCTTGCTTATAAAATCGGGCGCTGCGGCGGTTACGTATTAACAGGACAGGCGGATAAGCCTAAAGTCGTTATCGGCCTGGATACACGGATCTCGGGTCCGATGCTGGAGGCTGCTCTAATTGCAGGTCTTCTGTCGATTGGCGCAAGCGTTATTCGTCTTGGCGTCGTATCGACACCTGCGGTTGCGTACATTACGCGCGAGCTTAAAGCGGATGCGGGCGTTATGATCTCGGCTTCGCATAACCCGGTTCAGGATAACGGCATTAAGTTCTTTGGCGGCGACGGCTTCAAGCTGTCCGACGAGACGGAGCTTGAAATCGAGCGTCTGATTGATGCTGAAGTGGATGAACTGCCACGTCCAATCGGCGGCGATATCGGTGCGGTAACGAACGACGATCAGGCCAAGTTCCGTTATCTTGATTACTTGAAAACAACGATTAAAGGCGATTTCGGCGGCATCAAAATCGTTCTCGACTGCGCGCATGGCTCTGCATACGAGCTGGCTCCAAAAGTATTCCGCGAGCTTGGCGCGGAGATTATTACCGTAGGCGCAGAGCCGGACGGCCGCAACATCAATGCGGGCGTTGGTTCGACTCATCCGGAATATTTGCGCGAGCAGGTTCTGGCTCATGGCGCGGACCTAGGTCTTTCGTTTGACGGCGATGCCGACCGTCTGATCGCGATTGACGATAAAGGCGAAGAAGTAGACGGCGACTACATCTTGTGCATCTGCGGCGATGCGATGAAGCGGGCAGGCAAGCTGCATAACGATACGATTGTTACAACCGTTATGGCGAACATCGGTTTCTTCAAAGCGACGCAGCGCCTTGGTCTGAATACGGCGCAAACCGCAGTCGGCGACCGTTACGTAATGGAAGAAATGCGCCGCGGCGGCTTTAACCTGGGCGGCGAACAGTCCGGCCACGTGATCTTCCTTGACTACAACACAACCGGCGACGGTATTCTGACGGCTCTGCAGCTGGTGGATACACTCGTGGCATCCGGCCAGAAGTTAAGCGAGCTAAAAACGCTGATGAGCAAATATCCGCAGGTGCTGGTGAACGTTCGCGTAGCGGATAAGAGCCTATACGCGGGAAATGAGGCAATCGTTAACGCCGCTGAGCAGGTTGAGAAGGAGCTTGGCGATAACGGCCGCGTGCTTGTTCGACCTTCCGGTACGGAGTCTCTGATCCGCGTTATGGCGGAAGGCCCGGATAAGGACCAGATCGAGGAGTATGTGGCACGAATCGTAAATGTCGTGAAAGAGCAATTAGGCTAAACGTTAGCGGGCTTAAAGCCTTTGCATATACATGCAAAAGTCTCCACGAATCCGTGGAGACTTTTACATGTGCGGCTAGGCAAATGAATATATAGGTAATGTAAGGGAATTCAATTATTTTAGAAGTTGGGGCAAATGTATGACTACGCTTGGGCAATTCGGACGAGAAGGCGTATATTGTTAGTGGAAAATAAGGGCGTTGTTCGTCCTGCGTCTAAAGTTCAGGTTGCGAAACAAGTCGAAAGTGAATATGATAGGAAGTATGATTCAAGCAGGAAAGCGAGGATAGAGGTTAAAATTAACGTTTTATAAGCGCCAGAGCTTCAAGGGGGATGACGCCTTCCAATCTTATTTACAAGATCGGGGAGGGTCACACGAGGAAGCTGACGAGGTGAAGGTGTTCGAATTATTCGGCGGGGACCTTCCGGTTATCGCAAAGCCAACCGAAAGCCGATACGCAAAAAAATTGGGCGACCGATCTCACAAACGTTCGGCAGGCTGCACGTATTGATCATCTTATTCCTTTCGAGGTTTTTTACAAACATGCTCCCGTATGTCTATGGTGCCGCCTGAGGGGCTGGCACGGGCAAAAGGGAAAATAACGCCTGTGCCGCATATAGGCTGGCAGCCATATTCATAGTGGGGAGACTACTATTGATTATCGGAGGTCTTTATATATGTGTGGTATTGTAGGATATATTGGTAAACGTGATTCTCAGGATATTTTGATCGAAGGACTTAAGAAGCTGGAATACCGCGGTTATGACTCCGCCGGTATTGCGGTATTCACAACGAACGGACTGGAGATCAAGAAATCCAAAGGACGTCTGGCTGTCTTGGAGGATAAACTGCGTAATGAGCCGCTCGCCGGGTCGGTTGGCATCGGACATACACGCTGGGCTACTCATGGCAAGCCATCGGACGTTAATTCGCATCCTCATACGGATAACTCGGCGAAGTTCTCGGTCGTGCATAACGGCATTGTCGAAAACTACCTGGATCTGAAAGATGAGCTGATGGCGAAAGGACATCGTTTTGTGTCGGAGACGGACACAGAGGTTATCTCGCACTTGGTTGCTGACGAATACGACGGCAACATTGTCGAAGCGGTACAACGTGCCGTAAAACGCATGCGCGGCGCGTTTGCGCTTGGCGTATTGACGGAATACGAACCAGAACGTCTGGTTGCGGTTCGTTTTGCAAGCCCGCTTGTTATCGGCATCGGCGAAGGCGAGAACTTTATCGGGTCGGATATTCCGGCAATTTTGGAGCATACTCGAAATGTATACATCTTGAACGACGGCGAAATGGCTGTATTGACACGCGATAGTGTCGAACTCATGACGACAGAAGGCGAATTTATTTCCAAGGAAATATACCATGTCGATTGGGATCTTGTGACAGCGGAGAAAGCCGGATTTGATCATTTTATGCTGAAAGAAATTTACGAGCAGCCGAAGGCTTACCGTGACACCATGCTGGGCCGCATTGCGGAAGATGGCAAGTCCGTAAACCTGAAAGAGCTGACGATGACGGCGGATTACGTGAAGTCGATCCGTAAAGTGCATATCGTTGCTTGCGGTACGGCTTATCATGCAGGCATGGTTGGCAAAACGGTTATCGAATCGCTCGCGCGCATCCCGGTTGAGACGGATGTAGCCTCCGAATACCGTTACCGTTCGCCAATTATTACGCCTGACACGCTTGTTATCGTAGTCAGCCAATCGGGCGAAACGGCGGATACGCTGGCTGCGCTTCGCGAAGCGCAACGCAACGGTGCCCGCGTTCTCGCGATCACTAACGTTGTAGGCAGCTCGGTAGCCCGTGAAGCGGACGATGTGCTTGTTACTTGGGCAGGTCCGGAAATTGCGGTAGCATCGACAAAAGCTTATACATCGCAGCTGATTGCCTTCTACCTGTTTGGTCTGCACTTGGCTACCATCCTTGGAACAAAAGACGAAGCAACCGTTGCAGGTCTCATCGCAGCTATGAACGAGCTTCCCGAGCAAGTAGAGAGCATTCTCGAAAATGCTCCGGTTCTAAAGCAAGTAGCAGAATCGATCTCGCATCATAAGAGCCTGTTCTTCATCGGCCGCGGCGTTGACTATGCAGTTGCGCAAGAAGGTTCGCTGAAGCTGAAAGAAATCTCGTACATTCACTCCGAAGCGTATGCGGCGGGCGAGCTGAAGCACGGTACGCTGGCCTTGATCGAGGACGGTATTCCGGTCATCGCGCTTGTCACGCAAGAAGAGCTGTACGAAAAAACGCTGAGCAACATCAAGGAAGTAAAAGCACGCGGCGCGCATGTCTTTGGTCTTGCGAATGCAGGCAGCGAAGTGGAAGTAGGCAAATCGGTTGACGAATTGTTCGCGATTCCGAAAACTTTGCCGCTTCTGGCACCAGCCCTGTCGGTTGTGCCGCTGCAGCTGATCTCCTACTACGCATCGCTGGCACTTGGCCATGACGTTGATAAACCGCGTAACCTGGCGAAGTCGGTTACGGTGGAATAAGGTTTTAAAAGGATGTTTTGAATAATGAAAAGCCAGCAGCCGAAGGGCTGCTGGCTTTTTTACGCATAACGAATAGGATTACCACGCGATAACGCCTTGCTCATTCAGAAATTCACCGTTGTGTCGCTTACCGTCCGTTGCGTATCCTACGATAATGGCAGCACCTTCTGCCTTCGATTTACCGCCTTCCGCATTGCCGTTCAGATCGGTTGTCGTGAAACCAGGCGTTACAGCGAATACTTGAGCACCGCTGTTTCTTAGTTCATAGGCCATCGATAAGGTCATGGCATTATTGGCCGTTTTAGACGAGTTATAATCGAAGGCGTTTAACGTGAATTCGGCGTTTTGCATATGGTTAAGGGATGCCATGTCGGTTGATACGTTGACGATCGTGCCTTCGTTATCCTTGATCAACGGAAACAAGCGTTGGTTTAAGCGATAGGTACCGAAGAAATTTACTTCAAAAGCGTTACGCAGATCTTCTTCTTTCGTATCCGTAAAGGAACTGGAAAAGGCACCTGGCATGCCTGCATTGTTAATCAGAAGCTTTAACGCCGGATATTTCGTCTTGATTATTTGCGAAGCTGTTTCAATGCTCGTCAAATCAGTCATGTCGATTTGCATCCATTCCACGTCCAATCCTTGAGCGGACAGCTCGGAAACGGCGACTTGGCCCCGCTGCGCGTCGCGGGCGCCGAGGACCACCCGCCAGCCTTTTTCGCCCAGCTGTTTGGCGATTTCAAATCCGATTCCTTTATTCGCTCCCGTTACAAGTGCGGTCTTTTTCATTAGAATCCCTCTCTCATTGATTGTTTTTCGTTTCATGATTTATAGCTTAATATGCTACACTTAGTGTAGGTCAACATCCAAAATTCTATCTATCGAGGACAAGTATGTTTACAATTGGACATGTAGCGAAGGAGACGGGATTGAATATAGGTGCAATTCGCTTCTATGAAAGAAAAGGGCTGTTGGAACCGGCCGCGCGGAACGAACAAAATAATCGACTTTATACCAAGCAAGATCTGAATTGGCTGGTTTTCATCAGATGTCTTCGCGAAACCGGAATGAGCGTGGAAGACATAAAGCAATACTATGACATGGTAAAAGCCGGAACCGCCACTCTTCCTGAAAGAATTAAGCTTATTCAAGAACAGAAGCAAAAGCTTTTGGACGATATTGAGGAGAAGAAGTCGCAGCTCACTCACTTAGAACATAAGCTTGACCGTTATTATCGCGGTGAGAATTACTAGACAGAGCCCCGGAGATACTCGAGGCTCATTTTTTTAGCTGCGGTTATCCTTGGATTATTGGAGGGAACGAATGCAAGCAGCGATAAATAGGAAACGGTGGCCTGCCATCGCGGGGGGTTGCCGTCATACCGTTGGTCTTAAGTCGGACGGCATGGCGACTGCTGAGGCAGAGACGGATAACCGACTGGAGTCGGAAGAAGACTTGAAATGTATGTGAGCGATGAGCTTCGATGCCAATCTATTTTGCGAATTTGGCGTTAACGCCAAAAGACCATCTTGATTCCATCGTGAAATATTTGGATATGAAGGCTCAACAAGCATTAGCGAAATTAAGACCAAACGGGAAATAAATCTGATGAGTGACAGGGGATAGCTACGATGATCAAAGGCTTCGGAGGAGTATTTTGGAGAACCAAAAATCTTGAAGCGGTTAAAAAATGGTACAGCGAAGTGCTGCAGCTCGAAATAGGGGATTGGAACGGGACTATGATAAAAGCCCAATCGGAAAACGAAACGATCTTCTCTTTCTTTGCCGAGGATGACCCTTATTTCCCGACAGATCAACAAGTGATGCTGAATTTCCAAGTCCATAATATGGACGAGACGATTAAGCATCTTGAACAGGTTGGCGTTCCTCTGGCAAAGGAAAAAGAGAGCAGCGAATACGGACAGTTTGTTTGGATTGAAGATCCGGATGGTCGGCTGATCGAGCTTTGGGAGAAGTAATTAACGCAAGCGATTGTTATTGAGGTTATTAATTGATGCGACTAATAGGTCCAAAGAGGTTGTTCTGATACTCAGAGCAGCCTTTTTTATTTTTAGCGCTCTCACGCCTAAGGATGATGAAGCCGTTTCAACTTGATTGCGCGCGAGTAGATGATACAAAAAATATCAATATGTCAGGTTTACGAAAATCGGATCTCATTATATGCTTAGTTATATTGAGATTATAATCTTAAAACAGAATTATCTATTGTCATTTTGTTAGCTTAAGTGAGGAGATAGCGGACATGAGGGAGTACGATTACGAATATGCGGACTTTATCTACTACACGCCAGGAGAGCTGGACAAGGCAGGACGGCTGTGGCCGGTAAGGGCGGGAAGATGTCTAGCCAAGCCCCATTATAAGGTTGGGCCAAAACGAATCGAGTGCCACAGCATTCATTTCGTGCGGGAAGGAAAGCTGCGACTCGAATATGAGGGCCGGCAGGTGGAGCTTGCAAGGGGAGACCTCTTCGTCTTATTCCCGGACCGAACGTACTATTACGACATGCTCCCGGCCGAACGCCCGCTCGAGATGCGCTGGCTGGCTATCGACGGAGACCGGGTAGAGGCACTGCTTCAACTGGCGGGTCTTACGGAGCAAGAACCATTTCGCAAAGGTACCGTATCTTCGCGGATTGAAGCTGCCGCAGACCGGGCTATCGATGCGCTGGAGCGGGTTCAGCGATGGCGGCCTGCGGTGGCCTTGGAGCTGCAAGGGCATCTGTACAGTCTGCTCTCGGCCCTGATGCTGGAAGAGGCCGGGCAAGGCCCGGAGCTTGCAAGCTGGATCCACGAATGCGCGGAGTATATGGAGCTCCATGCGACTGAAGGAATTACCGTCCAGCAGGTGGCCGAATTTGCGGGCGTACACCGCTCTTATTTTACTCAAGTCTTTACGGAAGAAATGGGGATGCCCCCGATGAAATATATGCAGAAGGTTCGGATGGAGAAGGCTAGACGCCTCTTAATCGATACCCATGCTTCGGTGACGGAGATCGGATTGTCGCTGGGATATCCGAATCTGTATACGTTCACAAGGGCCTTCAAAATGTACTTCAAGGAATCTCCGCTGGCTTTAAGAAAGGCAGAGGCTTAGCCGATTCAGTCCTGTTATTGATGTAAGCGATTGCATTAATCTCCTCAAAAGGAGTTGTCCGTAATGAAGCTGTCCACCCTTAGGCGCTGGGTATCGCCAAGCCTCAGCATTCAAGGCAAAATTTTTCTGGCGTTCAGCCTTGTCGCTCTTCTCTCTATCGTATCGATCTCCGTCATTGTCTATCTCAACATGCGGGAGACGATCAAGTCCAACGCCGTAACCTCGGTATCGGATAGTATCAGGCAAGCCGACGAGTCATTAAACATTATGCTGGAGGAGATTGACCGGCTTAATACGATTGTTGTTACGAATAAAAGCACCGTGATCGATACGTTACTCAGCCCCTCGGAGGAAATAAGCTATGAGTGGTTCCAGGAGCAGAAGCGGATTGAGGAATTCCTGTCGTCTTTAGTCGCGAACAAGCCTTATATTGCGCGGATTGCCGTCGTAGGCCTAAGCGGCAAAGTGTTTTTCACCGGCGGGCCGTGGCTGGACCGTAGCGTACTCGGAACGCCAATGATGGACTATATGCTGCGCAACGGCTCGCGTCATGCCTATTTGAAGCAGACGGGCGTCACGGAGACGATAACGGTCGGCCGCGAAATCCGCTACAACCGCCAGACGATTGGCGTGGTGATGGTCGATCTGAATTACGACTTTATCCGCAAGACATACGGCGTTAGGCCAACCGCAGACAGTATGCTGTATGTGCTTGATCAGCAGGACGAATTCGTGTACCGGTATGATCACTCGCCAAGCTTTGCGCCCTCCGATCAGAAAATCGTCGACATGAAGCGCAAATTTGCGAAGCTTGGCAAGGTTGAGGGCGATGTGGAGGAGAGGGTCATTGGCGGCAGGTCCTATATCGTGGTCAGCCGGCAATCGGACCATACGGGCTGGTCGACGCTGGCGCTTATCCCGACGGATTCGCTGCTCAGCGAATCGGCCCGCCTGCTGAAGCTGATCATTGAAGCGTCGGCGATCGTCCTGCTGGTCGTCCTCGTTGTCTCGCTCCAGGTGTCGTCGCGCATTACGATTAATATCCGGCGCTTGAAGTCCATGATGATGCTGGTGAAGGACGGCAACCTGACGTTGCCGAAGAAGGAGATCGCTGCAAAGGACGAGGTGGGGCAGCTGTACCACGTGTTTATTGGCATGGTGGAGGAGCTGAAGCGGTTATTCGAAGGGATACGCGTAAGCGAGCAGGAGAAGCGGGAGGCCGAGCTGACTGCGCTTCAGGCGCAGATACGTCCTCATTTTCTCTACAATTCTCTTAATACGATCAAATATTTGGCCAAGCTCAACGGGACTCCAAACATAGAGGAGGTATCCGGCTCATTAATCGATTTGATGCGGGGCGTGTTGGGCAACTCCAACGAGTATTTGACGGTAAGGGAGGAGCTGGATTACGTGCGCAGCTATATCTCTATCGTCAAATACAAATACATGGAGCCGATTATCGTTCACGAAGAGATTGAAGATCCGTCGTTATTAGACAGCCGTGTTCTGAAGCTAACGCTGCAGCCCATTGTGGAGAACGCGGTTCTGCATGGAATTGGCTCGCGGGAGCAAGGCGGCTTCGTCACGATACGGGTATACGAGGATAACCGCGATCTGATGATCGAAGTGACGGACAACGGTAAAGGAATGACGTCCGAGCAGATGGAGCTGCTGCTGGGCGGAACGGGCACAAAACCGACTTCTTCGCGGTTCAGCGGAATGGGCGTGCGCAACGTGCACGAGAGAATCATCCGTTCGTTTGAAGCCCCCTACGGCATCAGGCTGTACAGCGAGCCTGGCTTGTATACGAAGGTCGAAATTCGTTTTCCCAATCTGCGGGGCCGGGCAGGCGCCGACCAAGAGGTGAGCTAATATGTATCGCGTGTTATTGGTAGACGACGAGCCGCTCGTTCGCAACGATCTGCGGTCTTTATTGGATTTTCGCGCCCATGGCTTCGAGCTCTGCGGAGAGGCTCAAAGCGCGGATTCGGCATTGGACATGATTGGGGAACAACGTCCCGACGTGGCAATCCTCGACGTCAACATGCCGGGAATGAACGGCGTGGATTTGAATCGGACGATCAAGCAGCGGTATCCCGCCGTCCAGACGATTATGCTAAGCAGCTATGACGATTACGACTACGTCCGGGACTGCCTGAAGAACGGCTCGGTCGATTATTTGCTGAAGCACCGGCTGGACAAGGAAACTTTGCTGGCGATGCTTGAAAAAGCAGTCCAGGCAGGTAAAGCATCCGAAGCCGCGGGTGAAGACGACGAATCGTCCCTCTTCAATGTCGAGTTGGTCCGGAGCCAGATCGCCGATCTGGCAAGAGGCAAGGCGGAAGCCGCAAGGGAGCTTGAAGGAAGCATCAAGCGTTACGGCATGTACCCGCAGGCGGATTTGTATGCGGCAGCGGTCCTGCAGATCGTTCCTTTTCTGCTGCTGACGGAGTCCAATACCGACGTGCAGACGAACCGGCTGGTCCAGCAGGTTGTCGAGCTTATGCAGCAGAGTCTGGGAGACGCGCGAGAGCGTACGGCTGCTTACGTGGAGGAAGGGCGGATCGTCGTCGTGTTTGCCATGCGGGAGCGGAGCGAGCACGCGGCCGCAAGCGAAGCGGCCAGAAGCATGAGCAAGCTTGGCCACGCGCTCGAGATGTACTTGAACTTGAAATCGATCTTTGCGGTTGGGCATGTATGCAACAGCTTGTCGCAGCTTGGGGCAAGCTGCGCCTCCGCCGAACGGGCGCTTGATGCGACAACCCAAGCCGCTAACCCAAATGCAGAGCGCGGAAAAGGCACGCGGGAGAGCCGCGTCGCGCTTACGATCGAAGAGCAGAAGCAGCTGCTGCTTGCCATCGAGAGGCTGGACGGGCAAGGCGCGCAGCGCCTGATCGCTTCGGTATTCGAGCCGCTTCGCGGGCTTCCTTTGCATTCGCACGCGGTGCAGATGACGGTCAGCGAGCTGCTTCATATCGGCGATAAGGCGTTGAAAAAAGGGAACCGGTCCCCGATAGGGACAACGAAGGATGCGGATCGTCTGCCGTCGCGCGGCGAGCTTAACCGTCTTGGGAGCGTCGGCGAGCTGGAGAAATGGCTTCAGTCGTTCTATGGCGTCTTGCTCGTTCTGCTTAAGGAGCATCACGCGACAGGCAGCTATTCCCGCCATGTATCTCAGGCGATCGGTTTTATTCTGGAGCGGTATTCCGATATCGTGACGCTGGAGCTTGCGGCAGGCTTTATCGGCTTAAATGCCTCCTATCTGAGCCGGATCTTCAAGGACGAGACGCAGTCGACGTTCTCCGAATACGTGAACCGGGTACGGGTCGACGCGGCGCGCAGGCTGCTGGAAAGCGGCCAATATACCATCAAGCAGGTCAGCGACCAGGTGGGCTTTTCCACGCACAACTATTTCTTCAAGGTATTCAAGGAAGTGACGGGCATGACGCCGCAGGCGTATTGGAACAGTCTCGGAGACGGAAAGGCAGCGGCAAAAGAATCCGTAAAATATGTGGAGTAAATAGTCATATAAGTGTAACTCGGCGTAACCGGCCGTACTTTATAATCGAGTAACACCGGCGGTAAACGCTTACAAGTACCGGTGAATTGAAAGTCTGGAGGGTATATAAACATGCGAAAAACATGGGGGAGATATGCTTTCGCCACGATGCTTGTTACCGGATTGATCGTATCCGGCTGCAGCAACGGCGGTAACGGCAATAGCAATGACAAAGGCGGCAATACGGGGGATTCCAAATCATCGGGCTCGGCGGAGAATGCGGTAAAAACGGAAGGATTCCCGATCGTTGATACGCCGATCAAGCTGAAGATGTTTACGCGCGTCGCACCCGTAAACGGTCCGTTCAAGGACATGCCGGTCTTTCAGGATTACGAGAAGATGAGCAACATCAAGGTCGATTTTATCGAGGCGCCGACCGACGGCTTCGCGGAGAAGAAAAACCTCCTGTTCGCATCCAATGAGCTTCCCGATGCTTTGTATCGTTCGGGTCTGACGCAGCTGGAGACGGTCCGTTACGGATCTTCGGGACAACTGATTCCGCTGGAGAAATTGATTGATCAATACGCGCCGAACCTGAAGAGTCTCATGGATCAATATCCGGAGATCCGCGCGGGCATCACGACGCCGGAGGGACATATTTACGCGATTCCGGGCATTGTTACGTTAGGCTCCGCCCGGACCGACAAGAGATGGATCAACAAGGCATGGCTGGATAAGCTGGGCCTGAAGGTGCCTGAGACGACCGACGAATTGTATGAAGTGCTGAAGGCATTCCGCGACGGCGATCCGAACGGCAACGGGAAAGCGGACGAGATTCCGATGACCGCGCGTATCGGCTTGCCAATCGTCTATCAAATGGCTGGGGCATTCGGGCTTGATTCCCAGCTCGGCTACAACATTAATGTCGAGAACGATAAAGTGCATATCTGGAGCGGCGACGAGCAGTACAAAGAGCTGCTCATGTATTTGAACAAGCTCTATAAGGAGAAGCTTATCGATCCTGAGATTTTCTCCCACACGGAAGCGCAATATCTTGCCAAGCAAGGTACGGGCAATACGGGATACTTCTTCGATCAGACGAACAATAACTTCCTGACCATTCAGGATCAATATATTGGCATTGCACCTCAAGCAGGTCCTAATGGCGACCGCCTGCAAAGCCAAGTCGCTCCGGTGCCGCGCGACTACGGAGCATTCGCCATTACGTCCGTCAACAAATATCCGGAAGCGACCATGCGCTGGATCGACTACTTCTACAGCGACGAAGGCTCAACGCTGCTGCGTTTCGGCCGGGAAGGCGAGCATTACGAAATGAAGGACGGTATCCCTTACTACAAGGAAGAGCTTCTGAACGTAGCGGGCGCCCAGGCAAAAATTACGCCATACGCCGGCGGCGGCGCGCCTCATCTCATCAGCGACAAAGTAGCATCGTTCATCAACCCGCCTCAAGTACAAGAGGCTTACGAGCAGCTTGAGCCGTATTTGCCGAAAATCCGCTATGCGCCGCCGTTGTTTGACGAAGCGACTGCCCAGAAAGTTAACGTACTGCGCAATGACATCGACAAATATTTCGAAGAGCAAAGCACGAAGTTCATCGTTGGGGCGCTCAGCTTCGACAAGTGGGACGAATTCCAGTCCACGCTGAAGAAAATGAACATTGCCGATCTTGAGAAGCTTTACCAGGATGCTTATGACAAAATGGCCAAATAAATGGGATGCCGCGAAGAGAAGGAGGGGTTGCTCATGGACAGCATGATCGAGAACGCGGGGGCGGCCCCCGTTCCCGGCCGCAAGAAGAGAAGCGACGGGCTGCTGAGAAAAATGGCGAAGCGGTATGATTTGTACCTCATGCTGCTGCCGCCGCTCGCCTTTTATTTAATTTTCCATTACGGGCCGCTGTACGGCCTGCAGATCGCCTTCAAAAACTTCAATCCGGCCAAAGGCATTATCGGCAGCCCGTGGGAAGGCTTCGGCCATTTCGAACGGTTTTTCAACTCGTATTACTTCTGGCGGCTGCTGTGGAATACGGTATCCATCAACTTGTTCTCGCTCCTCATCGCCTTCCCGGTACCGATCCTGCTGGCGCTGCTCGTGAACGAAATCAAAAGCCGGGCCTACAGCAAATGGCTGCAAAATATTACGTACATCCCGCATTTTATCTCGGTTGTTGTCATCGTTGGCATTCTGAATGTGTTTCTGTCGCCGAAGACGGGACCCGTCAACCAGCTGATCGAGGCGTTTGGCGGCACGCCGATTAATTTCCTGCAGGAAGCTGCCTGGTTTAAGCCGATCTTTATCGGGTCGAACATCTGGCAAAGCATGGGCTGGCAATCCATTATCTATATCGCCGCGCTCAGCGGGGTGAACCCGCAGCTGTACGAAGCGGCCAAGATGGACGGCGCCTCGCGGCTCCGCCGCATCTGGCACGTATCGCTGCCGGGCATTATGCCGGTTATCGTCATCTTGCTCATTCTCGATATCGGCCACTTCATGAACATTGGCTTCGAGAAAATTTTGCTTATGCAGAACAACCTGAATCTGGAATCCAGCGACGTCATCTCCACGTTCGTCTATACGACGGGAATCTTGAAGGGCGAGTACAGCTACACGGCGGCCATCGGCCTGTTCAACTCGGTGATCAACCTTATGCTGCTGCTGCTCGTAAACCGTTTTGCCCGCAAGACGTCGGAGACGAGCTTATGGTAAGGAGGTAATCGCTTATGGAAAAGAGCATAAGTCCGTCGAATGAGCGTTTGTTCGACGCAGTTGTATATATCATAGCCGCCATTATTATGGTCATTGTGTTATACCCGCTGCTGTTTATTGTCAGCGCGTCGTTCAGCGACCCGGCCAAAGTATTAAACGGCGACGTGTGGTTGCTGCCGCAAGGCCTCAATGTCGAGGCTTACGCCAACATTTTGCAGAACGACAAGATCTGGACCGGCTACGGCAACTCGATTATGTATACGGTCATCGGAACCGTCATTAACATTATCATGACGATTCTTGCGGCGTATCCGCTCTCGAGACCCGATCTTCCCTTGCGCAACGGGATTATGGTCCTGATTACGATGACGATGTTTTTCAGCGGAGGTCTTATCCCGACTTATTTGCTGGTCAAAGACCTGGGCATGGTCGACACCATGTGGGCGCTGATCGTACCTGGCGCTATCGCGACGTACAATCTTATCGTTATGCGCACATATTTTCAGAACAGTATCCCTTGGGAGCTGCAGGAGGCGGCCCATATGGACGGCTGCTCCAACTGGAGACTGCTCGTCAGCATCATCCTGCCGCTCTCAAAGCCGATTCTGGCCGTCATGGTGCTGTTCTACGCGGTTGGCCACTGGAACTCGTTCTTCAACGCATTGATCTATATTCGCGATGAAGGCAAATATCCGCTTCAGCTTGTGCTCCGCGAAATCTTGCTGATCAGCCAATCCGCCCAAACTGACGGCGGAAGCGTTGGCCTGGAGAAACAAATTTTGCTGTCGGAGAGCATCAAATTCGCGGTTATCATTGTGTCCAGCCTGCCCGTGCTGGTCATGTATCCCTTTGTGCAGCGGCATTTCGTCAAAGGCGTCATGATTGGCTCCATCAAGGGATAAGGCGACTATACTAACGTTTTCTATGGAGGTTCATTTTGACTAACAAAGCTAACATAACCGTCGATTGCGCAGGAGCGAGCCGGCATGCCGTCAACCCGTACCTGTTCGGGCACTTTGTCGAAGACATCCGGGACCATATGGAAGCCATGCTGGCCTTCCCTCTCAAGGATATGGACTTCGAGAGCGAGTCTGAAACGAAGCGGGAAATATCCGGAGGCTGGCAAGCTTATACGAACGGCCGCAATACGAAATATGCATTGGAGGCGCCCGCGCCCAAGCATTCGGGACGGGCGCAGCGCATCCGCTTGTTAAGCGATGATGAGGCCTATGCCGGAATCGCGCAGAAGGCCGCCCTCAAAGGGCCTGCCGATTATAAGGTGAAAGTGGTCGCCCGCGCGTCGATTGAGCTAAAGCGGCTGGTGGTGGAAGCGGTGGACCGGCATACGGAGGAAAACCTTGGTTCAGTAGTTATCGAGCTCGCCGGTCATAACTGGCGGGAATACGAAGCGGACTTAGCCGTCTCCCGTGCTTGCGCCGACGCCGAGCTTCGCGTCTATATTCCCGGCGATCATCCGCGCTGGGCGGATCACGTGTCGACCGGCATGCTGTGGCTCGATCACGTATCCTTGCTTGCAGCCGACAGTATCGCCCTGGTGAAGCGCGAGGTCATCGACATGACGAGAGAGCTGAACGCCGGCATGATGAGACTGGCCGGTAATTACATCAGCGCCTACCATTGGGAGCATGGCGTTGGTCCCGTGCTGGAGAGACCGGTTATGTACAACGAGGCATGGGGCGGCTGGACGAGCAAATATTTTGGCACGGACGAATTTATCGCCTTCTGCCGGGAGCTTCAGGTAGAGCCTCTCATTTGCGTGAACGACGGATCCGGAACGCCCCAAGAGGCGGCGGCATGGATCGAGTATTGCAATGGCGCGGCCGATACGCCGATGGGAGCTTTGCGCGCCGCGAACGGAAATCCCGAGCCGTACGGCGTGAAATATTGGGAGATTGGCAACGAGGTATGGGGAGGGTGGCAGGTTGGGACCTGCTCCGCCGAAGAATTCGCGGCGCGCACGGTATCGTTCGCCGAAGCGATGAAAGCGGCGGACCCTTCCATCGTGCTGCTTGCCTGCGGCCATTACGACCAAGCGTGGAACAAGCCGGTGCTGGAGCAGGCCGGCGAGCTGATCGACTATTTGACCCTGCATATCTACCATGGTTACGGACCTTTCGGCATGAACAGAAGCACGCCTCCGGAGGACCGGTACAAAGCCATTGCGGCCTATCCGGAATTCACGCGGCATTACTTGCGGGAGACAACGGACAGCATTAAGGCAAATCCGAAGCATGCTCATGTCAAAATCGCTATTACCGAATACAACACGATGTATTATCCGAATACGATCCGCAAAGGGCTGCCGAACGAGCATACGCTTGGCGCGGCGGTTGCCAATGCCGCCAACCTGAACGAAATGCTTCGTTCAAGCGATATGGTGCATATCGGCAGCTTCTCCGATCTGGTCAACGGCTGGCTTGGCGGCTGCATCCGGGTGGGCGATTATTATGCCGACCAATATTGCGGCAAAGAGTCCGGCTGGAGCAATCGGCCGCTCGACGTGTACGGGACGCCAACCTACGAGGTCATGAAGCTGTACGCAAACCGCGACCTGCAGCATATGCTTGCCGTGAAGGCGGACTGTGCGACATTTGCCGTGCCGTCGCTAAAGGAGATTCCAGTAGAACTGAACGGGCTGCCGGAGCTGGACATCGCGGCGGGCATCAACGGAGCCGGCGATACCGTTACGGTATTTATCGTTAACCGCGGGCTAAACGAAGTGAATGCCGTGCTGGACTTGGCTGCCTTCGACGCGGCCGGAGAGATGGTTCTGCACGAAATTACCGGCGAAGGCTACGACGAGATCAACAGCGTTTTCGAGCCGGAGAACATCATGAGCAAGAGCCGAACCGTGCAGACAGCCGAATGGCAGCAGGGCGTTCCGCTTCGCCCGTCTTCCATCTATGCAGCGGTATTCCAAGGCAAGGCATAGGAGCAGGAGGTGCAGCATGACAACGAAATCATATAGCAAGGACTATCCCAGACCCCAGCTCGTGCGCGGCGATTGGCATAATCTGAACGGCGAATGGGACTTCCGCTTCGACGACGCAAACGCCGGCGAGCGCGGGAAGTGGCAGGCGGCATTCGAGGCAACGCACCGGATTAACGTACCGTTCACGTACGAAACCAAAGTCAGCGGTATCGGCGAGGAAAGCTTTCATCCTTATGTGTGGTATAGCAGAGAAGTCTCCGTTCCGGCGGAAGCGGCGGGCAAGCAGGCTATTCTGCATTTTCAGGCCGTGGACTATGACGCCAAAGTATGGATTAACGGCGAGCTGGCCGGGAGGCATCAAGGCGGCTATGCGGCATTCTCCGTCGACATGACGCCGTATCTGAGGTTCGGAGCCGATAACCGGATAACGGTGAAGGTAACGGACAGCAACAGCTGCTACCAGCCGAGAGGCAAGCAGCGTTGGGTGCCGGACAACTTTGAATGCTTCTACGTGCAAACGACGGGCATCTGGCAGACGGTATGGATGGAATACGTAGAGGAAGAGCGGCTGGAGTCGGTCAAAATAACGCCGGATCTCGACCGCCATGTCGTTCGGTTCGATTACGAGGTAAACGGTGTCCGGCCCGGAGGCGATCTTCTGCTGGAGGCCATCGTCACATTCAAGGGGCAGCCCGTGAAGCGGGTTGCGCTGGGGATTGATCGCCCGTGCCTCTCGGTTGAGGTTGATCTTCACCATGAAGCAAACGGCCCGTGGAAAAGGGCGTATTGGACTCCGGCCCGTCCGAACTTGTACGATGTGGAGTTCGTACTGACCTCGGGCGGGCGTGTCGTCGACCGTACGCTTTCTTATTTCGGCATGCGGAAAATATCCATTGAGAACGGCAAGGTACTGCTCAACAACGCGCCGATCTACCAACGGCTTATTTTGGACCAGGGCTATTGGACGGACAGCCATCTGACGCCGCCAAGCGAAGAAGCGTTGATAGAGGATATAGACCTGATCCTGGCGATGGGTTACAACGGCGTGCGCAAGCATATGAAGATTGAGGATGCCCGTTTTCTCTATTGGTGCGACGTAAAGGGGCTGCTCGTTTGGTCGGAGATGGCGGCGACATTCGAGTTCCATGACCGCGCGGTCGAGGCCTTCACGAAGGAATGGCTGGAAATTATCAAGCAGCAGCATAACCATCCGAGCATCATTACGTGGGTGCCGTTCAACGAGTCGTGGGGGATTGGAAATATCCTTCGCGACAAGCGGCAGCAGAAGTTTACGGAGGGCATCTACCATCTCACGAAGTCGTTTGATCCGAATCGCCCGGTTATCGTCAACGACGGCTGGGAGCATACCGTATCGGATATCGTGACGCTGCATGATTACGTCCAGACCGGAGACGGCTTCCTGAAGCGTTACCGGGATAACAAGGAGGCTATCATGTCGCGAGAGACGACCTGCAACCATTGGAAATATGCCTTTGCCGAGGGCTACGGCTACCGGGGACAGCCGATTATCATCAGCGAGTTCGGCGGCATTGCGTTCCAGTCGGACAAGGGCTGGGGCTATGGGGAGCAGGTGGATTCGGTCGAAGCCTTCACGGAGCGCTTCAAGGGGCTTACGCAAGCCATCAAGTCCGTCGATTATATTTGCGGCTATTGCTATACGCAGGTGGCCGACGTGCAGCAGGAGATCAACGGTCTGCTTACGGAGGATCGCAAGCCGAAGATTCCGCTGGAAGAGATTCGGGCGATTAACTTGGGTTGATCTGCCTCCGCGAAAATAACGATAGAAACCGGGTCTGCAGCGTGCAGGCGCGGTTTCTTTTCGACGTCGTACAAAAGGGCTATTCCAAGTCATTTTATGACCGGGATAGCCCTTGTTCATTGCGCCTACGCGCCCGAGATGCGCGGCATCGGCATCGGTTCCTTGCCAAGCTCCGCCCAGATGTACTTGAGCAGCAGCTCGGATTTCAGCGCCGCGTATGCCGGATCGTCCCACAAGTTGTTAAGCTCGCCTGGGTCATCCTGGAAATCGAAGATTTCGCCGTAGGTCTGGTTGTAATAGACCGTGATTTTGTAACGCTGGTCGACGTACGTTTTCTGATGAATGGTTGTTGGCTCATGACGGAATTCGCAGATGGCATGATCTCTGGCAGCGGGTGCCTTGCCTTTCCATACCTCGCTTTGATCGACGCCGGTCATTGCATGCGGGACCGGAATGCCGCTGAGCGACAGGAACGTTGGCGCAAGGTCAACCAGCGATTGGATCGCGTCTGACGTTACTCCCGCCGGAACCTGCCTTGGATAACGCACGATAAACGGCAGGCGAATCAGGTCCTCGTAATGGAAGCCGCCTTTGGCCTGCAGACCATGCTGGCCGAAGAAATGGCCATGGTCCGTCGTAAAGACGACGACCGTATTGTCCGCGATGCCAAGCTCTTCGAGCTTGTCGAGGATGGTGCCGATATATTTGTCCATCATGCTGATCATGCCGTAATAGACGGCAACCAGCTTCTTCTTATCGTAGTCGGTTAGCTTCTTTTTCTCCCCGTATTCATAGTAATGGTGCGAACGGTAACCGTGAATGCCGTTACCGGATTCCGCCCAAGGAGAGAAGTCTGGATTATCCTCTTGCGTGAGGCCGAAATGAGGCGGGTTTTGGTCGTGCTCGCCTGGCACGATATCCGGAATCGTCAGGGAATCGGGATCGTACATCGTATCCCATGGCTCCGGCACCAGATATTCCGGATGCGGGTCGAAGAAGCTTGACCAGAGGAAGAACGGTTTGTCTTCTTCGGCGTATTGCTCCATAAGCGCGTTCGTTCGCTCCGCGATCCAGGTGTTGTAATGATATTTTTCGGGAATCGGCCATTTGTATGTGATAGCGGGATCCATGCTGCCTGTTGGAGGAAGGAAATAATCCCGCCAATTGGAGCAGCCTTTCTCTTCCATCCATAAGGCATAATGCTGGCCTACATGAGCTTCGTTGGTATGATTGCGCGTTAGCTCGACATGCTCGAAGCCGTAGAAAGGACCGTTGAATTGCTTCCATTTCTCCAAATCCTGCAGGACCGGGTAAGCCTCAAGCGACGGGTATTCCTCCGTTGAAGACAGCGGCTGAAAATGGGCTTTGCCAACCAGCGCGGTTTTGTAGCCGGCAGAATTAAAATCTTCCCCGACGAAGTGCCGGTCTTCCAGAAGCTTGGTTCCGAGCGTCCAAGCGCCGTGCTGGCTTGGGTATTGGCCCGTAATAATGGATGCACGACTTGGCGTGCAGGTCGGATTCGGACAGTAGGCTCTCGTAAAGGTTGTGCCGGACCGAATAAGCCGGTCTAAATTGGGCGTGCTTAATTCGTTATTGAAATAACCTAGTGTATTCCAATGCTGCTGATCGCTTGTAATCAACAAAATGTTTGGTTTTTTCAAGAGAAAATCGCCTCCATGCCAATCATTGTAATAGATATGAGGCAGTCGTAAAATAGCATCATGTATGGTTGATTTACCAATTTGTCAGGTAGGGGGCGGATTGTGATGAATAGCAATAGTTCGGTAGGCTTCGAAACCGCCGAGTTTCTGTTCCATGCGATAAGCGAGCTGGACAAGCAATGCTCGATATGGCCCGTAAGAGGGGGGCTGACGGAGACCAGGCAAGGTTACAGTGCCGGACCCAAAAGGATTGAGAGTTATAGCCTGCATATCGTAAAGGAAGGCTTCGTTCGGGTAGAGTGGGATGCGGATAATAGCGTAACGCTGTCGGCAGGGGATCTGTTCTGCTTGTTCCCTGCGCGTACCTATACGTACTATGCGATCGAAGGGGAAAAGCCGCCCCGGATGAGCTGGATTGTGATGGATGGCCCACGCGCAGCAGAGATGCTGGCGCTTACCGGCATCAGTTACGAAAGGCCGTTTCTGGAGAAGGGATGGACGCAAGAGGCAGAGCGGTCGCTTCTTGGCTTGCTTGATCTGATGCGGAGCGGGGAGACGGAGAGCGCCCATGTTCGGTCGCTTGAAATGCAAAGCCTGCTGTACCGTCTATTGGCAGCCTTATGCCGGACGGTTCCACTTGCGTATGCCCTGAATGCCACGGATTGGGTCAAGCAAAGCCTGTCCTATATCCGGCAGCATGCCACGGAAGGCATCACCGTCCAGCAGGCAGCCAAGGCAGCGGGAATGAACCGGACGTATTACTCCGTTGCTTTCGCGGAAAAGGTTGGAATGCCGCCAAGCGATTTCATTACGCAGGTACGGATGGAATCCGCCAAGCGGCTTCTTGCGGAGACGGATGCCTCCATTACGGAGGTCGCTTATACGACCGGCTATTCCTCTTTGTATGCTTTTACGCGAACGTTTAAAAATCGTATTGGGGAAACGCCAACTGCCTACCGGGAAGCGATTTGGAAACGAATATAGTCCAATAAGCCTACGCCACATACTTGTTGTCCACAGTTATTCACAAAGTTATACACATATTAAGAGCGCTTTCTATCGGACAACTGTTCATTTTCGAAGTGTTATCCACTTGTCCACAGGAGTTGTTATCCACATCCGCATAGGAGCTTTGAGCTTCCCGATGATTGCCAACAGCCATACGCTAAACGCGGACAACCCAATCGACAGCAGACAGACCGCGGCGAAATGAAGCAGACTATTCGAGATAAATATCCGCTCTAGATGCACGGCTTCGGCAGCTCCGCGGACAAGCACGATAGCCAAGGGATGCAGTATATATACCCATGTCCGCCACTCCCGGAACCTTTTGCTGGCCGGAACCTTCCACTGCATGGACCATTGGAATAAGAAATAGGTAGCGGGAATCGTAAACACATACATGCTGTCATGCCGCGGAATTCCCGACGAGTGCAGAAGTATCCCTTCGGCGAACATAAGTCCAAGCGATCCCGCAAACATAGCCGCGCTTACGATTGGCTTTCGGGCCGGAGGAGGCTGCTTGGCTGACCAAGCTCCCATTGCCAAATAAAGAGGGGCATAGAACAGTCCGTTGCGGGTGTAATCAAACACCTTAAACATCCCTTCGTAGATAGAGGTCAGCTCTTTACTGTTTTGCAGGATGCCAAAGTAGCTGTCTCCAAGCAGCCCGATGATGTACAAGAGCCCGGCCGAAGCCAGCACCGCCTTCATCGGCATGAACCGCACCATTGTACAAGTTATCAACAGGCCGATCATTAACGCCGGCAAATACCATAGGTGATAAAAGGTTCCGTCGAACACGATGTCTTTGATGACGGAATACGTCGTTAAGGAATCGGAGAAATAACCGGTATATAGGTTCAGCGGAATGTACAGGACAATGGCAATGGCGTAGAGCTTTACAATTTTCAGCAGGTAGCCTTGAACAGCTTTTCGATCCGTTAACGGATTGCCGGACAGCTTGCGGAACAATAGGAATCCGGCTGTCATAAAAAAGACGGGAACGGCAATACGCGTAAGCAGATTGCTTACAAGAAAATCGGCGGCAGCGCTGTATGATAGAAGCGGGCTGGTATGATTGGCAACAACGAGCAGAGCGGCTGCGAATTTGAGCCAATCGAGTCCGCCATATCCCGTTCTAGACATGGGATCGCCTGCTTTTATCCCTAAACGCGGTCACGATAAAACCGTCAACGTTATTCCCTGACAAGTTGAAGCGGTCGCATGGGATAAGGGGAATTGACGTCGAAGCTCCTGCGTCTGCCGCCACGTAATAGATTTCAACAAATGAACGATCGTCCTCGAATAAAAAATGTTCATTGTTGTAGGTGTAGCTTCTAAGCGCGTCGATATATTCCTCCAGGCACCAATCGTTCCGCTCCATAATGTCTGCATGGGGATAACCGATGTAACGGAAATGCCAAGGCTCGCACGAGATTTGAGTGAGGGCTTCCTTGCCTTCCTTGTAACGCTGAATGAAACCAAAGCTTGCTGCAAGCTGCTTAAAGGACTTATAGACATCCGTGTCCGGGAACGCCGGTGCGATAAAATCAATCTCTTTGCTGAGCCGGCCAACGTCGATAGCCAGCCCCGTTTGGTGCTCGCTCCGGTCGGGCAATGCGACATAACGTGCCGTGTAATCCGCGCCGTTGTCCGCTAAGGAGGAGCTGTAAATCTGTTCCTGGTCATTTTTGGTCCGATAGCCGCTAACCGCGATAATATCGTCCATCCCTTGGCTGGCCTCAAGAAGCTCGGCCAACTGGCGTAAGCAGGTTCGCTCTAACCTCATGCCATCCTTCAGCGTATGGATAGCCGGGATCGAACGGATTGGCGCTAAACGGTCCGAAGAAGGGATTTGCCGTATGGGATTCTCCCGATTAATCAAGACCAGATGTCCTTTGTGAACACCGGAATTGGCGGTTTGAATGGTTGTGTGAAACGTTATATGACGGCCTGGCTGATGTCGTCCGGCCAAGTTGTTTTGTCCCATCTTGTACGTACCTCCTCGATATCTTTATAGGTTCTCGCAACTCTTGTTCCCAGCGAAGTGGAGACTTCCTGCGCAACGCTTCCGATATGGGCGGCAAGCTCGGCAAATGTAATACGCTGCCCGCCTTGAGCACCAATCAAGGTAACCGGCGTGCCTTCCGCGTAAGGGGCCGGAAGCTTGATCATCAGCTGATCCATGCAGATTTTGCCCACAATGGGAGCGCGATGGCCGCCAATGAGCACATCCGTACCTTGCATCCGCTGCGCCCAGCCGTCGGCATAACCGATAGGCACCGTTCCGATCCATTCCTCCTCTTCGGCCCGGTAAGAATTGTCGTAGCCGAGATATTCTCCCGCAGCGAGCTTCTTCACTTGAATCAGGCGGCTATGAAGACTTAAGGCCGGCTCCAGCTTAACCGGACAAGCAAGCTTAGCAGGGTAAAAGCCGTACATCGCCGCTCCGATCCGGACCATATCCATCGCCAGATGAGGAAATCTCAGCGCCGCTACGCTACCCGCGCAATGATAATGACGGATGACGAGTCCTGAAGCGCGTGCCCATTCCTTCATATCGAGGAATCGGGCAGTCTGCTGCTCGAGAAAGCGGGTATCCTCTTGCCCGGCCGTAGCAAAATGCGTATAGAAACCGTCCACGTCAACATCTTCATTCTGCAGCCATGGAACAAGCTCATCCCATTCTTGCTTGGTCCGGATACCGATTCGCCCAAGCCCCGTATCCATTTTCACATGAACCCGAAGCTTGCCTGCGGGGCAAGGCTTAAAGTCCCGCATCTCGGAAAACCATTTGGCGCTTGTTACGGTTAAGGAGAGATTATGCCTCAGAGCCAATTGCACAAGCTCCGGCCCGATAGGCGTTAATACGAGAATCGGCAGCTTTACTCCGGCATCGCGCAGCCGAATCGCTTCTTCCAGGTAAGCAACCGCCAAATAATCCGCGCCGGCCCTCATCGCGGCCATGGCCGACTCGATGTCTCCATGCCCGTAGCCGTTCGCCTTCACGACAGCCATCAGCTTCACCGTACCGGGAAGAGACCGGCGAATGTTCAGCATATTCTCCCGAATACGGCTCAAACTAATTTCAGCCCAAGTGTCTCTTAACATATGACTCTCACCTCGCTTATTTCGTATATTGAATCTTTTGTTTATCTTGGTGACGGGCAATGGCATGCCCGATTAATTGTTCGATCAGCTCGGAATAGGACGTTCCGTTCGTGCGTTCCCACATAACCGGGTACATACTGAAATTCGTAAATCCGGGCAGCGCGTTTATCTCGTTCAGGTACAGTTGACCTTCTCCGTCAAGGAAGAAGTCGACGCGGGCAAGGCCTTCGCAGCCATGAGCTTGATAGGCGCGGATTGCCAGCTCCCGAATTCGCGGAGTCAGGCCGTCCGCCAGCTTGGCGGGAATTTGCATGGTAAGCCGCTTGTCCATGTATTTGGATTCGTAATCGAAGAAAACATGATCATGAATGAACTCGCCGGGCAGCGAGGCAAGAGGCTTCTCATTGCCGATAACGGCGACTTGAATTTCTCTGCCGCTCACTTCGCGTTCGATAACAAGCTTTTTATCGTAAGAGAAGGCTTCATGGATACCGGCGAGGAGCTCTCCGCGGTTCGTGCATCTGCTGATGCCGATACTGGAGCCAAGGGAAGCAGGCTTCACGTAACACGGATATCCAATGGCATCTTCCAACCTGCGCAATACGGCTGCCTGATCCGTTGTCCACTCCTCATGGCGGTACACCCGATATTCCGTCTGATTAATGCCGGCTTGGGCCAGCATCTGCTTCGACATCGCCTTGTCCAAGGTTAATGCGGCAGCCAGCACGCCATTGCCTACATAAGGAACGTTCAACAGCTCCAGCAGGCCTTGTACCGTACCGTCTTCTCCATTGGGACCATGAAGAAGCGGCAAGACGACTTTTGGACCGGGAAGGGCCATAATGCCCGACAGAATCTCACCGATGGAATGGGCAGGATCAGGAAACGCTGGCTGAGCAATCAGCCGTTCAATCGACAACTCATCCTTGGCAAGATGACCCGGCGTGCACCACAAGCCTTCGCGGGTAATGTAGACGGGATAAACCTCGTAGCGGCTTTCGTCAATGGATTGAAGGACGGTGACGGCCGTTTTTAACGACACTTCATGTTCGACGGATTTGCCGCCGTATAGCACGTATAGCTTTGTTTTCATCTATTTCTACCTCCGGGTATATTCTTGTCCGTTGCTCTATATCCAAGATAACGCGCCGGGCCGTTGAGGTTCGTAAGACATCCTAAAGGAAACCTTAAGAATTTCTTATTTGTGATTGAAGGCTGTCCGCTCCGTAGAATATTTCTGATACACTATAGCCACATTCATTAACCAAATAGACGGGGAGATCTCATGAATACCATTCAAATTCTGATCGCGGACGATGACCTGGAAATCGCGGAGCTGATCAAAATCTATCTGACCAACGAAGGATATCAGGTGCTTATTGCGGGCAACGGCCGGGAGGCCATGGAGCTAATCGCCAAGGAATCCTTCCAATTAATGATTCTCGACGTCATGATGCCGGAGATGAACGGCCTGGAGGTTGTCCGGGCGGTACGCGCGGAGTATGGCATTCCGATCTTGATGCTGAGTGCCAAAGCGGAGGACATGGACAAAATCATGGGGCTGACGACAGGCGCCGACGATTACATGGTGAAACCGTTTAACGCGCTGGAGCTGATTGCCCGGGTGAAGTCGCTGCTCCGCAGGTCCATTTATTTGAATCCTCAGCTTCAAACGGCGCAGGATCAGGACATCATCCAGCTTCATTCCCTGAAAATAAGCAAGAAATCGCATACCGTAACGGTGGAGGATCGGGGGATTAATCTGACGTCAACGGAGTTTGATATTTTGTACTTGCTGGCGAGCCATCCCGGGCAGGTATTTAGCGCGGAGGCAATCTTTGAAGCGGTGTGGAAGGACAGGTTCCTGGAATCCAACAACACCGTGATGGTGCATATAAGCAAGCTTCGGGATAAATTGGAGAGCGAGCTGGGCGGCGTTAAGCTGATTCAGACCGTGTGGGGAGTAGGGTACAAAATTGAGCCGTAAACCGTGGAAAAGCCTTCGTTTTAAAATGCTGTATCTGTTCGGGCTAAGCGCGCTTGCCTCGTTCTTCACGACGGGGCTGCTATATCTGGCCGCGATCGCCGCGTACAGCAGCGATATGTTTTATCTTTCCCCTCTGCTGAGGGAGGTCTTTGATAAGTTTGGAATTTTAACGTCGTATATTACCGTCACCCTTGTCTTTTTTTTCATCTATTTCTTCGCTTTAAGCCGTTCGACAATCCGTTACTTAATGAGAATCTCGCAAGGAATCGAACGGATTGCCGGCGGGGATTTCGAATCCCGGCTGCCGGTGCGAGGCGGGGACGAGCTTGGAGCGTTGGCGGAAAATATCAATAAAATGACGGCTCAGCTTAAGTTCTCCATCGAGGAGGAGCGGCGCACGGAACGGACAAAAGCCGAGCTTGTGACCAACGTATCCCACGATTTGCGCACGCCTCTAACGTCTATTGTCGGGTACCTGGGCCTGATCGAAGAAGACCGTTACCGGGATGAGGTGGAACTAAGGCATTACGTTCAAATCGCTTATGAGAAATCGACTCGTCTGAAGACGATGATCGACGATTTGTTCGAATATACGAGGACAAGCGGCGGAATAGGGCTTCGGCTGTCCCCCATCAATCTGGTAGAGATGATTGGCCAGTTGGCGGCCCAATTCCGCTTGCAATTCGAGCAGGCGGAGATGCAATGCCGGTTGGCTCTTCCGGATCATTCGATCCTCGTCGATGCGGACGGAGACAAGCTTGTCCGGGTGTTCGAGAATCTGGTCGTTAACGCCATTCAATACGGAAAAGAGGGCAGGCAGATCGATATCTCGGTATGGAGCGAGAGGGGGCTGGCCGTCGTGGAAATTGCGAATTACGGAGAGCCCTTGCCGGCTTCGGTAATTCCCCTATTGTTCGAACGGTTCTATCGCGGCGAGCAGTCCCGTTCCCAGAATACCGGCGGTTCAGGTCTAGGTCTCGCGATCGCCAAGAACATTGTCGAACTGCATCATGGCATGATTTCCGCGGCGAGTGCCGAAGGGAAAACCTCTTTTAAGGTCGAGCTTCCGCTTGGCGGCAAAGATCTCCTTGACATCCATAGGGACGCAGGTAAACATTAGGGGGAAGGCATAAAACTACGACGTTAGGTGGGAATGTAGAGTGACTCTTCGAATTGGTATTGCGGGAACGGGCTGGTTTGGACGGATGCATGCGGAAAAGCTTGCTGCGATGGAAGGGGTAAGCGTCAGCGCGTTTTGCGGGACAAGCCTCGATAAGGCGGAAACGGCAGCAAGGCCTTATAGCGACGCTCGCGGTTACGACACGATTGAAGCGATGCTTGAGGACCGCAAGCTGGATGCGGTATATATTTGTACGCCGCCGTTTGCTCATGGCGAGATTGAATTAGCGCTTGCGGAGAGGGGGATTCCTTTCCTCGTCGAAAAGCCGATTGGCGTAGACGAGGAGACACCGTCCCGGATCCGTCAGGTGATTGCAGATAAAGGACTTATTACGTCGGTTGGTTATCATTTCCGTTATATGGACAGCACAAACCACGCGAAGGAGCTTCTTGCGGACCGCACGCCGCTAATGGCTTTGGGTCAATGGATGGGCTCGATGCCGGGCGTATACTGGTGGCGCAAGATGGAGACTTCCGGCGGACAGTTCGTGGAGCAGACGACGCATATCGTGGATTTGACCCGTTATTTGCTTGGCGAAGTCAATGAAGTCTATGCGGCGTTCGGCAGCAGACATATGGCTCAGGTGGAAGAGGGCGTTACGGTGCCTGATGTGGGTACGGTAACGATCAAGCTGGCGAGCGGGGCCGTTGCAACGATCAGCAATACATGCGCGATTCCGGCTGGGGGCCATGCCGGACTTCAAATCTACACAAATACGGGCGTACTGCAGGTTACGGGCGAAGCTCTTGTCGATATCGAAGCCGATAAGAAGACCGAGTACAGATCCTCGAACAATCCGTACGTACGGGAGAATGAAGCTTTCCTTCATGCCGTCAGAACAGGCGACAGAAGCCAGATTCTGTCCACTTACGAGGATGCTTGGGAGACGCATCGCGTAACGATGGCAGCCAATGAATCCGCAAGAACGGGCCTGCCTGTTAAGCTGAGATAACTTTTCGAACAACATGCAAACGACCGCTCGTCTGATCCTATCAGGCAAGCGGTCGTTTATTTGCATTAATGGGATTAAGGGAAAGAAATATGCAGTTCCTTGATCTTATCGTTGGCAATAAGGAATTCATGCTTCATGAGGAGTGGATCGGGCAGATTCGTTTTATCAAATTCGCCGTCTACGGCGACCGTAATGATATAACGGTTATCTTGCTCCTTGGCATCCTTCATTTCAAATCGAACCTTCGGTTCGAAAATTTCCGTTTTGCTCCACTTGGCAATAGCCTTCCCGCCGACATATTCCTTCTTCATGACGAGAACATGGGACTGCTCATCAAACGCTTCTAGAAAACGTTCCGGTTCCTGTTCATTCACCGCATTGAAATAATTAGCTACAGCAACAGGCACTATGATCATAGAATTAGCCTCCTTGAGGGAAAATTAAACGGTAGGTATCGTTCCGCCATCAATGACATACTCGCTGCCGTGTATGGAGGCTGCGCGGTCCGATGCAAGGAACGCGGCAAGCTCGGCGACCTCTTCAGGCAATCCCGGACGGCCGAACGGAATGCCTCCAAGGGAATCCATCAGCTGATTCAGCGCTGCTTCGCGGCTTCCTGCAGTAATGGCAAGGCGGTCGAGGAGACGGTTGGCCGCTTCGGTTTGAATAAAGCCGGGAGCGATTGCGTTGATACGAATTCCTTTTGGCGCGAATTCGTTGGACAAGCCTTTGCTGTACGTGGCCAAAGCGGCTTTTGCCGCGGCATAGGCCAGAGTGGATTCGTATAGGGGTAGCGTTCTTTGAATAGAGCTGACATGAATGATGACTCCTTTGCCTTGTTCCAGCATGATCGGAAGCAAGCTGCGGTCCAAACGAACAGAACCAAGCAGATTCATGTTTAGTTCCTCAAGCCAATGCTCATCGGTTAAGGCCAACGCTCCGCCTGCGGGTGAGTTGGAGCCGCCAACCGTGTTGATTATGATGTCGATTCCGCCGAGCTTCTCTTTGACGGCATTAACAATAGCTTTGGTTCCCTGGGGCTGTGTTATGTTTGCTTGTAAAAAATGCACGTTTGGAATCTGATAATCAGTTGGCATATTTCTCGCTGTCGTTAGCACCGTTGCGCCAGCGCCTGCCAATCTTTTGACAATCGCAAGCCCCATGCCCTGCGTTCCCCCCGTAACCAAAGCCCGTTTGCCATGAAATTCTTTATCATAAGATGAAAAGTTCATTTTTATATCCTCCTTGTGTTAGGCAAGTTTTCTTCTACGTGCTTTAGTCTACGCTTCATGTTAAAATAAATAAAATTTATATTATTAATTGTTTTGATGAATTAAATTCATGTAGGGGCGAGAACAAGATGGAATTGACCCAATTGGAATACTTTTTAAAGGTCGCGCAGACGGAGCATCTAACCAAAGCTGCCGAATCGTTGGCGATTACCCAGCCTGCTCTAAGTCATTCTATTTTGAAGCTGGAAGCCGAGCTTGGAGTTCCGCTATTCGAACGCAAAGGAAGGAATCTGAGGATCAACCGGTACGGAACTATGTTCTCGATGCATGTGGAGAAGATTCTGCAGGAAGTAGAGCGGGGCAAAAAGGAGATCGAGGAGCACTCCAATCCGGATTCTGGCGTTATTTATCTTGCTTATTTGAACATCTTAGGGGTGGATCTCATTCCGAATCTCATTCGGGACTATCGGAAGCTTAATCCGGCCGTCACCTTCGAATTAACGCAGGGCGACAAGGGAGCTATTCTGAATCAGGTGGAGGAAGGTCGTTCCGACCTCATGATTACGTCCGAAAAACCCGTTAACGATACGTTTGAATGGATACCGATGTTGTCTCTGCCGCTTTATCTCGTAGTCCCTGAGGAGCATCGGCTAGCCCGTCAAGCCTCGGTAAGCTTAGGAGAGATCACGGGAGAGCCCTTTGTAGGGCTTAAGCATAATTGTAATTTGAAAAATTCGCTGCTAGCCCGAGTCCACCATATGAATTTTACTCTTGCGTCCACGTATGATGCGGAGGATTTGCAGACGGTGGCTGGATTTGTAGCAGCAGGGTTAGGCGTCTCGGTATTGCCGCAGACAGCCGGTTTAAACATCGCCGGTCTTTGCTGGCTCCCCATTGATGAGGAAGGCTGGCGCTGGGAAGTAGGCCTTCATCTGAAGAAAGAACGATTTTTGTCTCCCGCAACGGATATGTTCGTACGGTTCATTAAAGAAAGGGCGTTCGGGTCTGGATTTTAAATGAATTTTATTTATGAATACCATGAAAAATACAAATTTTACGATTATACCATGGGGTAGTTATCCTAAATACAAGACAGTGAGGGGAGGGTGCAATAGGATGACGGCTTACGTTGTTTTTATCCGGGAGGAAACGGTTGATCCCGATGAACTAAAGATTTATGCCTCCAAAGCCCCGGCTGGACTTGAGGGACATCCCGTTAAACCGATTGCCATGTATGGTCATTATGAAGTGCTGGAAGGGCCGGATGCGGAAGGAGCTGCTATTCTGGAATTCCCTAGTTTGTATGAAGCTAAGGCATGGTATTACAGTCCGGCTTATCAAGAAGCGTTGCAGCATCGCCTGAAAGGCGGAGTCTACAGAGGAATTATGATAGAGGGGAAGTAAGGTTAGATCGTCGTAGTTAACATAAGATGCCTATCGTTATTTTACGATAGGTATCTTTTTTTGCGTTAGCAATTCGCGGGGCTGAATGTTACTAGCATTGAAGCTTATCGTGAATACTCACTTAGCATGAAGGATTGACAACCATTGATTACAATTGTAATATTGACTACAGTTGTAATGTTGATTACATATGTAGTCGAGAGGTGGAGGCAAGAACCAATGAAAGAGATGTCGCGAATCTCCGATGCGGAGTGGGAAGTCATGAAAGCGTTATGGATGAAATCGCCAATGAGCGCAAGCGAGGTGATCGAGGCTTTAGCAGGCGTTAACGATTGGAGCCCCAAAACCATTAGAACCCTGCTTACCCGGCTGGTTCAAAAAGAAGTCATAACCTTGGATTCAAACAGCAAACCCTATGTCTATTCTCCGCTCGTTACGGAAGAAGAAACAACAAGGGCCGAAACAGAGTCTTTTTTGAAACGGCTGTACGGAAGCGTTGCTTTGAAGCCGATGCTGGTTAACTTTTTAAAACACGAGAAATTGACTAAAGAAGATATTGACGAGCTGAAAAGCATTCTGGACGAAAGAAAGGAATAAGACAGATGACCGTTCGTCTTTCCGACTTTTTTGCCTGGATCCTGTCTGCCTCGCTGATGGCCAGCGTATTGGTCGTTCTTATTTTAGCCGCGAAAGGGTTGCTGAGAGATAAATTAAAGCCTAGATGGGGTTATCTGCTGTGGCTCCTCTTGATTCTGCGGCTCGTGCTGCCGTGGGCGCCCGAAAGCCCGATTAGCATGTACAATATTGTTCATCTATTTGCAGAGAAAAATCACTTTGCAGCCGCGAACGAAACGATAATCACACCTGCAGTGAAGCCGGAAACTGAAGGAGTAAACCCAACGCAATTAACTCAATCGCCTCAGGATACATTAGCAGCTATTCAAAAGGATCCGGCGATTAAAAAATCGGCCACATCGGCTGCGCCTCTGCAAGTCGCCTCAATCGTTTGGCTGGTTGGTGCCGTTGTGTTCCTTGGTATGATGTTCAGGGCCAATCTGCGTTTTGCCAGGAAAATTAAAGGCGAAAAGGCCATTATGGATCCGGGAATCGCTGCTTTATTTGAAAGCTGTAAAGAAGACATGAACCTGCGTCGGAGGATCACGTTAATACGGACGAATCGAGTATCCAGTCCCACCTTATTCGGGTTATTTAAACCAAAGCTGTTGCTGCCAGGCACGGCTCTACAAACGTTAAGCGAGGCGCAGCTGCGGTATGTGTTTTTACATGAGCTGTCGCATGTTCGCCGCAATGATATTGCCTTGAACGGGGTCATGAGCATTTTGCTGGCACTGCATTGGTTTAATCCTTTTGTCTGGTATGCCTATCACAAAATGCGGGTAGACCAGGAATTAGCTTGTGACGCATTGGCTTTAACGAGAGTTAAGCCGGAGGAATCCAAGGAGTACGCCTTAACGATAATAAAATTGTTAGAGCTGTTTACTAAACCCATTCATCTGGCAGGGGCTGCAAGTATTTTGGGAAATAAAAAAGAGCTCAAGAGGAGACTGATTATGATCACCTCACCCGTAAGAAGCTCCTATAAGTGGTCGGTTGGTGGGGTTATCGTGTTCTTATTATTAGGGGGTGCTGCATTAACCAATGCAAGCTCGGAGGAACAGCAAAAGGGAGCAACCACGCAAACAGCTAATGCGGCGATAGAAAACCTGACTACGGTTTGGGCGGATGCGCTAAAGTCGCGGGACGGTAAGCCCCGTTATGACATGATGTCCGCCAAAGCGAAAGAAAAGTTCGTGGAGGAACAGGTCAACAGGAGCGGCGAGGAGTGGAATTATAATATAGGTGTTTCGAGCCCTTGGGTGATCGATTACCGGAGCAAAGTCGACGGGATGAATGCGGTTATTACTTATGTCACGCAAACCAGCGAGCCGGCCTACTATAAGACGGTGGAATCGGTTACGTTCGCCAAGAAGAAGGGTAAGCTTGTTGTGGATGATTATGAGACCCTTCTTGAAGGGGAGTTGATTCCTACTGAGATCAGATTTACACAATCCGAGGTCGAGCGAATGATGAATATAATTATAGCAGTTAACAGAGGGGAGCTGCCTGTATCTGCTTTAAAAGGCGCTAATCCAATTATTAGAAGAGAAGATGGTATAGCGAAATTATCTCCGTCTGTTAGGGAACAGTATAGGAAAGAAATTGGCTACCCACTCATTTCGATAGAAGAGTTCACGAAAATGTCTGACATTGTTACCGAAGTTAATGCCGGAAACTTGCCTCCCGAGGCTCTTGAGGATGCCAAGCTTTTGCTTGAAAGAAGACCAAAGATAATCACACCGGAAACTCGGGCGAAATATTTAGCTTTTAAATAACAGGTTCGACCAAGAGCCCTCCGATTATTATCGGCGGGCTCTTTATCGTTATGCACCTTGCTGGTAAGCTATTAACTAGCACTTATACGAAAAAGGAGAACCAATATATGAGAGGACTTGCCATCTTGCTGTGCTACACCCTTTTGGGCAACGCGTTACACTATCTTCTGTCCGTACCGATTTCGGGGAACGTAATTGGAATGGTATTGCTTGTTATCAGCTTGTTTGCAGGCTGGGTGAAGCTGGCCTGGATTGAAGAGACGGCACAATTTTTTTTGAAGCATATGATGATCTTTTTTGCGCCCGTTATCGTGGGCACGATGATGTTTTTTGGCGTGATCGGAGAAGAGTGGTTAGCCATAGCGGTTGCGTTAGCTGTCAGCACAATTATCGTCATCCTGGTTACAGCCGGCGTTACGGCATGGCAAACCGGGAAAGCCAGGGAACGTACCTATGAATGAAGCCTGGTTTCAACAGCCGTTGTTCGGCATTACGATCACCGTATTATTTTATGTGGGAGCCCAACTTCTTAATAGCCGCTATAAATGGTTAAACCCTTTGTTTGTTACCTCGGGAGGCATTATCCTACTTCTGCTGATTGGCAATATTCCTTATGAGGCTTACCAGGCGGGAGGGGATATCATTACCTTTTTCCTCGGGCCGGCTACGGTTGCTCTAGCGGTTCCCTTTTACAAAAACTTTCAAAAGCTAAGAGATCAGCTTATGCCCATTGTTATAGGCGTCAGCGCCGGATTAATATGCGGACTGCTTGCGGTATGGGGGATCGTTAGTCTTCTCCATGGTTCAAAACAGATTATGCTCACCATGCTGCCCAAATCGGTCACAACGCCTATTGCGATAGAAGTTGCGGATTTGCTAGGCGGAACGCCGGAGCTGGCCGGGGTGTTTGCCGTACTGACTGGCCTTCTTGGAAGCATGATTGGACCTATGATACTCAAAATATTGAGATTCCGCAGCGATCTAGCGATTGGAGCCGCAATGGGGACGGCGGCACACGGCATCGGTACAGCGCGTATTATGCGCGACTCCGAGGTTCAAGGCGGCATCAGCGCTTTTGCCATGGGGCTGTCGAGCATCTTGACGCCGCTGTTTTGCATACCGCTGATTTGGTGGCTGTAAAAAACGAAAAAGGTACCTGTCGTGATTTGGCGATAGGTACCTTTTTCGTTACCGCGTACCTATGACTTTGGGAATAAAAACCAATAAGAGTGGAATTTTTCCCAATAATGGATTCCTTACGCCTGCCATTTATTGGTTCTATAATAATGAATGCGGTTACAAGATAAACGCAAAAAACAAGGATCATTAAAAGGGAGGCAAAGCATGAAACGAATGAAACGCGCTTTAATGGGGATCTCCACACTGCTTGTGATGACAACAGCTCTCGCGGCATGCGGCGGAAACTCAAACTCGAATTCGAATTCGAACGCCAACTCATCATCTAGCCCTAGCCCGACAGCATCTGAGACAGCATCAGCCGAACCAGCAAAAAGTGACGGCAAAAAAGTCACCATTAATCTCTGGAGCTTCACGGATGAGATTCCGAACATGACCAAAAAGTACATCGAAACGCATCCTGACGCAAACGTAGAGTTCAAAACAACGGTAATCGCTACAACCGACGGCGCTTATCAGCCTGCGCTTGACCAGGCTTTGGCCGGCGGCGGCAAAGACGCTCCGGACATTTACGCTGCTGAAGCGGCGTTTGTACTGAAATATACGCAAGGCGACGCATCCACCTATGCCGCAAACTATGCGGACCTGGGGCTGACCGACCAAATGGTTAAAGACGCGGAAATCGCCCAATACTCCGTTGATATCGGCTCGAAAGACGGCCAGTTGAAAGGTCTTGCTTACCAAGCAACCGGCGGCGGCTTTATCTATCGCCGTTCGATTGCCAAGGACGTATTCGGAACGGATGACCCGGCAGCAATCAAGAACGAAGTTGGCCCGGGCTGGGATAAATACTTCGCGGCAGCTGATAAGCTGAAAGCAAAAGGCTACGCGATTGTATCCGGCGACGGCGACATCTGGCATCCAATCGAGAACAGCTCCGACAAAGGCTGGGTTGTGGATGGAAAGCTGCATATTGATCCTAAACGCGAGCAATTCCTTGATTTCTCTAAAAAGCTGACAGACAACGGCTACAGCAACGGAACGCAGGACTGGCAGGAAGCTTGGTACGCGGATATGTCCGGCGCTGGCGCAAAACCGGTATTTGGTTTCTTTGGTCCGGCATGGCTTATTAACTACGTTATGAAAGATCAAGTTAAAGATACGAATGGCGACTGGGCAGTTACCGAACCGCCAACAGGCTTCTTCTGGGGCGGCACATGGCTGCTCGCCAACAAAGACGTAACGAAGGACGACGCGAAGAAGAAAGCGGTAGCGGACTTCATCAATTGGGTTACGCTTGATACTTCCGAAACAGGTCTCCAATACTACTGGGCGAACGGCACGATGAAGGAAGGCGAGCAAGGCACGAAGGACAGCGTAGCTTCCTCCGTCGTGATGTCGAAATCGAACGGCGAAGTAGCATTGCTGGGTGGACAAAACATGTTTGACGCCTTTGTTCCGGCTAACGCAAACGCAACAGGCAAAAACCTGACGCAATACGACGAATCGATCAACCTGATCTGGCGCGACCAAGTCCGTGCTTACGCTTCCGGCAGCAAGAGCCGCGAAGCTGCACTGAAAGACTTCAAACAAACGGTTAAAGACCAGCTTGGTCTCGAAAGCGAATAATAGGCGCCAAGGGGCGGGAGCATGATCCCGCCCCTTTATATCAATTGATGGGGTGAGAGCATGCGCCGCAAGGGAGTCAATTACTCGAAATACGGCTATATTTTCAGTATTCCTTTTATACTAGCGTTCCTTATTTTTTCTTTGTATCCTACGTTGTACACGGCTTTTATCGGCTTCACGGATATGAAAGGGGTTATTCCGAAGCAGGTTCATATTCTGGATAATCCGTTTGGGAATTTTAAAGACCTGATTCTCAACAACGTTTCGTTCAAACAGTCTCTTGTGAATACCTTTGTCCTCTGGATTGCAAACTTCATTCCGCAGATCGGTCTAGCGCTCTTGCTTACGGCCTGGTTCACCAACAGACGCCTTAATATTAAAGGGCAAGGCGCATTTAAGGTTCTGCTCTACATGCCGAATATTATCACGGCGAGTACAATCGCTGTGCTTTTCAGCACCTTGTTCGCTTATCCGATGGGTCCTGTCAACAGCTTATTCCATGCACTGGGGTGGAGCGACGCACCGATTCAGTTCCTGCAGGATAAGAACACGGCAAGGGGCATTGTTTCGTTCATCCAGTTCTGGATGTGGTACGGAAATACGATGATTATTCTGATCGCAGGCGTAATGGGGATTAACCCAGCACTCTTTGAGGCGGCGGCCATTGACGGAGCAACGGGTACTCAAACCTTTTTCCGCGTGACTCTGCCAAGTCTTCGAACCATCCTGCTGTACTCGCTTGTTACCTCCATGATCGGGGGACTGCAGATGTTTGATATTCCGCAGCTGTTCATCACTCCTGCGGGCGGTCCGGACAACGCGACCTTAACGACATCGGTATTTATCTACGGGCAAGCGTTCAAGGGAGCCTATATGTATAACAAAGCTGCAGCGGCAAGCATGATTATGTTCCTCATAGCGGCCGTATTGTCCGCGCTCCTGTTCTATTTGATGCGCGACCGCGGCGAGGCGAAGCTTAGAAAGCAGCTAAAGCTGCAAGAGAAAGCTGCAAAAGCAGCGGCAAAGGGGCTGTGAGGGATGGCGAAAATAGAAAGAACAGCAACGGTCTCCCGGGGCATAAATAAGACAATTATCTATATTGTCTGTATCGGCCTTGCGCTGCTTAGCATCCTTCCATTCTGGGTGATGTTCGTGAATGCAACGCGTTCTACGGCGGAGATTCAAAGCGGCCTGTCACTAATTCCATCCACGCATCTCAAGACCAACTGGGACGTGCTGACCAGCAAAAGCTTCGATCCGTTAAAAGGGTTCCTGAACTCGTTCATTATTTCGGCTACATCAACCGTCTGCGCCGTATATTTCTCGTCCTTGACGGCCTACGGGCTTGTTGTGTACAACTGGAAATGGCGTCAAACGTTCTTCACGTTTATCCTATGCGTGATGATGATTCCGGCGCAGGCAAGCGCGATTGGCTTCTATCAATTTATGTACCAGCTGCACTGGACGAACAGCTTCCTGCCGCTGATTCTGCCTGCGATCGCAGCGCCGGCCATTGTGTTCTTCATGCGCCAATACCTGCTGGCAACCTTGTCGCTCGAGATTGTTGAAGCATCGCGTATTGACGGCTCCGGCGAGTTTGCAACCTTCAACAAGATCATCATTCCGATTATGATGCCGGCGGTTGCGACGCAAGCGATCTTCGCTTTTGTGGCAAGCTGGAACAACCTATTTATGCCACTCATCCTGCTCACGGACAAATCAAAGTATACGCTGCCAGTCATGGTCAGCCTGCTCCGGGGCGATATCTACAAGACGGAGTTTGGCTCGATCTACATGGGGCTGGCATTAACGGCCCTGCCGCTATTCGTCATTTACTTCCTGCTATCCCGGTATATTATCGCGGGCGTAGCGCTTGGCGGAGTTAAGGAATAATATTGTTGCTTGGTTGAAAGAGGCTGCCACATTTGGCAGCCTCTTTGTTGTTTTAACGATATGCCGCACACTAGCCCTGCATTAGACCGGAACTTAAGGTCCCTAAGGGCCCTTAACGATGCAAAATTGTCGTCGCACGAGATGCTTAAGGTCCATTAGGGACCTTAAGCGAGCGGGAAGGTGCTCCAAATGAGCAAAAAAGGCGGGTTATCCGGAACTTAAGGTCCCTAAGGGCCCCTAACGATGCAAAATAGCCGTCGCACGAGATGCTTAAGGTCCTTTAGGGACTTTAAGCGAGCAGGAAGGTGCTCCAAATGAGCAATAAAGGCGGGTTATCCGGAACTTAAGGTTCCTAAAGGCCCTTAACCATGTAAAATAGCCGTCGTATGAGATGCTTAAGGTCCTTTAGGGACCTTAAGCGAGCGGAAGGTGCTCCAAATGAGTAAAAACAGCCTCGCTGGTGTCGCGCATTGTTAAGCAGAACATGCCGCAGCAGCGCTGACGCCTGTGGTGGCGGTAAATATCGGCCACCACCTCCTAGCAATCCTGCTTATATTCATTAGGCGTAACGCCGGCCTCTTGCTTAAACACCTTCGCGAAGTACGAATAGTTGGCATAGCCGACCTTCTTCGCCACGGCGAAGACCGACAGATTGGTTGTGCGAAGCAGTTGCTTGGCCGCTTCCATTCGGGCGCTGATTACATACGTACCCAGGGAAACGCCGGTCTCCTTCTTGAACAGTCTGGCCAGATAATCGGGATGGAGGTAGACGATTTCCGCCAGGCTGATGCGGGTCAGATCCTCCCCGTAATGGGCATGGATATACTGCTTGATTTCCTCGGCAACGGATTTAGGCTGCTCGGCGAAATCGCGGTATTCCATGGCCGTGTGGACCAGATAATTCAAGTAAGCTTCCAAGTCCTCGATGGAATGGAGGGAGTGGGCGAGCAGCCGTTCATTCGTTTTGCCCGTGTATAATTGATGCGCCTGAATACCCTTCGACTTCAGAAACGCATATACAAGCTGCATCATATCCAGCCGGAACAGGCTAAGGACGGATGTGGAAAAATGATCCCGATGCACCGACTCGTTTAAATACCGGGTTGTCTCCTTTAGGAATTCCTCCGGCAAATTCCGCTCCAGCAGCTCTTCCAGCTTAGTTAGATCCGGTGGCTGATAAGCTTCGTCGGCTTGCCGAAGACCATGCTCCACGAAAAAAATATGATTGCGCCGCTTGGCGATATCCTGATTCCGCTCCAGCAGCTGGCGGATGACCGGGCTAATGCCCTCAAGCCGACCGGACATGGCGACGATGCAGCAGGCATCGCATTTAAGCGAGCGGTTCGCCTGCTGGATAAACGCGGCGCAAAGCCCATCAAGCGTCTGGGCATCGGGGGCTTCCTTCCATTTGAGCACGGCAATCCAGTTATGCGCGCTGTACTCCAGAACCGTCTCGACCGTAAATTGCGGATGCTGGAATAGCTCGTATAGGACGTTAAGCAACGCGAAGTCGAACAGATTTTTTTCCTCAACGCCCATGCTGCCGTCATAGGGAAAGAGATTAAGCAGTACGGGTTGAATGAGATCATTGCGGTCGTAAGAGAGATGCTGCTCCTCAACGGCAACCAAGATATCCGCAGCCTTAAGCGCGCAGGATACGCTGCCGCTGATCAGCCTGCGCCAGAAGTGCTCCAGCATCTTCGCTTGATTGCGCTGCCAGTAATAGCCCTCCTGAATGGCTTTTTCCTGCTGCTGCTGTTCCGTCGCCCGCTCAACGGCCTTCCGGATAATAAGCATCAGCTTATCGAATTGGATCGGCTTCAGGAAATATTCGAAGCTGCGCAGCTCAATTGCTTTTTGCGCGTAATTGAAGTCCGCGTAGTTGGTCAAGAAAATAGCCTGCACGTTGTAGTTCTCCTCGCGAATCCACGCCAAGAGCTCCAGGCCGCTTCCCTGCGGCATTTCGATATCCGATATAAGAATTTGAACCTTGTGCTTCATCAGAATATCCCGCGCTTGGGCGACATTATGAGCCGTATAGATGCCCTCGATGCCAAGCGAAGCCCAGTCGATCTTCTTCTCCAGCGCGGTTACGACAAAGTAATCGTCATCAACTAGCAATACATTCATGAGCTACACTCCCGTCTCATTCGAATTGGCCGGAAGCTCCGGTAGATAGAGGGTTACCGAGGCGCCGCCGTCAAGCGGATTTCCGAAGCGGATCTGCGCAAGCTCTCCATACAGGTATTTCAATCGCTGAACGGTATTCATAATGCCGATTTGCGTGCCAAGCGTCTGATCAAGCGGCTCTCCTTGCTGGAGCTTTACCAAGACCTCCGGCGGAAAACCGGGCCCCGTATCCGTAATTTGGATAACGGTCATCCTTTGCTCCTCCATCATTTGCTTCTCAACGGTCAGCGTAATAAGCACCTCATGATCCCGCGACACCGCGTATTTGATCGCATTTTCAATAAAAGTCTGCAGCACGAGAGGAGGGATCGGGACATCCCGCGTCGACTCCTCTTGCTCAATCCGGTACAGGAACGAGCTTCGGTAGCGGTTCCTCTGAATTTCGAGATAAACCCGGACATGCTCGATTTCGTCCTCCAGGCGGACAAAGTCCTGGCCGTTCTGGAAAATATACCGGAAATACACGGAGGTGGATAAAGCCATCTGCTGGATTTCTTCGGTCATATCCATCTGTGCCATGCTGTGAATCGTCGTAAGGCAGTTCAGGAAAAAATGCGGCTTGATCTGCAGCTTCATATAATCCAGCTGAATACGCTGCTTCTCCAGCTCGCGTTCGTAAATATCGATCTTGTAGGTTTTAATCTGGTTAACGAGCTGGGCAAATTGTTTATTGGCTTTCTCCAGTTCCACAATCTTGCTGCCCGTACTGTCGAGCGGCTCCCCATCCTCCGCCCAGAAGGCAAGGTTGTAGGAGAAGCTTTTGATCGGCTGCAGCACCTTGTTCTTGAAGTACAGCATAATGAAGCTCAGGCTGCAGGCGACAATAACGGCGAGCAGCATAATCAGCAGCTGAACGATCATGATTTTCTCAAACGCGCCGAATTGAATGACCAGCTTCACGAAGAAGGATGCGTTATCGAACTCGCCGTTAACCGTCGTTCGCGTCTGAAGAGTGTTCATGATGGAGGAGCTTTTCTGCTCCTTTTCGATGTTCAGCAGCTTGCCTTTATTCGAGATGGGGCTTGTTACAAGACTGCCGTCTTCGGCACGCAGGGAGGCGTATCCATTCTCGCCCAGATTAATCTGGCGGAGCGGGCGGATTAGGTCATCCGCGGCAACTAAGCAGATCATATAGCTGTCATGGTAAGGCACGATATTAACGATATAAAATTTCCCGGCAAGCTGAATGGTCGACCATCGGGAATAGAACTTTTCATAGATAACTTTGTCTTTGATGAAGACATTGATCTGCTGCTGCAATTGCTGATATTCCTTGTAGGTCACCCTCATAGGCGCAATGTTGAGCATCACGTTCTTCTTCTTGAAGAAGATAAAGAAGTTGTAGCTCTTGTCATAGCTGGTCTGAAGCTCGACGAATCGCTTGTACAACGCGTCGTTGGCCTTGATGAATTCCGTTTCGTTCGTGTCGTGGGTATCCATCATTTTGACGTTCTCGTCGTTGGCCAGAGTCCAGCCCATGAAATGATTAATGTAGGAAAAGTCGCTGTTAATCCGGTTGATGTACAGATAAGCGGTATCCCTCAAATCCCTTGCGGACTGCTGCTTAACGATCGTGATCGACGCAAAGCTGATGATAAAATCCAGAATCAGCGCGGTAAACGAAATGACGAGAATGATTTTGACGTAATGCTGAATCGGATACAGCTTGTTCTCCGACGGTTTGGCCATTTGCCCGCAACTCCCCGCTATCAACCTCTATTAAAGCAAAATCACGTGTCAGATAATTATAGCCTTGGTCTTCGAAATTGCAACCGGTTGCAACCCCTTGAAAGAGCGAATGTCCGAATAGTGACAGCAAAAAGTCTGGATTGTAGGTCTGCCCAAGCGGCGAGCCTCCGTTAAGGCTGCAATCCGGTTTTCCAGCATTCGAATGTCCGGAATTTGCATCCATGAAGTCCAAATCCCGTTATCGCGAGCACGTATACTGAAGTCAATCACACAGCAAAGGGAGGTACACATTCTTGATAAACAGTTCATCGAGCGGTAATCTGCATCGTTACGTAACGAGAATCAGCAGAAACTGGGGTTTATACCTGCTCTTGCTGCCGGCTGTCGTGCTGCTGCTCTGTTTTACTTATAAGCCGATGTACGGGGTCATTATCGCCTTTAAAGATTTCAAACCGGCGCTTGGCATTATGGACAGTCCCTGGGTAGGGTTCAAATATTTCGAGAAGTTTTTTCATTCCTACCAATTCACGGTCACCATTAAGAATACGGTATTCATCAGCTTGTACAGCTTTGTCACCTTTCCGCTTCCGATTGCATTCGCCATTCTCGTGAATCAGCTGCGGCAGAACCGGTTCAAACGGGTATTCCAGACGATTACGTACATGCCGCATTTTATTTCGACTATCGTAATCGTGGGTCTCATGATGATCCTGCTGTCTCCGGGGAACGGACTGATCGGCAACATCTACCGGCTATTCGGCGCCGAAGCGCCCAACCTGATGGGTTCGGCCAGCATGTTTAGCAGCCTGTATGTATGGTCGGACGTCTGGCAGCATACGGGATGGGACAGCATTATTTATCTCGCAGCCTTATCCTCCGTAAGTCCAAGCCTATACGAAGCGGCAACCGTGGACGGAGCCAGCCGATGGCAGAAAATCCGCTACATCGACATTCCGATGCTTATCCCAACGGCGGTAACCTTATTGATCCTGCGAATTGGCGGACTGCTTGGCGTTGGCTTCGAGAAGGCCTATCTGCTGCAAAACAACCTGAATATAGGCGGCAGCGAAGTGATCTCGACTTACGTGTACAAAATCGGGCTGCTCAGCTCTCAATACAGCTTCTCGGCGGCTATCAATCTATTTAATACCCTTATTAATTTCACGCTGTTAATTCTGGTCAACTGGATATCGAAAAAATACTCCGAGAACAGTCTCTGGTAAGCGGATGCTTACGAAGTATGAATTGCTCGCAATTCATTTTAGTCAATGCTTACGAAGTATGAATGGCTTCGCCATTCATTTTAGAAAGGGGGAGCTGAACAGCTATGGAGGCTGCCACGAATTTAGCCATGCAACCGAAAAAATCGGGCAACAGCGATAAGCTGCTGGAGATCCTGCTCTATATTTGGGCCGCGATTGTCCTTATCATTGTGTTATATCCGCTTTACTTTATTATCATCGCTTCCTTCAGCGATCCTTCGGCTGTGGGGAACGGAAAGGTATGGTTATTTCCGAAAGGGTTTACAGTCGATGGTTATAAGGAATTACTGAATCATTCGAATATATGGATCGGCTACCGGAACACGATCGTGTACACGGTTGTGGGTACCTTGATCGGCCTTATCGTCAACGTGTCGGCGGGTTATGCCCTGTCGAGAAAGGATCTGGTCGGACGCAAATTTTTGTCCCTCTTCTTTATTTTCACCATGTTCTTTAACGGGGGACTAGTGCCTACGTTTCTGACGATCCGGGATTTTCATCTGTACGACACGTTTCTGGTCATGGTGCTGCCGTTCTCGGTTGCCGTCTTTGATATTATCGTAGCGCGTACGTTCTTCCGGACGGGCATTCCGACGGAGTTATGGGAAGCCGCGCAAATCGACGGCTGCGGAAACCTGCGTTTTTACGCTCAGATGGTGCTGCCGCTCTCGAAACCGATTATTGCCGTATTGGCTTTATGGTTTGCCGTTGGTCAGTGGAATTCGTATTTTAACGCGCTAATCTATCTGCAGGATAAGAATCTATACCCGCTGCAGCTGATCTTAAGAGATATTCTGGTCACCAATCAGATGCAGACCGCGCTTGGCACGGGGGAAGCGGCCCAAATCGCGCTGCGCCTTGCCAATCTGCTGCGATATTCCGTCATTATCGTCGCTACGGTTCCGATCATGTGCATCTACCCGTTTGTGCAAAAGCATTTCAACAAGGGGGTGATGATCGGCGCCGTGAAGGAGTAAGCAAGCTGTGAGGAAATTGCCATTATCCTTTTAGAGGGGGATTTATACATGACAACCGTTTCAAAGAGAAATACGAGAAAAATGCTGTCCGGCCTCGCTTTGATTTCCGTATTGGGCACCACGGTGCTTGCGGGCTGCAGCAGCGATAAGGATACCAATAATGCCGCTGCTTCCAATAACGGGGGTAACGGCAAAGCAGGCAGCAACTTCCATGCGGAAGGCCTTCCGATTGTAGATAAGCCGGTAACGCTGGACGTTCTTACGATCCGTTGGGGCAACATGGGAGATACGTTCACGAAGAACACCTGGCTTCAGGAGCTGGAGAAAAATTCGAATGTCAAAATCAACTGGCAGGTCATTTCCTCAAGCGATTGGGATGCCCAGAAATCGGTTATGCTGGCAAGCGGAAAAATGCCGGATGTTATCATCGGCGACCTGGCGTTTGGGGATTCCGATATCGTGAATAACCTGAGCATTTTCCGTCCGCTTGACGACTACATCGACAAATATATGCCGAATTTGAAAGCGGCCATGGCCGAAATGCCGGAGCTGAAGAAGCTGAGCACGTTCCCGGACGGCAAAATCTACTCGCTGCCCGCAAGGCTGCCGTCGCGGCCGTATTCTTCCGTGCAGCCGGTTATCAACAAAGAGTGGCTGGACAAATTGGGATTGAAGGCGCCTGATACGCTTGATGAACTATATACGGTGCTGAAGGCGTTTAAGGAAAAGGATCCAAACGGCAACGGCAAGGCTGACGAGATTCCGTACAGCGATCAAAAGGATCTGGACATGAACCTGTTCGCGCCGTTCGGCATTACGGATATCCGCGGCAACCATATGGTGTTGAAGGACGGCAAGCCGGAATATTTCCCGACATCGGAAGCCTATAAGGCGGCTATTACTTGGGCGAATAAATTGTATTCCGAAGGCTTGATCGATAAAGAAACGTTCACGCAGGACGATACGATGCTGACGGCCAAGCGGCAAAATCCGGACGCCGCGCTTGTTGGATTCTCGTACCAATGGACGCCGGACGCGGTATTCGGTCAATGGAGCAAGCAGTATGAGACCATCGCGCCGATTACAGGGCCGGACGGCAAGAAATATCAGATTGGCGATCCGAACGGGTTAAGCATCCGTCGTAACGAGGTGCTCATTACAACCTCGAACGAGCATCCGGAGGTTGCCGCGCGTTGGGCTGATCAATTCTATACCGGAGAAGCAAGCATCCAGAACTTCTGGGGAGCGATCGGCACCTCCATTGAGAAAAACGCCGACGGTACCTATACGCTGATGGATCCGCCGGACGGTACAAGCGCGGACGCTTGGTATTGGGACAGCTCCTTGCGCGATTTTGGACCGAAATACGTCAGCCCCGAATTCGAGAAGAACATCAAGCTTGATCCAACAAGCGGTGACGGTCTGAAGCTTGAGCTCGACAGCTTGGGCAAGGAATATGTCACGCAGCCGTTCCCGGACGTGATGTACACCGAGGAAGAATACGCTGAGCTGCCAACGCTTATTACGGATATCGAGAGCTACATCAAGAGCACCCGCGCCAAATGGGTGACCAAAGGCGGCATCGACCAGGAGTGGGATGCGTACGTCAAGAAGCTGAACGATATGGGCCTGGAGAAGCTGATCAAGATTTACAATGACGCTTATGACCGTTACATGAACATCAAATAAGATTTTGCTGCTGCCCTGCGTACGGACTGCAGGGCAGCTTTTTTTAGATCATGCTGGGAGGAACAAGAGATGACTGACAAACTGCGAGTAACCGTATGGAACGAGAACCGCCATGAACGGACGAACCCCAAGGCGAAGGAGATTTATCCGGATGGCATCCATCAGGCTATCGCGCGCTTTTTGACCGAAGCGGGGATGGAAGCGGGAACGGCGACTTTGGACGAACCGGAGCATGGACTTACCGATGAAGTGCTTGCTGATACCGATGTATTAATCTGGTGGGGCCATCTCGCGCATGACGAAGTGCAGGACGAGATCGTCGGCAAGGTGTATCAACGCGTACTGGACGGCATGGGGCTTATCGTTCTTCACTCCGGCCATTATTCTAAAATTTTCAAGGCTCTGATGGGTACAAGCTGCAGTCTGAAATGGCGCGAAGCCGACGAGAAGGAGCGTCTCTGGGTGGTAGCGCCGGGACATCCGATCGCCGAAGGAATCGGGGAATATATCGAGCTGCCGGAAGAGGAAATGTACGGCGAGCATTTCGATATCCCGGCACCGGATGAGCTTATCTTCGCAAGCTGGTTCGAGGGCGGCGAAATCTTCCGCAGCGGCTGCGCTTATACGCGCGGCAGCGGCAAGGTGTTTTATTTTAGACCCGGTCACGAAACGTATCCGACTTACCATAACCCGGCGATTCAGCGCGTCATCGTTAATGCGGTTAAATGGGCGCAGCCGGTTCGACGGGAGCTGCCTATACGCGGCAACGTGCAGCCGCTTGAGCCGATTGGCGTGAAGGCATAAGGAGTAGGGGGAATCACGATGAAGAAGTATCGAATCGGATTAATTGGTCTTGGCGGCATGTCGCATTCGCATATCCGTTGGATGGCCGAGGAAGGCCGCTTTGCTATTATTGCGGTGAGCGATGTGAATGAAGCAGCGTTAACGGAGAAAGGCGATTTGCTGGGGATATCGCCCGACAAACGATACGGGGATTTCGTGCAGCTCATTAACGACCCGGATGTGGATGCGGTCGTATCGGTGACGCCAAATAACGTTCATGCGGATATCGTTCGCGCCTGCCTTCAGGCCGGAAAACCTTACCTCGCGGAGAAGCCGTTCACCCGCGTATTCGAGGAGGCAGCGAGGCTGCTCGAGTTATACGAGCAACAGCCGGTTAACGGCATGGTTGGATACAGCTATCGTTATACGCCCGCATTCCGTTATGCGCGGGAGCTTGTGCGGGAAGGGAAGCTGGGCAAGGTACGGAGCTTTGCGATCCAATACCTGCAGGACTGGGGAGCGGTTCCGAACCAGACGCCGTATATTTGGCGCTTTAACAAGGACATTACCGGCACGGGAACGCTTGGCGATCTAGGCTCGCATATGATCGATATGGCTCGTTTTCTCTTTGGGGAATTCAAGGAGCTGTCCGCGCAGATGCGTACGCTGGTTCCGGAGCGTCCGGATCCGGCTACCGGCCAGATGGTGAAGATCGAAGTCGACGACTTCGTAAGCTTCCAGGCCCGAATGTCCGGCGATGAGGTCGGCATCTTCCAGTCGTCGCGGAATGCGATCGGGTCGGGCAACCAGCATGAAGTATCGATCTACGGCGATGGCGGTACGCTGCACGCGTCGACGCTGAACCCGGATCAGATTGTCTGGATTCGCGAGGAAGCGCCGGGTCAGCTGGCGAGATCGGTTATTAACGTGCCGGAGAGATGCCGGGTAACCCAATACGGCGACTTCCTGTCGCTGTTGGATGGTACGGCATCGGAGAGTCTCCCGGGCTTTATGGACGGCTACCGCAACCAGGAGATTATCGATGCGGTCATTCGCGCGAGCGAAGAGAAGCGTACGATTGTGATTTGAGTTATTGGGGATAAAGGTATCTGCGTTCATTGGACGCAGGTACCTTTTTTATTTTTGACAGCAGATTTGATTTCTGTTGTATGGTATTATTTGGATGAAAGTATAATGATTGTTTTTAGAGAGGATTGTGCCCATTAAGCTATGAAAATACGGAAAATAGTTGTTCCTGCCGTTATTCTGCTTCTGCTTGCAGCCTCGTTCTATTTTCTAAATACTAGAGTCTGGGTGGATAAATACGAAATTAGAGGCGACGCCATCGTATTTGAAGATAATCGTTATGTCTATGAAGGATCAAGCTCCGATCATCTTGGAAAAACAATCGGTATAGCATACAACGAGGGAGAGAAAAGAGGAATCACCGATTACATTTGGCCCGAATGGGTGTATGCATACAAAGGCGATAAAACTCATAAGCGCATTTTCGTAAGAGGGTTAATGGATATAGGGGGGACCTATATTAGGCAGTAACAGACCTGGGAGGAGAAGTATGAGTAATCTTCATGCAATAGTGCAACAACTAGTACCTAATAAAGAACTTTTACACGGTATTTCTGCCAGTGATCTAATTGATCATGTTTGTACGAATAGGTACAACAAAGAAATCTATTACAAAAATGACAAAGAGGTGTTTAAGAAGCTTCCGGAGGTTCTTCAGGATATCATATTGCTTATTGATTTGGATACGGAATTAAATATGAATGGCATACTAGGTTTTGCTGAAAATTCAACAGGCCGATATTTGGACGAGACAATAAAAGCATTAGAGCGCGTTGGAGCCATTAATGATGCAAATGCTTTAATTGAAATAAAAGAGATTCTTAAAGAGTATGGTGCAAATACACACAAACTAAATGATGATCTACAGCATCTACAGCAATACGGAGTCCAAAACTTTGCGGAAACCCATCAAATTTTTGATGACGAATTTTACGACCGCATACAAAAAGCGGAAGAGAAGTTGTATGTTTACGCTAATCAAGGAAACATATTTGATAATTTAATAGCCTATATTGAAGTTAATAAAAAGGAATTAATTGATAAGATAGTTGTTTATTTGTAAAAGAACCTGCGGTATGGGGCGCACGAATAAAAGCCCGTCTCGCCTTGCGGCGAGACGGGCTTTTTGATCATGCCTTATTGCGCATCTTGCGTATCGTCCAAGACGTCGGGATACACGACCGTATTAAACACTTCCTTGGTGTCCGCATCCTTATAATGAATCGTAACTTTGTACTTATCTTGAGCAACGCCGCTGAACGCTTGATACATCATTGCGCTTACCCCGAGGCCAAGCCCGGCGAAAGCGTCGAAGCTGGATTCGAACGCTGCTTTGTCCACGGTTACGGTAAATTCGGAGAGCGCCTTGTTATGGTCGACGCTCTTGATCGATTGGAACGTCGTGCCGTCCGTTAATTTCTCCGTGTAGTCGAGAACGCCTTTTTCCGTTTCTTTCAGCATGTCGTTATAGACGGATTTGGACATTTTGTACGTGTACGAGCCGTCTGCGTTAGCCGTAACTTCCTTCACGCCTTTGCTCTTTACGTCCGCGATGATTTGATCGCTTGTTCGCTCATCGCCCTCGAAGAAGCTGGCGGGCAGCGTGAGCTCCGTGTTTAATAGCCCCTTGTCCACCTCGATCTGACCGCCGTCCGTTTTCGTGTCCGCGTTGCTCGAATTTACCGGAGCTGCTGCCGTTCCTGCGTTCGCGGAAGCGTTGTTCCCTGCCCTGGCTTCGTTCTTATCCGCGCCGTTCGAGCAGCCTGCGAGCAGCAAAGCGGCGAGCGCGGTAAGCGCTATAGCTTTTTTCATGTTCTCTATCCCTCCCTATTCTACCTATATCGGTTGGATACGGATGGGATATTAGGATTTAGCTTCCTTTTTATGGCTGCAGCAAGCCAACGGTAAACTTCAGGGAACAGCTTGCTCCACGTGCCTTCGTTGTGCTCTCCGCCGGGAATGAGATCGAATCGTGCGCGGCTTTCCGGAACCCCGGCTGCTATGATCGTCTGATGGGCCAGCGTAACGTGCTCGCCCGCGAGTTTGTTAAAGTCGGTATTGTCGGTTTCCAGTTCTCCAATGCTTAGATAAACGCGCAGCGCGGGGGAGAGGTCCAACTGCCGGATCAATTGAATAATCGCTCCGTTGTCATGCCACATGACGAAGGAAATCCCGCCCACGCGGCCAAAAAGATCCTGATAGCGGATGGCGGTATACAGGGAGATGTAGGCGCCGAACGAGCTTCCGGCAATCATCGTATGCTCCGGTTCAGGGAGCGTCCGGTAATGGCTGTCGATATAGGGCTTGAGCGTCTCCGCCAGGAATGCGGCGTACCCTTCTCCTTGGCCTCCAAAGCCGTATTCGGCGTTAATCGTGAAGTTATACTCATTGTTGCGCTTGTCGCCGCCGTGATCAATGGCGACTACGATAGACTCGAATGCGGAATCCTCCAAAGCCATCTGCTCCAAAGTTTCGTCGACGCCCCATTCGCTGCCCCAGGATGTTGCTTGATTGAATACATTCTGGCCGTCGTGCATGTAGAGGACAGGGTAGCTGCGATCCCCTCTGTTATAGCTTTTCGGCAAATAAATCCAAACCCTGCGCTCCGTCTGCAGCTGCGGAATCGGGAATGCTTCGATAATGCGCACATCCCCGGTAATCGTGTGTGCAGCTTCGTCTGCAAGCACTTCTCTCCAAGGCAAAGGAACGTTATTCATAATAGGTGACTCTCCTGGTAAATGTATTTACGAAAATCTTAACGCGCGGACCTTCCGGAATGCAATGGACTTCATGTTTCTTCCGGTGGTATGATTTGTGCTGAAAATCGGACCTGTCGCAGGCAGCAGCCGGATTGAATAGGCGCGGCTCCGTGCTTAATGTTATAATGGCGGCAAATCCTAACTATCGACGAGAGAGGGCACGGACGTTTGAGATTCCGGAAAATCTACCGAAACTATATACAGAACAACCTGTTCGTCAAAGTCATTCTCGTCTTTGCGCTTATTGTGCATTTGACGATCATCACGCTCTCGTATCTGCTCTTCGGTCTCATATCCGATTCCATCGTGAAGAGCGAGCTGAACAATCAGAAGCAGGCCATGGAGCGGGTGAACCGCTACATGGAGCAGAAGTACGACTGGGTGCAGAACACGGTGCAGGACATCTACCGCAACAGCTTGCTCGCGAGCAATGCCTCTTACTTTCTGCGGCATTCCTACAGCGAATACGCGCAGTACATGCTCGACCAGAATTACGCGGGCGGCAATGAAAGCGCGGTCGATATTCTGAGCTATCTCGCAGACCGGATGGATGCCGATCCCGACATCCAGAATATCCTGCTGTACAGCACGGACATGCAGCAGCTGTACGCTTTCAATCGGAACGGCCCGCGACGGCTGTACACAACCAATCCAACCCGTTCGTACATTCCGGAGATCATGGCGGCGGAAGGGCCCGTGGCGGCAACGCCGAACATCTGGATCCGCGGGCTGATCGGCCAATGGAATTCGCAGTTGTATTCCATGCGCGTGCAAGTAAACGATAAGAATACGCTCAAAAATATCGGCCAGCTGCTCGTATACTTCGATTCCGGCATGGTGAACCGGTCGCTTGACCAGCAGCGGACGCCGCTGAAGGGAGAGATTCTGGTGCTGTCCCAGGACGGGCAGGTGCTGTCCGATTCCGCGAACCGATATTACGGACAGATCTTCCCGTACATGAAGCAAATCGGCTCCCTGAAGGAAACCGGCATGCTCGACGAGCCGTCTTACATCTCCACGCTGACGCAAAACGCAGCCGGTTATTTCGTCGTTGGCATTACGCCCAAGAGCGTGATGGAGGAGGCGTACGCGGGTCTCAAGCGGACGATCATTCTAATCAGTACGATCTGCATCGTTGTCGCGGTCATTATTCCGTCCATCGTAATCGTCAACATTTCCCGGCGAACTAACCGGATCGTGCACTTCATGCGGAAGGTGGAGGGGGGCAATCTCACCGCCCGCCTGCAGGACGCCCGTGAAGACGAGCTCGGGCAGATCTCTCAGAGCTTTAACGAGATGCTCGACGAGCTGGGCCGGCATATCGACCGGGAATACAAGGCGGAACTTAGGCATAAGCAGACCGAGCTTGCCGCTCTACAGGCCAGGATAAATCCCCATTTCCTGTACAACACGCTGGAGGTCATCCGTATGCGGGCAATGTCCCAGGGCGCGGTAGACGTAGGGGAGATGATTTACAGTCTCGCCGCGCTGTTCCGCAACTCGGTCAGCGCGAAGGCGGAGAACACGCTGGGCGAGGAGCTCGAGATGTGCAGGCTGTACCTGGAGCTGTTCCGGATCCGTTACAAAGACAAATTCGCCTACGAAGTCGAATGCGACGAGGAGCTGCTGCGGGTTCCGGTTGCAAAGCTTCTGCTGCAGCCAATCGTGGAGAACTATATCGTGCACGGGATGGATTCCAGGCGCAAGAATAACCGTCTGACTATCGAGGCAACGCAAGAGCACGGCCTGATCCGGGTCCGGGTACGCGACAACGGCAAAGGCATCGAGCCGGAGCAGCTTGCGACCATTATGCGGCGGCTGAAGATGCCGGAAACCGAGGAGCAGCAGTCCTTCGGGCTGCGCAGCGTGCACGAGCGGATTGAACTCGTGCACGGCCCCGGCTACGGGCTAAGCATGGAAAGCACGCCCGGGAAGGGGACATCGGTAACGGTGACCTGGCCCGCGGCTGAACAACAGGAGGAAGCTGGCGATGTATAAAGTATTGCTTGTGGATGACGAACCGTTTATCACGGAAGGCCTGAGTGACGCCGTCGATTGGTCCGCCTTCGGCCTGGAGGTTGTCGGCAGCGCCGAAGACGGCGAGGAAGCGCTGGAGCGTCTGCGCGAGCTGCCGGTCGACTTGCTCATCACCGACATCTCGATGCCGATCATGACCGGGCTTGAACTGATCCGCAAGGCGCGGGAGCTGCAGCCGCGATTGAAGGTGATCATCCTGAGCGGATTCAACGAATTCAATTATCTCAAGGAAGGCATGCGCCTTGGCATCGAGAACTACCTGCTCAAGCCGATTAACTTCGGGGAGCTGGAGGCAACGCTGACGGATACGGTAAGGAAGCTGGAGGCGGACAGGCCGGAAAAGCCGCTCGGAGAAGACGAGGTCGGCATCCTGCGTGACAACGTCATGACAAGGTGGGTAAACGGACGGATCGCGTTGCCTGAGCTGACGGAGCGGACGGCCCTCCTTGGCATCGATCTCTCGAAGCCGTATGCGGCGGTGGCGATCATTCGTTTTCGCCCTAAACAGGGTGTCGCGGATTACGGCCCCGACGACTGCATAGCGGATCTCTTAGCCGAGGAGGCGGAAGGCTTGTCTATTGTTCCCTTTCTCAACGATGAAGGCGAGTTGGCCGCCGTCTGCTGCATAAACGAGGGCAATCGGAATCAAGCTAAGGTAACGGAAGCCTTGGAAAGAGCGGCGGATAAATGGGAAAACAGACAGCTTGGCCCGCAGATCGCGCTCGGCGGGATCGTGGCGACGGCCGATGCCGCAGCAAGCTACGTAGAGGCACGTAAAGCGCAGCAGTTTTTCCTGGTGCGGCATGACCGGCATTTGCTCGATTATACGGACATTTCCGCGGAAACGGCTGCTCTTCCTTCGGGATTATTCGAATGGGAGGCTTATGCCAAGCCTATCCTCGCCAAGGACAAGGCCGAGCTGGCGGAAGTTATCGAACGCGATTTCGCGGCTATACGAATGGCGGAGAGCTTGCATCCCATACGGGCGAGAGGCGCCGCCATCGAGCTCATGATCCTGATGAAGATCGAAGTCGACAAGCTTGGACGCGCGGATGCCGCGGAGGTATTCCAAGGCGCGCTCGACCAAGCGGTGACCGCGGCGACGCTCGAAGGCGTAGAGAATGCCGTGCGCACGGCAGCTTTCTTCGCAGCCGATTCGTTTTCCGGGGAGGACATGAGTCCAGTGATCAAGCAGGCGCTGCGTTACATCCACGAGCACTACGCGGAGGCGCTGACGCTCAAGTCGCTTGGGCTGCAGTTCCACATTCACCCCAATTACCTCGGGCAGCTCTTCAACAAGCAGACGGGGGATACGTTTACGGATTACCTGAATAAATTTCGTATCGAAAAAGCGAAGGAACTGCTGGCGGACAGCCGGCTTAAGGTGAACGAGATCGCAAGACAGGTCGGGTACTGGGAGACAGGCTACTTCTACAAGCAGTTCAAGAAGCATGTCGGGATGGTGCCGGGCGATTTTAAGGAGCTGCTGTGACGCTAAGGCGTCATTCGCGGTTCCTTTCTTTATTTTGTACACTTATTCTTTGTTTTCTATTATTTTTGAAAATGTTTTCATCTTCTAAGATGAAGTAGCAAGAAGTCGCGACTACTGAATTTGCTACACAGACAAAAGGGAGGCAACACCAATGGGAATCCGTAAAAAGGCATCAATCGGCCTGACATCCGCGATGGCCGTCATGCTCTTGCTGAGCGCATGCGGAAGCAACGGCGGCAACACGGCCGCAAGCAACAACACATCTTCTTCAGGCAACTCGGGCAGCAACGCCAAACCGGTTGAATTGAACTGGTACACAATCGGCACACCGCAGAAAGACGTCGACAAAGTCATGGAAGCGGTTAGCGAATACACGAAAGAAAAAATCGGCGCAACAGTCAAAATGACAATGATCGACTGGGGCGATTATAACCAGAAGATGCAGGTACTGACGGCTTCCGGCGCGGACATGGACATCATGTTCACCGCTGCATGGGCATTCGATTACGTGCAAAACGCGCGTAAAGGGGCTTTCGCTCCAATCGATGATCTGCTGACGCAATACGGCAAAGGCATTACCGACACGCTGAACCCTGCCTTCCTTAACGGTTCCAAAGTCGACGGCAAAAACTACGGCGTACCGGCAAACAAAGAGCTTCCGACATCCGAGGTATGGCGCTTCAACAAGAACATTCTTGACGAGAATAAGCTGAGCATCACGGACGTGCGCTCCCTGGAAAGCCTGGAGCCGCTGCTCAAGACAGTTAAACAAAACAACCCGGACGTGACGCCGCTGCAAGTGGACAAGACCTTCACGCCGTACATTCCATATGACTACCTGATCGAGAAATTCCCGCTGGCCGTGAAGCTCGACGACACCAGCTATAAAATCGTAAACGTATTCGAAACGCCTGAAATGAAGCAAGCGCTCGAAACGATGCACAAATACTACCTTGCCGGCTACGTTCCGACGGAAGCCGCGACGCTGGAATCGTCCTCGGACGTTCAGGCGACAGGCAAATGGTTCGCTGACAAGGCGACGACGCAACCGTTCGCGGACAACGTATGGTCGACCAGCTACGGCTACCCAATCGTTTCCACTCCGATGAGCGACGCGCTGATCTACAACCAGTCGGTCATGGGTTCCATGCAAGCTATCTCCGCGAACTCGAAGCATAAAGAGAAAGCGATGGAATTCCTGAACCTGCTGAACACCGATCCGGTTCTTCGCAACATGGTTGACTCCGGCATCGAAGGCACGCACTACAAAGTAACCGACGGCGACTACATGGAGAATCTTCCTGAGTCCAAGAACTACGACATGCCAACGTTCGCGCTCGGCAATATTATGATCACTCACCTGAACCCGGGCGATCCTGCCGACAAATGGGAACAGTTCAAGAAATACAACGATGCAGGCAAACCTGCCGCCTTGCTCGGCTTCAACTTCGATCCGACGAAAGTGTCGAGCGAGATCGCAGCCGTGCAAAACGCGAAGGAATCCTTCTGGGCGCCGCTCATGACGGGTACCGTCGATCCGGAAAAATATTTGCCGCAAGCGATCAAAAAGCTGAATGACGCGGGTCTTGGCAAAATCATGGCCGAAGCGCAAACGCAGCTCGACGCTTGGAAAGCTACGCAAGGCAAGTAATCATTTATAGCACCGAAGGGCGAATGTTCGGCATTCGCCCTTTTATACAAAAAGAGAGAAACGAACGGGATAGGACATCCCGTACGTTGTTTCTCGTTCTAAGGGATGAAACTTGCGCCGCTGCCAATGGACGGCATCAGCCGTTTCATCTTGAATTCTAAGAGTCTATAAGTGTTTTCTTATAAACATGGCTTAGAATTCTCCGGATTGAAACGCGCCACCCCGCCTAAGGACGGGGAAGCCGTTTCACCTTGGGACGAATTGCCGCAGGCCCTTGGCGCTGCAAACCGACTTCTCTTGGAAAGGGTGAACCCCATGAAGGCCTTTGGGCGTTTCTTCAAAGACATCAATCGAAATAAAGCCCTGCTCCTGATGGTGCTTCCCGCAACCGTCTGGTTTCTTTTCTTCTCGTACCTGCCAATGCTCGGCACGGTAATTTCCTTCAAGGAATACCGCGTGCACGGCGGATTTCTCTCCAGCATCATCCACAGCCGCTGGGTCGGCTTCGATAATTTCAAGTTCCTGTTCAGCACAAACGATGCGTACGTCATCACTCGCAATACTTTGCTCTACAACATCGTGTTCATCATTATTGGTCTAGTTCTGGCAGTGGCCTTGGCCATCGTCCTTTCCGAAATCGCAAACAAGCGGCTGGCGAAATGGTACCAGACGGGAATGTTCCTGCCTTACTTCCTGTCCTGGGTCATCGTCGGTTATTTCGCATATAGCTTCCTCAGCTTCGACCGCGGCGTGATGAACAAGATCGTCCTGGCGTTCGGCATGGATCCGCAGCAATGGTATTCGGAGCCGAAGTACTGGCCGTTCATCATCGTCATCGTGTTCCTATGGAAATCGCTCGGCTATAACAGCGTTGTCTATCTGGCCGCAATCATGGGCATCGACAAATCGCTGTACGAGGCGGCGATGATCGACGGCGCGAACAAATGGCAGCAGATCCGCAACGTCACGCTGCCGATGCTGGCTCCTCTCATGACCATTTTGACCTTGCTGGCCATCGGCCGCATTTTCTACGCGGATTTCGGCTTGTTCTATCAAGTTACCCGCGATTCCGGCACGCTCTACAACGTCACGAACGTTATCGATACCTACGTGTACCGCGGCCTGAAAACGACCGGGGAGATCGGCATGAGTACCGCGGCTGGCCTGTACCAATCGTTCGTCGGCTTCGTACTCGTCATCACGTCCAACTGGATCGTCCGTCGCTTCAATAAGGACAACGCGTTATTTTAGGAAGAAAGGAGAATTATCATGGCATCCCTAAGGAAAACCAAGGACTTTCATCGGCTGACGCCGGCCTGGAACGTCATCTTCAACCTCATTGCCGGACTGTTCGCGCTGGCTTGCGTGTTTCCGTTTCTGCTCGTCATGGTTATCTCGTTCACGGACGAGAAGACGCTTGCGCTGGACGGGTATTCGTTATTCCCGAAAAAATGGAGCACCGACGCCTACAGCTACCTGTTCAAGGCGGGCGACCAACTATTGCGCTCCTACGGCGTAACGATTCTCGTTACGGTCGTCGGCACGGTGATCAGCTTGGTACTCATCTCGCTCTTCGCCTACGCGATCTCTCGCAAAGGGTTCAAATACCGTAAATTTTTCTCGTTCCTGGCCTTCTTCACGATGCTGTTCAACGGCGGGCTTGTACCGACCTACATCGTGACGACAAAGCTGCTCGGCATCGGGAACTCCCTGTGGGCGCTCATTCTGCCGCTCGCGGTTAATGCCTTCTATATCATGATCATGCGCACGTTCTTCTCGACCATGATCCCGGACGCCATTATCGAATCCGGCAAGATCGACGGCGCCGGCGAGTTCGGCATTTTCTTCCGGCTCATCGTTCCGCTTGCGCTGCCGGGCCTCGCGACAATCGCGCTGTTCAACGTGCTTGGCTACTGGAACGACTGGTTCAACGCCCTGCTGTACATCGAGAATCCCGACTTGGTACCGCTGCAATCGATGCTGATGCGGATCGAGAACAGCATGCAGTTCATTCTCGCCAACAGCAACAACGCCTCCTTGGGGACGGCCGTACTGCAATCGATGCCGCAGGATACGTCGCGGATGGCGATGGTGGTCCTGGCGACCGGGCCGATCGTGCTCGCGTATCCGTTCTTCCAGCGCTATTTCGTGCAAGGCCTGACGGTTGGCGCCGTGAAGGAGTAATGCCCTTAAGCCTAGAAGGTTAACGGAGCGAAAAATAAACCGCATTACGTACATTTCACACCGCAAGCGGCCCGCGGCGCGGACAACCGCCGACGGGCCGTTTTTGCGGTTCGCATAAGCAACGCGATAAAGTAACGACAAAGGGGAAAACAACCATGGAACAATTTAGATTGCCCAAAATCGATATGCCTAACCTGCCGCTGCCGCAATCCGTGCAAGCGGTACTGGCGGAGGCGGAGACGCGCCTTGCGCACCGTCCGAAGCTGCTTCAGCTGTTCAAGAACTGTTTCCCGAATACGCTGGAAACAACGACGAAGCTGCTGGACGACGGTACAACGTTTGTCATTACGGGAGATATCCCCGCGATGTGGCTGCGCGATTCCGTGGAGCAGGTTATGCACTATGTTCCGTTTGCCAAGGACGACGCCGACCTCCAGCGGATTATCGGCGGCCTGATCAAGCTGCACATGCGCAACATCGTCATCGACCCGTACGCGAACGCGTTTAACGAGATGGCGAACGATTGGCACTGGAATACCGACGACAAGACGGACATGTCCCCTTGGGTATGGGAGCGCAAGTTCGAGCTCGATTCCATCTGCTTCTCGATGCGCCTCGCGTTCGCATATTGGAAGGAAACCGGCCGCGCCGACATCTTTGACGCGGACTTCAAGGTTGCGATGCGCGCCGCGGTCGACCTGTGGAAGCGGGAGCAGCACCATTTCGAGCGTTCGCCGTACCGCTTCGAGCGGGATAACGGCATCATGACCGATTCGCTCATGAATGATGGCATCGGTATGCCTGTCAACTACACGGGCATGATCTGGTCCGGCTTCCGTCCAAGCGACGACGCCTGCGATTTCCATTACAACATCCCGGACAACATGTTCGCGGTTGTCACGCTGCGCCAGATGCGCGAAATCGCCGAATTCGTCTTCCGCGACCTGTCGTTCGAGAAGGAAATGGCGAAGCTGGAGCGCGAGATCAATCACGGCATCCAGCTGTACGGTATCTACCGGCATCCGGAGTTCGGGCCGATCTACGCGTACGAGACGGACGGCTTCGGCAACTACTGTCTAATGGACGATGCAGGCACGCCGGGCTTGATCTCGATTCCGTACCTCGGCTACGTGGACGGAGACGATCCGATCTATCAGAATACTCGCCGTTTCGCCCTGAGCAAGGAAAACCCGTTCTACTACGAAGGCACGGCCGCGAAAGGCATCGGCAGCCCTCATACGCCTCCGGGTTATATCTGGCATATGGCCTTGTCCATGCAAGGGCTCACGGCCAAGACGAACGAGGAAATGCTCGACATGATCGCGGTATTGGAAGCGACGGACGCCGACACCGGCTTCATGCATGAAGGCTTCCATTCGGACGATCCTGCCGTATTCACGCGCAAATGGTTCGCCTGGTCCAACAGCTTGTTCTCTCAGTTAGTCTATAAAGCGATGAAAGCGGGACTCCTCGATGCTTAATTCGACGATTATTTTCTATGATGGCGCCTTTCCGGGCGCCTCTGCCATTGACGGAGCGGAACTGGAAAAGCTGCGGGGCGTCGGCGAGGTATACGGCGCCGATGCGCTGGCGGCAAGGCTGGAAGGAGCGGAAGGCGGCGTATTCGTGTCGCTGCACGCGCCTTATTTCCCGGTAGATGCATGGGAAGCGCTGCTCGGGTTTTTGAAACGCGGCGGCGGATTGATCAGCTTGGGTGGCGCGCCTTTCCGCGTGCCGGTCCGCAAAGTAGCGGGCGAGTGGCTTGCAGAGCCGGAGCAAACCGCGTATCACCGGCAGCTGCGCATTCATGAAATGCTGCCTGTGAAGGCGGAGCCCGTCCTGAAGCTGGCCGCTAGCGAAGAAATCCCTCTATTCAAGGGCAGAGAGGCGCTGCTTGACGCCAAGGATACGTGGAACCTCGTGCCGCATGTGACCAAATCAAGCGACCTGCCGCTGCAGATGGGGTCGGCGGGTCCGATGGACGCGCATATTTACCCCGTGCTGAAGGGCATTTCCGCCGAGGGGCGTGAAGTTGCCGCACCAGCCGTGCTGTGGGAGAACACGAAGGGCGATTTCGCCGGCGGACGCTGGCTTTTCGTCAACCTGCCGCTTGGCGCGGATTTCTTCGCGCGCGGCGGAGCAGAGGCGCTTGTGGCGTGGGCGGCGTTCTGCGCGGCCGGCGTAACCGAGCTGTGGCTGAAACCGGCTTATGCTTCCTACGAGCTGCATGAGCGGCCAATGCTGACGCTCCAAGCGCAGAAGCTGGGGCGAGGCTCGGTTGGCAAGACGAACTGGACGTTCGACATTAAAGTCAGCCGCGCGGAAGGATCAGGCGACGTGTCCACCTACTGGCACGAGGCTGAAGTCGGCCCCGAGCTGGAGCTGAAGCGCATTGCGCTGCTTGGCGACATCCAAGCGGGTTATTATCTTGTGGATTGCGTAGCCAAGTCCTCGGACGGAGAGACGCGCCTGCTTCGCCAAGGCTTCTGGGGTATGGACGCCGATTTGCTGAACACCGGCGGGCTGCTCGCGCGCGGCCGGGATTATTTCGAGAAGGATGGCCGGCCGATGCCAGTTGTCGGCATGACTTACATGACCTCGGACGTCGCGCGCAAGTTCTTGTTCCTGCCGAACGTATCGGTATGGGATCGCGATATGGCGCAAATGCGCAAAGCGGGCATTAACTGGATCCGCACGGGCATCTGGACGGCATACCGCAATATCATGCAGGTGGACGGGCATGCGTCCGAAGAAGTGCTGCGCTCGATCGACGCGTTCTTCATGACCGCGAAGCGGCACGGCCTGCAGGTGACGTTTACGTTCTTCTCCTTTACGCCGGAGACGTGGGAAGGCACGAACCCGTACCTCGATCCGCGCAGCGTGGAAGCGCAGAAGCGGTTCATCCGTTCCATCGTCAGCCGTCACCGCGGGACGACCAACGTGGATTGGGACCTGATCAACGAGCCATCGATGTTCGATCCGCCGCGGATCTTCTCCGACGGTCCGCGCTCGAGCCGCGACCGGTTCGAGAAAGCGGCTTACGCGGAATGGCTGGCGGAGCGCCACGGCACCATCGAGAAGCTTCGAGAGCGCTGGGGCATGACCCCGGGCGAGCTGCCGGATTTCGCGTCAGCTGTCATACCGGAGCCGGAGGACATCAACTTCGACGTGCAGGATATGCACCAAGGCAAAAGGGGTACGCGTTGGCTGGATTACGCATTGTTCTCGATGGATATGCATAGCCGCTGGGCGAAGCAGCTCGTCGACGCAATCAAGGAAAGCAATCCGTCGCAGCTCGTGACGGTTGGCCAGGACGAAGCGCTTGGCGCGCAGCGTCCTTCGCCGTTCTTTTACGGGGAAGAGGTCGATTATACGACTGTGCATTCCTGGTGGCTGAACGACCATCTGCTATGGGACGGCATCTTCGCGAAGACGGCCGACAAGCCAAACGTCGTGCAGGAGACGGGGATCATGTACGTGGAAACGCCGGCCGGATTCGCGAAGCGGTCCGAGGAAGAGCTGCGGGCGATGCTGGAGCGCAAGTACGCGTACGCCTTCGCGGCAGGCGGAGCCGGAGCCGTGCAGTGGATCTGGAACACCAACTTCTACATGGACAACGCGAACGAATCCCATATCGGCGCGCTGCGGGCCGACGGAACCGAGAAGCCGGAGGCGGACGTCTCTTACCGATTCGGCAGCTTCATGGAGCGGATCCGCGATCTGTTCCGGGACCGCGAGCTGGAGGATGTCGCCGCCGTATTCCCGTACTCCAACGACTTCTCGAACCGCAAGCTGGCATTCGACGCGACGACGCGCCTGACGCGCGTGCTCGGCTACGAGCTAAAGACGCCGTTCCGCGGCGTGTCGGAATACCATCTGGACGCGCTTGAAGCGGCGCCGGCCAAGCTGATCATCGTGCCGTCCGCGCATAACTTCGCCGACGAGGCCTTCGCGCGGCTGCTGGACATCGTGGACAGGACGGCTGCCACTCTCTTGTTCACGGGTCCGCTCGGGCTTGACGCCTACTGGCGGGAAGCGGACCGGCTGTCGGATACATTCGGCCAGCGGAAGCCGGCTAACGTCGTTCGCGAAGAACGGCTCGCGATCGGAGACAAGGGGTATCCGGTATCGTACGGTCACCGGAGAATCGCCGAAGTGTTCAAGGAAGCCGGTTACGGCGCCGCTGCGGGAGCGGATCAGGTCATGGAAGCAGCTTACGGACAAGGACGCCTGATCTGGTGTCCGCTGCCGGTGGAGCTGAACGAACGCGCCGAGCCGGTCGCGGCGCTTTATGCGCATGCACTGGAGGTATCGGGCGCGCGCCGCGAATTGGAATGGCTGAAGGGCGGCGACCTGGCCGGCGTGTACGGCCGGGGTCTTCGCTTCAGGGACGGCGAGCTCTTCGTGTTCGTATCCGAATACGCGCATGACGCGAAGATCGAAGTGAAGTCCGCCGCGACGGGAACGACGTATTCGTTCGTGCTGGAGAGGGAGCGCGCGGTATTGTTTGCCGTCGACCGGACCGGCCGAGTGACGGAGGTTTATCGCCCGGACGAAGTGGAAGTGTTGGCGCTGCCGGCCGAATAAGGCTTGAAATCGAAAGGAGACGATCGCCATGGCGAACGCTGATCATAGAAAAACGGCGCATATCATCTCGCACACGCATTGGGACCGCGAATGGTATCTGCCTTACGAGAAACATCACGTGCGGCTTATCGCGCTTATGGATACGCTGCTGGACACGCTGGAGAACGACACGGAATACCGCAGCTTTTATCTAGACGGACAGACGATCATCATCGAAGACTACCTGCAGGTACGCCCGGAAGAGCGGGAGCGACTGGAGAAATGGATCCGCGAGGGCCGCATTCATATCGGTCCGTGGTACGTGCTGCAGGATGCGTTCCTGACAAGCAGCGAAGCGAACGTCCGCAATCTGCAGATCGGGCATCAAGATGCCGCGCAGTACGGCACGATCGCGAAGGTCGGGTATTTCCCCGACACCTTCGGCAACATCGGCCAAGCGCCGCAGCTCATGAAGCAGGCGGGCATCGACAACGCGGTGTTCGGCCGCGGCGTCAAGCCGACGGGCTTCAACAACATGGTCTCGGACTCCGCGTACGAGTCGTCCTTCTCGGAGCTCGTATGGGAAGGGCCGGACGGTTCGCAGGTGCTGGGCATTCTGTTCGCCAACTGGTACAGCAACGGCAACGAGGTGCCCGTGGACGAAGCGGAGGCCAAGGAATACTGGGACCGCAAGCTGGCCGATGCCGGCAAATACGCATCGACGGGGCAGCTGCTGTTCATGAACGGCTGCGATCATCAGCCGATCCAGACGGATCTGGCCGAAGCGATTCGCGTTGCTCGCAAGCTATACCCGGATACGGATTTCGTTCATTCGAATTTCCCGGATTATCTGGCATCGCTGAAGTCGTCGCTCAAAGACAAGCAGCTGTCGGTCGTGCGCGGCGAGCTGCGCAGCCAGCGGACGGACGGCTGGTCGACGCTTGTGAATACGGCGTCCGCCCGCGTCTACCTGAAACAGATGAACCAGGTCGGCCAGACGATCCTCGAGAAGGTCGCCGAGCCGCTCGCCGCGTTCGCTCATATGACGGGCAAAGCCAAGTACCCGCATCATCTGCTGAAGTATGCTTGGAAAACGCTCATGCAGAACCATCCGCATGACAGCATCTGCGGCTGCAGCGTCGACGAGGTGCATCGGGAGATGGTCACCCGGTTCGACAAGAGCCGCCATGTGGCGGAGACGATCGTCGACGACAGCAAGCATGCCGTTGCCGGCGCCGTCGATACGAGCGCGTTCGCGGGCTACGGAAAGGATGCGCTTCCGCTTGTCGCGTTTAATACGACGGGATGGACGCGCAGCGGCGTCGTGGAAATCGAGCTGGATGTTGCACGCGTGTATTTCCGCGAAGGCATCGCCCCGAATGACATGATTCGCATGATGAAGGAAATCTCCCTCGAGGGGCGCACGCTCGTGGACGCGGACGGCAACGCCGTCGAGCATACGTTCGAGGATCTGGGCTTGCAGTTCGGCTACGACCTGCCGGATGACAAATTCCGCCAGCCGTATTGGACTCGCCGCGTGAAGCTGACGTTCGAAGCAACCGCCGTGCCGGCGCTTGGCTTGAAGACGTACGCTTGGGTGCTGGGCGCCGCAGACGGCGCAGCATCGCCGTCGCTGGTAACCGGTCCCCGTACGCTAGCGAACAACAACCTGAACATCGAGATTGCCGAAGACGGAACCCTGGCGGTAACGGATATCGCCAGCGGACGCACGTACCGCGATCTGCTCATCTATGAAGATGCCGGAGATATCGGCAACGAGTACATGTTCAAGCAGCCGGACGGCGAGCCGGCGCTCACGACTAAAGGTCTTGCGGCCGAAATCCGCGTCATCGAAGACAACGCGTACCGCGCATCGTTCGAGATCGTGCATCATTGGTCGATCCCGGCGTCCGCCGACGAGCTGTTCGAGCAGGAGAAGCAGGAAGCCGTTTATTATCCCGAGCGCAAAGCCGGCCGTTCGACGGATTACGTGCCGTTCACGATCCGCACCGTCGTCAGCCTGGAGCGTTCCGGACGCGGCGTAGGCATCCGTACCACGTTTAATAACCAAGCGAAGGACCATCGCGTGCGCGCCTTGTTCCCGACAGACTTGGCCGCGTCCGTCCATCGGGCCGACGCGATCTTCGAAGTGGCGGTTCGCGATAACGAGCCTGCCGCCGAATGGGAGAACCCGAGCAACGCGCAGCATCAGCAAGCCTTTGCCGATGTCAGCGACGGCACGCAGGGCCTCACGATCGCGAACCTTGGCTTGAACGAATACGAAGTGCTGCGTGACGGCCGCAATACGATTGCGGTTACGCTGCTTCGCTCCGTTTCCGAGCTGGGCGACTGGGGCGTCTTCCCGACGCCGGAAGCGCAATGCCTCGGCGAGCAAACCGTGGAGCTCTTGATCATTCCGCATGGCGGCGACGGCGCAGCAACGGGCGCGTATGCGTCCGCTTATCAGTTCCAAGCGCCGTGGACCATCACGCAAACCGGTGTACACGGCGGAACGCTGTCGCCGGCGCATTCGTTCCTGGCATGGGAAGGCGAAGGCATTGCGTTCTCCTCGGCCAAGATCGCGGAAGCGACGGGCGACCTCATGCTGCGCTGGTTCAACATGCGGCCGGAAGCGGCGAAGCTGCAGGCGCAGCCGAACGTCGGCTCTGCCGTGGTGGCGTACGCGAGCGACGTGCTTGAGCAGGCGGGCGAACGCCTGCAGCCGTCCGGCGAAGGCGCGAACGGCTCGTTCGCGGCGGAGCTTGGGCCGTGCGAGATCTATACGGTAGGCATCAAGACAGCGCAATGACGCGGCATGGCTTTTGCGAATTGAATATAGGGCAGTTGGCTATATGGCCAGCTGCCCTTTTTTAAGGTAATGGAAAAGAAGAAATTTTGAATATGGCTTCCAAAAGAAATAATTAACCCCGTTTTTGCGCACCTTTAAACCATACGGCTTTAATAGATAAGGTATCCGAGATATTGGTTGTCGGATCGCCATTCACCAATACGAAGTCCGCGCGCGCGCCTTCCGCAATACGGCCACGATCACGAAGACCGAACCGACGGGCAGGTTTCGAGGTTGCAGACTGAAGTGCTTCTATCGGAGTGAACCCGGCCGTTACCAGCAGTTGCAATTCATGATGTACGCTGGCTCCGTGGGCAAGGCCGCCAAGATTCGGAACGGGAACGGGGGCGACATCCGTCCCGACTAGAATATCGACTCCGGCATTGTGAAGATCCATCACGTTTTTAAAGCTATTTTCCAGTTTGCCTTGCGGGAAAGTATTGAAGCTTGAGTTCAATATATCAATCCATTCCGGACTTAACTTGGAATGAACGCGAGGATCATTCGCCAATTCCGATGCTGGGTTCCCCAGGATGGATGAGTTTAACACCAGGCACGGTGTAACAAAGGCGCCAGAATCTGCGATGGATTGCACTAACTCCGACGTATACCCGGGCCGGTCGATAAACAGATGGCCCAATCCGTCCACTGCAAGATCGATGGCGGTTTGCGATGAACGGGCAGTCAAGACGTGGGCGATGACGATTTTATCGAACTTATGGGCTTCTTCTACGGCAGCTTTCAGAATCTCGTCGCTTAATACAGGCAGGCCGGGGGCGCCCATCACCGTACCTTCTTCAATCATGATTTTTATATAGTCGGCGCCATTATCCACCTGAGTATGCACATGTTTAATCGCTTCTTCCACCGTCGTTACTTGCGGCACCTCTTCGTGATCGTGGGCGTAAGCGGCTAGCATAGCTTCCCGGTCTTCATCCGATAACTTATCCAGTTCCTTTAATACGAATTCCGGAATCTCGTCCCCGTCCGGCAGTAATTCATCCGGATGACCTCCCGGAGCGGTGATTGCCGTGCCTGCAGAGCGGACATCGGCGACGTCATCCACATTTTTTAATTGAATCGAGCGTCCTCTCCCCGTAAAATCACCATTCATCTCGAGTTCTGTCGTCACTCCGAACTGTAATGCATCCCTTAATCCACCGATGGAGGTGTGGACATGCGCATCAATCAAGCCGGGCAGTAAGGTTGCGCCCTCGGCATTGATTATCGTTGCATTCGCCGGAATGTCGCCGCCCACCGCAATAATGGTTTCCCCTTTGATGACAATACTCCTTGATTCGATTACTTTCTCGCCATCGAAAATACGCGCATTCGTAATAGCGGTAACTTTCTCTACAGAAGAGCTTGGGCCTGAATTTTTCATTTTGTTGTTCCTCCTTGGAGTTGCAATTGATTCAGTTCGGAGTATAACTGTTAGATAACTAACTGTCAATAAACTAATATTTATTTGACAGGGAAGCTGGTTCTCTGTATAGTTTATTTGCTTATAGTTAGCGTTCTAACAATAAGGGAGGAACGGTCATGAAGCCCCGTAAGGAGACGCCTTATCTGGATTTGTTTCAGATTATTGGCCTTAAGTTAAAGAAAAAAGCGGACGAGAGCATAAAAGAGTTAGGTTTAAACGCTCAACAAGGAAAAATAATTGGCTATATCTACGAGAATCAAGAAACGGAATTAATTCAGAGGGATCTTGCCGATCGGTTTCATCTGCGCGGGGCTAGCATTACAAGCATGCTTCAAGGTCTTGAGCAAAAAGGATTTATCGAGCGGAAAATCCCAGCCAATAACGAAAGGCAAAAAAATATTTATGTTTTACCAAAGGCCGTTGAATTAATTGAAGATTTTAACGAGTCCTTCCAAAAGGTGGAGGATGAGATCGTTCAAGTCCTTACCGAAGAGGAAAAGCAAACCTTAAAGGAATTGTTGGTCAAAATTAATGAACGCTTATAATCGATAAAAAGAACGGACAAAAGCAGCATTTCCTTTTACGGAAATGCTGCTTTTTTAGCATCAAAAATAAGGGCTGCAGGATACAGGATTTGAAAAAATATTCTGATATTTCCTGATAAATAGATCAAAAGTACTACATATTTGATTTTTTTCACGAAATTATTACAAAATGTATAAAGTATTTACACATTTTTTTTAATTTTGCTATTCAACTTATAGTTATTTAGTACGATACTATATAAATAGTCTATGTCTAAATTTGGAAGCATTACGAGAACGAATTCGCTTTTTTCAGAAATTATTCCATATCATCATTCGTGGAAGGGGGTTAATTACGCTTTCATTTGATAATGCAGCCAAATAGACAATTAAATCATAATAGGAGCGTTTTACAGATGTTGTTGATCAGACGGATGTCCTTTTTCACCAAGATGTTGCTGTTAGCCTTTATTAACATTATTTTAATCGGCACGATTCTAATCTCCTCCAGTTATATGACCCAAAAAGACATTCTTATTGAGCAGCTGCGCGGCCAGATTATTGCGATTACGCAGGAATGGGCAAAAGAAATCGATCCGGCTGTCGTTGCCCAGGCGATCGAGCAGAAGAGCTACCAAGGCTCGGCGCAAGCCCAGCTTCAGGTTTTATTCGATCAAATTCATAAATACAACCCTAATATTGCTCAAGCCTACATATTCGGCACGGAGCTTGCGGATGGCAATAAAACTTCGCTGGTCGCCATGCCTACAAGTCTCGTAGAAGCGTTCTCGGCCGAGAACATTAATATCGGCGACATGTACGAGCAGCCTGCCGCTATGGCGAACGCTGTTGCCAAGATGCTGAAGACCGGCAAGCCGACCTTTACAAGCTTCTATTCCGACAGCTTCGGAACATGGACGTCGGTTCTTTACCCGATCGTTGACAGCCAAGGCAACAGCCTTGGATTCTTTGCCGCCGACGTGGATGCCAGCGCTGTTCCGGAGGGGCTGCATAAGCTTCTGGTGAACGGCATTACCATTATGGTTATTTTCATGCTGATTATTTTCTTGATCCAATTCTTTGTATCCCGCCGTACGATGAAGCCTATTCAAGAGCTGGTTCGCGGCATTGATACGGTCAGCACCGGCAACCTGAACGTGGAACTGAAGACCGGAAGCGACGACCTTGGAATGGTTAACCAGAAATTCAACCAGATGGTTAGCCGGATTAACGATATGATGCTTCAAGTTCAGCATACCTCGCATGCCGTTACGAATTCTGCCAAGAATCTGCATGAAATCTCGGAGCTGAACAGTAAAAATACAAACCTGATCACTGCAAGCGTTCAGGAAATCTCGGGAGGCATCGGGGAGCAGAAGCAGGCGACCATGGATACCGCCAGAGCGATGACCGAGCTTGCGGCCGTTATTCAGACGATCGCGGAGAACTCTTCGAAGGTCGCTCACGAAGCTTACGACATGGAGCAAAAATCCATTGAGGGCAACTCGGCCGTTAAGCAGGTCATGACGCAGATGGAGCAAATCCAGGCCGTGGTCAGCAAGTCTACGAGTGCCATTAAGCTGCTGGACAGCCGTTCGCAGGAGATCGAAAATATCGTTTCGATGATTATGAGCATCTCCGGCCAGACGAACCTGCTCGCGTTAAACGCCGCGATCGAGGCCGCGCGTGTAGGCGAGCATGGCAAGGGCTTTGCCGTTGTTGCCGGCGAGGTCCGGAAGCTGGCGGAGCAGTCCGATCAGTCCGCGAAGCAAATCTCCGAGCTGGTGAAGGAAATTCAGGACGTCATCCGGATTGCCGTAGAGGCGCTGGAGCAAGGGACTTACGAGGTTAATGACGGTCTTCAGATTACGAACACCACGGAACAGCTGTTGAACGAGATTCTTCAGGCTACGCAAAACGTAACGATGCAAATTCAAGAGGTGTCGAGTTCGACAGAGGAGCTGTCGGCAGGTACGGAGGAGCTTACGGCTACATCCGAAAGCCTGTCGTCGGCAGTGAGCGTTACGGCCGTAAACAGTGCCCAAATATCCGATTCCGTCGAAGAGCAGAAGGAAAGCATGTCTGCCATCGTCGACTCTTCAACGGAGCTTACCGCTCTGTCGGAAAAACTTCAGAAGCTCCTTAACCAATTTCAGGTTAAAGGTTAAGGCTAACCTGTTCCATCCTCGCATCGGATTCGATGCGGGGACATTTTTACTGCTCGGAAGGAGTAAAGAGATATGACGGAGATTAATCATCACACTAAGGTAACAGAGAATTTGCTGCTATTTATCCCGCTCGATTCATCACGTCACAGCCGCACTTATTCCTACTTAACAGTAGAAGCAGCTTTCGAAGACCGCTTAAACGCGAAGCTGCAGGCTTTGAAGGATGGCAGAGAGCAAATGGCGGCAGCGGCTTTTATGGCATTGCTGTATCGTTTATCCGGGGAAAACGACATTTTTGCGGAGTGGATTACGGGCGGCGGGACGCCGGTACCCCTTCTTCTAAGCTTCGAACAGAAGCAGACCTTCGCAAGTTTAAAAGAATCGATTAACAGCCAGGCAGCCGCAGGGGCTGTCGCTTCGCCGGAGCTTCAATTCGATACCCGGTTCTCGTGCGGCCGGCCGATCAGTACGGTGCAGGAGCTGCTCAACTGGCAGCTGCTTCAGGAGGGCGGCCGCTGGATGCTGCGCGTGGATTACGACAGCTCGGTGCTCACGGACTCTACGATCCGCAGGTATGCGCAATATTTCATTATCTTGCTGGAGGCGGCTCTATCGGATGAGAACAGCCTGATTGCCGCGGTTGATATTCTGCTGGACACAGACCGGGCTGTCTATGACCGCATGAACGATACGTCTTATCCTTACGATAAAACAAAGACGATTCACGGCATGTTCGAGCAAGCGGCGGCAGCTTATCCGGACCGTATCGCAGTCTCTTCCGTTTACGGTCAGCTGACTTACCGGGAATTAAACGAGAGATCGAACAGCACCGCAAGAATGCTGTTAAACCGCGGTCTCGGCAAAGGAGATTTCGTCACCATTTTTATGGAGCGGAGCCTGGAGCTTATCGTCAGCCTGCTTGGCATTCTTAAGGCGGGCGGCGTATACGTTCCGGTTGACCCGGAGCATCCGGAGGACCGCAACCGATATATTTTGTCGGATACCGCATCGGCCTTTATCCTGACCAAATCCGCTTATGAAGCACAGGCGGCCTTGCTCTGCGAAGGCGTGGACACCGTTAAGGAGATCATTGCGTTAGACTCCGGCATGACCGAGGTCTATGAAGGCATCTACAATATCGAGAACGGAGTTGCCCCGGAGGATCTGGCCTATATTATCTATACATCCGGCTCGACCGGAAGGCCGAAAGGCGCGCTGATCGCGCACGAAGGCGTCGTCAATTTAGGCGAGACGGTGCGTACGGATTGCCGGATCGGCCCTGAAGACGTGCTTACGCAGTTCGCGACCTACAGCTTTGACGCTTCGGTATGGGATACGATTGGCGCTTTATTTTACGGGGCGCATTTGTATCTGCTGTCTTCGGAGGAGCGGGTATCCGTCGAGGAATTCGCAAGCGCGATTGAGAGAACGGGGACAACGATTATTACCATTCTTCCAACGGTGTTCTTTAACCAGCTGTCCGCGTACTTATCGGAGGAAGGCTACCGCAAGCTGTCGGGCGTCAAGCTCATCACCGTAGCGGGTGAGGCGCTGTACGGCGAGCAGGTCCGGGCTTTCCAGCGAAAATTCCATGACGCGATCGATATCGTTAACGTGTACGGCCCAACCGAATGCACGGTTTGCACAACAACGTTTACGGTAAGAGGGTTTATTCCGGATGAGGTAACGAGCGTTCCGATCGGCAAGCCGATTCATAATTACAAGGTTTATATTGTGAACGAAGAAAATCGGCTGTGCCCGGTGAACGTGCATGGCGAGGTATATATTTCAACGGTAGGTCTCGCGAAAGGGTACTTGAACCAGCCGGAGAAAACGGCCGAAGCCTTTATCGATAATCCGTTTGGCGAGGGACAAATTTACAGGTCCGGCGATATCGCCAAGCTGCTGCCTGACGGAACGGTCGAATATGTAGGGCGCCGCGACTCCCAGATCAAAATTCGCGGTCACCGTATTGAAATCGGGGAAATCGAGGACAGCTTCGCCAAAATTCCAAACGTACAGGACGTTGCGGTCATCTGCAAGAAGGATACGGACGGCCAAAATATGCTGGTCGGTTATTTCACGACCCAAGACGGCGATCAGCTGCAGTCGGCGGTTATCAAGCGGATGCTGGGAGCTAAGCTGCCTTCCTATTTTGTGCCGAAATGGATCGTTCAGCTGGATGCGATGCCAATCTCGCCAACGGGCAAAATCGACCGTAAAGGTCTTCAGCGCTTCAATCATATGGAGAAGGCGGCCGCCGATGAGGGCTTTGTGGCGCCGGCTACGGCTATTGAGCGGGACGTTGCGGCATCCTGGCAGGAGGCTCTGCGCCAGGAGCAAGTTGGCAGGTACGATGATTTCTTCTCGATTGGCGGCGATTCGCTGGCGATTATTCATGTGCTTGTCCTGCTGAAGCCGCAATATCCGGAGCTGAAAATCAATGATTTCTTCACCTTCCGGACGGTGGAAGCTTTGTCCTCGCGGATCGAGCAGCTGCAGGCGGAACAGCCTCAGGCGGAGGAACGCGCTGCTAAGCTGACAGGTCCCCTTGTGCCGCTTAATGAGGAGCCTCCAATCCCGGATTCGGAAGCAGAATTGCCGCAAGGCAGCAGCGTTGAGCCCCAAGCCTTCTTGCTGACGGGAGCTACGGGCTATCTTGGCGCTTATCTGCTGCATGAGCTGCTTGAGCAGAGCGATGCGAAGGTCTATTGCCTCGTCCGTCCGGGTATCGATTCCGGTCTGGTCCGCATTCAGGCGCATATGGAATACTTCTTTGGCCAAGCTGCCAAGGAGCGCATCGAGGAGCGGGTGATTGCGGTAGAAGGCGATTTGGAGCAAGAGGATCTGGGGATTTCCGCCGAGATCCGGCAGGAGCTTCTGGGTGCGCTGGATGCCATTATTCACAGCGCAGCCGATGTAAGGCATTTTGGCGAGGAAGAGCAATTTGCGAAGACGAATATTGCGGGCACGCTTGCTTTGATTAATCTTGCCAAAGCATGCGGGAAGCCGGTTCGTTTCCATCATATTTCCACGCTTGGCATTCCGGAGGATCTGGCTTTAAGCGGGCAATGGGAACAGGTATTAAACGAGCAGACGTTATGGCCTGATCTGAAGGTAGAGAATTTGTATACGAACAGCAAGATGGAGGCGGAAAAAGCGCTGATGTCCGCCGCCGGGGAAGGGCTGAGCGTAAACATCTACCGTGCCGGCAATCTGTCCTCCCATTCCGAGAGCGGCTTGTTCCAGCGGAATATCGACAGCAATTCGTTCTACCGTATGCTGAAGGCGATGCTGCTGCTCGGCAAAGCGCCAAAGGTGCAATGGGAGGTGGACTTTACCCCAATCGATTACGCGGGTAAATCAATCGTAACGCTTGCGCTGCAGCCGGCTCACTCGGGACGATTGTTCCACATTTGCAATCCGGAGACCATCCCGTATACCAAATGGGTGGATCTTATCCGCAATTACGGTTATGCTATAGAGCTTCTGGAGCCGGACGCTTATGCCAAATGGCTGTTTGACGCATCCGTTCCGAAAAACGCGGAAGGCGTCAAGCTGGCGATTGCCCAGCTGGAAGGGGACGGAGCGAAGGATTCCGGGTACCGCTACGGATGCGAATACACGTATGAAGTATTGCAGGAGCTTAACGTTACATGCGCTGCGCCGGACAGCCGCTTTATGGGGGCTATGCTGGATCATGCCGTGAGAATCGGGTATTTCCCGAAAGTACTGGTAACGGTTTGATAGGTAGTCATCGAGAGATGACTATCTATAATCTCGCACGTTGGAATTCTTCCAATAAAAAGCGGCTGACAGGGTAGAACGTAGAGGTTACGTTGGATTTACCCCAGTAAAATAGTCCATATTGGGCCGCTTTCGCCTAATTGAGCAGATTATACTGGACCCAATCCAATGTACTTGAGTAGAAAAGGAAAAATAGCTTGTCATGCTGTATGGAATCCACTGTGGCTCTAACTCATTCATGTTAACCTGATAAAATACTTAAAGGGCAATCCCGTGACGGGATTGCCCTTTGTTTGTTCGGGATGGTTGCCTCCATGCCCGCGATGCTGTTACGGCGGGGGTTATTTAAGCCAACTGTTAAGCCAACGTATAGCTTAACAACGTGCCGTTTGCGGCCGGCAGCCGGTTTGCGGTCGAATCGTTAGTGATGAAGCCTAGGCGAATGGTGCTGCCTGCGGTTAAACCAAGAGAAGAAAGAGGAACCGCGACTTCGATAACCGTATCGTTGCGGACATACTGGGCGGCGCTGAGCGTAGAAGCCAGGCTCCAGGTCCAGCTGTTGCCGGTACCGCTGTAAGCGAACAGATTCTGATTCTCCAGCAGGGTATCCACGCCGCTTGTTGCCCAGTTCGCTGGATTATAGCCGGAAGACGCGTTATTATCCGTGTTCAGATAGAACTGGCTTTTGGCGTTCAAGCCGCTGCCTTGAATAAGCAGATACAGGTTGGTACCGTCGTTTTTCGCTTTCATGGCGGTAATGGTGCCGCCTGCGCTGCCGTTTAGTGCCGGGACCGATCCCCAGTCGCTTGCGCTGCCGTCGATTGTTATCGTGGTAACGGCCTGAGGTGTCGCGCTGACGGCGGTTGATTTGGCGGATTCATTATTGCTTGTATCCACGGCGCTGATCTGGAACGAATAGGAGGTGCCGTTGGTTAGTCCGGTAGCGGTGTAAGTCGTTCCTGTCACGGGGGTGGTATTTAACTTCGTTGTCCCCCGGTAAAGGTTGTAGCCCTGCAGATCGGATTCGGCGTTGGCCGACCAGGTTAATGTGACCTGGCTGCTGCCTGCGGAAGCGGTTAGACCAGCCGGAACGGAAGGCGCTGTCGTATCCGGCGTTGTGCCGCCTCCGCCGGTTCCGCCGCTGCCAAGCGTATAGCCGGGCAGAACACCGCCGCTTACGGGCAGACGGTTCACCGTCGAGTCATTGCTGACATAGCCCGCACGGATGGTGCTTCCGTTTGCGAGGTTTAGCGTGTTGAGCGGGATCGACAGCTCCACGACGTTATTGTTGCGCTGGAACTCGGTCGTGCTAAGCGTACCGACAGACGTCCAAGACCAGCCTGCGCCATTGTTGCGGTACACGATATTGTTCTCGATCATATATTCGGCGCCGCTTTCCGCGCCGGAAGTATTCCAGCCTGCCGCGTTATAACCGGTCAGCCGGTTGTTGTCCGTATCGAGGAAAAACTGGCCTTTAACATTCAGGTTATTGCCTTGGACAAGCAGGTACAGCTGACTTGCGGTATTGGATGCCTTAAGTACCTGTACATCGGAGGTACCGGTAGCTAGCGCAGGGATGCCGCTCCAGTCCGAGGCTGATCCGTCGATCGTAATCGTTGCTGGTGTCGTTCCGTTAGGCGTCACGGATACGGCAGCGCTTAGCGGAGACTCCTGACCGGCATTGTTCACCGCGGATACCTGGAAGCTGTAGCTGGTGCCGTTTGTTAAACCGGTATTGGTATAAGAAGTTCCGGTTATCGGCGAGCTGTTTGCTTTCGTGCCGTTCCGGTACACGTTATATCCCGAGAGGTTCGCTTCCGTATTGGCGGTCCAGCTTAAGACGGCCTGCCCGTTGCCGGCAGCCGCGGTCAGTCCGGCGGGAGCAGACGGCGCAACAGGGGCGGCGGGAGTGGCGGATACGGCTGAGCTGAGCGCCGATTGGACGCCGTTTGTATTCACGGCCGCAACCTGGAAGCTGTAGCTGGTGCCGTTTGTCAGTCCCGTTGCGGTATAGGATGAGCTGGTCACAAGGGTGCTGTTAAGCTTTGTGCCGCCGCGATAGACGTTATAGCCAGCCAGATTGGACTCGGAATTCGGGCTCCAGCTTAAGAATACCTGGCCGTTGCCCGCTGAAGCCGTCAATCCGGTTGGAGCGCTTGGCACGGCGGGCGAGCCCGGAACGGTGAATTTAACCGACGAGCCGCCGAAGTTGGCTGTCCGGAACCACATCCAGATATCCTGCCCGGCAAGCGAATCCGGGAAAATATAGTCCGCGTCAAACATCAGCTCAACCGAATTTCCGGATTGCTTCGCAATCACCGGCCATCCGTTATTGCCGACGGTGGTGGACGGGAACTTGAACACGTCGGCCTGCCCGCTTACATGCGGGGCGAGGTACACCTTGTTCATATTCTCGAAATAGATGCGGGAATCCGGCGTAATGGGCCAAGCGACGCCTTGCCAGCCGGTTGCGCCTTTTTTGTCGTAATCGAAGTAGAGCATTTCCCCTTGCATGTTTATCGCGGATAAGGCATCAATCCTCATCAGGAATTTGTCGCCGGCGAACTTGGCATACACCTTCGTAATGCCTTTGGCATTGCTGCCCGCCGGATCGCTGTAGATTGGCGTTTCGCTTGCCCAGTCCGAGAACTGCCCGTCGATATTGAAGCCGCCCTGCAGATCGGTCGGATGCGTGCCGGAAAGCGAGGAGGAAGGATGACCGCTCGCATCAAGCCAGTTTTTCGCGTCTTGATACATATTGGTGAAATTGGTGGCGCCGCTTACGTCGTAACCCATGTAGTGGCTGTTATTCACGATTTCGTTCATCCATTTGTTTGTGCTTGCGGAAGGGATCGTAAAGTCGCAGATGATGATGTTGAAGCCGTCCGTCTGATTCGCCTGGGCGTTCATGTAGTCTTTCCAGAAGCCGCCGAAGTTGTCGCGGCTGCGGTAGGTAGGGGAGGCGGAATTGGTGTTCCAGTTGTCCGCGAATGCCGCGTTCTCGTCATAGAACTTGGAGCCTGAAGTGATGTAGGGGTTGTAATACCAGGATTCGGTCAGGAAAATGTTAATCGCATGCCGATAGCGCTCGGCGAATTGGGAGGTGCCTTCGTCCGGGTTGAAATACCAGTAGCCCCGGTTCGCCGCAACTATCTTGGTTGGGTCAACGGCTTTGACCGCTTCGACCAGCTCAACCATGCCTTTGGCCGTAAAACCGAAGTTGCCGCGCGGTCCCCAGGAGGTTGTTGGGCCTGCGCCGCCAATAGGATCCGGCGTATCAACGGTATCCAGGAAGACGCCGTCGTACCCGGCATCATGCTCCAGCTTGTCGGTCATGAAGGTGATGAGCTTTTTCCACGTCGGATCACCGCCGTTTATATAACCGCCGCCGTAGGTTTTGTTCTTGTCGGCAACGCCGTCCCCGGATTTCCAATACCCTCCGTACATGTAGCGAGTGTCGCTTACCCATGTCCCTTGCTGATCCAGATACCAAGGCATCAGACCGTTATTGCTCCAGCTGAGCAGATTGCCGGTAGAGGAGTAATCATTCGCAATCGAGATGCCCGTGTAGCCGTTGTAACCGGAATTATAAGTGCCGTCCGGCGTTGCGCCGCCTTCCACGTTTATGTAATTGCCGGAGCTGTTGTAGTTCCAAGGATTCGGACCGTGCAGCGGTCCGCTTGGTCCGCTGTAATCCGCCGGAAGCAGACCAACGTCCTTGCCGTTCTGGATCGTCATGTCGCCGGTAAAGCCGGTAAATACGCTGGAAGTGGCCAGCTCGCCAACCGACATATAGGCCAGCACGATAACATCGTCGGCTGTTCCGAGAATGCCGTCTACGCCCCGTTTTACTTCGTTAACCTGATTGGGAGTAAACGTCTCGAAGTAGAATTGGTTCTTCGCAACGTTAATGATGCGGATGGTAGGCTCGAGGATGACGAGATCGTATGTCTTTAATGTATCAAGCTGAGTCTGGGTAGCGGTATTAGTGCCGTACCAGATCATAACCCGGCTGTATTCGCTGAGACCGGGTACTTTGCCGTACAAGGGATCTTTGCCGATGGCGGCGTGTGCGGACGGCGCGAGGCCGGGGGCGCGGAATGCCGGGAACAGAAGCAGCAGAATCAGGGATGCAGTGAACATTCGGCGAGCCAAACGGTGGAAGGCTTTAAGCAAAATAATCACTCCTCTTTTTATTTAACTACTTAAGTCGGAAAATTCGGATAAATCACCTCCTGAATAGGTCTAATAAATTTGGCGCAAAAAACGAAGTGAATTAATAGGCTAAATGAGATGCTCATGCACCAACGAGGCCATTATAATCGAGCATTTACAGGAATACAACAAATAAATTCACGGTTTTTAAGGGACATACCTTCTATTGCGATTTTTAACGCCCTTAAAGGATGAAGGGATTAGTTATAAGTCTGGTGAAATATTTGCCGCAAACTAAATAAATATTTTCCTAAAAATGATTGAAATTTGTGTAAATATTTACTAGAATGAGGGGCAATAAGCGCCTAGCGCTTATACAAACAAAGGAGGCTGCGATTGGCAGGAGCAACGTCTAAGGGAGTTCGTCGAGAATCGCTTCAAAGGGAACCACAAACCGAAGGGATGGGGAAACGATGGGCAAGGCGGGGAAAAAGTTAGCGTTAACGGCATTGGCGGCAATGATGGGGGCTCTTCCGACTGCAGGGCTGCCTGCGACAGCGGCGGCAGCGGCGGAAGCGGGTTCCGGTGCCGCGCCGCTGTACGGGAATTTCGAGGATTGGAATGGCGGGCACACGAATCAGGCAACGGCTAATAACCGGATGGAATCGATTAAAGCCGTTAATCAGGACGGCAAGCTTTATGTCATGGCGAAAGGAAGCGGGATGAACCGCGCCAAGACGCTGTACATAAATGCCGACAATAATACGGCGACGGGTGCGAATATAGCCGGGTGGAAGGATTCGGTCGGCATTGATTATAAGGTCGAAGGCGATGCGGCGTATGCGTACGAGAACGGAGAATGGGTGCAGCAGGGACAGGTTGTGCGGAAGGACAACGACACCGTGGCGGAATACGAGATTGATCTGACGGCGCTTCCGGCTGCCGATCCTGCCGGCAAAATCAAGGTGGGTTTGTTGTCGGAGGGATCAATGCTGCCGGAGCTTGGCGAGTTAATGGTCTCGGTGCAGCCTTCCTCCTCCGGCGGTGCAGCTCAAGCAGCTCCTCCGCCGCCAACCGATCTGGCCATTGACGGGGATGGTGCCGAATGGGCTGATGTGCCTGAGCTGTTCCGCAGCGCTGACGGGAAAACAACGGTGAAATACGCGGTTTCGGCGAATGCTCTGCACATGCTGATTGAAGGGCGTATCGACAATGGCGAATTCCCGGATTTGTGGGAGCACTTGCTGATCGACGTTGACCGCAAGCCTTCGACGGGCAATGCGATGTGGGCATGGGCGAGCACGCTAGGCTCGGAGTACCTCGTACAATCCGGTTTTCTCTATGAGGCAAACGGAAGCGGCGGCTGGCAGGAGGCAGCGACCGGACTAAGCTATGCCCGTTCCGGAACGGAAGATGCAAAGACGATCGAATGGACGCTGCCTCTTGCCGACCTGCATGCCGGCGATGCAAAGTCGGTTCATGTGGCTTTCCTGAGCAATAACTATGCCATGCCAGACCCTGCCGGCGATCCCGCGGAAATTAGTCTCGTGGCGAAGCCGCAGTTAAAGGTGGACGGCGATCCCGCGGATTGGGCGGGTATTCAGCCGCTGACCGTTACGGCGGACGGGCTGACAACGGTGAAGACCTATGTGATGGACGGCAAGCTATTTGCACTCATTGATGGCCGTATCGATAATACCGAATTCCCTAATCTGTGGGAGCATCTCTTCCTGGATACGGACAAAAATCCTTCCACCGGCACCTCCAGCTGGGCATGGGCGGGCAAGCTCGGAACCGAATACCTGGTTCAGACGGCTATTCTGTACGCCTCGAACGGAAGCGGCGGCTGGGATCAGACGCCCGCGGTATTCCCTTATGTCAGCAAGGGTACCGGCGATCATAAAGTGATTGAATGGTCCGTGCCGCTTAGCGAGCTTGGGATTACGGACGAACAATCCATACATGCCGGATTCCTGAGCAACAGCTATGCCGCGCCTGACGCAAGCGGCGATCCGGCTGTTATCCAGCTCCGCAGCAGCGGGTCCGCGATTACCGTAGACGGGGACGATAGCGATTGGGGCGGGGTGGAGCTTGGCGCCACCGCAGGGGGTTCCCCTTATGTGCTGGATGCGGTGCAGGACGAACGCAAACTGTATGTTCGGGTAAAGGGCAAGAATCTCGATCTGCGCAACGTCTATTATCTAAATACGGACGGCGATTCGGATACGGGGGCGTCGGCCGGACTGTGGACGGAGGAAGGCTTCGATTACAAAATCGACCGCGGAACGTTGTACGAATACCGGGAGCAAGAAGGCGATTGGACGGAGAAGGGACCGGTTTATCTGGCCGTAACCGACGATTCGGTTGAGATGGACGTTTATCTGGATGAGCTTGGCTTTCAAGGTCAGGAGCCAATCAAGCTTGGTTATGCCAACCGCGGCATGCTGCAGCTGCCGATGGGCGGCAGCGCGCCGCTGACCGTGGACAATGCGGTGCGGACGCAGGAGACTGCGGGCGTATTCTACCCTCGCCAAAGCTTTGAGTTGCTGAACAATCCTTTTATGGGATGGGTGGCTTGGGCGAAGGACTCTTCCAAGGCGGACGGCACTCCGTATCCGCAGCAGCACAGTTTGGTGTATGCGGGGATTTCTTGGCGGGAGCTGGAGCCGGTTAAAGGGCAATTCGACTGGGCAGGCATCGAGCAGAAATACCAGTTCGCCTATTGGGCATCACAGGGCAAACGGATCAATCTGCGGATTGTGATGGATACGCCTACGGCCGACCCGTCCCATAAGGATATTCCGGATTGGCTGTACGATGAGCTTGCCGCGGAAGGGAATGCCGGCACCTGGTACGATACGCAGGAGGTTGGCTCAGGCTTTAGTCCGAATTACAACAGCGAGACGCTGCTAGCCGAGCATGAGCGGATGATCGCCAAGGTAGCAGGGCGCTACGACAACGATCCGCGGATAGCTTTTGTGCAATTGGGAAGCCTGGGTCACTGGGGAGAGTGGCATACTTGGCCAAGCGGCTCCGGCGTGTTTCCGAAGCTGAGCATTTCCGATCAGTACGTTCAGCACTATCTGGACGCGTTTAAGCACAAGCAGATTGGCATGAGAAAGCCGTTCCCGATCGCAAGCGGGCAGCGGACCGGATTGTTTAACGACGTGTTCGGCATTAAATCCAGCACGGACGAGTGGGTAGGCTGGACGCAAAACGGCTGGTCGGGCATCGGAGAATTCGTGGATGATCCGGCGAATGCGGCTTCCGTGCAAGCGGCTTCCGCAATGCCGGACTTTTGGAAGTATGCGTACTCCGGCGGAGAGTTTGCCAACGGCAACCCGGAAAGCTGGCTGACCGATGACGCCATTATGGAATCCTTGCGCCAGATGCGGGTCAGCCATACCTCATGGCTGGGACCGTCTTCACCGGCGCGTACGGCATACGGGACCGGCATTCAGTCCAATATCGAGACGATGCAGAAAATGATGGGTTACCGCTATGTGATCGAGGCGGTTAAACATTCGGACTCCATCGCGCGCGGAACCTCCGCTTCCGTAGAGACGGTTCTTAACAATAAAGGAGTTGCTCCGTTCTATCAGGATTGGAAGCTGGAATACAGCCTCGCCGATGCCAACGGAACAATCGTGTACAAAGAGCGGCAGGATACCGATCTGCGTACGCTTCTGCCGGGCCGGCATGTGCTGGAACATCGGCTGAATTTGCCAAGTACGCTGGCTGCGGGCAGCTACAAGCTGCTTATTGCCGTCATTGATCCGGCAACGGATTCTCCGGGCATGGAGCTGGCGATTGACGAAAAACGTCCGGATGGAAGATACGAGGTTGGCAGTCTGACGGTGACCGGCTCGTCCGGCAGTACGGGCGGCGCGAACGGCTCGGCCCCGGCGGCGGATGACAGTAAGGTTCAGCGACTAAACAATCCGGTTCTCACGGACGGTAAGCTTGCTATTACACTGCTTACAGGCAAAGAGAAAATCGAGGTGCCTCTTCAGGCATCGGCTCTCGCGGGCAATCCGTCCATCGTTATTTCGGATGGAAAGGTAAACTGGGAGCTGCCGGGCTCCCTGCTGGCCAAGGCGAAGGAGCAGGCCGGAAGCGGCTTGGCTTGGCTGACTATTACCGTTAAGCCCGGCTTGGATCTGGCTTCCTACGCAATGAAGGATAACGCTGCGGCACAAGGCATCGGGCAGGCTGTTTCCTTTGGGCTTGCCGTAACTACGGCAGCGGGGGAAAAGACGATTGATTTTGCGGCTTCGCCCGTCAAGGTGTCCTTGAAGCCTGATTCGACCGATGTAAATGCCGTTAATCTTTACGGTATTCAGAATGAACGGTTAAAAGCGGCTTCTGCGATCTTCCGTAACGGGGTATTAACGGCGCAAATAACAGCCCCGGGAACCTATCAATGGCTGAATTACGAGAAGGTCTTCCGTGATGTTGCAGTCGGTCATTGGGCGGCGAACGCAATCGAAGCGCTGGCGGCCAAGCAAGTGATGCAAGGGGTAGACGGCGACAGGTTTGCGCCTAACCGGTCCATTACCCGCGTAGAGCTTGCCGCCATACTTGCAAGGGTATTGGGGCTTGGAACGGTGCCGGACGACGGAACGCAAACGCCGTTCCGGGATGTTCCGGCGCAAGCTTGGTATACAGAGGAGTTGAAGGGAGTGTTGGCAGCAGGATTGATGAGTGGTTACGGCGATACGTTCCGGCCAAATGCGGAAATTACCCGGGAGGAGCTGGCGGTTCTGGCTATTCGCGCGGCCGCGAAGATTTCCGGGGAATCCGCTGCGGGAACGTCTCCGAATCATGAAGAAGCAAGCTATCGGGATGCGGAACGGATTAGCGATTGGGCCACCGACAGCGTAATGAAGGCGAAGCGGCTTGGTCTTATGATTGGCGATGAAGATGGCTCTTTCCGTCCTCATGAAGGCGTGTCGCGTGCGGAGGCGGCGGTTATTACGCTTCGGTTGATGGAAATGCTGTTGAAATAAGAGCGTGCACAAGAGACTGCCCGGAAAGCCGGGCAGTCTTTTTTTGCCCCAAGTACATTTGAGGGAAATTGTTGGAGAAATTTGCTTAACAAATATTAAATTTGGCGCAAATCAATAAAATATACCTGACTTATTGATGTCATATTTCCAAATTTTATGGAGCAATAAGTTAAAATGTTTAGCGAAAAACCCGCGTTATTACTGAGAAAAATATATAAATTAATTTTGGCGCAAATATGTCAGGTATTTTACCCAAAAATTGTTGACTTGTCGTGAAGGCTGCGTTATGATCAGAACATGAAAGCGACTACTCGCCATGAGTTGTAACGATCCGGATCATATTTGGCGCAAAATTATCGATGGAGAGTGTAGACATGGAAAAACTGAAAATGGCATTTATCGGCGTGGGAGATATGGGCTCGCATCATTGCATTGGTTTTGATCTGCTGCCGGAGTGCAAAGTGAATTATATTTGCGATATGAACCAGGCAAACGTTGAGCGTACGCTTGCGGAGCTGAAGAACAGCAAGCCGGTTATCGTAGCCGACTATAAAGAGCTCTTACATAAAGAAGACATTGATGCGGTTGTCATCAGCGTGCCTAACTATTTGCACCGTGAAGTAGCGGTCGCTTTTCTCGAGGCCGGCAAGCATGTTTTCCTGGAAAAACCCGTTGCCCATACCCTTGAAGACTGCAACGCGATTATTGAGGCAGCTGAGGCAAACGACCGCATCCTGCAGATCGGTCTCGTGTACCGTTACTCCAACGTATACCGGAGAATGGCCGAGGAGCTGGGGCGAGGACGCCTTGGCGACGTAAAGCTCATGTGGTGCAAGGAGTTCCGCGATCCGTTCCCTCCGACGGAGTGGTTCTATGACAAGAACAAGTCGGGCGGCGCGCTGGTTGAGAAGGACTGCCATCACTTTGATATTTTCAACTGGATGATCGGCTCGAAGCCGGTACGGGTATTCGCAACCGGCGGTCAACACGTGATGAAGCAAGGGCAGCCGAACCTGATTACCAACTCCTACAGCCATTATCCTGCTAAGCCTATCGAGGATATCTCGATCGTTGACCATGCATGGGTAACGATTGAGTACGAGAACGGAAGCAAGGCGAATCTTGGTCTTTGCATGTACCTGAAGCCTCGCAATTTGATGGGGGAGGGTCTTGAGATCGGGCTGATCGGCGAGAACGGCGGCCAGATGGTGGCGAAGAACGACAAGACGATCGACATCGTAGGCGGACAAAACTTTACCCGCGACCACCTCGATATCGACGTTACTTCAGACTCGATTATGGGAGGACATACCGGCGGACAAACGCAGCGGATCGAATTCGTGAAGAGCGTGAAGGAAGGCAAGCAGCCTTTTGCCTCCGCTTATGTCGGCAGAGACGCGCTTCTGATTGCGCTGGCGGCGGAGAAATCCATCGTGGAAGAACGCTATGTTTACGTGAACGAATTAATGAAGTAAGGGGGTGCCCGGATGAAAAGCAAGCTGAGAAGATATGACACACTTATTTTCTTCTTATTTATTTCCCCTTGGATAATCGGATTCTCGCTCTTTTTCCTTGTTCCTTTTGGTACTTCCGTATTTTACGCGTTTACCGATGCCCGCCTGCCGGGCGCGGCGAACTATAACTTCGTCGGGTTGTCGAACTTCGTAGACATGTTCAATAATCCGATCTTCAGCAAAAGCTTAGGGAACACCGCCTACTTCGTCGTTATAGGTGTTCCAATCGTAACGGCGGGCATGCTGCTGCTGGCCATGCTGCTCAATATGAACGTCAAAGGCATCGCCCTTTACCGCACCTTTTATTACTTGCCAACGCTGGTGCCGATCGTGGCGACCGTCATCATCTGGCGTCTCGTGTTCAACTCGGAATTCGGCATTCTGAATGCGGGGTTGTCCGTGCTTGGAATCGGCAAGATCGACTGGATGGGCAGCGAAGGCTTGATCAAGCCGGTCATAATCCTGCTGCAGGTATGGATTTCCGGGAGCGGGGTGCTTATCTTCCTTGCGGCTCTCAAGAACGTGCCGAAGCATCTGTATGAAGCGGTTCTCATCGACGGGGCTAACAAGGTTCAATCGTTCTTCCGCGTGACGCTTCCGATGATCAGTCCTTCCATTCTGTTTGTCGTCATTATCCAGACGATGTACAACTTTCAGATGTTTACGGAAGCGCTGCTGCTGACGAAGGGCGGGCCTAATTACGCGGCGTACACCTTTGTCTATAACATCTACAAGTCGGCGTTTACGGATTTGAAATTCAGCATGGCGATGACGCAGTCCATCTTCCTGTTCGCGCTGATCTCGCTTGTGACGTTTGTTCTGATGAAGCTGTCTAAGCGGTTTGTCTATTATGAAGGCGAGAAATAGAAGGGGGAAACAAGATGACTACGTCTAACAGACGCGTGATGAAGCAAACCGGCAAATACGCGCTTCTGACAGCCGCGCTGGTGCTGTTCGCGGGACCGCTCGTATGGATGCTGTCGACGATGCTCAAGACAAAAGCCGAAACGTACAAGGTTCCTCCGACATTACTGCCGGAATCGCTCAACTTCGAAGCGTTCAACAGGCTGTTTGATGTACAGCCGCTGATGTGGAGGTGGATCCAGAACTCCTTCGCAATCTCCGCGCTTGTGGTGCTTGGTGCGGTATTGTCCAGCTCGATTGTTGCTTACGGCTTCTCGCGTTTTTCAACCAAATACAAGGACCGGCTGTTCCCGATCGTCCTTATGACGCTGATGATCCCGCCGTCCATTCTGATGATTCCGTCCTACGTGCTCTTTACGAAGCTGCACTGGGTGGATACATGGCTGCCGCTGATCGTTCCGGCGTGGCTTGGCGGCGCGTACTACATCTTCCTGTTCCGGCAATTTTTCATGACGATTCCTCAAGAGCTTGACGAAGCGACTTATCTTGATGGGGGGAACCGTTGGACCGTGTTTACGAAGGTTATCATGCCGCTGTCCAAACCGATTGTCGTTACGACCGTAATCTTTGCTTTCGTGAACTCATGGCTCGATTTTCTCGGACCGTTTCTTTACATCAAGAGCAACAACATGTTTACCCTCAGCGTTGGTCTGCAGCTGCTCATCGGCCAGACGAGTCAGGATTTCCCGGCGCTTGCCGCCGGCGCTTTTATCAGCATTGTGCCAATCGGTCTGCTGTTCCTGTTCGCGCAGCGCTATATCGTTGAGGGGGTGGTGCTCACGGGTTCGAAGGGGTAAGGACGATAGGGAGAACAACACGGGCAGGCATAAGATTTTCAATACTGCTGTTTTCAAAATAATCTAAAGGGGAACTGGATATGAAAACAAACAGAAAGTGGTTATTGGGTCTTTTTACGCTGGTATTATCCATGACGATTATCATCTCCGGCTGTGGCAGCAACAATAATAATGGCGGTTCGAATACGGCGGCAAACGGCGGGCAAAGCGATAACGGCAGCGCGGAGCAGACAGAGAAACCAGCCGAGCCGGTTACGATTACGTATTCGCAATGGGGAACGGCGGAAGAGCTGCAACGTACGCAAGAGCTTCTCAATAAATTCATGGAAGCCAATCCGAGCATTACCGTTAAGCTGGAAGGCAAAGACTGGGGTAGCTATTGGGACGGTCTGACGGCTAACGCCGCGGGCGGCACGCTTCCCGACGTATTCAAAACCAGCTATGCCTTTATTGAGAAATACGCCGAGCTTGGCATCTTCAAAGAGCTGGACGGTCCGCTTGCGGACAACAACTTCGATTTGAACAATATTGACCAAAGCCTGCTTGGTTTACATAAATACAACGGTAAGCAGGTATCGCTTCCGATTGACGCGAACGTTATCGTCTGGTACTACGATAAAGCGATCTTTGCGGATCCGAAGAAGAATCCTAAGAACGCGCCGGTTCCTTCCCTTGAACCAACCTGGAATGAGATTATCGACATCGCAACCAAGCTGACGCTCGACAAGAACGGCAAGAACCCTGGCGAAGCCGGCTTTGACGGCAACAACATCGTGCAATGGGGCATGTCCGTATCGCCTGGCTCAACCATGGATTGGTTCCTGGAGCCGGAGCTGTGGTCCAACGGCGCGAAGCTTGTGAACGATGACGGATCGCTTGCCCTGAATACCCCTGAAGCACGTGAAGTACTGGATTTCTTTATTGACGCAACGAAGAAAAAAATCAATACAACGCCTGCGCAAATTGAAGGTCTCGGCGGCCAGGTGAACCTCGGCATTACAACCGGCAAGGTTGCGATGAACCCGGGCGGCAACTGGAATACCACCAACTTCAAGGAAGCTAAGGTAGATTACGGCATTACGTACCTCCCGAAATTCAAAGAGAACAAAACGGTTGTACAACCGGCTGGTATCGCGATTTCGAGCAACACGAAGCATGAAGACGCAGCATATAAGCTGCTTGCATGGCTGGCAGGTCCTGAAGGTCAAACCGAGCTGGCGAAGCAAGGCTACTCGATTCCGGCGAATAAAGCGGCATCCGACGCTTATATCGCAACCGCAGGCGAAGCGAATAAAATTTTCCTCGACGCGCAGCAGTTCGGCATCATTTCGCCGTTCACGGTGAAGAAGACGGATCTGGTATGGACATACGGCGAGCAATCGCTTAAAAATCCGCTTGCCGGCGACGGCGACGTGGATGCGGCCATTAAGGATCTGGAATCCAAGCTGAAATAAGAGGGTTAAGGAAAGAGCGGGGGAAAGAGGCGTTTGGTCGCTTCTTTTCCCTTTTTTGCTTAGGCCTGAAAGCCTGAAATGACGGTGTTTCTTGACTATTGATGAATAGGGCTATACAATAGAATTTGCCGCAACTTTTGCGTTGTTGCCGCAATTATAGAGAGCATATATTCGATATAGGAACAGAGAGGAACGTATGATGGCCAAGTTGAAGGATATTGCAGAGCAGGTCGGGGTATCGATCTCGACGGTATCGCGGGTCATGAAGAATGACTCCACCCGTTCCGTCAGCGAAGAGACCCGTAAGAAAATTTGGGAAGTTGCGGAGAAGCTCGGCTACAAGGCGAACCGTGCGGAGAAGCTGGGCAAATCCGATAACAAGCTGATGGTTCATATCGGCTGTGTCGTTGCCATTCCTCAGAACAAATATAATAATCCTTACTTCTCCGTTATTCTGGAGGGTATCGAGAAAGCATTGACAGAGTCCGGTCTACGGCTGGATTTTGTATACAGCATCGAGAATCAGCAGGATATCCAGCAGCTCCAGTCCCTCGTGAAGGAGCACCGGATTGACGGCATGATTATTGTCGAGCGGATTGATGCGGATGCGTACCAATGGATCAAGCAGAACGTGAAGGCTGTTGTTGGCGTGGATTTGGCGGACAGAGCGATTCCGGTCGTCTGCTATGACCGCGAAGCCGCGGCGAAGGAAGCCGTGCAGCATCTCATCAAGCAGGGACATAAGCAGATTGGCTATATAGGCGGTCCGGAGCTGAATGATCCTTTCCGTCAGGAGAAGCGGTTCCTAGGCTATCAAAGCGCGATGCGCGAAGCAGGGCTCGAGCTGAACGACAATTGGATTATCGACGTGAAATGGGATGTATCTCTCAGCTATGAGCTGACCAAGCAGGCATTCGAGAAAAAAGGCTATTCGCCAACCGCCATATTCGCGGCCAGCGATATGATGGCGATTGCGGCGATGCGCGCCGCTTCGGAGCGCGGTCTTCGCATTCCCGAGGATATCGCGGTTGTTGGCGTCGATAATATCGAAATTTCCGAGTTCACTTCGCCGCCGCTTACGACCATCCACGTACCGAAAATCGAGATGGGAATGTATGCGGTGAAGCTGCTGCTCGATTATTTGAATCATCAATATTCGCTGCCGGTGCGCATGACGATTCCATATCGGATGGTATACCGCCGCTCGTCCGAGTCCCAGCAACCGGCCATCAGCAGCTTACAATCATAGAGAAGAGGCCCCTGAAGTCATCGTTGATGATGGCATTGGGGCGCCTTTTTTTGTTCCCTTCATAGAATTCTACTAATAGACTGCACTCCGCCTTGCATAGGATCTCGCCGTTAACCGGAACGCATTCTGGTTTCTATGAGCTCATACTTGCTGGCAGCGACCAACGGTATGGCACGCGCGGAGCTTCATTGCAAAAAGTGCAGGATAATTGCTCAAAATAGTGGTTGCCGAAGAGATATGTTGCATGGAATGCAGTATATCGTTCGTAAAGAGCTCAGATTAACCGTTTTTCGCCTGATATCCTGCACTCCGTGCAGGATATTGTTATGAAGGGCCTAAAATGTACAATTACGCTGCATAATGTGCAGTCTGCAAGAAGGGATGGATTAAATAGCAAGCTTCGAAAGCCGCCATTAGGGGGTTGCTCATCCCTGTGCCCTTGCCTTGGCAGTACGGGCGTAATCGGACGGCGGCATGCCGGTTGCTTTCTTGAAATCGCGCGAGAAATAATGAATGCTGCTGTAGCCAAGCATGGCGGCAATCTCGGTCATGTTGTATTGCTGCTCGCGGATCATCGTTTTGGCTTCCTCGATCTTGAGCTGCTTGAAATAGTCCATCGGGCCAATGCCGGCCTGCGCGTGGAACACTTCCTTGAGCCGGCTTTTCCCCAAGTGAAGCTCCTTGCATAGCCTGTCCAAAGTCAGTTGTTCGGATAAATGCCCGCGCATGAAGGAGATAATCCGGTCGGCTGTCCGCTGCTCGGCTTTCTCCGTCTGAAAGGAGGCAGGCTTGCGTACGGATTGCCGGTCGGCATCTTCTTGCTGCCGGATCAGCTGAATGAGCAGGGTCTCCAAGTAATTGCGCATCGCCTGCTCGCTGGCGAAGGGGGCGTCCTCCCGGGTAACAAGCTCGTGGATATCGGACTTGTCGTAAGGCGGTTCAAAGGAATAAAAGCCTTCCTGCATGAGCAATGACAGCAGATTCCGGTCTTTTGTCCCGAGCTGAAGAATCCGGTTCTCGAAGCTTTCCATGCATGGGGAAGAGCACTCGAAAGAAAGCACAAACAGGTTAGGCGGCTTATGCTGGCTGCCAACCTTCACCGTATGAAACTCTCCGGGCTTATGGAAGATGATCATGCCTTGATCGAGCTGATGCGTTTGCTCATCCGCCCTTACCTCTACGGTCCCCTTATCCACGTAAAGCAGCTCCCAGAAGTCGTGCTGCTCCCCCTCGAACACGTAACCTTTCGCAAATTCAAAGTAATGGAACGAAATCAGCTTGCGTACCGCAAGCATTTCTTTAAGCGTATGGCGAATGAATTCCACCTGTTGCCCTCTCCCTTTTTCACACTTGTTTGCACTAATTATAAATCCTTTTCGCCCTGTGCAAAAGGTCCGGCTGATTTGCTAAATAAGGGCGTCGCAGCGGCCTTTATAATGGCAATATAAAGAGCTAAAGGAGGCTGCCCAACTTGAAAAAAGGGATTAATATTTGGTCATTTCCGGCAGGCATGAGTATAGAGGAAAGTATTGAACTGGCGAAGGATGCCGGCTTTGACGGCATCGAGCTGTCGCTGAACGAGACAGGCCCGCTAAGCGTGGAAAGTACAACGGATGAAGTACGCGCAATCCGCCAATTTGCGGATAACACCGGTATCGAGCTGTCGAGCCTCGCAAGCGGCTTGTATTGGGACTACCCGCCAACCAGCGAGAATGAACAAGTGAGCGCAAAAGCATTTGACGTTGCAAGAAAGCAGCTTGAGCACGCGGCTGCGCTGGGCGTGGATTCGGTGTTGATCGTGCCTGGAGCGGTTGGCGTTGATTTTATTCCGAATGCGCCGGTGGTTCCTTATGACCGGGCGTACGACAATGCGCTGGCCTTCTTCACGAAGCTGGCGAAGGAAGCGGAAGCGGTGAAGGTATCCGTTGGCATCGAGAACGTATGGAACAAGTTTCTGCTGTCGCCGCTTGAAATGCGCGGATTTATTGACGCGGTTGGCTCCGAGTATGTCGGTTCTTACTTCGACGTAGGCAATGTTGTTTATTCCGGCTACCCGGAGCATTGGATCTCGATCCTGAACAAAAGGATTAAGAAGGTGCATTTCAAGGATTATCGCAGACAAGCGGGCGGACTTCACGGCTTTGTGGACTTGCTTGCAGGTGACGTGGATTATCCGGAAGTTATTCGCGCGCTGGAAGCAATCGGCTATAACGATTACGTAACGGCGGAGATGATCCCGCCATACACCCATCATACGAAACAAATCGTGTATAACACGTCTGCTGCAATGGATGCGATTTTAGGGAGGACGGAACGCTAATGCTGAAAATTGGACTGATTGGACTTGGATTCATGGGCAAAACCCATCTCGAGAATTACCTGCGTCTCGAAAGAGAAGGAGCGCCGATTCGCGTCGTAGCGCTTTGCGATGTGGACGAAGTGAAGCTGAACGGCGGCGGCAGCGGCGGGAATATCGATACTTCCTCGGAGAACGCGATTGATTACGGCCGGTTCAACAAATATACGTCGGTACAAGCGATGCTGGAGAGCGAGCAGCTTGATGCGGTCGATATTACGCTGCCTACCTTCCTGCACCGAGACGTCACTACACAATGTCTGAGCAACGGCGTTCATGTGCTCTGCGAGAAGCCGATGGCGATGAATGCGGAAGAGTGTGACGTAATGATTGCAGCCGCGGAAGCAAGCGGGAAGCAGCTGATGATCGGACAATGCCTGCGCTTCTGGCCGGCTTATGTCTACCTGCAGGAGCTCGTCAGCAACGGCAAGTTCGGCAATGTAACTAGTGCGTACTTTTACCGCGGCGGCGGCACGCCTTCCTGGGGACCTTGGGTGTTGGTGAACGAAAAAGGCGGCGGCGCTTTGCTCGATATGCACGTGCATGATACCGATGTCGTAAACTGGCTGTTTGGGAAGCCGGAAGCGGTATCGTGTTACGGCAGAAACGTAATCGCTGGAAGCGGCTACGATATCGTCTCCACGCATTACCGTTATGCGGATAACAAGATTGTATCCGCCCAAGTGGACTGGACGTTAAATGGCGACTTTGGCTTTGAGATGGGCTACAAGGTTAACTTTGAGCATGGCAACGTGCAGTTCGACGGCGCTTCCGTCAAAGTAAATCCGAATGACGGAGCAGGCTTCACGGCAGAGCTGCCGGCTGATCAGGGCTATTACTATCAGCAAAAATATTTCATCGAAGCGCTTGTTCAAGGTTTGCCGCTGGATACGGCTACTCCGGAGAGCACAAAGGCCAGCATCGAAATCGTAACGGCGGAGCGGGAATCGGCGGATCAACGCGGCGCATGGATTGCCGTACCGTAAAGGATCGCCTAGTCATGAGTAAACAGCATGAATTTTCATTTGCAGCGGGCGCTGCCGGTTATACGGACAAGGAATGGCGGGAGCTGCCGTCAGCGGAGGTTGCTTATCAGCAGTGGCTTCAGGTAGAGCAGCCGCCCGAGACGGAGGTCCGCGGCGTATACGATGATGAGGCGCTGCACCTGCAGTTCCGGGTTTACGAGGAATCGCCTGTTATGCGCCACAGGCGGCATGGCGACCCGGTCTATCAGGACAGCTGCGTGGAATTTTTCGTTCAGCCGCTTCCCGCCCGGGATTCGCGTTATCTCAACTTCGAGCTGAACGCCGCCGGTATGCTGCTCTTGGAGATAGGCGAAAGCGGCGGCTCGAAACGCAAGCGGATTCTGCCGGAAGCCGCAAGCCAGTTCGGCATACGCACGGCCCTTGGTTTATGGAATCCCGATTGCCGGAGAATGTACTGGGAGCTTAACCTGCGTATTCCGTTTGCTTTCATTAAATACTGGTTTCCGGATTTCCGGGCGGAACCCGGTGCCGTGATGAAGGGCAATTTTTATAAATGCGGCGATCTGACGCCGGCCCCTCATTACTTGAGCTGGTCGCCGGTTCAGTCGGAAACCCCTAATTTTCATCGCAGCGACAGCTTTGGAACGTTGGTATTTGAATAAGTCTGGCATCAGTAAAATGAAGAAGCGTATTCATGAAAAAGTGTTGCAGAGGGTGAACTGTCCCTGCAACGCTTTTTTCGATTTTGATCCATTCCAGCCTTCATTAACAAATGGTGTGCAAGAGAAAGCCATTGCCCTTCGGTTGTTAGAGCGCAAAAAGCCTCACTAATTAGTGAGGCTTTTTGCGTTAAAGCTGCGCACGCAGCTACTATCGGGCGAATTAGTGAGTATCTCCGCCGTCCGCGTACGTTGTCCCTCACAAACAATGAGTCTAGCCCTCACAGTCGCACGATATCGCCGGCCCCGAGCACGTTTGATTGCGAAATTTTTATGCCATTCCAAGAAGGTATGCGTTTTTTCTTCCTGCATAGAATGGCAAGGCTTATTAAGATCTCGCAAAGTTATTCACATAGTTACCCACATATCAACGGGCTGATTACACGGGAAAATTAGACTTTCAACAGCTTTCGCCCACATATCCACAGGTTGTTTTATCCACACGTGATTAATTATTAAGGCTCCTAATTTTTTAGTTAACCGCCTTAAAGACTAGGGGGAATAAGCCTAGTACTCCAATAAGGACCGGCTGTTTTCTATATTTTCCAAGGTATGGTAAGGTAGTCATAAGAACGGGGTCATTATGAACAGGAGGGAAATGATGAGAATGAAGGGCATGTGGATAGGTGGGGCTATAGGCTTGCTGCTGCTTGCCGGATGCGCGAACTCGGAAACAAACGAACCCACGCCAACACCAACACCAGTGGTAAGTGAACTTGCTGAAACGCCGGTGCCTAGCATAGAAACGCCAGAAGAACAGCCTACGGAATCGGATGATGGGGCGGCTAACGGACAATTGGAGTTGAGTGGTCTGGAAAACGTGTTTGCGTTCGCGGACGAAACGGGGCAGCAGTTGATCACTATTCCGAATGATAACGGGGATGAAGTAGAGAATCCCGAGCAATTCGTCACGGCTATCGGAAATGGCGGGGACCGGGTTGAGATCGAGTATGTCCACCATCAGGAGGCTAATGAACAGGATAACAACAGACAGTCGATTAATAACTTTAATAATATGGCGGGGTACCTTTACAAGGTGAAAGACGATGGGATTCTCCTGCCGAATAAATCCTATCTGTTGGCAAGGGAAGGCGTCGTTAATCAAGGCTCCTTGGTCGACATAACCAGTGCAGAAGACGGGCAATACGAACAAGCGGATGCCGATACGATAGCCCGCGTAGAAGGATTAAAGGGCAGAAAAGTGACGTCAAGCAGCATCCTCTCCGAATCGGACCAAGAGAAGATAGCCTTGTTTGTATTCGAGCGCGAAGGAGACGACATGCTGGCAAGCCTCGCTTACCTTCGCGACGATAAAGTGCTGTTCAAGGATTTCCCCGCAACCTATAACGAGTCCGGTACTTGGCGGGTAGACGGCGGAGACGACCCGGGACGGTTTGAGGTGCTGTTCCTCGCCCACTCCAATGAAGGAGTGCTGCTGGGAATCGCATGGGCGGGTTTCGAAGGCGAAAACCTGTTTGTCTTACAAGAAGCAGACGGTGCCCTCCAGGATACGGATCTTAAGGGCGGAAGGTATTGGTCGCCTTAATAATCATTTTGTTTTAGAGCAGCCGAAAGGCTGCTTTTTTCACCATATAAGAATTTAAAAGCTCCCGAGCAAGTCGGAAGAACAAATTCTTATTGGCGATAAAACCTACCTCTAAACGCGGTCGATCTTCTTCGAAAGGCCTCGATTAGAGGTTTTTTCATATAGTACCTAGGCGTTACATGATTTATCCGCTAATTAGTCTGGGAAAATAAGTATTATTTCGAGCGGTTGACAATAAACCATCCTGAAAGTAATATACCTATAGGGGTATACGTATTATACTCAAATTCACATCCCGTCGGGCAAAGCAAATCATATTTGTTTTTCATATTGGCTAAAAACCTACAATTTGAGGAGGCTACAACATTGCTTGATATTAAAGTAAATAAGGTTCTGGATTGCAAAGGCTTGGCATGTCCGATGCCGATTGTCAAAACAAAGAAAGCGATGGATCAGCTTGAATCCGGTCAAGTGATAGAGGTTCAGGCAACGGACAAAGGTTCGCTCGCCGATATTCAAGGCTGGGCAAGAAACACGGGTCATCAATATTTGGGAACTGTAGAAGAGGGAGATTTGCTTAAGCATTATCTCCGCAAATCCAGCCCGAATGAAATTAAGGAAGAGAAAAAACATCCACTTACGGCGTCCAACGATGAACTTTTGAAGAAGCTGCAAGCGGCAGAGAACGTAACGATTCTCGATGTGCGGGAGTCCGCTGAATATTCTTTTAATCGCATACCCGGTGCCGTATCAATTCCGCTTGGCGAGCTGAAAGATAGAATAAGCGAGCTGAAGCCGGAGGATGAGGTGTATGTCGTTTGCAGAACGGGCACCAGAAGCGATTTGGCCTGTCAGCTGCTCGCAAGCAAAGGCTTCAAGCAAGTGAAGAATGTGCTACCGGGCATGTCCGAATGGACAGGGCCAACGGAAAAGCTGTAACAAACAACCCAATAAACGGAGGTTATCTAATATGAGTTCTAAAGTAGCGATTATCGCAAGCAATGGCGGAATGTTTGACGCGTACAAGGTTTTTAACATTGCAACGGCATCTGCGGCAACGGATGCAGAGGTGGCTATTTTCTTCACTTTCGAAGGCCTGAACCTGATTCACAACGAGATGCATCGTCAGCTGCCGCTTCCGGCAGGAGCAGAGCATATCGCGGAAGGCTTCAAGCAAGCCAATGTTCCGTCAATCCCTGAGCTGCTTGCAATGGCTATGGAAATGGGCGTAAAAATCATTGCCTGCCAAATGACGATGGATGTCATGGATTTGAAAAAAGAAGATTTTGTTGATGGAATCGAAGTCGGTGGAGCCGTTACTTTCCTCGACTTTGCCAAGGACGCTAACGTTACTTTGACTTTCTAAACCGTAATCCTAATTTTATATTCTTCCAAGGAGGCTTCAATAATGACGGATACAACCATTGTAAAAATGACAGCGAAAGAGCTTACCCGCATGGTGCTTGATAAGCAGGATTTGTTTATTCTCGATGTGCGCAACGAAACGGATTTCAACGATTGGAAAATCGAAGGCGACAGCATTGAAATCATCAATATTCCTTATTTCGAATTGCTGGAAGGCGTTGACGATATTCTTCCTCGCATTCCGGAAGGCAAAAAGGTTCTTGTTGTCTGCGCGAAGGAAGGCTCTTCGAAATTCGTGGCTGAACAGCTGGCGGAAGCAGGCCGCGGTGACGTATTTTATCTCAAAGGCGGCATGAAATCGTGGAGCGAATACCTCGAGCCGGTAAAGATCGGCGATCTGAAGGACGGCGGCGAGCTGTACCAGTTCGTGCGGATCGGCAAGGGCTGCTTGTCTTATATGGCTATATCGAACGGCGAGGCTGCGGTAGTCGATACGCTGCGAATGACGGACGTCTTCGAGCAATTCGCTAAGGAGAAAGGCGCGGTAATCAAGCATACGCTGGATACGCATCTGCATGCCGATCATATATCCGGAGGCCGGAAGCTGGCCGAGACAACGGGTGCTACGTATTGGCTGCCGCCAAAGGATGCGAAAGAGGTAACTTTCGGCTACGAGAGGCTGGAAGAGGGCCGCGATATTACGGTCGGAAACACAACGATCCGGATTCAGCCGGTTTATTCCCCTGGTCATACGATTGGCAGTACGTCCTTCATCATTGACGATCAATATCTGTTGACCGGAGACATCTTATTCATCGAGTCTATCGGCAGACCCGATTTGGCTGGCAGAGCAGAGGATTGGGTGAGCGATTTGCGGGAAACGCTGTACAAACGTTATAAATCTTTGTCTGAGACTCTGCTTGTTCTGCCTGCCCATTTCGGCAAAATTACAGAGCTTGGAGAAGGCGGAAGAGTCATGGCGAGGCTGTCCGATTTGTACCGCAGCAACCCTGGTCTAAACATTGCGGAGGAAACGGAATTCCGCCGTACGGTAACGGAGAATCTGCCTCCGCAGCCTAACGCTTATCAGCAAATCCGTCAAACGAATATGGGAAAAATAAATCCAAGCGAGGACGAGCAGCGCGATATGGAAATTGGCCCTAACCGCTGTGCCGTTCATGATAAATAATAAGGAATAATCAATCATTCTAGGAGGAAACGAACATGAAAACAGATCTTACGGTAGATACAAAGGGAATGGCATGTCCGATGCCGATCGTAAAAGCGAAAAAAGCATTGGATAGCTTGCAGGCAGGCCAGGTTATGGAGGTTTTGTCTACGGATAAGGGCTCGGTAAACGATTTTCAAGCGTGGGTAAAGCAAACGAAGCATGAGCTGCTCAGCCACGAAGAAGACAACGGCATTTATAAATTTTACGTTCGAAAAATTTAAATGATAGGAAATAAGCGAATACGCCTTCGCGCATTCGCTTATTTCAAGCCGTCATAAACGATGGTAACGCCAAGCGTGCAGTAGGTTTCCTCTTTGTAATGTCCTTGAGGGCAAGATTTAGTGGTGCAGGCCGTATTCGACACAGCTTGAAGCTTATCATCACAGACAGGGCACTTATCATCAAACCAGCCTTTTATTTTGTCGAGCATCATTATGCCTCATTTCATATAAAATTACTTGGTATTAGTATAACTTCTTTAATACGCTGCGTATACAGGTTTTTTGTGCAAAAAACGTTGTTTTGGAAGGAGGGGAACAATGGATACTCTGCTCTATATCATCATGGCAGCCCTTGGGCTTATTGGCTCCTTCTTTTCAGGTTTGCTTGGTATCGGCGGCGCGATCATTAATTTTCCGCTGTTATTATATGTGCCGCCTCTGTTTGGTGCTGCATCCTTTTCAGCCCATGAGGTTTCTTCGATAAGTATGTTTCAGGTGTTTTTCGCCTCGCTTGCCGGCGTACTCGCCTTTCGCAAGAAGGGCGGCGGCGCGCAAGCGGTTCTCCATAAAGGGCTTGTCGCTTATATGGGGAGCAGCATTCTTGCAGGAAGCTTGATCGGCGGCTTCTTGTCGGGAATGCTTGACGGAAACATGATTAATCTGATTTACGGAATCCTTGCCGTGCTTGCCGTTATCCTTATGCTTATTCCCCGCAGAGGGACGGAAGAAAAGGCGGGGGATCTGTCCTTTAACAAGTTTATCGCGGTAGGAGCTTCATTCCTTGTAGGGATTGTGTCCGGCATTGTGGGAGCGGGCGGGGCTTTTATTCTGATTCCGATCATGCTGACGGTGCTGAAGATACCGACGCGAACCACTATAGCGTCCTCTCTTGCCATTGTGTTCATTTCGGCGATTGGGGGAGTAGCCGGCAAACTAACCGGCGGAGGGATCCCGTTTTGGCCTACGGTGTTTACCGTAATCGGCAGTCTGATCGGGGCGCCGCTTGGTTCCAAGGTAAGCTCCAAAATCAATGTGAAAATGTTGAGATACGGTTTAGTCGTGCTTATTGCGCTTACCGCTGTGAAGACGTGGCTGACGATCCTTTAATTGGAGCGGATGGAGTTATTGTAAAAGAGCTTTTTGTCATTTTATAATACCTATAGGGGTATTAGTATGAAAGAGTACAATATCGAAAGGGTGTCTGAATCAGGACATGGCAGAAAAAACGACGATTGTTTTATTTAGCGGCGATTTGGATAAGGCGATTGCGGCTTTTATTATAGCAAACGGGGCAGCGGCCTATGATCATGAGGTTACGATCTTTTTCACGTTCTGGGGTCTGAACACGCTTAGGAAAGACGAGGTCGTCAAGACGCGCAAAGGTCCTCTGGAAAAAGCGTTTGGCTGGATGATGCCGCGAGGTGCCCGGAAGCTGGGGTTGTCTAAAATGAATTTTGGCGGCCTTGGACCGCAAATGATTAAGCATGTGATGAAGAAGCATAATGCCTTGTCGCTGCCGCAGCTAATTGAACTGGCCCAAGAGCAAGGCGTTAAGCTTGTAGCCTGCACGATGACGATGGACCTGCTAGGACTGCAAAAGGAAGAGCTTATTGACGGACTGGAATACGCGGGCGTAGCGGCTTATCTCGGCGATGCGGTTGACGCGAAAGTAAATCTTTTCATTTAAAGGTGTTAGTATAGATGAAATTTGCTCTATACTATACCTATACCGGTATGATATAGAGAGGAAGATAATAAATGGATTACAACTATACGGATGCGATGAAGACTAGATTAAGAAGAATTGAAGGGCAAATCAGAGGCGTGCTTCGTCTGATGGAGGAAGGGAAATCCTGCAAGGATGTCGTATCGCAGCTTTCTGCGATAAGAAATGCTTCGGATAAGGCGATTGCGCAGATTGTCGCGGAGAACCTGCAGCAGTGCATTCTCGCTGAGCAAGCCGCAGGCAATAAGGATACGAGTAAAATTGTACAGGAAGCGGTAGAGCTGCTGGTAAAGAGCCGCTGATGCTTTCCGATCGAATATGAGAAGAGGAGAATCGTTATGGCATTTCAAATAATTAGAACGATTTCGCCGGCAGAAGTTGCCGAGAAGCTTAAGCAGGGTGAGACCTTGTATATGGTGGATGTCCGCGAGCCTAACGAGTGGGCGGCAGGCCATGTTGAAGGAGCGAAGCATATTCCGCTAGGCCAGCTTGGCGAACGGCTGCATGAGCTCGATTCTTCCGCGGAGATCATTATGATCTGCCGCAGCGGCAACCGAAGCGGGCTGGCTTGCGAATTATTAAGCGAAAAGGGCTTTAACGTTGTGAATATGACGGGCGGATTAAACGCCTGGACAAGCGAGCTGGTCTAATGAGTACGGGGACTCTTATCAATATTGTCATTATCGTGCTGATAGCATGGTTTGCCTATTCCCGCATGAAACCGGCCAAAGGCTTGAGAAACCTGAATGCCGAAGCATTTAAGGAAGAAAGCGTTAAGTATGGAGCCATGATTATTGATGTCCGGGAGCCGGGGGAATTCAAAGGCGGATTTATTCCGGGCGCACGGAACATTCCCTTGTCCCAGCTCTCCCGTCGCCTTGGCGATATTCCGCGGGATAAAACGCTGCTGCTCTACTGCCGGAGCGGGATGAGAAGCAAAAACGCGGCGGCATTGCTGCGCAAAAACGGATACAGCGATCTTGCTCACCTGCAAGGCGGCATTAGCGCATGGAAGGGCAAGCTGGCAAAATAATACCGAAATAGGCTGTCGGGTTTCCCCGGCAGCCTATTTTTGTCCTATGCTTATGCTCACCGGCTTTGGAGAATACAGCCGTTTGAGCTTGCTTGTTACCAGCCGAAGTCGAGCGTTTTACCCGTTTCCGTGTACGTCTTAATGTTGCTGAGCATCATCCACCAGTGTTCTTTCGAATTCGCAAAGGAAGGGTGATCCGGCGTCCATTGATCATTAACCAGCGTCAGCTTTGTGCATGAGCCTACCGTCTCCAGAGTGAAGGTCACGCGGGATTCAAGCTCGGCATGGTTGTCCCTGTAAGAAGGGCCCGGATGCTCCCGATAGCTGAGCGATTTGCCTGGATCCGCTTGAAGTATTGTGCCGTATACATGAACCGTATTCTCGCCGTCCGCTCCGGGGCCAACGTACTCAAAGGATGCGCCAGGCTCCAGGGAAGAGTTCAGGACGGTTCCGAAAAAAGTGCTCCGCGTTCCTTCCGGGCTGACAAGCGTCTGCCACACCTGCTCGGGCGAGGCATCAATATAGAATACATAGTTGAGTTCCATCATTAAGTTATCCTCCTAAAAAGAATTCCCACAATAGGTTCTTCGATGCTTGTGGTAAACTCATTATAGATGAGGACTTTTTCTAAGTATTGTAAAAACGCGACAGGAACAGGAGTGAAGGGATGAGCCAACCGCAAACCCGGCCCAGCATGGGCGTTCTCGGATTAAACGGAGCAGGGGACCAATTCCGGCTGGAACGTTATCCGGCTTCGGAGGTATTGTCGCTTTTTATCAAGCATTACTGGATTGTTCAGTGGAATCTGGAACAGAACGATTCCTATTGGCAGCATGTTGTACCAAATCCGTGTGCCAATCTGGTAGTGGAACAGGGAAAAACCTTTTTCTACGGGCCAGGCAAGGAGAAGTTCTCTTATCTGCTGAGCGGAAGAGGAATTGTTTTTGGCGTAAAGTTCCGGCCGGGCGGACTTTATCCGTTTGTGAATAGAGAGCTGTCCGAGTTGACGGGAAGACCCATAGAGGTGGAGACCGTGCTCGGGATACAAGGGTCGGAGCTTGAAGAGCTTGTGCTTGCCCATCAGGATAATGACCAGAGGATGATTCAAGTGGTCGAGCGGCTTCTGACAAAGAGGCTCCCAGCTTATGATGAGCAAATAACGCTAGTCAATCAGATCATCGATTATGCGGCACGCAACCAGGGTATAACCAAGGTAGAGCAGGTCTGCGAGTCTTTTGATTTAAACATCCGGCGGCTGCAGCGCTTATTCGCCAAATACGTTGGAGTTAATCCGAAGTCGGTTATCCGGTTGTTCCGGCTGCAAAATGCCGCGGAAGCGATGGACCTTGGGCAAGCTCAGGATTTGGCCGGCTTATCGGTTGAACTAGGTTATCACGATCAAGCGCATTTCAGCAAAGACTTTAAGGCCGTGATAGGCCGATCACCGGAGCAGTATTTATCGAATGTTATCCTGTAAGGTTTAGAGCAAAGGAGTGCTGGCAATGAAGAGACAAAAGCTGCTGATCGGCGGTAGAGAGGTTGAGACAGCAACCTATACGACGCTTTATGCCCCGTATTCAAAAAAAGCTATTGCCGAGATTGCGGATGCTGGATTGGCGGAAGCAAATCTGGCTATTGAAGCTGCGGTGGAGGCAAAGGCCATTATGCGTAAAATGCCGGCCCACAAGCGTGCCGCCATTCTGGAAAAGCTTGTGCAGCTGCTGGCTGAGCGCCGGGAAGAGGCTGCGCGGCTTGTCGCGCTGGAGGCGGCCAAGCCCCTCAAGGCTGCATATGCCGAGGTTGATCGTACGATTCAGACCTATCAAATAGCTGCCGAAGAAGCGAAACGTATACATGGAGAGACAATTCCTATGGATGCGGTGCCGGGCGGCGAAGGCCGCTTTGGATATACCGTTCGCGAGCCTATAGGCGTCGTTGGCGCCATAACGCCATTCAACTTTCCTCTCAATCTGGTTGCCCACAAGCTGGGGCCGGCGATTGCGTCGGGAAATTCAATCGTGCTGAAGCCCGCGCCGCAAACGCCGCTTTCCGCGTATTTTATCGCGGAGCTGCTTCAAGAAGCGGGTCTGCCGGAGGGAGTGCTCAACGTGATAACCGGCGATGGCCGTCTTCTGGGCGAGGCTATAGTGAAGGATCCAAGGGTGAACATGGTTACCTTTACGGGGAGTGCGGCGGTTGGTGCAAGCATTCGCGCAATGGCTGGCATCAAGCGGGTAACGCTTGAGCTAGGTTCGAACTCCGCGGTTATTATCGATAAGGGCGTTCATATCGAAGCCGTCGCCACCCGCGCCGCAGTGGGCGCATTCTCCTACCAGGGACAGGTATGTATTTCGCTGCAGCGAGTCTACGTGCTGGCAGAAGTATTCGAAGAATTCGTGGAACGGTTTACGGCAGAGGTTCAAAAGCTTCAAATCGGCGATCCGCTTGATCCGGCGACCGACGTATCGGCACTGATCTCGGAGCGGGATGTCACGCGGGCGCTGGAATGGATGGAGGAGGCGCGTGAGCTTGGCGCAGCCATCGCCTGCGGCGGAACGGCGGAAGACGGCATCGTGATGCCAACCGTATTGCTGAACGTTCCTTCCCATGCGCAAGTATCCTGTAAAGAAGTGTTCGCTCCGGTTGTTATAGTGAACAAAGTGGATACCCTGGAGGAAGCGGTCGAGAAGGTGAACGATTCCGAATTCGGTCTGCAGGCCGGCCTCTATACGAATGATCTGAAGACGGCGCTTGATCTGTCCGAGCTGCTGCAGGTTGGCGGAGTGATGATTAACGACATTCCAACATTCCGTGTTGACCAGATGCCGTATGGCGGCATTAAGCAAAGCGGCCTTGGCCGTGAAGGCATTAAATACGCCATTGAAGATATGACCGAGCTGAAGCTTGTCGTCTTTAATCGCAGTTAGTGGTTGGTATTGTAGGCGCTGTCCTCTCGATGGAGGGCGGCGTCTTTTCGTCCTCTCGTCTGTTGAGCTCCTGCTGCTCTAACGAACCTGTGTATGCTTATTTAGCAGAAAAAGAACTATTTAAGAATCTAACGAAACGTTGTATCGTTATTTGGCTGTTTCGGAGTGAAAAAATGGGGAAATACGAGGAATAGCGATATATAGTTTCGTTAGAATCTCTCACGGTGAAACCTTCCAGGTACTGGGAACGTAAAGATGGTATATTATTTAAGGAGTGAAATTCTTATGACTGAAAAAGGTTGCGTCAAATGCGGAAGCAGAAATGCAAGAACGAAGGAAGTAGCCATGACCGGGACCGGCTTCTCCAAAATGTTTGATATCCAGCATAATCAGTTTCTCGTTGTGTACTGCGCAAATTGCGGATACTCCGAATTTTACAATAAGGAATCCTCAGCCGGCTCCAACATTTTGGATTTGTTTTTTGGGTAGAGGGAGTTAGCGGAATAATATTCGACAGGCTGTCTTTAATTGAAGTGACCCCTAAAAGTTAGACAATAATATTATGCAACCTGTTGGGCATGAGCTCGGTATTGTACCGGGCTCATGCCTTTTAGTTTGGACTTGATACGCTTGTGATTGTAGTAATGAATGTATCGTTCTAGTTCCTGCTTGAACTGATCTATACTTTCAAACTCATTAAGATAGAGAAACTCCGATTTCATAATGCCAAAGAAATTTTCAATGACTGCATTATGGTAGAAATTCCCTTTTCGGGACATGCTCTGGGTTATCCCCTGATTCTTCAAAGCATGCTGATACTGCTTCATTTGGTAATGCCAGCCTTGATCGGAATGCAGGAGGAGTTCATCCTCATCGGATAGTCGTTTAAAGGCCTTGTTTAGCATTTCAGAGACTAAGGAATAGGTAGGACGATTACCTACTGTGTAAGTGATAATTTCACCGTTAAACAAGTCCAGAACAGGTGAAAAATACAGCTTTTCGCCAAACAGCTTAAACTCCGTAATATCGGTAACCCACTTCTCATTGGATTTCTCTGTCCAGTGAAAATATAGTTTTAGACTGAAATGCCTGATTTAACGCGGTTTATGAGATTGAAAATTGCCAGACTTCTAAAAATAACTATTAGACTGACCATAATAACGAAACAACGGCGGACAAAGACGTGAAAAAGAAAGTCCTAGACTGCCGCTGGTCTTTACTGAACTAACGTTCTCATGGCCGTCATGGCGACAAGGAAGCGTCCAGCTTCCGTTCGGGGGAAGGCGGAGCAGCGGGTTTGCGGAGTGGAGGAGCTGATTGCCGAGCTGCAAAGCGCGGCAATCAGCTCCGCTTGCTTGATGGTGAATCTTGAAATTCTATCCTTGTCCAAACTATCTACAATTGGTACAATGTAACTAGGTCCAAAGGCCTAATTCGGAAAAATACATTTCCTTCAGACCGGAGGTTACTGCCTTGCCAACCACTCGTATTATCGACCGGCCAGCCCGGATCGTCGAAATCGTATGGGCGTCTGCAGCGACGCCTGAAGATTTTGACCGCATTACCGAAGAAATCAAAGGATTTTCCGAGGAGCTCGGCGGCAGCTTCGATGTGATCGTCGATATGCGTACGGTCAAAGCGTTTAAACCGGAATCGCAGGCGAAGCTGGTGGAACACCAGAAGGCGCTGAAAACGTACGGGATGAAACGCGCGGCGGTCGTCACCGCTGGCTCCATTGTCCGCCTACAACTGAACCGCACGGCCAAGCAATCCGAACATACGACGGAAACGCAATGGGACGATTATGCGGAGGCGCTGGCGTTTCTGAAGCAGTAAGCCGGCACGGCTGGAAACAGAGGGGGCTGTCCCAACGTCATCGAAAGATGACGCGGGAGAGCCCCTTTCCATTCCCGTTTGGTAAATATAAGCATGTACATCGGTAATAATTCCTTCTGCCCGTTAGTTCAGCAGCGCCCTGTGAGTCTAATACTTTATTTTTCAGTCTAGAACTATATTTTTCAGTCTAACGCTTTATTTTCACTAAACATTCTCCGCATGAAAATTACGATCGAGTACGTTAGGGGCAATTTTACCTACTGTTCCTTTATGGGAACGATATTTCTTCATGCGCACCACAGATTTCAATCCTAATTCTTTCATGATACGCTGTACTTTTTTATGATTAACTCGGTGTCCCCGATTTAATAGTTCAACACGAATACGACGATAGCTCTTGTTTTGAACTAAGGCATTCAACTTTTTTAAATAGGCATTTTCCATGCGCAGACGCTCAACTTCAGCTCGTAAAGCCTCAACTGATCCCTCAGGTTCTAGCTTCTTTTGTCCTTTATTATCCTTTTCCGTCATACAGCGACGCCCCTTTTTCCTTGGTTTTAGGGCGTCAATCCCATGTTTATTGAATAGACTACGCCATTCTCGAATCATTCCTGGAGATGAGATATTGAAAATGACAGCTGCTTCATTTGGAGACGTCCCATTGTCGTTCATGTAGTTGAATACGTCTAGTTTATATGCCATGGAGTATGCTGTATAGGATTTTTCAAAAGCTTTTACGCCGTGATATTTGTATTGCCTTATCCACATGCGTAAAACTTCATGGTTTATCCCTAATGATTTTGCAATGCTTTTTATCCCTTCAATACCATTTTGATACTGATGAATGGCCTTCAATTTCACTTCTAAACTGTAATGGGTCAAAAAAAACTGCACCTCCAATGTTAGATGTGTCTAACAATTGGGGTGCAGTTCATAATTGGACAGTCTGTTTTTTATTTGAAGGAAAATGATACCTGTCCCCGAATTAGTGTTGGAGTAACTAATGGACAGGAGCGTGTATACGTGAGAAAAAGTTTTTCTTTTTTAATAGTAGGTGTAAGCCTAGTCTGCTGTACTTCCTTTTTGACGGCGGCGGCTGTTCCTTTTAAAAACGAGCCATTGTTTTTGATCGAACAGAATGGGAAGTACGGGTATATGGACAAAAACGGACAGGTTAAAATTAAGCCGCGGTTTGATGGGGCTGACGATTTCTCAGAAGGCCGCGCGCTTGTATGGCAGCAGCAAGGGGATGAATTCCAATACGGTTATATTGACGAGCAGGGAAAAGCAATCGTTCCTTTGAGTTACGATTTTGCCATGGACTATCGGGAGGGACTAGCTTCCGTCGTTACCTATTTGAAGGATGGTATTAGGAATGATTTTATCGATAAAACGGGTAAAACCGTATTCTCCGTTGGCAGCCACGTCTCGTTTGGTTTTTCAGAGGGAAGAGCAGCTATTCTAAATAATTTTGGTACGGGAATGGGAGATACTAGAGTTGGATTTATCGATAATAAAGGGAAAACCATCGTTCAACCGCAGTACGAGTACACCATTGCTGATGACTCCGATTTCCACGAAGGTTTGGCTTCTGTTCATAAGAATGGTCAGTATGGCTTTATTGATAAGAATGGTGCTGTGAAAATAAACTTCAAATATGAAACGGCGCTTCCGTTCCAAGAAAACCTCGCAGCGGTTGAAGATGATAATGGCAAATGGGGATTTATCGATAAGACCGGCGAGTATATAATTCAGCCACAGTTCGCAGAAGTGAATTCGTTCCATGACGGTCTTGCCCCTGTGATGCAAGAAGTGAACGGGGATTCTTTATGGGGCTATATCGATAAAACAGGTAAGCTCGTTATTCCAGTTGAATACACCGATGCTGAACCTTTTGCAGAAGGTTTGGCGGCTGTTGAGGTAGAAGTAGGAGACAGCGGAAAGTGGGGCTTTATCGACGGTCAGGGCACGCTTGTCGTTAAACCGCAATTTGATTATGCGGAGCCATTTCATAATGGATTAGCTAGTGTCCAAATTAACGATGGCTCCGATAATTATGCAAATGCCAGTTACCGTTACGGCTACATCAACAAACAAGGCAAATATGTCTGGAAGCCAAGCAAGTGATATACGGATACGGGAAAAGAGCGCTATGGCGGCCATCAATCCGATGGCTGCTTTTTTGTGCTGAAATCTTGCTAAGCAAGTATTATGGTTTTCTCTAAAACGAGTAAAATATATTGTAAAACGATAAATCATGTGTTACATTCAAAACGATAATAATGAAGTGAGGTGCATGTTTGTGGAACGGGGAACAACGCTCTTTTTGAAGGTGACCGTGTTTCTGATGGGGCTTCCGGTTCTTGCATTGTGTATTTTAGGGTTGCCTGCAATAATGAAAGAGGCTAGGGAAGCTTGGCCGGATAGTTGGGTATATCCGATTATCATCGCGATGTATCTTTCGGCGATACCTTTTTATATGGCATTGTATCAGGCATTTAAGCTGCTCGGCTATATCGACAACAAACAGGCATTCTCCGAATTATCCGTGAGGGCGTTGAAAAATATTAAGTACTGCGCGATTGCGATTAGCATTTTGTATGCGGCAGCGGAACCTTTCGTTTATCTCATTGCGGAAAAGGATGACGCTCCGGGTCTGATCGTTATCGGTTTGGTTGTTATCTTCGCGTCTCTCGTAATTGCAGTCTTTGCGGCTGTTCTTCAGAAGCTTCTCAAAAATGCCATCGATATAAAATCAGAAAATGATTTAACGATCTGAGGTGAAATAACATGGCGATCATAATTAACGTTGATGTAATGCTGGCCAAAAGGAAGATGAGCGTGACAGAGCTCTCGGAGCGGGTTGGAATAACGATGGCGAACCTGTCGATTCTGAAGAACGGCAAGGCAAAAGCCATTCGGATTTCAACTTTAAATGCCATTTGCAAGGCGCTGGATTGCCAGCCGGGAGATGTTTTGGAATACAGAATGAGTGAAGACGACGAAGAGGAATAGAATACAGCAAGAAGCTCGGCTGCCGGGACTGAGGCGGCTTTTTTGTTTTTTCTCCCGAAAAGTAATGCAACCAACAGGAGGATTAAACGTCATAGAAATGGAAGAAATAGATAAGTAAATTTCCGTTTTAAGGAGGAGGATCTATTGATTCATGACAATGTCATTTTATCGTATACGGTCGATCTGCAAAATGATCAAATAGTGATTCATACAAGAGACGAGTCGTCCTTAAAGGAAGTTGATATTGTATTAAAAGAAGTGAGTTGTCATCATTTTGAGCATCAGTTGCAGGGCAGTATTATTCTTGCTATGACCGTATCTAACATTTCCAGTTTTATAGCAGGGAACATTGAAATTCTGCAAAATGGCAAGAATCACGGTTGGCCAACTGCTTATGAAACATTAGACGAGCTGGAGCAAAAGCTGACTGAGAGCGGATATAAATATTTTAATCTTTACTCCTCTTACGGAATGAATGGCTGGATTGTCGCTAAGGATTTGGACGTCGTTAAGAAGGGCGAGGAGGAATAGAAAGCATGAAGTTTCGAAGGCGGAAAATACATGATTCCGGTAAGCGCAGAAGTCAGAGCAGCAGCTGGAGTTGCGGCGGGTGATGAAATCGATGTGAACATAGAGTTGGATAACGAGCCCAGAGAACTTGTTGTTCCGGAGGATTTCTCCGAGGCACTCGAACAGCAGCAAGAGGCGAAGCGGTTTTTTGAGGGATTGTCGTACAGCAATAGGCGGCGTATGGATAAAGCGATTAGCTTGTTAAGCGAAGGACGGATCCAATAGAAATCGGATTAAAGCCCCGTTATCAACCGAGATGATAACGGGGCTTTTTGTTCGTTAAGCGTTGGTATCCGAAGTTGTCGCGCTGTCCGTACTTGCTTGATCCTTCGTTTTTGCTGCACCGCCATGGTGGCCGCCGTCGCCTTTAAGCTGGAACTCGCCGTTTACGATGCTTTGAGCCTGTGCGGCAGTATTTTCTTTCTTCGTTGCGGCTTCATCTGCTGTCAGCTTGCCGTCGGTGACGGCTTGATCGATTTGAGCATTAATCGCAGTTTCGAGCGCGCTAACAACGGAATCGGTGCTAACTCCTTTCGCTTCAGCGATATCGGCGATTGTTTTACCTGCCTGCAGCTCTGTTTTTAGTTCATCCTCCGTTATATTTAATGCCGTAGCAACGGTATCCAGGTTTTGTCCAAAACCGCGTCCTCCTCTGCGTCCTTCGCGTCCTTGAGCAAGTTGGTCGGAGTTGATCAGGTTGTCCAGGTTTGCGGTGAACTGGGATTTTTCGTCCGACTGGCGTTGTTCAAAGGCGGTTGTCAGAGCTGCTTTCAAATCATCATTTGAAACGCCCTGCTCCTTTGCGATATCCGCAAGCGTGCTGCCTGCAGCAAGCTTCTCATTAAACGTGTCACGGTCAAGATTGAGAAGCGTAAGTACGGAGTCGGAGACGAAGTTGCCGCCGAAACCGCCGCGGCGATGTTTGCCGTCCACTTGCTTAGAGGTATCCGTTTGAACTTGCGCGGTATTTGAAGGACTTGTGGTCGACGTTGTGCCCGATGATGCTGCAAATGCGCTTAGCGGAACCATGACCGCCAAAGTAGCTGTAATCCCGATTGTCTTTAAGTATTTGTTCATTTCCATTGCCTCCTTAGGGCTTGTAGGTTGTCTTACAGGACCCATTATGGACACGGTACCTTAAATGGAACTGAAATGAATTTAAAATTATTTTCAACAGGTAAAATGATGAATCTCTTGCTCCATTGTTTGGGTAATAGAAAATAGATATACTAATTGGATTAAACTCTTAATTAAACCTTCATTAGGAGGCGCTATGAAAAAAACAAAAATGAAGATTCTAGCCGGATTAACGGGAATCAGTCTGTTGCTTAACCCTATTGCTACTTACGCTGAAGATGCGGGCATTCCATTAACGGTACTGGATGGCAAGCTGGTTAGCGGGAGAGTGTTTATGCCGCTTAGGGCAGCCGGAGACGCCATCGGCGCGAAGATCGGCTGGAATCAGAAGACGCAGACCGCAACGGTTGAGAAGGACGGAACCGTATTCGTAGCAAAAGTTGGTCCGTTTGTGAAGCTGTTTAATAATCGGGTTTACGTTCAGTTTAGGGAGTTTAGCGAGACTTTCTTTGAGCAGGATACCATCCTATGGGAGAACAATTATTTGCAGGCCTCTTCGGCGCATTTCCTTGTTCAGACCGCCCCTTTGAAGAATGCCGAGGCTTTGAAAATAGCGGCCGGTGCAGTCGCGGGGAAGAAAGATAGAAAGCAGTTTCTGAAGGAGACAGACGGGTTTTTCGTTAACGAGTATGTGACCTGGAACGGGCTAAATCAATATACAGCCCGCTATAATTCGGAATGGAATGATACTCGAGACTATTACGCTTCGACAATAGAAGTGGTGATGACAAAGTCGGGCGACCGCTGGTCCGCTGGCTCTTTTCGGTATTATAAAGAGCAAATATTGCCTCCCCATTAAGAAAAGGCCGCTCCATGAGTCATCGGAATGACGATGGGGCGGCATTGAATTTGGTCACTTAACGTGATGTAGTTTCGTTAGACTTTTAATGCATCTCGTTTTTATGCTTTCCAGGCAGCGGCGCCTGGCAAAGCCGGTTGGTAAAGGCGGAGCCCCATACAGCGACGCCAACAAGCGTAAGCGTTGCAAGGACAGATAAGAATAGCGGAGGAATGATGCTGTAGAGCAGGAACAGAGCAACAAGAACAAGGATTCCAACCGTATACGGTGCCGATACAACACCGGCTACGATTCGCATAAACAGCATATTACCAAGCAAATAGAGAGCAGGGCCTGCCATAATAACAAGCGCGGTCTTAAGCTCGATATGCCCGGTAGGGTGCGCGAGCACCAATTCGTCCGCTACGGCCGACAGGATAATGCCGGCAACCAGAAGCAGATGCGTATACGTATAAGCCGAACGGGCAACTCTGCCCGGATCTTCGGAATGAGCGATAAAATGATGACCGGTTTTGGACGTCATATTGAAATAAATCCACCACATCGTGACCGAGCTGACAAAAGCGGCGGCAAAAGACCCGAAGGTGAGCAAATCCCATTCAAGCTCCGCGAAGGTCGCTCCCGTAACCAGAATGGATTCGCCAAGCGCGATAATAATAAACAATCCGCATCGCTCCGCCATATGGGAGCCTTCCACATCCCAGACGGTAGTAGGGGTTTTGCCAAGCTTCGGCGTCCAGAAGCCCATCGATGGGGAAAGGTATTCAATAAGTAACGCGATGCACCAAAGGGCGAGACGGTTTTCTTCGTGCGCGATTCCTCCGGCAATCCAGAAGATTCCCGAAAAAGCCAGCCAGCTGAATATCCGAATAAAATTAATCCGCAGCTCGGTTGAGCCATGCTGGAGAACCCATACGGTATAAGCGGTTCTTCCCACCTGGAACAACGTATAGGCACACGCAAAATAAATTCCCGTTTTCTCAAAAGCCTCCGGCAGCGACGACGACATAATAAGTCCCACCAGCATAAGCGCAATAAGCATAAACCGGACGCGTGTCGTTTCCGGATTAAGCCAGTTCATGACCCAAGCGGTAAAAATCCAGACCCACCAGATCGCCATCGTCAGAATACCGAGATGAATGGCCCCCTCCAGAGTGAAATTTTTCAGAAAGGAATGGGATAACTGAGTAACCGCGAAAACAAAGATCAAGTCAAAAAACAATTCGATAAAAGATACTTTTCCGGAATCAATACTGCCCCTGCTTCGGAACAGCATCGAATCTGCCGCCAACCTCTTCATTCGTTCTCTCCTTTGTCCTGTATTTCCATAGTTTGCGTCGATTGTATCACGGGAGGCTTGAAATGTCTTGATACAACGATGATGAAATTGGGTAATTTTATTCTGAATAGGCAACACTACCGCATGGACAGGAGGGAAAACCAATGATAGCAAAAGAACTGTACAAAACAAGCGTAAAAGCGGTTGGAGGCCGTAACGGTCGGCTTGAATCGGATGATGGTCTGTTGGCCGTCAATGTGCTTCACCCGAAGGAGCTCGGGGGACCGGGAGGCGCAACCAATCCGGAGCAGCTGTTTGCCGGCGGTTATGCCGCATGCTTCGAGAGTGCGTTGAATGTAGTGTGCCGGGAAAGAAAAATCAAACCGGAAAGCACATCCGTGACGGCGCAAGTGACGCTTGGCAAGGATGCGGAGGACAATTTCGAGCTTGCGGTTGCGCTCGATATTACCTTGACCGGCGTGGAACGCGCCCAGGCTCAGGAGCTTGCCGAAGCGGCGCATCATGTGTGTCCGTATTCGAGAGCAACCCGTGGCAACATCAACGTTCAATTAAACGTAGTTTGACCTTGCTTGGTTGACGGAAAGCCCATCCGATAACATGATCGGATGGGCTTTTTAGGTTTATATCCCTTATGAAACAGGAACTCCCTGTTTCCGTTTTTCGTAATAGACTTGATTCTGTAACATGGAGATCAAGGAAAAAACGATACGGCATGGAATAGGAGAGTATAACGCTGCTTGAGAGGTGTTCGCTATGAAAGATTGGCTGCGATTCCTGCCCGTCATTGAATTACTGCTTGTTAGCTTTGTGGTGTACTCCATTGCAAGAACAGTCATCCGTTACAGAAATTCAGCCGATGGTCATGACAGGCTTGAGGGGATCAGAACGGCGCTTGAACCCAAGCTGGGAAAAGGCTTGCTTCTGGAAATCGTCATGGCCGAAATTAACGTCCTTCACTATTCCATATTAGTGTGGTTCCGGAAGTCAGGGGAAGAAGAACGGCAGGGGGCTTTTTCCTATCATAAAACCTCCCAAATCCAAATCTTTGTTGTCGTGTTCTCCATTCTGATTTTGGCCGAAGGGCTGTTTGTTCATTTCCTTCTTGCACAGTGGAATGGGGCGGCGGCATGGATTTTTACCATCCTAAATCTGTATGCGCTGCTCTATATGATAGGCCTCTATAACTCGGTTAGATTTAAACCTCACCTGATAAAGGACGACATTTTAATGATTTATCTTGGCTTTCAATACTACATCAAAACAGAGATTTCTAACATTAACAGCATGAAAAAAGCGGTAGATACGGGATTAAGCATTCCGAAGGATACCTGCCACGCGATGCTAAGAATTGACCCGCCGCAAGTCGAGCTGGCTCTAAAAGAGCCGGTGCTGATGAAAGCCTCGTATGGCAGAAGTAAGTATGTGAAAACCATTATATTCAGGGCCGATGAGCCCGGACGCATGATGGAAGAGATTAAATCGAAGATGGATTGTTAGGATATTATTTAATCATTTTTCGAATGTGAATCAATTCATTGATATAAAAATCAACCTGTTGCTGTATGTTTTCGGTCTGTCTGAACTGATCAACCTCGGAACGTGATGCGGCGAGGCTTGCCTCTTCCAGCTTCCGAAGGGCAATGCCGGCCCCAATCGCGGTTATGCCGTCTCCTATGGAGGCGATAATGGATCCGATATAGCCAAGCCGGGCGGCGATAATATCCACGTAGTCACTAGTTGGATTGCTGTTACTATCGCTGTTACTATTGCTGTTATTGCTGTTATTGCTGTTATTGTTACTGTTATTATTGTTGTTGCTTGTACTTTTGTTATTGCTTGTACTTTTGTTATTGCTATTACTATTGCCTTTGCCCTTACTTTTGCTTTTACCGTTTCCGTTGTTTCTCCTTTGACCGTGGTTGTTCCCCATGAATAGTGCTCACCTCGCCCAAGCGTTGCTATCTCTTCTCAGATATTAGCCTATGCAGGAGGGGAGGGTGGGGTATGGGCGGCCTTCAGCCTAAACAAAAAAGCGTTGAACCAACGGTTCAACGTCTTTTTCTTAAATAACAAAAAAGCGTTGAACCAATGGCTCAACGTCTTTTTCTTAAATAACAAAAAAGCGTTGAACCAATGGCTCAACGTCTTTTTCTTAAATAACGAAAAAGCGCTGAACCAACGGTTCAACGCTTTTTCCTCTGTACAGCTTATTTCGCAGCTTGCAATGCTTCTTCCAGACGGTCCCAAGTTTCCGAAATGCCTTGCAGCATCCCCATATCCATAACTGTCTTCAGGGCTTCGCCCGAAGCATACACGGCACGGTTGATCAGCTTTGTTGTGCCGTTTCCTAGATCAACAAATTCCAAAACGATATCGGTAGAAGGCAATTCTTCATTAATATTGCCTTCCGCATCGGAAAAATAATCCCTGTAGCTGATGCTGTTCGGCTCATCTATTTCTTTGTATTCGGCTTTGCCCCAGGATTCCATACCGTAGAAATCGCCTTGGTTCTGATCCATGCACTTCATGCAATAATGCCATACGCCGCCCGGACGGAAATCGATTGTGCATACAGGCACTTCCCAGCCGCGTGGTCCCCACCAGCGCTTCAGATGCTCCGGTTCCTTGAACATCTTGAACACCAGCTCGCGCGGCGCTGTGAATACGCGTTCCAGCACCAGTACATTGTCATTCTCTACTCTTGATACGATTGCGTTTGTCATTTTAATTCCTCCTCGTTATGGTTGTTGGGACTTTGTAACTGTTCTTTACTTTGCAGTTCACGCAGGTAGTTCTCCAGATTATCGTAACGCTCTTCCCAGAGCCGGCGGAAGGAGTTAACCCATGAATCTAGCGAGTGGAAAGGCTCTGGGCGGAGCTTGTAAAACCTGCGGTTAGCTTCCGCTTTTACTTCTACAATGCCATTATCGCTAAGCACTTTCAGATGCTTCGAAGCTTGAGGCTGCCTGATCCCCAGCTTGTCGGCGATTTCTCCTACTGTCAGGGGACCGTCACGCAGCAGCTCAACAATATGCTTCCGATTAGGTTCGGAGAGTGCGCTTAACGTCGTCATATCCAAGTCCGGATTATGTCCTGACATGCCTTTCACCTCTTTAGTTGTCAGTCTCTCCGGTTGCTGAATTAAATATACACCAAAGGGAATATTCCTGTAAAGGAATATTTAAAGGTTTTTCCGAAATCGTTTCTGCAACATAATTCCGGATGACCCCGTTAACAGCATCAAGAAGGAGGATGCGCTATGAAAAGGCTGTTGTTTGTCTTGTTGTTCGTCATGACGATCTTAACCGCTTGCCAGGATAAAGAAGTAACGGAAGCGCCGGCAGAGCCTGACCTGATTCTTCATCTCAGCAAATCGGAAGGAAAAGACTATACGCTTTATAAGAAAATCGAAGATAAAGAAACGGTAACGATGGTGATGGATCTTTTATCTCAAATCGATTGGGAAAACGCGGAAGTATCCATGTCCCGGCAGCCGGATTACAAAATCCGTAACATTAATCGGGATCCAGCCGCTCGTTATGAACAAGCTACCTACGCGATATGGCTCTCCCCGCAGAAAGATCGCTTAGAAGCAGTAATTGAAGGGCAGTCCAAATACGGAAAAATGACAAAGGAGAATACGGAAAAACTGCTGCCTATTCTGGAATCCCCCTGATGCCTTAATGGACCGCCATACTCCTAAATACCCTATACCGAATGAGATAAACAAACCGCTTTTCCCAGGCAAAGCAGCTGATTCCCCGAATCGGCTGCTTTTTTTGATTCAACCTCTGATTTTTGATGAAAAATACCGGATTTTTAAATAGGAATCCGGATCTTGTTAGCAGTATGATCTTTGTGCACTGAAATTTTGGTAATGACTGCCATGCCTGTCAGAGCCTGAAGGGAGGAATGGAAGATGATGAGCAAGGGGTCGGCAATCCGATTGCTGGCATCGGCTTAACGGTAGTTTTGAAAGCGGTTGCAGTACTGAATGCGTAATGCGTATGGTAAGGCATCTCAAGAACCTACTGACGAATGAAAATAGGGAAGCGGGGATATCCATTATATGCGAATAAGAAGAAGATCGTTGTACATGTCATTGCTAGCTTTTGTTCTGCTCTGCACAACCTTGCTGCCGGGCATTCAGTTTGGCGCAAAGCCCGCTCATGCAAGCGCGGCTGATCCCATTGTACGGAAATTCGATTTTGGCACAGCCTCCAGCCCGGTAATGGCCGGATATACGAGGGTACATGAGTCGCTGCTGTATACAACGGAGATCGGATACGGCCTAAGCGTGGCGGTGGCGTCCCGCAACCGTTCGGGCGGCGATGAGCTGACGAATGATTTTGTGCTCGGCTTGTCCTATTCGTTCCTTGTTGATCTGCCCAACGGCGACTATAATGTCACCGCCTATTCGGGCGATATCGCGGGGAGCGGAACAACCAAGACTAACTTTGTCCTTGAAGGCGTGACGGCGGGATCGATCAGCGGCAAAGCGGTCGTGAACTCGGCTACATACCGGGCGACCGTAAGCGACGGACAGTTAACGGTAGACATTACCGGCTCCGGCGCGGGCGGTTATTTGAACGGTCTTGTTATTGAGGAAGCGGTAGAAGCAGCTCCTGCAGCTCCGAGTTCCCTTGCGGTGACCGGACTCACTTCCTCGAGCGTAACGCTCGCTTGGAATAGTGTTGATGGAGCGGCGCACTATTCCGTATACCGTGCAAGCAGTGCTGGCGCAACGCCAACGTTAATCGGGCAAACGCAGGCTGCAGAAACGATGTATTCGGATACTTCGGTTGCGGTTGGCGGCAGCTATACGTATTACGTATCCGCCCTTAGCGCCAGCGGCTTGGAATCCCAGCGGAGCGCACCTGTGACCGTAAGCGAGATTCCGGCTCCGCAGCCTCCGGCCGCGCCGACGGGCATTTCGGTAGATGAAGTTAACGCCAATGCGGTGAAGCTGAGCTGGAACGTAACGGAAGGGGCGTCCAGCTACAAGATCACGCGTTCCGAAGGGGCTGAGGGTCCTTTTGCCGAGATTGGCCAATCGACGAATCCGTCTTATACGGACAACACCGCGGATACGTCGAAGCGTTATTATTATCAAATCATATCGGCGAATGAGGCGGGCGAATCTCCTGCATCCGGCACCGTATCGAGCCCGGTATACGTACCTCCGGCCGAGCTGCCGGAGGGCGGGGTTCAGCGGTTTGATTTTGGCCCGGGTGCCGTTGCCGATGGCTATATCGGAGTTGCGGCAACAACCAAATACTCTTCGTCGCTGAAATACGGCTTTGCCGATCCCGCAAAGGTAACGTCCGTTGACCGGGGCACAAGCGATGCGGTTAAATCCGATTTTGCCGTGCCGCAGGACACCTCCTTTATCGTGGATCTTCCGAACGGGGATTACACGGTGTCGCTTGTGGCGGGGGATGAGCAAGGAGCAACGGACATTGCGATTAAGGTAGAAAACATGCAGAAGGTGCAGCAGACGGCGAAGACAGCCGGACAATACCTGGAGATGGAGTTCCCGATTGCGCTTGTTGACGGGCAATTGAATTTCGAGTTTACTGGTACGGCGCCAAAGATCAATTCCATCGTTATTACGAAGCAGGTTGACCGTCAGCCGGGCGAGATTCCAACCGTCTATATTGCGGGCGACTCGACCGTGCAGACCTATGACCCGTATTGGGAGCCGCAAGCCGGCTGGGGGCAAATGCTGCCTCGTTTCTTCAATAACGACGTAGCGATCGTGAACAAGGCGATTGGCGGACGCAGCACCAAAAACTTCATTACGGAAGGCCGTCTCGACGAGGTCCTGCGCGCGATCAAGCCGGGCGATTACTTCCTCGTTCAATTCGGCCACAACGATGCGACGATAAGCATTCCTGAACGTTACGCCTCTCCGGCCGATTATAAGAACTATTTGGAGAACTATTATATTGAAGGAGCCATTCAGCGCGGCGCAACGCCGATTCTCGTAACGCCGATGGGCCGCCGCGACTTTAATGCCGTGACCGGCAAGTTTAACGTCAGCTTCCCGGAATACGTGCAGGCGATGAAGGAAGCTGCAGCGGATAAGCACGTTGCTTTGGTGGATCTGAGCGCATTAAGCATTGCTTATTACAATTCGATTGGATTTGAAGCAACAACATCGGTGTTCCTCTATGCCGATCCGGGCATCTATCAGGCATTCCCGAACGGTTCGGCGGATAATACGCATTTCCAGGAATACGGCGCCATTCAGCTTGCCCGCATGCTGGCAGGAGGCATTAAGGAGCTGGATCTTCCGCTTGCAAATTCGGTGAAAGAAATTGAGCTTCCGGCAGATGTTCCGGCCAAGATAAGCGGGTTGATTGCGGGCAGCGTGAGCAACGCAGGGGCTGTGCTCAAATGGAATGCCGACGAGACAGCGGATATTTACAAGGTGTACCGCAAGCTCGCTTCCGATCCGGCTTCGGCATATAAAATGGTAGGAACGGCAACCGTTCCAAGCTTTACGATGGGAGGCATGGCGGAAGGGCTGAGCTATACGGTCCGCGTAACGGCTGTCAACGGCCGTGGCGAATCCACGCCTTCCGATGAAGTGACGATTACAACGAAGTCGGCAAAATACCGGTACGATTTTGGCCCGGTTGGCGCTCCGGTTGCGGAAGGTTATACCGAGGTGACGCGCAGCGTCTTGTATACACCGGAGCGAGGATACGGCTTGACGGACAGCACGGGAATGATCGACCGCGACCGCGGCTCGGCAACGGATGCTTTGCGCCGCGACTTTGTTGCTTACTTCGGCAACTCGTATGAGTTCAAGGCAGACCTCCCGAACGGGTATTACTCCGTGAAGACCTATACCGGCGACTGGATTGGCTCAACGAAAACAAACGTTGCCATTGAAGGCAAAGACTATGGAACCGTCTCGTCCGGCAAGGAAAATGTCGCGGAGAAAGTGTACAACAACATCGCGGTAAAAGACGGTCAGATGAATCTCGTATTCAGCGGTCAGACGGCGCATTTGAACGGCCTTGAAATTACGCCGATTCTGCTTGCGCCAACGGGACTTAAGCTGGATGAGCTGCAGCTTTCAACCGATCCGGTTGAGGCCCAGCTGTCCTGGATCCCAGCGGAAAGCGCGGCAACCTACCGCATATACCGCAAATCGGCGGATGCGGCTAATGCGGAGCTTCTTGGCGAGGTGACGGGCACATCCTTCCGCGATACGACAGGGGACGTGGATCAGCAATATGTGTACACGGTTACGGCGGTAGACAGCGCAGGCTTTGAATCCGTTACTTCGAACGAACTGACGATTTCTACCATTGATCCAAGCGTACCGCTTGCTCCCGTACCGAAGGATCTGGCTGTCGCCACCATCAGCAAGAATAGCGTGAGCATCACTTGGACCGGTTCAACGGAGGCTCGTGCTTACAATGTCTACCGCGCGTCCAAAGCAAACGGCACCTTCAAGCTGCTTGGCAAAACAAAAGAACCTTCCTACACCGACTCCACCGTATTAACAACGGTTCCTTATTACTACAAGGTAGCGGCGGTGAACGCGGGCGGTATTTCCGCTCTGTCGGAGGTGCTTGCAACAGAAGCGGTAACCACGCTGTACCGCAATATGGAATACTTGGACCGCGCGCCGGTTGCGGTTAAGCAAGCAGGCGGTATCTATATCGGCTGGCGTATGTTGGGCCTGGATCCGGATACGATTGCGTTTAATGTCTACCGAGACGGTGTGAAGCTGAATAAAACTCCTATTACGGGCAGCACGAATTACTTCGACGCAGCAGGCACGGATCAGTCGCAATACCGTATCACGTTAATCATTAACGGCGTTGAAAGACCCGCAACCAAAACGTTTAACGTATGGAAGCAGCAATACCTGTCCGTTCCGCTGCAAAAACCGGCGGACGCTTATACGAAGGACGGCCAGCCGTATACGTATAGCGCGGGCGACGCAAGCGTTGGCGATCTGGACGGCGACGGACAGTATGAAATCGTTATGCTGTGGTCTCCTTCGAATGCGAAGGACAACTCGCAGGCAGGTTATACGGGTATCGTATATATGGATGCTTATGAGATGGACGGAACGCGTCTGTGGCGGATTAATCTTGGACCAAACATCCGGGCCGGGGCGCATTACTCGCCATTTACGGTTTATGATCTGGACGGGGACGGCAAATCGGAGGTTGTGCTCAAAACCGCGGACGGCACGATTGACGGCCAAGGCAAAGTGATCGGCGACGCGTCCAAGGATAACCGCAACAGCTCGGGTTACGTGCTGCTGGGCGATGAATTCCTGACGGTATTTAACGGGCAGACCGGCGGAGCCGTATCCACCGTCAGCTATGATCCGCCACGCGGCGATGTTGGCGCATGGGGCGATACGTACGGCAACCGCGTTGACCGCTTCCTGGCTTCCGTCGCTTACCTGGACGGCGAGCATCCAAGCGTAATCTTCAGCCGCGGCTACTATACACGCACCGTCATTGTTGCTTATGACTTCAAAGACGGCAAGCTTGCGAAACGCTGGCGTTTCGACACGAACGACGAAGGCAACGGCGGTTATACGGGCCAAGGCAACCATAACATGTCGGTTGGCGATGTGGATCAGGACGGCAAGGACGAAATTCTGTTCGGAGCGCTAGCTATCGACGATAACGGCGAAGCATTGTACAGTACGGGCCTTGGTCATGGCGACGCGATGCATTTCGGCGATCTCGATCCAACCCGCCCGGGGCTTGAAGTATTTGGCGTACACGAGCACACGGATGCGGAATACGGTCTCGAAATGCATGATGCGGCAACCGGAGAGATCGTGTGGGGCGTACGTACCGGCATCGATACGGGCCGCGGATTAACGGCGGATCTCGATCCAAATTATCCGGGTGAAGAAATGTGGTCTTCTACGATCACGAACGAACAGCAAATTCAAATTACCGGATTGTTCAGCGCAAAAGGCGAGCTGATCAGCACAAGCATTCCTTCGTCAACAAACAACGCCATATGGTGGGATGCCGATCCGCTTAGAGAGCTGCTTGATCATAAGTGGGATACAACGCTTAAATCGGGCACCGGCAAAATCGACAAGTGGAATTACGAGACGAAAACCACGGAAAATCTGCTGACTGCGGAAGGCACCTTGTCCAACAACTCGACAAAAGGCAATCCTTCGCTCCAGGCCGATTTGTTTGGCGATTGGCGGGAAGAGGTGATGTGGCGATCCGCGGACAGCTCGGAGCTGCGCATCTATACAACAACGGATGTAACGGATTACCGTATCCGGACGCTGATGCAGGATCCGGTCTACCGACTTGGGGTTGCGTGGCAGAACAGCGGCTACAACCAGCCGCCGCATACTAGCTTCTTCCTTGGAGCGGGCATGGAAATGCCTTCGGCTCCGCGCATCCAATATGCAGCGCCGCAGCCGGAAGAGAAAGCGTTGGGCGTGCCGGGCAAGCCGGTGCTCGCAAGCGATAACGGCTACGATAACGGATTACTGGACGGCAGCTACAAGATTACGATGAACATGTGGTACGGCTACAACGGTACAACTTACAAGCTGTACGAGAACGGCGTGCTCATCGATACGAAGCAGCTGACGGACAATTCCCCAACGGCTCAAACCGCGGCAACCGCGATCAGCGGCAAAGCGAACGGCACGTACACGTATACATGCGAGCTGATCAACTCGTTTGGCACAACGTCCTGCTCTCCTCTTACCGTAACGGTTAAGGACGCATCGCCCGGCAAGCCGGTGCTGTCGAATGACAACTGGGATAACAACGGCGACTATAAAGTGACGATGAACATGTGGTGGGGCACAAACGCGACTGCCTACAAGCTGTACGAGAATGGCGTGTTAATCGATACGCAATCGCTCCCGACTCATACACCAAACGCGCAGACTGCGGTGACAACGATCTCGGGCCGCGCCAAAGGCACTTATGAATACCGGGCAGAATTGATTAACGATGTTGGCGTAACGGAAAGCTCCGTCATGAAGGTAACGGTAAAATAACAAATTGTTAGAGGGCAGGCAGCTGACTCAGGCTGTCTGTCTTTTTTTTCGCTTGATGCTCTTGATCCCGGCGTTTCAGGGTATACTAGGGGACAAAGGGAAAGGGAGCCTGTTATTGGAATGAGATCAATCAAAGAGCAAAACAAGGTATTATTGCGGTCATTCGTATTCACGATTCTGATTTTGTTCGTATTCGGATGGATCGCGCAGCTTGTCAGCAGGCAGCAGATTGCGGCTTTTGACAATAAAATAACGGATGCCGTCCGCAACGTGCGTTCCGATGCCATGACGGGCGTCATGAAAGTATTTACCCAACTCGGGTCGGAATATTTGGTCATCCTTATAGTCATTGCCTTTTCATTGCTGTTTGCGTTTATTGGCTATCGGAGGGAGCTTATCTTTTATCTCGGTGTCATCGTGGGCTCGGCGCTGCTGAATCTGGTGCTCAAGACAATCTTTCATCGGGCTAGACCGGACATTAACCGGATTATCGAGGCGACGGGCTTCAGCTTTCCCAGCGGGCATTCCATGTCGGCCTTTACGCTGTACGGCATTACGATTTATTTCCTCTGGAAGCATTTGAAGTATAGATGGATGCGGGCGGCGGCGATCCTGGTTGGAGTCGTGATTATAGCCATGATCGGGATCAGCAGAATCTATCTCGGGGTTCATTATCCAAGCGATGTGATTGGCGGTTATTTGGTCAGCGCGGCATGGCTGATGATGAGTATCGGGTTATACGAGCGATTTCTGGAGCAGCGATGGCTCTCCCGGAAGTTTCGGCTTCGCGGCGGCAAAAGTGAAGGACCCTCCTCGGTATAGGATGGTCCTTTTCATTTGCGACAGCGAATCATCTTTTCCTCCAGGTGAGCGGCTTCATCACATGCAGCAGCGGAGTAAGGAAGCCTTTGAGGCTGTTTTTTTTCAAATCGCTGTCGTGTTTGACGTAACGTCCCGAGCGGATGGCCCGGTCGAGCTCGGCCTGGCGCATTTTATGCAGCTGGTCGACGGTGTGATAATCATTGTAATTGTACGGCATTTCAACATCCCCTTTAAATGGTTGAGGTATTTGCTTTCTTGTTTTCATTATGCAGGTGAAACAAAGAGGTAAAAAGTGTAGAATAATTGCAATAGATTTCCCCTTTTAGCGAGGTGAGGAGTATTGCTGGCATTGGAACGTTATTTGACCTTATACAACCGGTTTGCAGGTGCGCCCGGAGCTGGCGCTACAGCAGAGGCGTCCCTGGAACAGGTGGCGGAAGCTTTATTTTGCACGGAGCGTAATGCCAAGCTGGTACTCCGGAAACTGACGGAAGAAGGACTGATCGATTGGCAGGCGGGACGGGGCCGAGGCAACCGTTCGCAAATTACGTTTCGGGAAGACCGGGAGAAGCTGCTCCTTGATCTGTCGAGGCGGTATGCGGAGGACGGCGAATACAATAAGGCGTTCCATCTCCTCCAATCCTATGGGGAAGGGACGGGGGCGAACGAGAAGTTTATGGAATGGATGAGCGGCAGCTTTGGCTTCCGAAGACAGCCGGGGAAGGAAGCGGATGTGCTCCGTCTCCCGATTTTCAAGACGATTATGACGCTTGATCCGGCCGATTTCGTCTATTCCTTATGCTCGCATATGATTCAGCAGATTTTCGACCGGCTTGTCCTGCTGGATGAATCGACCGGACAGATTAAGCCCGCTATCGCGCATTATTGGGAGCATAATGAAGACGCAACCGTATGGACCTTCCATCTGCGTAAGGGTATCCTTTTTCATGGCGGACATGAACTTACGGCAGCGGATGTTGTATTTACGGCGGAGCGTCTGAGGAACGGAGGCAAGCGCAACAGCTGGATTATGCGTTCCCTGGAGCAGGTGGAAGCCGTAACGGAGCGGATTGTAAGGTTCCGTCTGGTTCGGTCGAACTGGCTGTTTCTGAAATACGCGTCTTCGAATGTGATGGCGATACTGCCAGCGGGCTTGCTGGGGTTAAGCGAAGAGCAGTTCTGGAAGCTGCCTTCCGGTACCGGACCGTTCCAGATTGAAGAGTGGAAGGACGGCAGGCTGCTGCTGGGAGCCAACCCGTATTATTATCAATCCCGTGCACATTTGGATCAGGTAGAGATCGTTCATGTGCCGCAGGCGGAAGCCATAAAAGCCGGAATGACCAGCTGGCAGCAGCTGATCTGCGATCCGACGCTTAGGGATGTAACGGTGGAGAACGGCTGGATTCAAATCGAATCGAGGAGCTTATGCACCAGTCTGCTAAGCTGGAATATGAAGAAGGCTGGTCCGCAGCGGTCGGAGACCTTCCGCCGTATCGTAAACCGGCTTATTGACCGGCATGCCATGATCCGGGAATTGTCCGGGTATAGGGATTTTCCGGCAAGAGGTTTTTTTCCCGAGCTAATGACCGCTCATGAACCGGATAAGAATAGTCTGGAACCGGAGGAAGCAAGCAGGTTGCTGCTTGAAGCAGGGTATGCCGGAGAGCCGATGTCCTTATGCGCTCATCCGGGTCATGCCGAGGATGTGAATTGGATTGCGGACCGCTGCCGACGTGCCGGTATTCCAGTCGAGGTCCGTATTGAGGCGCCTTATACGATTCATCATGTCCTGGATGAGATTGATCTGCTGTTCCATGCGCTTGTATTTCCGGAGGAGGATGTAAGTCTCATTGAGGGGTGCGAGCAAGAGGGAAGCTTTCTGAAGGAGCTGATGAGCCCGGAGCTGTCGATCTGGACGATGGAAAGCTTCGATCAGGCGCTGGCAAGCGAAGATCCGGCTAGCCGAAAGGCGATTTACACGGCTATTGAGGAGAGACTTAAAGGCGAAGCACAGGTGCATTTTGTCCTTCATATGACATTTCATACCGATTATCATCCTTCGTTAAAAGGAGTCCGGATCAATTCGCTTGGATGGATCGATTTCAAGGATATTTTCCGTACCTGATTATTAGCGGGATTAACGGTCTGCCCCTGGCAGGCTGTTTTTTTGTGACCGGGAACTATTCGGGCGAGGCATGGGCAAGGCCAACGGTTAAGGCACTGCTTGCCCACATCACTTGTTGAACCTCGTCGGCTTGCTTGGCCTGGCATTGTACGATGACGGTAACCTCCGCTTTAAGCTTATTGTGTTCTTGGTGTTTCTTCGCGAATACGGCATTGATGCCGAACCCCAGGCAGAAGCCAATAAAGGCGAAGATTAGTCCCCATATCACCGGCCCCCATGTCCATATGAATCCAAGGCTGGTACCAATAACGGACAACCCCGTAGCAAAGGCCAAGCCAATCTCGATTCCCGTGGAAACCGAACTCTCTTTGTTTGGCTTATCGGATTGAAAAATCTTGGATTCCTTGTCCATGCAGACGACTAGCAGCCGTTCCTTGGATAGCCCTATGCTTTCCAATTTGGTCAGAGCATGCTCAAGCTCGATGGAATGCTTGAAGGTGCCAATAATAATCATCTGTTTTCACCTGACTTGCCAAAGATTCGTACAGCGGAGGAGCGGTAACGCTCTGCCAGATGCTGGCGCTGCTCCAGGCTGAAAAGCCTATTATGCTCTTTAGCCTTTATAAAGGCAAGATACACGGAACCGCCAATAACAGAGGGCATGAATAACAGCCAATGTGCTCGTAAAACGGCGATAGAATCCGAAAGCCTGCCGGTCAGAAGGTAGACCAGCGATTCATGCGCATGAGACAAAACAACATACAGCCACCACCAGAACATCGCATAAAAGGCAAGGCCAATCCGATGATTATACAGCTGGCCCATACCCGGGAAGAGCAGCGAAATGACGGCTGCGGCTAATGGACTTTTAGGCTGAATGCACTGAACCTCGGACGTAAACAGCATCATGCTTGGCAGAGGCTCGTTCTTAAGCTGCGCGATACCGTAGAGCTTATTCTGATAGACCGCGGAGTTGTAGCAGTCCCACATCGCGACGAAATAAATAATGATATAGCCGATGACATAACGGGGTTCCAGGATCGCTGAAGCTTCGGTAAAATTCCCGCAAAGCGTATAGACGATTGCCTCGTTGACGTGGCCAAGCGTGTTGAATATCACTTCCGATAACGTGAGGAAGGTCCCCCTTAAATACTGGTTCAGCAAAAAATGGCCAAAGCCGGGAAAAGCAGCCGACCACCACCAGACCATGTAGGGATTGCGGGAATGGATAGACGTAATGCCAAACGGGCTTAGTTTGGCGATAGGCCGCCGTGAGGGGTCCATGGAATCAGTTCTCCCTTCGCAATAGCACAGCGGATTTTTCAACAATAATCCGGTGAAGTCCGCCAAGCAGCTGAATAACTACGATTTGCAGCATGAGCAATAGGAGCACAAGCCCAATGCCGGACGTATATAAAATATCCCTAAGGCTAAGCCACCAGTAGCCGCAGCCCAGCAGACCAATGACGATTGCTTTCCAGATCCAGTTGCCCCGCAAGGAAATTAACAAGGCAAACAAGACGGAATCGATATGGACAATTAAAGTGGCGAATGCTAGGTTATCTCTTGCAGGGTCCTCAAACCATCCGGGTCTGAAGCCGATCTGGTGAAAAAGGAGCAGAAGGCCGGACATGAACGTTCCTTGCAGGGATACATTAATGATATAAAGCACAATCAGACGGATCAGGTAGGGCTGATTCGCTTGGCATAGCTTTTTCCAGAGCCATCTCCCCATAAGAGGCAGCAAAATTAAACCTGTTCCCGTATAGATGATTTTCCACCAATGATGCTCGAAAACCCCTAAATAGATAAAGGTTTGTTCAATTCCCATAAACCCCACGGCAATAAGCAAAACCCACCGAAAGCGAATGCCGTAAGCGGCAATTAAGGTGCAGGTAGACGGCACGATAAACCCGTTCGATACAATAGAGCCTATCGCGCTGTCATAGAACGAATTACGGAGTATCCCGGGCTTATAGTAGTAGCTGTTAAGAAGTACAAAGATGACCAGCTCAAAGATGTAGACCGCCCCGGCAATGCAAATATAGAAGGGGATGATCTTTAAGCTTTTTGTTCTGAACCAGGAGAGCGCGATAAACAGTAAACTAGCAATAACAAGGAGCAAATACGGGACAAACGATGGAATAATATCATCTCCAGGCTGGCAAGATGTAGGACTGGCATTATTTTTCCAATTTTGTTCTAATTTATTCCATTGATAATATCTTTGCAGGCAAAGATGGAATAAAGGCTTTCACATCAAACCTTCAACTGTACGGAACACTCCCTTAATGTTCATCAATAAAATAGGTCTTGTTCCACATTTCACCTAAATGGGAGAGTGAATTCATGTACACGTCACCAATGAAACAAACGGTGAAAACAGCTGTAGCCGGAACGAGGGCAGCGGCTCTGCTTGCGGCTCCGTTCCTGTATTCGCAATCGGCTTTTGCCGCGGTTGGCACGCCTAACTACGATTGTTCCTCTGGTACAAGGAGTATCTGATGTCGGAAACCGAAAAGCATATCTACCTGGAAAATACCCACCGCAATCCGCTCCCGGACGACGAGCTCGCCCGGCGGCTGGAGGAGAAGTTTAGCCGAGAAGGCTAAGCGCAGAGCGGTCTTTGCGAGTTAAGGCCCTTTAGGGGCCTTAAGCTTAGAAAAAACGCCTAGATGAGGCTCGAATCCGGCACTCGTTGCAAGTTTAAGGCCCCTAAGGGACCTTAACGGCAGAAAAATGCAAGACAGTAAGGAGCTTAAGGCTCTTTAGGGATCTTAAGTTTGGAAAAAGGCCCCAATTAGGCTCGGATTTGGCCCACGTCTTCAGTTTAAGGCCCTTGAGGGACCTTAAAGGCAGAAAAATGCGAGACAAAAAGAAGCTTAAGACCCTTTAGGGACCTTAAGCTTCTTTGTTAGAGAGTAGCTAATTGGGTAGTGATAAGACCCTGGCAAGGTCTTATCGGTCATGGAATGTGCGCGGACGTGCTGAAATGGTGATTTATCGCGGTGATAAGACCCTCGGAGGGTCTTATTTGCAAGGAAAGTAGCTAATTGGTTAGGGATAAGATCCCGGTAGGGTCTTATCGGGTATAGGAAAGTGCGGGGACGTACGGAGTTGGTGGGATTGTTATACTCGTATTGGTCTCAACCCCAATTCCTTGGTATAGTCAATCTATGACTATACCAAGGAATTGAGGTTTTTTATTATGTCTAACAAGACAAATGCCTGCCGCAAGCTGGACTCTTTACATATTAAGTACACGCTGCACGAATACGAGTGGGACGAGGAGCATTTGGACGTCGATACCGTTGCGGACAAGGTTGGACTTCCTTCTAACCAGCTTTACAAGACCCTCGTGCTGAGGGGAGATAAGACCGGCGTTATCGCGGCTTGCATCCCGGGAGATAAGGAACTGAATCTGAAAGGCCTGGCACAGGCCAGCGGCAACAAAAAAGTAGAGATGGTCGCGGTAAAAGAGATTCAAGGCCTGACGGGGTACATCCGAGGCGGCGTATCTCCGCTTGGAATGAAGAAGAACTACCCGTTTTATTTACACGAAACCGTGACGGGTATGGAGCTGATCAGTATTAGCGCGGGAAAACGCGGTTTGCAAATCTTCCTCAGCGGCGCAGATCTGGCCGCCGCTTCTGAAGGCAAGCTGGTTGATATTGCGCACTAAGGCGGGTGGTAGAGCTAGCGCTCCATCCTCATATAGACGCTTCTCTCCTTGAAGCCAAGCGACCGCCAGAACGCATAAGCGGCTTCGTTCCCGTACATCACTTCTATATCAAGCTGGTCCGCGTCTAATAGTGCGGCCAGCTTCCCGAACGCCAATTTCCCGAAGCCGTTCCGCCTCTGGTCCCGGCAGATAAAGAACTGCCGTACATACAAGGGCTGCCGCGTATGATCAACAAGAGCATAACCCACAAGCTTATTACCCTGCTCAAACAGGTAAGCTTTGTATGAGGTCCCCATGAAATGCTTCATCCGCTCCTTCAGCTCGCTCAAGGTCATGGCATTATCATGACCTTCATCTTCGATAAGCTGTTTGTTCAGCCAAGCAAGCAGCTCCAAATCCGCTTCAAGGCCTATCCTTATTGTTAATTCACTCATCCCCAATCACCTCATGAGAACCATTCGTTAACCGCCTCAATTCCCCTGCCAAAAAAACTTTTTCAATTTTTTTATAACCGATGTCGATTATCCCGTCTGGCGTTCGTCGTTATAGTAAGAAGCACAAAAAACAACGGTTAAGGAGAGAATGACATGAACACAGTGATCTCGAAGGACGGCACCAAAATTGCTTACGACAAAACAGGGCGCGGCCCGGCACTCGTATTGGTAGCGGGAGCGTTTAGCTACCGGAAGTTCCCGGGGCAGGTGGAGCTTGCGAATGCGTTATCGAGCCGGTACACCGTCTACAACTATGACCGGCGCGGCCGCGGCGACAGCGGAGATGCATCCTCTTACGCGATTGAACGGGAGATCGAGGACCTGAACGCGATTATTGAAGCAGCAGGCGGTTCCGCTTATGTCTGGGGATTATCTTCGGGTGCGGTGCTTGCTCTCGAAGCGGCAGCAAGCGGCTCCAACATTACAAGGCTGGCGCTGCATGAACCGCCGTTTATCGTGAAGGCGGAGGACCGGAAGCCGCCAAGCGATTTTACCGAGCATGTTGGCAAGCTGATTAAAGCCGATCGGCGCGCGGAAGCGATCAAATATTTTATGACCAAAGGCATGGGAGCCCCTTCCTTCGTTATCCCGATGATGAGAATGATGCCCGGCGTATGGTCGAGGCTGATGGCGATAGCCCACACGCTTCCTTATGATGCGGCTTTGCTCAAAGACTACATGAACGGCCAATCGCTGCCGAGTGAGAAATGGAGAGGCGTTGCTGTTCCAACCGTCGTGCTGGAGGGCACAGAAAGTCCGGTATCCCTGCGGCATGCCGCGAAACAGACGGCAGAGGTATTGCCTAACGCGAAGCTGATCAGCAAGAAAGGTCTTGGACATACGAAAAAACTGCAAACGGACAAAATCGCGCAAGAGCTTACTTCTTTCTTTGCAGTTTAGTTTTCAGGCAGGTAATGGCAATAAGGCAAGAGAAGAGATAAGAACAATACCAATACTAGGAGGGAATTACCATGAGATTTATGATGATCGTAAAAGCAACCACGGATTCGGAGGCAGGCGTTCTGCCAAGCCAGGAGCTGATTGACGCTATGCAAAAGTACAACGAGGAGCTTGTAAAAGCAGGCGTATTGCTCGCCGCCGACGGTCTGCATTCCAGTTCCAACGCGGTCCGGATTTCGTATCCGGAGCCAGGGGGCAAGCCGAAGGTAGTTGACGGTCCATTTACGGAAGCAAAAGAAATGATCGCCGGTTACACGTTGATCGAAGTGAAATCAAGAGAAGAAGCGATCGAGTGGGCACTGCGCATGCCGGATCCGCATGGTTATGGCCAAGGCGAGATTGAGCTCCGCCAGGTGTTTGAGGTGGAAGAGCTGATGGAGGATCCGGAATCGATTGCCAGAGAGGAAGCGCTCCGCAAGCAGATCGGGGAGACCAAAAACGCGTGAGCGTCTCCCAAACGCATCGAACCATCGAAACGATATGGCGAATGGAGTCGCCTAAGATAATCGCAGGCGTAACGCGGATCGTTCGCGACGTCGGGCTGGCCGAGGATATTGCCCAGGATGCGCTTGTCATCGCGCTCGATCGCTGGCCCGACGCGGGCATTCCGGAGAAACCGGGTGCCTGGCTCATGACGACGGCGAAGCGCCGGGCGCTGGATCTGCTGCGGCGCAACAAGCTGCAGGATCAGAAATACGTCGAAATAGCCCGGGAAATAGATACGTATACCGAGGACGATGCGGATCGTGCTCTTGACGGGGAAATTGAAGACGATCTGCTGCGGCTTATCTTTATGACCTGCCATCCGGTATTGTCGCAGGACGCAAGAGTCGCGCTGACGCTGCGTTTGTTATGCGGTCTGACAACCGATGAGATTGCCCGTTCCTTTCTTATCGCAGAGTCTACGGTTGCCCAGCGGATCGTCCGGGCGAAGCGTACGCTGAATGCGGAGAAGGTGCCGTTTGAGGTGCCGGTTGGCAAAGAGCTTGAAGAGCGGCTATCCGCTGTTCTTGAAGTGATCTACCTGATGTTTAACGAGGGGTATTCGGCTACCTCCGGACAGAACTGGACGCGCCCGCTTTTATGCCAGGAAGCGCTTAGGCTCGGAAGAGTACTTGCCGCCATTGTACCGGGAGAACCGGAGGTTCATGGGCTGGCCGCCTTGATGGAGCTTCAGTCTTCAAGACTCAAAACCCGCGTGAATGCGCAAGGCGAGCCAATCCTACTGATGGATCAGAATCGGGCGTTATGGGATCAGCTGCTAATCCGCCGTGGGCTTGCTGCCCTGGAACGCGGGCAAAAGCTGGGGCGGACGTTAGGTCCGTATGCGCTTCAGGCCTCTATCTCCGCTTGCCACGCGGTGGCGCGTACCCCGGAGGAGACGAATTGGATTCGGATTGCCGCGCTTTACGAAGCGCTCTCGAGGCAGACGCCGTCTCCAATTGTGGAGCTGAACCGCGCTGTCGCCATTGGGATGGCTTTTGGCCCGGCCTATGGGCTGCAGCTTGTGGATGCTCTTTACGCCGAGCCTGCGCTCTCGGAATATCATCTGCTGCCAAGCGTTCGGGGCGATTTGCTGGAGAAGCTTGGCCGCTACGAAGAAGCCGCGGCAGAGTTCGAGCGCGCGGCCGCGATGACCCGCAATGAAAAGGAGCAGGCGCTATTGCTGAAGCGGGCGGCAGCATGCAGACAGGAAGGAGGGCAGGCATAATGCGTTATTTAATGATGGTGAAGGCGTCCGGCTTTACCGAAGCGGGAATTGGTACAAGCAGGGATTACGCGGCAAAAATGCTGTCATACCGGCGTGACCTGAAACAGGCCGGCGTGCTTCTTGCCCATGAAGAGCTGCAGCCAAGCTCGGCCGGGTTAAGAGTCGATTATCCGACGGGCGGAGGCGAGGCGGAGGTTTGGGCGGGACCTTTTTCAATTGACCAGGGACTTATCGCAGAGTTTACCTTAATTAATGTCGACACGGAAGAAGAGGCGCTCCAGTGGGCGCTGCGCATGCCGGTTCCGGCGGGGAAAGGTGCCTATGGCATTGAGCTTCGCAGGCTTGAGGATCGGTTAGAGCAACCCCGCGATCCAAGACAGGCCGCCATGGAGCTGGAACTGAAAAATTATTTGCAGTTGTAGGACATGGCCGGCATGTTAGCGGATCGTCGTTTGTGGTAATATAAGGCTTGGCAATTACTCTACTCTAAGGAGTGTAGAAATCAATGATTAATCAGCTTGGACAAGTGATGCTGTACGTGAACGATCAGGAAAAAGCGCGGGTGTTTTGGACGGAAAAAGCTGGTTTTAAAGTAATAGCCGAGGAAGAAGCCATGGGCCAAAAGTGGATTGAGCTTGCTCCGGAAGGCGCGCAGACCTCCATTATTTTGCACGATAAAGAAGTAGTTGCCAAAATGTCGCTCGGAGTAAACCTGGGCACGCCATCGTTAATGTTCTTCTCCGACAGGCTGGATGAGCTGTACAGCGACTTCAAGAACAAGAACGTAACGGTAGGCGAGCTTGTTGAGCTGCCTTTCGGCCGGGTATTTAACTTCGCGGATGAAGAAGACAATTATTTTGCCGTAATGGAAAGAAAATAAATGGCGTTAAACAGCCCCGGTGATCACGGATCATCGGGGCTGTTTTTTATGCTTTTTGTGAATGCCTATGCGTAAACCCGAAGAAATAAAACCCGATAGTATTACCGGAAACCAAATATTGAAGTACAATAAAAGTCAATCCTGGATACGCTTAAGAATGTAGGGCCGTATGCAGCGGAAAACATGAATAAAGAAGAGGGACAATAATGGCAACGATTCATGATGTCGCAACGAAAGCCGGGGTATCGGTCACAACGGTATCGCGAGTACTGAACAACAGGGGCTACATTAGCGAGAAAACGCGCAAGAAAGTATTCGATATTATGGCCGAACTTAATTACCAGCCGAACGAAATCGCGCGTTCCTTGCTTCGAAAGCAATCCAATGTAATCGGTTTGATCATTCCGATGGTGTCCCATCCGTTCTTCAGCCAGTTGGCGAACTATGTAGAATACTACGCTTATCAAGCTGGCTTCAAGGTGATGCTGTGCAATTCCCAACATGATCCGGTGAAAGAGCGGGAATATATCGATATGCTGAAGCGGAACCGGGTTGACGGCATCATCATGGGCAGCCACACGCTCGAGGTGGAGGAATATCGCCATTTGCATTCTCCGATCGTCACGATCGACCGCCAGATTGACAATGAAATCCCATCCGTGTCTTCCGATAATTATCGGGGAGGCGAGCTTGCCGCGGAGCTGCTCATTCGGAAGGGATGCCGCAAAATCGCGCATATATGCGGCAACCAGGAGCTGGACATGCTGTCCAACCTGCGCACGGACGCTTTTCACGAAATCATGCGCAAGCATGATGTTCCGTTTATTACGCTCCAAACAGACATGAACATGTTCGCCCATATGGAATACGAGCGTATTATCGATAAGCTGCTGGAGGAACACCCGGATACGGACGGTATCTTCACGACCAGCGATATTATAGCCACTTTCGCAATTAAGGGATGCATGCGGATAGGCAAAAAGGTGCCGCAGGATGTAAGAATCATCGGTTATGACGATGTAAACGTCTCCTCCTGGATGCTTCCTGAATTGACAACGATTCGACAGCCGATCGGGGAGATGGGCCGCCTGGCCGTAGAGCTTATCCGCAGGCAGCTGGAAGGAGAGCCGTTCGAGGTGGAGAATGTTCTGCCGGTGCAGCTAGTGGAGCGTTCAACGACCTAGGACGCTCTCCTGGAGGCGCATTCAATCGATGGACCTTTCTAAACGAAATATGTCAATCGTTTGACATGTCAAACGATTGACATATGCTAAACGTTTGACATATAATGACTCGTGTAAGCGGTTTATTGGAATGAAACGCGCGTGGCCGCCAATGATGCGATAGCCGTTTCACCTTGCCGCTATCTAAAATATTTGATCCAAATGGGGGAAGAAACGTGAAGAAAATCAAGGGGATTCAATTATCATTGCTTGCTTTTATTTTCGTAATGACGATTACGGCGTGCGGCGGCAACAACGCTTCGAATACGGCGGGTAAAGCCAATTCGTCCGGCAATGCAAGCGCTGCCAGCGACAAAGTGAAAATTACTCTTCTGAACTCCAAAGGCGAAATTCAAACCCAGCTTGAAGACGCTGCTAAGGCATTCCATGAAGACAATCCCGAGATTACGCTTGATATCCAGACTGTTCCAAGCGGCTCGTCGCCGTTCGAGCGCGCCTCCGCATTGTATGCGTCCGGCAATCCGCCGACAATGATCATGCTGGACACCGGAGACGTAGAGAAATTCAAGGACCGCATTCTTGATCTAAGCGGCGAGAAGTGGAATAGCGATGCCGTTGCTAACGCAACCGACCTCACCACCTTCGACGGCAAGAACTACGCGTTCCCGCTGGCGGTTGAAGGCTACGGCTTCATCTATAACAAAGCGGTCGTCGATAAGGCGGTTGGCGGCAGCTTCGATCCGACCACGATCAGGACGACGGCTGATCTTGAGAATCTCTTCAAGCAGATCGAGGCATCGGGCAAGAAGGCGCTCGTTATCTCGCCGATGGATTGGTCGCTTGGCGCGCATTACTTGCCGCTTGCTTACGCCGGCCAGAACAAGGATATGGCGGAAGTGAACAAATTTATCGATTCGCTCAAAGCCGGCACCGCCGATTTGGGAAGCAATAAGGTATTTAACGGCCTCATGGATACATTCGATGTCATGATGAAGTACAACGCCGATCAGAAGTCGCCGCTTTCCGGCGTATATGAGCGCGGACCGGAACTGCTGGGCAAAGGCGAAGTGGGCATCTGGTTCATGGGCAACTGGGCTTGGCCGCAAATCAGCAGCTTCGATACCGCTAACGGCCAATACGGTTTCCTGCCGGTGCCGGTCAGCAACAATCCGGATGATTACGGCAACCAGGAAATCTCGTCCGCGGTGTCCAAGCGTATCGTAGTCGACAAAGAAAAGAGCACGCCTGCAGAGCAGCAAGCGGCCGAGAAGTTCCTGAACTGGATCGTCTACGAGCAGAAGGGACAGGATTTCCTGGTCAACAAAGCAAGCATTATTCCGGCATTCAAAAACATAACGCTTCCAGCAGCCGATCCGCTTGGCAAATCGATTCAGGATTACATTGCAAAAGGCAAATCCGAGCAATCGATGAGCGCGCTTCCGGCGGATCACTGGTCGAAGGTCGGCGCATCCATGCAGAAGTACTTGGCTAAAAAGGGCGATCGCGCGACGCTGGCGGCCGAAATCCAAGACTACTGGAAAAACGTAAAATAGGTTTTATTCAAGAGCACAGATTACATCGAGCAATGGATAAGACAATTGGCGTCTTATCCATTGTTTTCTTTTTAAATTCTAAGAATTTATAAGTTTTGTATTATAAATAGGACTTAGAATTCTCCGGAATGAAACGCGCCACGCCACCAAAGGACGGCGAAGCCGTTTCACCTTGGACTGTTCCGTATCTAATCCCCCATCAAATAATTCCATACAGATCGAGAGGTATCGTCTATGATTGCGGAAAAAGGAGCGTGGAACCGGATTCGTTCCAGACTGTTGTTTACCGGTCCCACCTTGTTTGCATTTCTAACCGTCATGATCATTCCGTTTTTCTACGGCATTTATTTAACGTTTACGAACTGGGACGGTATTTCCACGTCGCATTCGCTTGTCGGATTCTCAAATTACGGCGAAGTGTTCAAGGACCACGTGTTCTGGAAGTCGTTCGGCCTTACGCTCAAATATGTGTTCATCTCGGTTATTCTGATCAACGCGGCCGCTTTTGCGCTGGCTTATGCGCTGTCGAGGGGAATGAAGGGGCAAAGCCTGTTCAGGGCAGGCTTTTTCGTTCCGAATCTTGTCGGGGGCATCGTGCTTGGGTTTATCTGGCAGTTTATTTTCTCGAACGTGCTTGTTTACTTCGGGACCAAGGCGGATATTCCGTTCTTTAGCGCTTCCTGGCTGGCCGATCCCGACAAAGCCTTTTGGTCGCTTATCATCGTCACCGTCTGGCAGTACGCTGGTTACATGATGGTCATCTTCGTTGCCGGATTGATGAGCGTTCCCGGCGATATACTGGAGGCTGCAAGCATCGATGGCGCTAATGGCTGGACGAGAATGCGCAAGATGATTCTGCCGCTGATGATTCCTTCCTTCATCGTCACGATCTTTCTATCGCTGCAGCGCTGCTTCATGGTGTATGACCTGAACCTTACGCTAACGAAGGGCGGACCGTTCAAAAGCACGGAAATGGTCTCGATGCATGTGTATGAGAAGGCGTTTCTGTCCCGGGATTACGGGGTTGGCCAGGCGGAGGCATTCGTATTGTTCCTGCTTGTTGCCGGAATTACGCTGCTTCAGGTCTATTTCAGCAAAAAATTGGAGGTGGAGGCGTAATGGTAGGCAGCAAACCCGCTATCCCTTGGTTGAAAGGCGTCGTACTCACGGTATGCCTCGTCCTGTTCATCGTTCCGTTCGTAATCTTGATCTTGAATTCGTTCAAAGAAAATCAAGCGATTACGTCCAATCCCTTGTCGCTGCCTCTGCGTCTTGAATTCACGAACTACAAGAACGCGTTCGAGCAGATGAATTATATGTCGGCTTTCTCGAATACGCTGGTGATTACGGTTGTCAGCGTGGTTATTGTTTCGCTGCTAGCAGCGATGACCGCGCATTATTTTGTCCGGAATAACACGAAGTTCAATCAGTATACGTTCTTGATCATGGTTGCTTCCATGATTATTCCGTTTCAGGCGATTATGATCCCGCTCGTGAAAATTTACGGATCGCTTGGGCTGCTGGACAATAAATGGTCGCTGATGTATATGTATCTCGGATTCGGCAGCTCGCTCGCCGTCTTTATCTATCATGGATTCGTGAAGAGCATTCCGGCGGAGCTGGAAGAAGCGGCTATGATCGATGGCTGTACGCGGACGCAGACCTTTTTCCGTATCGTGTTCCCGGTGCTTGCCCCGACGACGGCGACAATCGCGATCTTGAACGTCCTGTGGATATGGAACGATTACCTGCTGCCGTCTCTTATTCTGGTGAAACCGGAGGAGCTGACGCTTCCGCTCTCGACGTACAGCTTCCAGGGTACCTATACGTCGGACTACGGACCGCTGATGGCTGCTCTCGTGCTGACGATTCTTCCGATTATCCTGGTGTATCTGTTCGCCCAAAGATATATCATTCAAGGCGTCATGCAAGGGTCGATCAAATGAGAATGAGCGACCGCGTTTAGAGGTAGGTTTTATCGCCAATAAAAATTTGTACTTCCGATTTGCTCGAAATTATAAATTCTTATGTGGTAAATTATCGCAAGGGTAGGATGGCATATGACACAGACTATAGAGTATACGAGAGAGCATGCTGACCGCTATATTCGGGAATCGAAGCCTCTGCTTCGCCCGGATTACAGGTTGAATTATCATCTTATGGCGGAGTTCGGCTGGATGAACGATCCCAATGGCTTTGTTCAGTACAACGACGAGTATCATTTGTTCTATCAGCATTATCCCTATCAGCCGGCATGGGGGCCGATGCATTGGGGGCATGCGGTGAGCAAGGATTTGATCAAGTGGGAATACCTGCCCGTAGCGCTTGCCCCGGATACGGATTTCGATAGCGGCGGATGTTTCTCCGGCAGTGCGGTGAGCAGAGACGGCAAGCTCTTCCTGATGTATACCGGCCATGTCGTAACCGGCCCGGATAAAGACAGCGATTACAAGCAGTCGCAGGGCATCGCGGTATCGGAGGACGGGGTAACCTTCAAGAAGCATCCGTTAAATCCGGTCATCGGCTACGATCAAATACCGGAGTGGGCGAGCCAGAAAGACTTCCGCGATCCGAAAGTATTCGAGCGGGACGGTTGTTATTACGTTGTGCTTGGTTCTAACGACGGCGCAGGCAACGGGCTGGTTCTCGTCTACCGGTCGGACGACCTGATGAATTGGACGTTCGTTGGGGAGCTGGCGCGAAGCGACGGCAGATTCGGCGATAACTGGGAATGTCCGGATCTGTTCGAGCTTGGCGGGAAAGAGGTATTCATGCTGTCCCCGCAGCGGATGCCGGCGCAAGGCGAGCAATACCGCAACCTGCATTCCACGATGACGGTTATCGGCGCATTCGATGGCAAGACCGGCAGGTTCGACATGGAGAAGAATGCGCAGGTGGACCACGGCTTTGATTTCTATGCGCCGCAATCCACGCTGGATGAGAAGGGGCGGCGCATCGTTATCGGCTGGATGGATATGTGGGAAACGGACATGCCGACGCAGAATGGCCACCATTGGGCGGGCGCCATGAGCTTGCCGCGGGAGGCTGTATTGGTTGGAGAACGGATTCTATACCGGCCGGTGGCAGAGATTGAGAACTATCGGCTCAATGCCTACTCGGAGACGGATATTCAGCTGAACGGAGTACGCGAGCTGCCTGTCGGCGGTGATTGCTATGAGCTCGAGGTTGTGTTCGAGGCGGAGCAAGCGGAGCAATTCGGATTGAAGCTGCGCGTCGGCGACGGCGAGGAGACGGTATTGTCTTATCACCCGGACGATCAGCTCCTGCGATTCAACCGCGACCGGTCCGGCATCGGTCCCGGAGGCGAGCGCCGCGCCCTGACTAGACTTGCGGACGGCAAGCTTGGATTGCGCATTTTCGTGGATAAAAGCTCGGTGGAAGTATTCGTCGGCGACGGCGAGATCGTCATGACGGGACGGATCTATCCCGGTGCGGCTTCTACGGGCATTCATCTGTTCGCAAACGGCGCCTGCCGGCTGGTTTCGCTTCGGAAGTGGGACATCAAGTAAGGTTAATGGGCAGAAGTTATATGGAGGAGGTAGTATGCAGGTGCGGACGGTATTTACGATTGGAGAAGCGTTAATCGATTTTATCCCCCATGAGAAAGGATGCGGCTTGAAGAAGGTGGACAGCTTCCGCAAGGCCGCGGGGGGCGCGCCTGCTAACGTGGCCTGCGCGGTCGCGAAGCTCGGCGGACGCAGCTCATTCATCGGCAAGGTCGGCGCCGACGCCTTCGGCGACTTTCTTGTGGAGACGATGGAGCAAGCGGGCGTTGATACACGTTATGTATTCCGGACGAACGAGGCGAATACCGCGCTGGCCTTCGTTAGTCTGCAGGCGGACGGAAACAGGGAGTTCTCCTTCTACCGACATCCAAGCGCGGACATGCTGCTGAGCGTTGCGGAAATCGGGAACGATTGGTTCGCCGAAGGCGACATCCTGCATTTCTGCTCCGTCGATTTAATCGAGGCACCGGTCAAATACGCGCACCGCAAAGCGATTGAGTCGGCCAAGGCCGCCGGCGCAATCGTCAGCTTCGATCCAAACGTACGGCTGCCGCTCTGGCCCGATCGGGAATCGTGCAGACAGACGATTCTGGAGTTCCTCCCGCTAAGCCATATCGTGAAAATAAGCGATGAGGAGCTTGCGTTCATTACAGGCCATGCCGACGAGCGGACCGCAATCGCCTCGTTGTTCGTCGGTGATGTGCAGCATGTCGTATACACGCGAGGACCGGAAGGGGCGGTCTGGTACGCGCGAGATTTTGCTGTATCGGTGCCGGGTCAACGGGTGACGGCGATCGATACGACGGGAGCGGGCGATGCCTTCGTCGGCTCGCTGCTGTCCCTCGTCGCGAAGCATCCGGAGTTTCTCGATCGTATTCGCGAAGAGTCGGCTCGCGGCATGCTGGCGTTTGCTAACCGAGCAGCAGCCATAACCGTAACGCGTTCCGGCGCAATCGATTCGCTGCCTGCGCTGGAAGAGATCGAGGATTTCGGTTAAGCAGAGTATCTATTCCCCCAGCCGGTACGCAGCCTTGACCGGATATTATAATAATTGAAGGACGCGCACGGGCCGATCGCCATGAACGATCAGCCCGTGCGTGTCTTTTTTTATAATTCCAGGCATGAAGCCAGCCTGAAGCAACATCTTACTCCCGAATCACGTTGTAGGTATAAGTGGATAAGGGAGGAATTTCTGGTGAAATTAGGCAAGACTCTATTGCTGCTTCTTGTTATATTACTAGCAGGCTGCGAAAACGGGAATAAGAATGGTTCGGAAACGCAGCAGGCAAAGGCGATAAGTAATCCACCAACAGAGACGACGCATAGTTCAGCCAGCTGGCCTTTCGCGCGGATGATCAAGTTCCAGGATAGAATCTATGTCGGGGTGGAAGAAAAGGTAGAGTCGGTCGAAGGGAAGCTGGGGGAGGTAAAACATCATTTGACTGAAGAAAGGTTTGAAGAGCCCGACGAATCCTCCAACTATTACAAGGAAGGAACCGCACTCTATCAGATTACAGGAGTACCCATAGAATCCGGAATTGCTGTTGAAACCGGACCCGGTCATTACGTCAAAGCCGTACCCGTGGAAGAGATATTAGGAGGAAGCCGTTCGAAATGAGCAATTGGTTAAGATGGGTAGTAACCCTTGTCATCGCCATCGCGGCGGGAACTTGGTATGGACTTCATCCAAGCGTCCCTCCAGTCGTATTTTACATTGGACTTTTTATCGTGGTTTTTGGGGTCAGCACGTTCCCCGTTGTCTATTTTACTTATTTCTCGAAAAATATGAACCGGGTAGAGAAGTTTATGCTGCGTTCATCCCATAAGCCTTATTATGCCGTTACTCTGGATTTGATAAATGGCCGGATCAAAGAAGCAGAGCAGAGAATTTCGCAGATTAAGCACGAACAGCAGCGTCTGGCCATGCAGATTTCGCTTGATTACGAGAAACAGAATTTTGCTGCCCTGCCGCGTCAAATAGAGAAAGTAAAACGGCCTGAAGCAAAGCTTTACTATACCGGGCTTATAGCTGTTATGGAAAATGACTGGGATAAGGTGGAGGCATGCAAAATTCAGATGAGAAGCAAAGCGCTCCGTTCGGTGCTTGATGCTGAAGCTGCTTTCAAAACCGGCAGGTATGACGACGCAAAGAAGCATGGCGACCAGGCGATTGCCGATTCGGCGGGCATGCAGTGTTACATCCTAATCAAAATGATAGGCAATCCCGCAGCGAGCAGCGCATCAGTTATTTTTAATTGCATCTTTTTATTGGACAGCTGAGGCTGTCTTTTTTTATTAATTGGAAAATTATGCACGTAGGAAGTTGTTGCGTGCTTTCTGCCCGCATCCAAGTTTAAACACCCTCCGAGAATGGTCATAATGGAAGGATAGACTTTCATCCTGGAGGTAGCTCGCTTATGCACCGGCAACTGTTCAACAATCGTTCGAGCTCCAAAAACAACCAAATGCTGCCCGAATACGCCAATATTCCGATTGACCCTGCGGTGGAAAATAACTTATTGCGGTTGAAACGCGACATGGGCGGCAGCGATGACCTCATTATGCGGAAGATTCACAACGAGGGAATAGATACGGCATCCGCGGCGGTTATCTATATCGACGGACTGTCTAACGCGATGGCTATTAATCAATACATTTATGATGTGCTTGACTATTCCTTGCCCCGCTATGACGGGGAGGATATGATGACGCTGGATGCAGGGGCGCTTGCCAAGAAGCTGCTGAACGGCATGGGACCAATCCGTACCGTATCTGATCTGGGCTCTCTTTACAAGAATCTGCTGTCCGGCGAAGCGATTATACTGCTGCGGGGACACCAGTACGCTTATTGTGCGGACATCCGGGAATGGAAGGGCCGGGACGTTACGGAATCAACAAACCAGACGTCTATTCGGGGGCCCCGGGAAAGCTTTACCGAGACGCTCCGAACCAATACTTCGCTCATTCGGCGGAAGATCAAGGATCCGCGCCTTTGGCTTGAAACGGTCACCATCGGTCATATGACCAAAACCGATGTGACGCTCATGTACATAAACGGGCTTGCGAAGCCGGATGTTCTTCAGTTGGTTCGGGATCGGTTAAGCAAGATTAAAATCGACGGTATTCTCGACAGCGGCTATATCGAGGAATTAATTGAGGATAACAAATGGTCGTTGTTCCCTACGGTATTTAATACCGAGCTTCCGGATAATGTTGCCGGCCAGCTGTTGGAAGGCAGAGTAGCCATACTTGTGGAGGGGACGCCTAACGTACTGATCGCGCCTACCCAGATGATTACCTTTTTTCAATCAACGGAGGATTATTACCAGCGTACCTTCTACGCAAGCTTATTGCGTATGTTACGCTTCGGAAGCGTCTTTATTTCGCTCCTGTTTCCATCGCTTTACATAGCAATCACGACGTTTCACCGCGATATGCTGCCGGCATCGCTCCTGATCTCCTTGGCAGCACAACGGGAAGGCGTGCCGTTTCCGGCTTTTTTCGAAGCGCTTATTATGGAGATTACGTTCGAGATCCTGCGGGAAGCGGGGCTTCGGATGCCGCGGGCTATTGGTCAAGCCGTGTCTGTCGTAGGTACTCTGGTTATCGGACAGGCGGCAGTGGAAGCGGGAATCGTGTCAGCGGCCATGGTTATTGTGGTATCCATTACCGCAATCTCTACGTTTACGCTTCCTGCTTACAGTATGTCGATTCCGGTACGAATTCTCCGTTTTGTCTTTATGGGGGTAGCGGCAAGCTTTGGCCTGTTTGGCATTATTATGGGCTTTTTTGTTCTTATGCTCCATCTGTGCGCATTGCGTTCCTTCGGCGAGCCGTTTATGTCTCCGCTGTCGCCTTTTCAAAAAAACGACATGCAGGACGCTTTAGTCCGCTTGCCAAGATGGCTCTCGTTCAAGCGTCCGGACACCTCCTTGGGAACCGACTCCAATAGAATCCGCAAAAGTTAGGAGGGAGGCAGCATCATGTTCTACAAATTCGCGATTTCGATGCTGTGCCTTCTGATGCTGACAGGCTGCTGGAGCAGAAGGGAGCTGAACGAGCTTCTGATCGTGCTTGGTGTTGGAGTGGATTGGGAGGACGGGCATTATCTCGTTTCGTACCAGGTTGTAAATCCAAGCGAGATCTCCAATCAGCAGAAAAGAGGAGACCGTCCGCCAAGCACTATATTTCAAGGAAGAGGAAGAACGTTGTTTGAGGCGGCTAGATCGGTTACGGCAGAAGCGCCGCGTAAAGTCTATATGGGGCATTTGCAGATCTACGTTATCGGAGAAGAAGCGGCTAGAAAAAAAGGCATTAACGAGTTAATAGACAGCGCTGCTCGTGATAATGAAACGCGAATGGATTTTAATATTATCGTTGCAAAAGGGTCCAAAGCAGAGGAAGTCCTGAAGCTGTATACGCCGGTGGAAAAGCTGCCGAGCTACAGCATGCAGCAGTCGCTGCAGACCTCCCAGAAGAATTGGGCGCCAACCATTGCCGTCACGCTGGATGAAGCGATAACCAAGCTCTCTTCGCAAGGGAGTGAGCTTGCTTTGACCGGCATAAGGGTCATCGGCAACCCTAAGGTAGGAGAAACCAAGCAAAATATAGAGAAATTTATGCCGCCAAGCCGATTCCGTTACTCAGGCATAGCAGCTTTTAAAGATGATAAGTTGATCGGCTGGCTGAATGAAAGGGAGAGCAGGGGCTATACCGATATTACGAATAATCTGGATAGTACTTCGATCGCTGTACCATGCGGGGAACAGCGATATTTAGGAATAGAAGTCACTTCTTCCGATTCCAAAATCAAAACAAAGGTTGTAAACGGAAATCCAGAGGCTGAAGTATCCATCCGAACAGAAGCAAATATCGTCGAGAGATCGTGTACGCACGTGGATTTATCGAACCCCGCAACGATCAAGGAGTTAGAGGGACAGACCAAAAAAGCCATCCAATCCAACGCGGAAGCAGCCGTTAACCACGCCAAGGATATGAAGGCGGATATTTTTGGCTTTGGCACTCAAATGGAGAAGGAACATCCGGCCTTCTGGTACAAAGTGAAGGATCAATGGCGCGATGAATATTTTCCGAAGCTTAAAGTGAGCTACAAGATTAAATTGTATATCCGGGAAACGGGTACAACCGAGAACAGTACGATCAGATAAATGCGGAGGAGGGGATCGGCAGATGGCATCACTATTTGGCGTCCTGGCTTTGGCCGCGGGTACCTTCTGGCTGGAAGCACGGGGACTAATCCGGCGGCGGCAATTCCGGGAGCTCGCGTTCTTCCTTGTCCTCCTTCTGATCGGAACGGCATTGTACAGTGCTCTGGTACTTCGATTAGAGCTCCCTAACCCTTTTTTATTGGTCAAATGGATGTACGGCTGGATAGGGATGGCGAAATCAACGTAGAGGAAAGGGGGAGGCAAGTCCGTGACGCCCAAATACATGAATGGAAAAATATCGGTCAGACAGTTTACGATTTTAATTATGATCGGATCGGTGGGCGATTCCATTCTAATCATGCCGACTATTACGGCTGCCTTCTCCAAGCAGGATGCCTGGCTGTCCATGCTGCTTGCTTTAATTGCCGGGCTTGCGACAGGCGGTCTGTTCGCGGCTATTGCCAATAAGCTTCAGCGGGTAAGTCTATATGAAGCGATCCGCCAAAGGCTGGGCGTATGGTTTGGAGGCTTCGTCTTCCTCCTCTTTCTCTTTTCCTCGTTTATGTGCATTCTGACGCTGCTAAGCGAGATGAGCCAATTCATGACGACGCAATTAATGCCGGAGACGCCGGTTAATGCCATTATCTTGGTTTATGCAGCAGTCATTATTATCGCTTACCGCTATGGCATTGAAGCTTACGCGAGAATGGGAGAACTGTTATTTCCTGCTATGATAGGGATGTTTGGTCTCCTAGTGCTCTTTCTGCTGCCGCAGATCGAGTGGGAGAATGTACGTCCGATTATGGTCCGGGGGATGCTTCCTGTTATTAATGGTGCACTACCTGCGTATTGTACAGGGTTTGTAGAAATGGCCGTACTGCTTATGCTTGTACCTTATGTGGAAGGCACCAGCAAGCTGACGAAGTCCATTCTGACGGGCTTTGCAGTAGGAGGCACGATCTTATTCCTTGTTGTTCTCCTCAGTGTGTTTGTTCTTGGGCCAAGTCTGATGGAGAGCAAATATTACCCGACCTTTGTGCTTGCCCAGAAAATTATGATTGGCCATTTCTTAGAGCGGATTGAGGCTGTGATGGCCTTTTTGTGGATCATTACGGTATTCTACAAAACGCTGATTCACTACTTTACGCTTACAACGGGTCTGGCACAGGCGTTCCGGCTGAAGGAGAGCAAAATGCTGACGATTCCTCTTGGCATGATTCTGCTCGTGTGCACGGTTGTCGGGACGCCTAATATCGTGACCTATAATCAAATTCTGACGGATTATTATCCGTGGTTTGACCTGACCTTTTTCCTTGTGCTGCCGGTCATTATGTTGATACTCTTGCTCGCGATCAAGAAAAAGCAGCGGAAGTCGCAGCTACCGCAAGGGCAGCAGCAACCGCAGCAGCAGCAAAATTAGGCCAATTATTTTCCAAAAAAACTCTTGTTCCTTCAGCGGGATCATGTTAATATGACACTATAAATAATAAAACATGAAATATGAAATATTATTGAGGTGACTGGAATGGCCCGTTACAACTCCGAAGAAGAAGTTCTCGCCCATTACGATCCGAAGAAATACCGGACACCGGATGGCTATACGAGCGATATAGCGGTATTTACGATCATTAGCGAGCCAATCGCGCCTAATAAGCCGCCGAAGCGGACGATGAAGCTGATGCTGATCCGCCGGGCACGGCATGACCGTGAAGGAAGTCCAAATATTGAAGGCGGGAAGTGGGCGCTGCCGGGAGGTTTTATCGACCCCGAGGAGGTTGCTTACGAAGCGGCGAAGCGCGAATTGTCCGAAGAGACCGGCGTCGAGGGAATTCATATCCGGCATTACGGGGTCTATGACAAGCTGGGCCGGGATAAGCGGGGATGGATCATCTCCAATGCCCATTACGCGATTGTGCCGGAGGATTATCTCGAGAAACGCAAGGCGGCCGACGATGCGGAGGAGGTGGCGCTCTTTACGATCGAGGAGATTAAAGAGCTGGAGCTTGCCTTTGACCATCGCGAAGTGATTGCGGATGCTTACGAAATGATCCGAAAGGATATGCTGCTCTCGACGGTTGCGCGCAGCTTCCTGCCGCAGGAATTTACGCTAAGCGAACTGCAAAGCGTGCTCTTAACCGTTACGGACAGCCCGAAGGTAGCGAAGTATTCGACATTCCGGAACCGTGCCGAACGCCTCCCGTTTATCGAAGTCGTTCGAATCGACGGCGAAGCCAAAACCACATCAAGAAACTCCAAGCGACCATCGATTTTGTACCGTTTCAAAGAGGGAGAACCTCTGGAGTCGATCTACTTCTAAAGGTATTGTCACAATACCTGTTCTTTTTAACTTTAATATTTCATAAAACATGAAATAAGGAATAAGAGGAGATGGCTAGCGATGACTTCGAATAATCAGCTTGTTACCCCGTTTGAGCGTTTGTTCCGGGAGGCCGAGATTGGCGGCAAAAGCAGCGCCACAATAAATGTTGTGCTGGAAGAAGCAGCAAAAGAGCAGCTGCCGCCAGCTGAAGAGGATCAAGAGAAAATCCTGCTGCTGGTTATTGATGAGCAGAACAGCTTCATTGAAGGCGGGGACTTGGGGGTTCCCGGGTCGGTACGGGACACCGCTCGGCTTGGAAAATTTATGTATCGAAATTTGCATAAAATCACACAAATCGCTCTGACCAAAGACGTCCATACGCCGCTGCAGATTTTTCATCCTTGCTGGTGGATTGACAGGAATGGCAAGCATCCCGCACCTGTAGAAACGGTCATTACGGTGGAGTCGGTCATAAATGGGGAGTGGACGCCGGTCTATTCGCCGGCGAGAAGCCTTGCGTATCTTCATGAGCTTATGGCGGGAGGGAAGAGAGAACTCCGGATCTGGCCTTACCACTGCCTGGAAGGAACAAACGGCGTGGAGTTCGAAAGCCAATTCATGAATCTCGTCTACTTCCACACGGTGACAAGAAGAAGCACGCCGGTTATTTTGGAAAAAGGGCAAGATCCGTTAAGCGAAATGTACGGCGCGTTCTATCGGGAGGATGGCGTGGCGAGCGACGCCAACCGGGCTTTTCTGGATAGCCTCACGGATTATCACAAAATTTATATCGCGGGTCAGGCACTCTCGCATTGCGTACTCGATACGCTGAAGCATATTTTGGAGCATCATGCCGAGAACCGTGCATTGACCGAAAGCATTCATCTGCTGACGGATTGCTCGAGCCCGATTCCGGGTACGGAAGCTTTGACGGATACGGCGATTAAGGAGCTAGTTAAGCGATACGGCATTCAGCTTGCTACGGCGGAAGGCCTGACGATTTAAGCATAAGCCTACGGAGGTAATGGGACATGGACAACGTACAGCAAATCAACAAATACGCGGACGACAGCCTTGCGCTGCACACGGACTTATACCAGGTTAATATGGTGGAGACTTATTGGGCGGAAGGAATGAGCGAACGTCGAGCGGTTTTCGAACTCTTTTTCCGCAAGCTGCCTTTCGGGAACGGCTATGCGATCTTTGCGGGACTGGAACGGATTATCGAGTATGTGCAAAGCTTCGGATTTACGGATTCGGACCTGGCCTACCTGCATGAAGAGCTTGGTTATGAAGAGGATTTCCTCGCTTACCTGAAGCAGCTTCGCTTTACCGGCAAAATTACCGCCATGCGCGAGGGAGAGCTTGTCTTCGGCAATGAAGCGATCCTCCGTGTGGAAGGCACGTTGGCTGAAGCCCAGTTTATCGAGACGGCGCTGCTTAATATCGTAAATTACCAGACGCTGATCGCGACCAAAGCCTCGAGAATCCGAAACGCGGTTGGAGATGCGCCGCTTCTCGAATTCGGCACGCGCCGCGCTCATGAAATGGACGCCGCTCTGTGGGGCTCGCGGGCTGCTATCATTGGCGGCTGCGATGCGACCTCGAACGTGCGCTGCGGCAAACGGTTTGGCGCTAAGGTATCGGGCACGCATGCTCATGCGATGGTGCAAGCGATGCTGGACGAATACGAAGCGTTCCTCCGTTATGCCAAGCGGCAGAAGCAGATGAACCGCAAATGCGTCTTCCTGATCGATACGTACGATACGCTCAAATCGGGCATTCATAACGCGATCAGAGTCGTGAAGGAGCTTGGCATCAAGGATTTGTTCGAAGGAGTCCGCCTTGATTCGGGCGACCTTGCTTATCTGTCGAAGGAAGTCCGCAAGCTGCTGAACAAAGCGGGTTTTAAGGAAACCCGGATTTATGCCTCGAATGATCTCGATGAATATACGGTCCTGAATTTGAAGTCGCAAGGCGCGGTTATCGATGCATGGGGGATCGGAACAAAGCTGATTACGGCGTATGATCAGCCGGCTTTAGGCGCAGTCTATAAAATTGTGGCGATCGAAGATGATCATGGAAAAATGGTCGATACGATCAAAATTTCGGGCAATCCCGAGAAAGTGACCACTCCGGGAAGGAAGAAGCTGTACCGGATCATTAATCTGGTGAACCACCGCTCGGAGGGCGATTATATCGCGCTGGAAGAGGAGAATCCGCAGGAGGAAGGACGCCTCAAGATGTTCCATCCGGTGTACACCTACATCAGCAAATTCGTAACGAATTACGAGGCGAGAGAGCTTCATGCGGATATTTTTGTAGACGGCAAGCTGGTCTACGAGATGCCTGAGCTTTATGAGGTGCAGGCTTTTGCCAAAGGAAATTTGGAGCTGCTCTGGGACGAATACAAGCGGAATCAGAATCCGGAGGATTATCCGGTTGATCTAAGCCAGCGCTGCTGGGACAACAAGATGAATCTCATCCATGCGATGAAGGAGAAAGCGGAAGGAGTGGCCAAAGAGACATGACGACAAAACCTCGGAAAATCGGCATCTACGGATCATCTTTCGACCCGATCACGAATGTGCATTTATGGACGGCTTCGACGGTGGCGCACCGCAAAAACCTGGATTTAGTGATCTTTCTGCCTTCCTCCAGCATGCGCCATGACAAGAAAACGAACACTAGCGACGAGCACAGGGTGAATATGATTAAGCTTGCGATTCAGGATAATCCGAAGTTTGTTTTCGATCCTTACGAGCTTACGGTTCTTGCGGGCATGCAATACACATTCCATACGATGAGGCATTTCCGCGAGCAATATCCGGAGGATGAGCTGTATTTTATTATGGGCGCCGATCTTCTGGTCGATATCGCGGACGGCAAATGGTCGCATGAGAAGGAATTGATTGAGGAAAATAAGTTTATCATAATGGCACGTAATGGAATCGACATGACGGAAGCGATCTCCCGTTCGCCGATTCTCCGCAATCATGACGACGGACGGTTCCAGCTGATGAGCAAAGGGCTTGCCATGGAGATCAGCTCGACCTACATTCGGGATGAATTCAGCCGGGGCGGGGAGCCGAAATATTTGCTGCCGGATTCGTGTTATGACTATATTAAGAAAAACAGCCTGTACCGTATTTAACGATTAAAGGAGGCGCTTGGCGATGACCTTGCAGCAGCAGATTATTGAGAAATTGGGAGTAAAACCGCAGATTGACGCACAGGAGGAAATCCGGAGAACGGTAGATTTTATTAAAGACTACGTCACCTTTGCGCGAAAAACCGCCTTGGTTCTTGGTATTTCGGGCGGACAGGATTCGACGCTTGCCGGCAAGCTTTGCCAAATGGCGATGAATGAATTAAACGACGAAGAGGGAGTAAAGACCTATCGTTTTATTCCCGTCCGGCTGCCTTACGGCAACCAAAAGGATGAGCAGGATGCGCAGGATGCGATTGCTTTTATCGGGGCGGAAGGCTTTATCACGATTAATATCAAGGCAGCCGTTGATGCCGGAGCATCGGAATACGAAGCCCGGACCGGGAAGAAGCTGAGCGATTTTACGAAGGGCAACCGGAAGGCAAGAGAGCGGATGATCGCGCAGTTCGAGATTGCGGCCGAGGAGAATGGGCTGGTTGTCGGAACGGACCATGCGGCTGAGGCGATCACGGGCTTTTATACGAAATTTGGCGACGGCGCGGCGGATCTGACTCCGTTATACCGTCTGAACAAACGTCAGGGAAGACAGATTCTGAAGGAGCTTAACTGCCCGGAGCATCTATACTTGAAGGCCCCTACCGCAGACCTTGAAGAGGATAAGCCGCAGCTTGCCGACGAAGTTGCTCTAGGTGTGACTTACGACGATATCGATAACTACCTGGAAGGCAAGGAAATTGGCGAAGACGAGCGGCAAAAGATCGAAAACTGGTATATTCGGACGATTCATAAACGGGAGCAGCCGGTGACCGTATTCGACCGTTGGTGGAAGAAGGTTTGACGAAAAATAAGAGCTTCAAGGCACGAAACCTACCCGGGCATTCACGAGAGTGACGGGTAGGTTTTTTGTCATGCTGAGCGGCGTTAAAGGTATAGGTCGTTAATACTAAATCCAAATAATCGCAAGAGATTGTTTTTATTTTTGAAAAAATCTGCTATTCTACTGGTGATCAGCTAATGGATTGGGGAGTGAGAACTTTTGAAACCGGTTACAGTGTATGATATTGCGAAGGAAGCGAATGTATCGGTTGCAACGGTATCGCGGGTCTTGAACAATACTGCCCCCGTAAAAAAGTCAACGAGAGATCGCATCGTAGAATTGATGAACAAGTACCAGTTTCAGCCTAATGCATTAGCTCGAAGCCTGTCCAAGAAGGAGACGGGGATGATCGGGATTGTTTTGCCGGACATCACCAATCCGTTCTTTCCGACCGTTCTGGCCGGGTTCGAGCAAGAGGCGAGAATCAAAGGCTACACGTTCTTTCTATGCGATACCGTCTCGACAAACGGGGACTCGAAGGAGCAATACGAGCGTGAATCGCAGTATCTAAGCCTGCTGATGGAGAAGCAGGTAGACGGCATCGTTATGATTGGCGGCCGGATCAACCTGGCTAGGCCTAGCGAGGCTATGGTGAGCGAAGTTGTTGATATCAGCAAGCGCGTCCCGACTTTGCTTATAAACGGCAATTTGCCCGGGCAAAACATTCATTCCGTTTGCGTTGACGAGCGGGAGGGGGCGGAGCTTGCCACGCAGCACCTAATCGATCTGGGTCATCGGGATATCGCGTTTGCCGGCGGCTATCAGAGCATGGCGAATACGCTTCAGCGTGTCCAAGGCTTTGTGAAGACGATGCAGAAAAATGGGCTTACGGTCCGGAAAGAATGGCTGCTGGACGGCGGCTTTACGGTAGAGAAGGGCAAGCTGTTCATGAATTATTTGCTTAGCCTGCCGGAGAGGCCTACTGCTGTGTTTTGCGCGAATGATCTAGTCGCTATCGGTGCTCTTAAAGCTGCCTATAATGCCGGCTTGCGGGTACCGGAGGATCTGTCTTTGGTTGGCTTTGACGATGTTCCGTACGCATCCAACAGTATTCCGGAGCTGACGACGGTGTCTCTTAAATGCTATGACATCGGGAAATATGCGGCCGAGCAGCTGCATAAGATGATTACCAAAACAAAGGTAAGCAGGAAGGCGAAACTGAGACCTGAGTTGGTCATTCGGGAATCTACGGCTCCGCCAATAGGCTCAAGGCTAAATGGGCCAAATGGAATATTTAGATAAATATTTCAAAAAACTTTCTTGACAACGCTTTCATGTCTGATTTAGAATCAAGGTGTCAAAGCAATACACGGTTCGAACAAAAATGAAACCCGTTTCAATGCAATCGGCTATCATCATATTATCCACATGAAATGCACGTAAGAATACCGTAAATATGACAGTTAATGTTGTTTCGGATCGAATGTGTATTTTATTTTTATGAAAAAATGAAACGGGTTTCATGAAACGGGATACATGTTACCGATCGGGGGTCGTCTAGAATGGGTTTGGATACACAGGCGATATCGGCAGTACAGTTCGAGGCCGATGCAGTTCGTATACACGGAGAACCCAAGCTGCTCTTAAGCGCTTCGCTCTTTTACTTCCGGATTCCGAGGCTGCTGTGGAAGGAACGGATGGAGCAGCTGAAAGCTTATGGCTATAACAGTATCGATGTATACTTCCCTTGGAACTATCATGAACGGCGGGAAGGCGAATGGGACTTCTGCGGAGAGCGTGATGTCGAAGCCTTCCTTGAAGCGGCAAGAGATGCGGGGTTATGGGTGATCGCAAGACCGGGACCTTACATTTGTTCCGAATGGGACGGAGGCGCGCTTCCCGCATATTTGCTGGCACAAGGAATAGAAATTCGGCAGAATGATCCGGTATTTCTATCCCGGGTAGCTGCCTGGTTCGACCGTATTATCCCTCTTCTTAAAGCCTACCAGGCTGACGAAGGCGGAACGGTTATCGCGGTGCAGCTGGATAACGAGCTCGACTTCTATGATTGCATGGATCCGAAAGGGTATATCGGCGCATTAAGAGATTTGGTACTGGCGCATGGGATATCGGTTCCGCTGTTCGCCTGCGCCGGTCAAGGCGGCTTGCTTCAAGCAGCAGGAATTGCAGAGGGAGTAGCCCCAACCTGCAACTTCTATCCGAATGACCGGGATCCCGAATTCGAGCAGAAGGTGCTCCATTACGGCGGGCTTATGGAGGAGCTTGGCTATCCTCTCCTCGTAACCGAAACAAACCGCGCGCATTATCTGCTTCGCCGATTGCTCGGCTGCGGCGCTAAGCTACTGGGACCTTACCTTCAGGTATCGGGTACGGATTTTGGTTTTACGAACGCCACGAACAATTGGGGTAAGCCGCTTGCTTTTATGACGTCGGATTATGATTTTGGCGGAATGATCTCTCCGGAAGGACATATCCGGGAGGAAGCTTACGAAGGCAGGCTGCTCGGCAGACTAATCGAAGCTTACGGAAGCAAGCTGGCAGAAGCGAAAGCAACCGGAGCAGCGGATGAGAATCTCATTCTCACTGGCCAATGGAATAACATTGCCGGCCCGTATGCGCTCGATCTGAAGGACGGCGGCCAACTGTTGTTCCTGACGAATCTGGATGACGAGGATAAGGAACTTACGATAGCCGGTTCGGATTCGTTTGTCTTACGGGGAGGCCGATCGCTGGCTCTGCCGTATCAAGTTCCGTTAGCAGGCTGGGGATTGGAAGGGACACTGGAGCAATCAACAGCGGAGCTTTATTATGCGAAGCAGACGACAAGCCGCCGGGTACTTGCTTTCCATACCGAAAGCGCCGGTCAAATTCAGCTAAGCAGCGAAGAGATAGCTGCCGTTGAATCCGAGAACTGCGCGGCAGACATGCAGGACGGTCGGTTAAACATCAAGTTTGATGGAACATCGGATGCCGTATGCCGGATCAATACCCGCAGCGGAGACATTTTGACAATTGCGATCCATGATAGAGTAAAAGCGCTTTATATGGTTGAGATGGATGAAGAAGGATTATTGCACACCTGTTCATCAGATGTTCAACCTGCTGATAAAGAGCAAACGGAGGTCACCAATTGGCAGCTTAGCTCCTTGAACGGAGCAGAGCCGATGACCTTGCCAGAGTCAAGGCAATCGAGAACGGAAGCCGCATATCTGGAACAAAACGAGATTTATCGAGGATATAGCTGGTATGAAGCAGCTGTTTCGACTGATCGAGCGAATGCGGCGGAAGGTGTATTGATCCAAAACGGCAGCGACGTCATTTCGCTTTACGCGGATGGCCATTACGTTGGAACTACGGTTCCCGGCGGCAGCAGCAGCTACCTCCCGTTAAAAGAAGGGCTGACGCAAGGCAAGCTGGTTGCCCGAACGGAAATCTGGGGACATTCCAACTTCGATGATTCCAGGCTGCCGGGCTTAAAGCTTAACGCTTTAAAAGGCCTCACAGGCATGACGCTAGTAACAAGGCAGCATGAAATGAGCCGTAATTGGAGCGTGTACCGCGCAACGGACCGAACGATTCGGCCGGAACTTACGGCTGAAGCTGACCGGAAGCTGTGGCCGATTGTGAACTTGGGCGGCTGGTTATCGCCGGATCATCCCGCCTTCGAATATTACCGGAAAAGCTTTATTCCCGGAGAACAGGCAGACAGCTGGATCCTTCATTTCGAAGGGATGCAGTCGACGGCGAAGGTGTTTGTCGATGGGAAGTGGGCTGGAGATGTGGGACCATTTGATCCTTATCTTGACCTCTCCGGTCAGCTCACAGCTGGGCAGCCAGCAGAGCTTGCGATCTTCCTCGAGAGAGTAATTGGACTTCCTGCAGGAAGAAGAGCGGTCATGTATGAAGGAGTCAAGGCAGTGAACTGGGTGATCAGCGGGGCGGAAGAGCCCGAGCTATCGGCCCATGCGAATGCAGCTCGTTCACAGTCGCAGGTTACGGAGCTTCCCGTGCAGCTCGATGCTGGTCAGACGGCATGGCTGTACAGCACCATTCCGAATTCGGATAACGGCAAGGGTTGGCGCGCAGCGGTTTCCGGATCAGGACTTAAGCTGACGGTGTTTCTCGAAGGACAAATCGTTGGACGGATTTGGACATCCGGCGGAGAGGACCGGCCGGTAATTACCGGCGGCAATCCGCAGTCGGTTTACTTGCCGGGCGTTTGGTTTAACAAGAAGGAAGGCGAGCTTGCTATCCTCTTGGAAGCAGTAGATCTAGCAGCGCCTTGCAGGCTGGATGCCATCAGGCTTCAACCGGTCTAGCCGAACGCAAAAGGCTGGAAATTAATTAGTAATTGGTAAGGAGGTCTTCACATGGAAAAGGTTATACAACCAGCCATCAAGAGCAAGCCGCGTACGGAAAGCTCAGGCAGGCTGAGACGATTCTGGAACAATAAAACTTTGCTTCTGATGTGTTTGCCGGCAATTGCATTCTTTATTGTATTTGCTTATCTGCCGATGCCAGGCGTGTATCTGGCGTTCATTCAGTACAATTACGCGGACGGCATATTCAAAAGTCCGTTTGTTGCCTTCGACAACTTCCGCTTCCTCGTTATGAATGGCGACCTGTGGCGGCTGACTTTTAATACCGTAGCTTATAACGTTGCTTTTATCTTGCTGGGGAATTTGCTGCAAATATTCGTAGCTATCCTGCTTAACGAGCTGCGCCGCAAATGGTTTAAGAAAGTAGCTCAAACCTTATTGTTCCTCCCGCACTTTATCTCGGCCGTATTGATCGGTCTGATCGCTTACAACATTCTGAGCTATGATTACGGCCTGCTGAACCATGTACTTGCATCTATCGGCATGGATCCGGTTAAAGTCTACTCCAATTCTCATGTATGGCCATTCATTATCGTAATAACCTACTTATGGCAGTCAACGGGTTATGGCTCTATCGTATACTTCGCAGCTATCATGGGTCTTGATAATGAGATCATTGAAGCTTCCGAAATCGATGGTGCAAACGCTTTCCAACGGATTATCTACATCGTTATCCCATGGCTTAAGCCAACGTTCATTATTTTGTTGCTGTTCTCGCTTGGCGGCATTATGAAAGGCAACTTCGGTTTGTTCTACAACTTGGTTGGAGCAAACAATACGGCATTGTACTCGTCGACGGATATTATCGAAACTTACGTATTCCGTTCGCTTATGACGAACTTCAACTTCTCTATCGGTAGTGCGGTTAGCTTATATCAATCGGTGTTCGGCTTCGTGATCGTTATAACGGCCAACTGGCTCGTTAAAAAGGCGTCGCCAGAAAACTCGTTATTCTAGGGGGTGCTGACATGGAAGAGAATATCGTAGAATCCAGAAGCATTCGGACAGATGCGAGCGAAGTCGTCGTCAGAACATTTGGTTACGTCGTGATTTCCATCTTTGCGCTTTGCTGTTTGCTGCCATTCCTTCTCATCTTGGGTACATCGTTTACTTCGGAGTCGGCTATCAAGAAATTTGGCTTTAACTTCTGGCCGAAGGAATTTAGTACCTTTGCTTACAAAATCGTATTCGAGAATCCTGATATCATCGTCGGTTCTTATATTGTAACGATTCTGCTTACCGTGGCTGGTACGGCTATTGGCTTGTTCCTTGTAGCGATGACCGGTTATGCGCTGCAACGCCCGGACTTTGGTTACCGGAACGGCATCTCGTTCTTTATCTACTTCACGACTTTGTTCTCCGGCGGCCTTGTACCTTTCTACCTGCTTGTGACGCAATATTTGAGCCTGAAGGACAATTATTTGGCCGTCTTGCTGCCAGGGCTTCTCAGCCCGTTCCTGATCATTATGATGAAAAGCTTTGTTCGCTCCATCCCGCATGCCATTACGGAATCGGCAAAAATCGACGGAGCAGGGGACTTTACGATTTTCCTGCGGCTGATCTTGCCGATGACGACACCGGCTCTTGCAACAATCGGTTTGTTTATCGCGCTTGGTTACTGGAATGAATGGTATAACTCGATGCTGTTCCTGTCGCCGAATATGGAATACCGTCCACTCCAGCTCTTCCTATATAACGTCGTTACTAGCGCCGACTTTGTCCGCAACTCTGCAGCAGCCTCCAACGTCTCGCTTCGGGATGTGCCGCTTGAGTCCATGAAGATGGCAACGGCCGTTGTTGCAACTGGACCTGTCATTATGTTCTATCCTTTCGTGCAACGTTACTTCATTAAAGGTATTACCGTAGGTGCAGTTAAAGGTTGATGTGCCGAAGGCCAAAAAAAGCCTCTTCACATAACGGGCAAAGCCCAAATTATTAAAAACAAAGGGGAGACGTGCATGTTTAAGAAAAGTTCCGCAATCTTGCTCTCTATTTTGATGGCTTCCAGCTTGGCAGCCTGCTCCGGTAATAACAACAAAGATAATAAACCAGCAGACACAGCTAAACCAAGCAACAATGCAAGCACAAACACAGAAGGATCAACAAACACTGGCGGCGACGCTGCAGTTGATACTTCCAAGTTCGTCAAAATCACCTATATGGTGCTTGGTAACAAGCCGACTAACGGACAATTCGAAAAGGTGCTTGCTGAAGTTAACAAAATCATGAAGGAAAAAATCAATGCCGAGCTGGAATGGAAATGGATCGAATGGACGGACTGGCAGACGAAATACAACCTTGCGCTTGCTTCCGGCGAACCAGTCGATCTGATTACGATCGGTACAGACTGGCTTGATACATGGGGTAATGCTCAACGCGGCGCCTTCATGAACCTGGATGATCTGCTTCCAAAATACGCGCCTCAGACCTGGAATTCGATTCCGGAAAAAGATTGGTCTGAATCCAAATACAACGGTAAAATCGTCCTCATTCCTGAAGATCAATATACGCAATGGGTTAACCATGGCTTCTTCTACCGCGGTGACTGGGCGAAAGAAGCAGGCATTACAGAGCCAATTAAAGACTGGGAAGGCATTGGCAAATATCTTCAATACATTAAGGACAACAAGCCTGACGTAATTCCTTGGGATGCGGTTTCCGGAACAAGTACATTCGGCGGATTTGATACTTCCTACACGGATAACCTTGAGCTGCCAATCTCGACAGGTTACCTGCCGGTATTCACGACCAAATCGTATGACGAGAAATATACCGTTAACAGCCCTGTCTTCGAAGATACAATGGTGAAATACGCTACCATGATGAAAGAATGGGCAGACAAAGGCTTCTGGCGTGAAGACGTACTGAACAACAAAAACGATACCCGTGCATCGCTGCGTGCCGGCCTGACAGGTATGGATCAGCACCATACGCAAACCTTTGGCGGTCTCCGCGTTCAAATGGATAAAGACCAACCGGGTTCCGATCTGCAGATGTTCCCGTTTGCCCGCCAAGGCGGCAACAACCTGCTTGAGCTGTCCATCACTCACGGCGGTACTTCCGTTGGCGCACACAGCAAAAACCCTGAGCGCGCTCTGATGGCTTACGACCTGATCCGCAACGACGAGCAAATTTACCACCTGCTCAACTACGGTATTGAAGGCGTACAGTACGAAGTAAAAGACGGCAAACGTCAACAACCAGCTGGCTATGACGAAACAAAAGACGGCTTCTACTCCGACTTCTGGGGCGGCCGTGTCGACAAATTCGAGATTCCAAGCGTAACAACTTGGGATAAACTGGAAGAAACTTATTATGCTGAGTATGACAAAATCAAAAAACCTTATCCATACGGCCAATTCGTATTCGACAAAACGCCGGTTGAAGCCGAGCTGACAGCGATTACGCAAGTAACGGGCGAGATGGGTCCAGCTATCGCTTACGGTAAAGCAGGCGACCCTGTCAAAGCGGTTGAACAATTCCGCAGCAAGCTGAAAACAGCAGGCTACGATAAAGTTCTTGCCGAGCTGCAAAAACAAATGGATGCATTCAAAGCAAAAATGGAATCCGGTCAATAAGCGGTATAGGAAACCGGGATTCGACGCCAAGCGTCGGATCCCGGTTTTTGTCGCTTTGTTTAGCCGGGAATAAGGATATCGATACGGGAATCCTGCCGGTCCAAGGCATAGACGTCATTCCAATACTCGATATCGATGGGCCTGTAACCAAGCGTGTTATTTATGTAATCATACGTATCGCCAATCTCTGACTCCGGGCCCTCATGAACGATCCTCGTATAGTGTCCTGAAGGTAAAGTATAGGCGGTCATGTCGGCGGGTATTTGCTCAAAGGCGCTTACTTCGAAAGCGATCACATGCTGATAGGGGGTGTCATGCGTCCATTGGCCGTCCTGGTTATAGATCTGAACCAAATAAATACCTTCATTAATCCGGTTCGGCAGCTCATTCCTTCGTTCGGCCAGCTGCTCGCGCAATACGCCAACAATTCGCGTTTGCAGAACGTTGTTAAGGCTTTCCCTAATGGAATAGCCAACCAGCTTGAGCTCTTCCCGATCAATCCTGTCGATCTGATAAGTACGCAAAATTTATACCTCCCCGATAATGGTAAATATAACCATATTTAGGATAAAGAATATACGTTCGCTTGTAAAGGGAAAGTTTTAATTATAACGTTTACGTTGACGTTAATATTAAGGAGGAGTATGCTAATTATAGATAGAAGGTTTGAACAAGCTTGGAAGTGGGTATTAAGAGGTTAGGGATTACATTTTGAAGGAGGCATCTCTTATGTACAATCATATCCTTGTTCCCGTCGACGGTTCGCAGCAGGCCAGCAAAGCTCTTGATCACGCGATCCATTTGGTGAAGGCGATCAATGCGCCGATACGGCTGTCTGTGATCCATGTTACGGGACGCGTCGCAATGAGTCAGGCTTTTGTTTATGTGGATGTGGGGGAGATGCTGGAGAAGGAAGAGAATGAAGTGCTTTCCGCGGCCTCTGCTCAGCTCAGAGACTCCGGAGTAAATTACACGCTGCTTAGAGCAGGCGGCGATCCTTCTACTCTGATCTGCAATACCTCGAAGGAACGGAGTTGCGACCTGATCGTTATGGGCAGCCGCGGGGTAGGGCTTGTCTCGGAAATTCTGCTTGGCAGCGTCAGCCACGGAGTATCCCAGCATGCTCACTGTCCGGTCCTGCTTGTAAAATAATATATGTTAAGCTAAAAAGGCTGCCCGCGGGCAGCCTTTTTTCGTATTTTGGTCCCTTAACGATGCGGTGCATCGTTAAGCTAGATCCTCCGCTACACGATCCGGAAGATCGGCTTGATCGGCAAAAACTCTACCCGGATTTCCGGATACCGCAGCTTCAACTCCTCGCTTAACGCGCGCATGCCCGGCTCTTCGCTTTCCGCGTGGCCTAGGGTCAACAATGCTTTTGCCCGGCCTTGATGCGCGGCATCCCGGATATATTCCGGCGTTTCCCATTCCGGACCTTCCCCGACGATAAGCAGATCGAGGTTATGGTCGCGCATAAACGGAATAGCGGTTGAAGCGCCTCCCCGATAACCAACCAGTATACCCGCACGGCTGACCGGAGTGGAAGGATCCCCCGTAATCCGGAGGAAAGGCATGCCAAGCTTTTGCTTCACATGCGCGGCAACCTCCGTTACCGTTACAGGCGGAAGCTCGAGAATGGCGGCGATCGGCAGCATTTCCGCCAAGCGGGATTCCCATTCCAACGCGGACAATAGACCCGTCATAATAATGTCCGGCTGCTTCCGGTGGCAGTAATCATGGTATCGGAAAATCGCGATTCCGCTCTCTTCGATAAGCTTCAGCTTTTGCGCAAAAACCGGATCGTTCCCGATCAGCTTCTCTTCATGCCTGTGATTGTAGGAAAGGGGTTCATGCGTGATCAGAAGATTAGCTCCCGCCGCGACCGCTTTTTCAATCACCTGCTGGGTTGGCATGAAGGAGACGGCAATTCCCGATACCTCGGTATCGGACCTGCCGGCCATCAGAACATCCACCGTGTCGGGAATCGGGGGAACCGATGATCGCAAGGCATCTATGATGGTCTGAACCTTTATCGGCATAAATTATTTTCCTTCCTTTTTGCTTGGATATATTTTTTCGCCCTTCTCCAGCATTTCGATAAACTGCTGAATCTTCTTCACCCGCGTCTCTTGCTTTTTGACATTGTGAATGCGGAACAGAATCGCATACCTGTTCTGCTTGTCCAACGTTTCGAAAAACTGCCCAGCCCTCTCGTTGCGCGCCAGCTCAAGGGCGAAATCCTCCGGAATGGCAGCGTTGGACTGCGATTCGTAAGCTTTGTCCCATAAGCCGTTCTGCTTGGCTATTTCGATGGCCTTAAGGCCGCTTGGCTGCATTTTTCCCGCGGCGATAAGGGATGCGGCTTTATCCTTATTAATCTGCGACCAGATGCTTTTTGGTCCTCTTGGCGAAAAACGCTGAATCCAGCTTTCTTCGTCATGCTTTCTTTTATGGCTGTCGATCCAGCCGTAGCATAAGGCAACGTCCAGCGCTTCATGGTAAGTAACCGAGGGGCTGGCAGCATTTTTTTTCGCAATCTGCAGCCAGATGCCGGACGACTGATCGTATTGCTCGGCGAGCCATCGTTCGAAAGCTGTCTGATCCGGGAAGTGGAGAATAGGCAGCTCTTTTGTGCTCATTGTACAAAACTCCTTTATGCCGTTTCCTTCCAATATTATAGCATTGTCGCACCAACCGTATAAGTCTTGAGTTTACAGACTTTTCCTATAAAATGAGGATACCGCCCGCCTATACGGCGGGGATGACGAAAGCGGGGAGCGGACCAATGAGCCAAGTTAGAGCTATAAGGGAGCATGAACTGCAGGAGCTTCTGGATTTATACCGTCATTTGATTCCGAACGATCCGGAGCTTCGGGCGGCGGATGTTCAAGAATTATGGAGTCAAATCCGGGAGGATCGCAACCTGCACTATCTTGTTGTTGAAGCGGAAGGCCGGATAGCGGCAGCCTGCGCGCTGATTATTATTCCGAATTTAACGAGAGGGGCAAGGCCATACGGACTGATCGAAAACGTGGTAACCCATACCGATTTCCGCAGAAAAGGTTACGGAACCGACGTATTGCGCGAGGCGCTTGCTATCGCCTGGAAGCAAAATTGCTACAAGGTGATGCTGCTGACGAGCTCCAAGCAGGAGGGCACCCTTACTTTTTACGAAAAGGCCGGTTTTGTAAAAGGGATTAAAACGGGGTTTATCGCGAAGCCGTAACCAGAAGGTTAGGAGGGTTAAATTGAAACCCGCTAAACGATTAACGAGCATAACGGTGTATGGCTGTCTGATCATCGTAATCGGGATTGCCGCCGCAGCAGGCATATGGTATCAGCAAACGGAGCCGCTTAATACCGACGGGCTGTCCACCTTTACGCCCCCTGATGGAAATCCTCCGGAGTATGTGGTTGGTCTGGTGAACAAGGGACTCCGGAAAATCGATATCGTGAGCGTAACGATTAACGGAACTTCCCCATCCGGCCCCGTGCAGCTAGGTATTACTTATGATTCGGGGCAGTTTGTGCAGGTCATGCCGGAGCCTGTTCCGGAAATCGAATTTATGGGAATACACGATTCATCCATTTACCCGGCTCTTGCCGGTGACGAGTTAACGAAGGCCATTAAGAAAAAAGCCCATACGCCTATTCTCTACGGAATTCGTTTTTCCGCTGAGGAGGGAACGGTTCAAAGCGTTACGGTTAAATATAAGTATCTGGGGTTTACGAAAAAGCTTACGGTTACGAGATGGTTTGATAACAATCGCTAAGCTTATCCGAGGTACGTTGGATTTCATGTAGCGTAACGCAACGTTTTGGCCTGGCAACACAACCTACGTTGGAATTTCTGCAGGAAATCGACTCGAATTGGGCGAGAGAGGCGGTTTTCTTTCACTTTTACCGGAGTGGATCCAACGTAGGCTGCAAAGAGGGCTTCCAGAGCTATTTTCACTGTAGGAAATCCAACGTACGGTATAGCTACCTGAGTGATTCATTTCACATATCGTTCTGATTTGGTGTGATTGGAATCACATCGGCGGGAGGCCACCCTTCCGTATACTTGGATCATAACAAGTTGAAGAAAGCGGGGAGAGCTTCATGCTGAATGAAAACACGATAGCCATTATTAAATCGACTGTACCGGTGCTTGAGGTTCATGGGACGGCCATTACAAAAAGGTTCTATCAATTATTGTTTACCAGTCATCCCGAGCTTATGAATGTTTTTAACCATGCCAACCAAAGACAGGGCAAACAGCAGACCGCGCTTGCGAATACCGTTTATGCCGTTGCCCTGTATATCGATAAACTTGAAACCATTCTGCCGGCCGTGAAGCAGATCGCGCACAAACACCGTAGTCTTGGCATTACGGCAGACCAATATCCGATTGTCGGCCAAAACCTGCTGCAGGCCATTAAAGAGGTGCTTGGCGATGCCGCAACCGACGAGATTCTGAATGCATGGGCCGAAGCATACGGCGTTATCGCGAATGTGTTTATCAGCGTCGAAGCGGAGATGTACAAGGAAGCGGAAGAGCAGCAAGGAGGCTGGGCGGGGTACCGCGCATTCCGCATCCAGCGTAAAGTTCAGGAGAGCAATGTCATTACCTCCTTCTACCTGGTGCCGGAGGATGGCGGAGCGATTGCAATGTTTGAACCGGGACAATACGTGAGCGTAAAGATGAGCATTCCGAATCAGAAGAACACTCATATCCGCCAATACAGTCTGTCGGATGCGGCTGGCAAGCCGTATTACCGGATCTCGGTCAAAAGAGAGGACTCGCAGCAAGGCAAGGATGCCGGCGTTGTCTCGGTTTACCTGCATGAGCAGGTGAAGGAAGGCGATGTGCTCTGGTTGTCCGCACCGGCCGGTGATTTCACGCTTGATCTGAAGGATACGCGTCCAGTGGTATTGATCAGCGGCGGTGTTGGCTTGACGCCGATGGTCAGCATGCTGAATACGCTTGTGGATACGAAATCTAATTGTCCAATTACATTCATTCATGCGGCGCAAAACGGGCAATTCCATGCCCTTAAGCAGCAGGTAGAGGAGAAGATCGATCAGGCAGCGCAAGCAAAAGCATACTGGTGCTATGCGCAGCCAACAGAGCAGGATACGGGAGCGTACCACAAAAAAGGTTATGTGGATCTTCCGTGGCTGCAGGAAATTGTTCCGTCCAAGGATGCCGTGTTCTACTTCTGCGGACCAACGCCGTTTATGGCCCATATCAACCGCCAGCTTCTCGAATGGGGAGTTCCTGCCGCAGATATTCATTACGAATTCTTTGGTCCAAAAGGCAGCCTGGATGAGGCGGATAAAGAAGCAGTTGCCAAGTAATTGGTTATTCTCAATCAGCTTTCCTTCTTGGCCCGCAGCAGCCGGTTGATTGTCTCCCGGCGGAGACCGATAAACTGTCCGATCTCGTCCTGGGTCAAGACGTCGGTCAGCTTCTCCGGTGAGATGTATTGATCGAACCAAGCTTCAAGCTTTCGCAGCTTGTCCGCCGGCGCAATCGCGGTCAACTGATCGATCCGCTGCTGCATCATGCGAAGCTTGTCTTGCAATTGCAGCCCGATTGAACGATACCGGTCGGGATGCTGCTCAAGCTCCTCATACCAGGCGGCGGCGGGAAGAATATCCACTTCGCTTTTGACGATTGCGATAGACGTGCCGAAGTAAGGGTTCGGACTTATGAGAGAATGATGCGGGATGATTTCGTCCGGCACGATAATATTGACCAGAATCTGCGAGCCGTCTGGGTGAACGCGCACGATTTTGAGCAGTCCGCTGCGCAGATGGAAGAGCGGACCCGACTGGCCCTGCAAAAATAACGTTTCGCCTTTATGCAAAATCATAAGCGGTAAAGCCTCCATATGAACAAGCGAAGCCTGAATTCGGGCTTCGCTTTTTTGTTTTCATTATACGACAGTTTGGTTTTTCATGTTGCATTGCCTTCCAGTTAATGTATTCTAGTAAGAGAACTTGTGTTCGACAAGGAGGGGCAGCTTGAGACAGTTGAATAATGAACGGGATATTATAGATCTCGTGCTTGAAGACGAGTGGATGATGAAGGTGCTGCATACGGCGGGAGCATTGAACCTGCCGGACTGGTGGGTATGCGCGGGCTTTGTAAGGTCGAAGGTATGGGATTATCTGCATGGTTATACGGAGCGGTTCGCGTTGCCGGATGTGGATCTGATTTATTATGATCCTTCCCAAACGGATGAAGCAGCAGAAAAAATGCTCGAGCAGAAACTAAGAGACGCCATGCCGGATGTTCCGTGGTCGGTGAAAAACGAAGCGAGAATGCATCTGGTGAACGAGATTGAGCCTTACTCATCCGCCGTTGATGCCATGTCCAAGTTTCCGGAGACCGTTACCGCTCTTGGTCTGACCTTGGACGAGCAGAATGGAGTTGTGCTGTCGGCACCTCACGGCATTGAGGATTTGCTGGGCTTCGTTGTCCGGCCTACGCCGCATTTTAAGCAGTCGCCGGCTCTTATGCCGATTTACGAGAAGCGTCTTCTTCAGAAGAACTGGAAAAGCAGATGGAATAAGGTTGAAGCTGCGCTTACTCAGGTTTACATGGTTCGGCATGCGCACTCCGTCTATAAGGCAGACGACGAATTGTACCGGCCGTTGTCTCCTCAAGGGGAGGAAGCGGCGAGAACAGTCGGCGATCTTCTGGCGGACGAACGGATTTCGGCGATTATCTCCAGTCCGTACAAACGAGCCCTTCAAACGGTCGAGCCGTTAGCGGCACGAAAAGGTCTTGCCATTCGAGTGGAGGAAGACTTTCGGGAACGGTTATTAGCGGACCGGCCGCAGGATGATTTTGATTATGCCATCCGGAAGGTATGGGAAGAGGAAGCCTTTTCCTGGCCGGGAGGCGAATCCAATCTTGCCGCTCAGCATAGAGGAGTACAGGCTCTCCAGAGCGTACTCCGGCGTTATCAGGGAGATACAATCGCCATCGGGACGCATGGCAACCTTATAGCATTAATGATTAAGGCTTTTAAGCCGGAATACGGCTTTGCATTCTGGCAGCAGCTGAGCATGCCGGATATTTATAAGCTAAGCTTTAATGGCCTTGCTCTTACGCATATCGAGCGGGTTTGGAATAGATCCTAAATGGCGTTAACAACACGGAAAATTCCTCTTACAGAAATTCACCATGTAAATCAAAGTCATACTCTATGAAAAATCTTAATAATATGTAAGTAAGAGAGGGATATCCCTCTCTTTTTCAATCTTTTTCGTTAAAGTAATTGTAAGCTTTCGTTAATAAGTCGGAGAGCATCAACGTTTGCTCCTCGCCCAGGTGCTCGACCAGGCCGCTGAGATGCTGGTTCAGCTGTTCGTCCGCTTCCTTCGCAATCTGCTCTCCTTTTGGAGTAAGCTCAATTCCCACGGAACGCCTGTCATCCGGATCTACGGTACGTTCAACAAGCCCGTCGGCTATCAGTTTCTTAAGAAGCTGGGTGACGGTTGGGGTAGTGACAAGCAGCTTGTTGCTGATTTCGGATACTCTGATTTTAGGATTATCGACATCGGTATTCATCATGATGCAGAACAAAATGCGAAGCTCGCTCTTGTTAAGACCGTTAACCGATCTTTGTCTCCACTCGGCTTTCGCAAAACGGGTAAATGATTCCCTCAAACGTTGGATGGTCTCCTGATGGTTGTCTTTGTTCATACCTACTCCCAATTCCTAAGTTGTTAATTGTTTATACTTGAAATATATCATACTTCTCATTATTATGATTATAGTTAAGTTGGTAAACTAATTATTTAACGCCAAAATAATGGGGTGGAACGATGGTTAACGTAGGAGTAATGGGTACGGGTTACGTTGGGCTTGTCCATGGTGCTGTACTATCCAGTTACGGTTTCCGGGTTACCTGCATGGACGTAGACGAAAAGAAAATCGAGCGTCTGAACCAAGGCCTTTCTCCAATCTACGAGCCGGGGCTCGAAGAGCTGCTCCAAAGCGGCCTTCGCGCCGGGAATCTCGTCTTTACGGCAAGCGCGCAGCAAGTCGTTCAGACAAGCGACGTTCTGTTTATTGCAGTGGGAACGCCCGCCAAGGAAGACGGCAGCGCGGATCTTACGCATGTATGGGATGTGGTGCAGCAGATCGGCAAACATATCAACGGTTATAAAGTGATTGTCAGCAAATCAACGATGCCGGTTGGAACAAGCAGAAGCATTGCCATGTATCTTGACGGTATGCTCAGAGGCACCCCGTACCGGGTTGATGTCGCTTCTAATCCGGAATTCCTGAGACAAGGCAAGGCTGTCAGCGATTCGTTGTCTCCATCCCGGGTTGTGATCGGCACGGAGAGCGACGATGCGGTGCAAATGCTGAAGAAGGTTTACGCTACTCATCTTGAGCAGGATGTCCCGTTTCTATTCACGAACTGGGAAACTTCCGAGATGATCAAATACGCGTCAAACTCCTTCCTGGCGGTCAAAATTTCTTTTATTAACGAATTGGCGCTATTATCCGAAAAGGTAGGCGCAAAAATTCAGGACATTGCGACGGGCATGGGCATGGATGACAGAATTTCGCCGCATTTCCTGCAGGCAGGCCCCGGTTATGGAGGCAGCTGCTTCCCGAAAGATACGCAGGCAATCGTGGATGTCGGCAGGAAGAACGGCGAGGAGCTGTACGTCGTGCGTGCGGCCATAGCAGCCAATGAAAAGCAGAAGGCGAAAATGGTGAGCAAGGTCGAAGAGGTGTTATCCTTTGACGGCACCTTGAAAGGAAGAACCGTTGCGGTATGGGGGCTTACCTTCAAGCCGGATACGGATGACATCCGTTACACCCCAAGCTACGAGATTATTCAGGGACTGCTCGGCAGAGGAGCTTCCGTTAAAGTCTATTGCCCGCAAGGGATGAAGCAAGCGAAGCTTAATTGGACCGATTTGAACAGCCGCATCCAATATTGCGACAGCGAGGCGGAATGCTCGCAGCAGGCGGATGCGATTGTGCTGATGACCGAATGGGAGCAGTTCCGTGCTGCCAATTTGGAGAAAATCGCCCGAGGCATGCGCGGGAACGCGTTTTTTGATATGCGGAATATGTTTGCGGGGGACGCATCCGTCCTTCAATGGTTCAAATACTACCCGGTGGGCGCAAGCGAGCACGGGTATCCATTGCGGGAGGCACAATGAAGACGTATTGCGTAACCGGGGGAGCGGGTTTTATCGGCTCCCATCTTTGCGAGCAGCTGCTGGCTCAAGGCCACCGTGTCGTCAATATCGATAATTTCAACGACGTCTACGACTATAAAACCAAAATCAGGAATATCCTGAATAGTACAAGGTCGGAATTACCTTTCCTCTATTCGGGGGATAAGGATGGCGATTTGGCCAAGCTTCAGGCGATTGTCGAATCGGATGATTACCGGCTGGTTGTGGCGGATATCCGCAGCATGGACGAGCTTGAAGCCGTATTTGCCAGCGAGAGGATCGATGCGGTTATCCACCTGGCGGCAATGGCCGGGGTTCGGCCGTCGATTGAGGATCCGCTTCTGTACGAGGATGTGAACGTGAAGGGAACTCTTCATATCCTGGAGGTGATGCGTAAGCATGGCGTGCGCAAATGGCTTTGCGCCTCTTCTTCGTCCGTGTACGGGAATAACAGGAAGGTGCCTTTTTCCGAGGAAGATGTCGTGGATTACAGTATTTCGCCTTATGCGGCGACCAAGAAAGCCTGCGAGGTGCTTGGACATACGTACCATCATCTTCATCATATCGATACGATTATGCTGCGCTTTTTCACGGTTTACGGAGAGCGGCAGCGGCCTGATCTTGCGATCCACAAATTCGCGGGGATGCTGGACAAGAACGAAGAGCTGACGATGTATGGCGATGGCTCCTCGAGGCGGGACTATACGTATATCGGCGATATTATCGCGGGTATTCTTGGCGCCTTGTCGTATGTGGAACGGATGGAAAACCTCTATGAGGTTGTGAATCTGGGCACGAACCGAACCATCACGCTCCGGGATTTGATTACCAGCTTGGAACAGGAGTTTGGCAAAAGAGCCCTTATTCGGACATTGCCCAACCAGCCGGGAGATGTGGAGCAGACCTATGCCGACGTATCCAAGGCGAATCAGCTGTTCGGCTACAACCCGCAGACCGATTTTGCTGAAGGAATACACAAGTTTGTTACATGGTACAGGGGGAATAGACATGGTTAAGTTATCGGTCGTTGCGCCAATCTATAACGAAGAAGAAAATATTAAGCTGCTGCACGAGGCGATTACGAATGCGGTTAAAGATAAAGTAGAGAGCTACGAAATCGTCCTCGTCAACGACGGCAGCAAGGACCGCAGCGCGATGCTGCTCGATGAGCTGGCGGAGCAGGATTCTCACGTAAGAGTGATTCATTTCGAAAAGAACTGCGGTCAGACCGCGGCGATCTACGCCGGCCTCAAAGGTTCGGCCGGCGAGCTTGTTGCGCTGATTGACGCTGATCTTCAGACGGACCCGAGGGATATTTTCAAGCTGATGCCTTATATTCCGAATATGGATTTCGTGAACGGCAAGCGTGTGCGGCGCAGGGATACCGTCGTGAAGAAGGTATCGTCCAGGGTTGGCAACGGCGTTCGCAACTGGCTGACCGGCGATCAGATCTACGATACCGGCTGCCCGATGAAGCTGATGAAGCGCGAGGTGGCGGACAGCTATTATTTGTACGAGGGTCAGCATCGTTTTCTCCCGACTCTGGCGAAGATCAACGGCTTTAAGGTTGTCGAGGTAGCCGTATCCCATCAGGAGAGACAGCATGGCGTATCCAAATACGGCGTATTTAACAGAGCCTTCGTGGGGCTTATGGATGCAATCGTCATTGGCTGGCTCCGCAAACGGGTCATTCGCTATCAGATCAAAGGACATTAATTATGTGGTGGCATTCGATTATAGGCAATGTGTCGGCCGGCAACATGGGATGGATTATCTTTGGCTTTATCGGGCAGATCATGTTTACGATGCGGTTCATTACCCAATGGCTGGCGAGCGAAAAAGCGAAAAAAACCGTCATTCCGCTATCCTTCTGGGTCTACAGCATCCTGGGCAGCGCGGTCTTATCTATTTATGCGATATACCGCAAGGATCCTGTCTTTCTGCTTGGCCAATTGCCCAGCGTTTTTATCTATTTCCGCAACATTATGCTAACCCGCAAGTCCGAAGTGCAGGCCGCGAACAGCAATTCGGTGGATATGTAGTTAAAACTTTGGAGAAGCACTTAAGGCCCTTTGGGTACCTTAAGTGCTTTTTTATTGGCGGCATGGAGCAGGTTAAAGTCCCCGAGGGATCTTAACCTGCTCCAGAAAGTGAAATATGACCGGAAAATAGGCGTTTGTGAGATGATTAAGGCCTTTTTGGGACCTTAAGTTCGACAAATTAGGTAGTACGAAGCCTGTTAAGGTCCCTAAGGGACCTTGGCTTAACGGTTGTCGCGTGAGAAAATCGCTGGAATGATGGAATATGCCAAGCCCAAGATATCTTGGCATAAATCGCTAAATATTGGCATGTTCTTCCTATCGCTTGCGGCATTATACTAATCGGTGCATGGCGATGAAAGCGTTGCCAGTAATCGTTGATTGAGGAAGGAGGACTGAAGGGGCAAATCATGCGATTGGCTAGAGCTCAAGTACGGCCATGAACAACTATTGCGAATTAGGGAGGAAATAGACGAATGCTTACGATTTATCGGGAAAGGACGACGAGAAAGCTGCTGGTCTTGACGCTATGCGCGGTCCTGCTGGTCTCGCTTGTATCGTCCTTATTTATCCGTGAGGTACATGCGGCAGGCTCATATTTATTATCCCAAAACAAAACGGCGTACGCCTCTTCCGTGGAAGGAGGCAACGCGGCGAATCTTGCTGTGGACGGTTCAATCGGTACGCGCTGGGGAAGCCAGTGGGGCGTGGATCCGCAATGGCTTTATGTCGATCTTGGCGCAAACGCCACGATTGACCGCGTGAAAATCCAATGGGAAGGCGCTTATGCAAAAGCCTATAAAATCCAGGTTTCCAGCGATGAATCGACCTGGAACGACGTTTACTCGACAACAACGGGAGACGGCGGCACCGATGACCTTGCGTTAACCGGAACCGGCCGCTATGTACGGGTATTAGGCACGCAGCGTGCCCTTGCGGCTTATGGTTACTCGATTTTGGAATTTGAAGTATACGGGACTGGCGGCTCTACGGCCCCACCGGTTGATTACGGTCCTAACGTAGCGCTGAACAAACCCGTGACGGTATCATCGACTGAAAATTCCGCCTATTTACCTCCGGGCTCGACTGCTGCCTCCAACGCGGTTGACGGCAACCCGGCAACGCGCTGGTCATCCAACGCAACCGACAGTGAATGGATCTATGTCGATCTGGGCTCCGCCCATCAGATCGGCCGGGTGGTCCTGAACTGGGAAGCGGCAGCCGGACGGGCGTACGATGTTCAAGTATCGAATAACGGCACGCAATGGACAACCGTCTATCGCGAGCTTCACTTTGCGGGAGGCAAACAGGAAATCCCGCTATATACGAACGGGCGTTACGTTCGGATGAACGGGATCGGCCGCGCGACAAGCTTCGGCTATTCGCTTCTCGAATTCGAGGTTTATGATTATATCGCCGGCCAGCCGCAGCCGACGTATTCGATTCCGGCGCTGCCAACGCCAACAACCGTGCAATCGGGCTCCGGCAGCTATCTGACCAACGATATTCATATGCCGCAGCCGAAATATCCGGCTAACAAGTCGTCGAACATCTCGACTCCGATCCCGTCGAATGACTGGTGGCAGTCGATTCTGATCAAGCCTTACGGCGATTATCTCGTAACGCTGCCGCTGAAGTCGAAGTACTTCCAGCAAGGGCTTGGCATTCTGAATCCTGGAGCGGGCTGGCTGTCCTCGGACGGTAGAGCGGTCAATGCCGACGGCAATCCCGATCTGTACGTCATGTCAAACAGCATTAACACGTCCAGGCTCCAAACCCGCGTGACGGGTTACGGCGACTGGTCCGTAGACGCGGTTGTAAGCGACGATGCCACGGACAAAATGAAATCGACCTTCGTCAAAGGCTCGCCTTACGTGTACAATACCTTTGCCGATCCAAGCTCGGTTGAGATTTATTCCTCGCTGATTACGCAGCTATTTGACGACAACGGCAACTCCGTCCTGACAACCGAAGGCGCTACGCTGACAGCCGACCATATCGGCGTGAAGCTGGTGAATACGGACGGCAGCGGCGCATCTTATACGCGTTACTACGGTATTTTTGCGCCGGCGGGAACGGTATTCAAGAAGGTTGGGGCCAAGGTCAAAATCCAGCTTGGCAGCGGAGGCAATTATCTGTCGGTTGCCGCTTTGCCGGCTGCTTCAAACTTGAACTACTACTACCAGCATGCTTATGCCTTCGTAACGGATACAAAAGTGAATTACAGCTATAACGAATCGACTTCTCAGGTGACAACGGATTATACGCTGACAACGGCATTGAAGCGTACCGGGTTCTCGAATCAGGCGCTGACAACGCTTTTGCCGCATCAATGGAAGGTGTCCTCGACACCGCTTACCGCGCTGACTTATTCTTCGGTTCGCGGTACGTTGAAGGTACGCGAAGGCAATACCTTTACGACGGTCGACCGCTTCTACGGTATCGTGCCACAGTTCACGGAGCCTACGGATTCGGCTTACGACAAATCGCTGATGGTCTCTTACCTGAAGGCTCTGGACGAGGAAACAACAAGCAACCTGATGGCTGCCGACGCTTATTGGCAAGGCAAGAAGCTCCATCCGCTTGCGATGGGCGTGCTTGCGGCTAATGAGCTTGGCGAAACGGCTTACCGGGATAAATTCCTGTCGCGGATCAAGACGATCCTGACGGACTGGTATACGTATACAAACGGCGAACCGGACTATTTCCTGTACTATAACTCCGATTGGGGGACAACGTACTACAAGTCCAGCGAGTTCGGCGCGAATAACGGCATTACCGACCATCACTTCACGTACGGTTACTACGTATTTGCGTCTGCCGTGCTTGCGACCTTCGACAATGATTTCAAGACGCAATACGGTCCGATGATCGATCATCTCGTCCGCGATTACGCGAACCCTTCGCGCACGGATGCCATGTTCCCGTTCTTCCGCAGCTTTGACCCTTATGAAGGCCATTCATGGGCAGGCGGCTACGCGGATAACGACAACGGCAACAACCAGGAAGCGGCAGGCGAATCGCTCTTCGGATGGGTTGGCCAATACATGTGGGCATTGACCAGTGGCGATACGGCTTTCCGCAACGCCGCGATTTACGGCTTCACAACGGAGCTTAACGCGGTGATGCAATATTGGTTCAACTATGACGGCGACAACTGGATTCCGCAATATACGCACAAAACGGTCGGACAAGTGTACGGAGCATCCAACTTCTTCGGCACCTTCTTTAACGGAGATCCGGTATACGTATACGGTATCCATTGGCTGCCGACTGCTGAATATTTGACAAGCTACAGCCTTGTTCCGGGCAAAGCGGCCGGACTGTACAGCGGTTTCGTAGCCGATAACGGCGGTCCGGAGACGGACTGGTATCATATCGTATGGCCAATCCAAGCGTTAAGCGATCCGCAGGCGGTCATTAACAAATGGAGCGCAGCCAGCATGCAGAAGAACGAAATCTTTAACACGTATTGGTTCGTTCATAACATGCAGACGCTTGGCACGCGTACGAAGGATGTCTGGGCAACGGGCTGGACGAGCGCTACAGTGTACAAGAAAGGCAATGCGTACACCGCTCAAATCTGGAACCCGACGGCAAGCCCCGTGACGGTAACGTTTAAAAATGCTGCCGGCACAACAGGCACGGCGGTAGTAGCCGCAAAATCCCTTGTCTCGGTCAATCCGATGGCGAACACCAATTCCGGCGATAGCTGGCCTCCGGTCGGCAGCGGCGGGGACAACGGCGGCGGTGATAACGGCAATGGCGGCAACAATGGCACAGATACCAACGTAGCGCTGAACAAAACCGTAACGGTATCGTCGACCGAGGCGCCTTTTGCCGGATCGAATGCCGTGGATGGCAACGCGCAGACCCGCTGGGCATCCATTGCGGGTGCCGATCCTCAAACCTTGACGATTGACCTTGGCTCCTCGCAGCAGCTCAGCCGCGTGAAGCTGAACTGGGAGACGGCATACGGCAAATCGTATAAGGTTCAAGTATCGGCTGACGGAAACAGCTGGTCCGATATTTATGCAACAACAACCGGTGACGGCGGTATTGATGACTTCAACGCAACCGGAACCGGACGTTACGTCCGGATTAATATGACGGAGCGCGGTACGATTTACGGCTATTCGCTGTATGAAGTTGAGGTATACGGTCATGCCGCAGCCTCTTCAAATGCTACGCTGCTGTCCGTAGGCAAGACGGCAACCGCTTCCTCCTATCAGGATCCTTTTGTCCCGGCTTCGGCGGTGGACAATGATCCCGGCACGCGATGGGGCTCGGCGACGGGGGCTGATCCGCAGTGGATTACGGTTGATCTCGGTCAGAACCGCACGGTAACCAACATCAAGCTGAAATGGGAGACCGCTTATGCCAAGTCGTTTAAGCTGCAAATCTCGGCGGACGGCAACAGCTGGACGGATCTGTACAGCACGACGACGGGGACAGGCGCCGATCTTGACCAGAATGTGAACGGCAATGGCCGTTATGTGCGCATGCTGGGAACGGAGCGCGGTACGCAGTGGGGCTATTCGCTTTGGAGCTTGGACGTATACGGCTATTAAGAATGATCAAGAGAGACTGTCCCATCGGGGACAGTCTCTTTGCCGTGTTGCGGTGCTAAGCCGATCGAAGACATTTGATAAAACCTCTCCGCTGTTACGGCAGCGAAGCCTGCGGATTGGGACGAACAGCCGCCGCAATGGGAGGTTCTGTACGCACAACTGAAGGAGCTTCGCAGAGCCATGCATGAGATCTTCGAAAACCGGCTGGATGAGTCGGTGCCGGAGAAATTCCTGAAAGCGTAAAATATCGGCGAGCTCATTATCGCGACCTCCCTGCATATGTTTTACCACCAAGGCGTTTATGGCATGCTTAATGCGCTGAAATAATAAAGACAAAACAAAAACCGCCTATCATTGGGCGGTTTTTGTTCGTATCAAGCCGTGATTTAAAACATCGGTATAAGGTATCTCGCTATGAAATACAGCACCCCGAAAGTAATGATTACATAAGCAAGATATTTGATAAAGGTGGATGCCACACGGCTCGGGTCATGCCTTTTCTCGATATGGCGTTCTTCATAATCATGTTGTTGAACGGACATTCGAATCACCGCCTCAATTTTTTGTAACTGCTACTTTGTCTTTACCCTGGACGGCAGGGGATGAAACAAATAATGAAAGTTAACAAGTACGATATACCCGTCCGCACGAGAATGGCCCGGGCGGACTTGGAGCAGATGCTTCGGCTGAGTCAGTTGCGAAGCTTGTGCAGAATAAAGTGAATTTAATGCTTAACGAGTAGCTGATATACTTAAGGTAATTGCATAAGGCTTCACCGGAGGACAGGGGAGTTGAACGGAGTAAAGTGATTGAGATTAATGAATTAAAGCCAACGGATTTGGAACCGGCTGTCGAGCTCTTTAGGCGAACCATTCCCGAAGCTTTTCGGGAGGAAGGATTAGCTGCGCTCACTGCTGAGATCCAGCAAGAAATAGAAGGCAAGAGACGAATGCTGCAAGATGCTTTGTTTAATGAGAGATCTCCGATACGGTTTCTTGTCGCGCGCATGGGCGCAAATCTTGTCGGCATGATTTCAATCGGTCCTTGCAATGACGATATTGTCAGATGTACGGGCGGCCGATTAAAAATCATTCCTGAGCTTGGCAGTTTATATGTTCTGCGGGAATATCAGGGTCAAGGAATCGCTTCTGCTTTAATTAAAGCAATGGCCAACAGTCTAGCCGATCGAGGAATCGAAAGTTTTTGCCTGGATAGCGGTTATCGGAATGCCCAAGTCAAGTGGCTGCGTAAGTTCGGTCAGCCCTATTCGACCGTGCAGGATTATTGGGGTCAGGGCTTGGCCCATATGGTATGGCATTGTGAAGTGGCTCATTATTTGAGTTGATTTTCCCGTGTTTCTTGGAGAGCCTGCAATATGAGATAGCCGGTCTTATGAGAAGACCGGCTGTCCGTCAGCTTCTGTTGCTGAACCGTTGGATCGCTTCCTCGGTTACCGGCGCGAAGAGGTTAATAAGGTTTCCGTCTGGATCGCGGAACAGCGCGGCACGGTTGCCCCACGGCATTGTGGTTGGTTCCTTTACCCAATTGCCGACAAAAGGCTTCAGGCGCTCGTATTCGGCATCAACGTCGTCGACGCGAAGCTCGATAATGACCGAGTGATTGTTGGCGGCTACCGCGGAACCGGCGCCGAACAGCTGCACCGTCTGGGAGTGCCCGATCGCCAAGGTAAAAGGCGGCACAACGAATTCCGCAAAGACGGGCGCGGGACGTTCGGCCGAAACGCCCATGACCTTCTCATAAAACTCGACTAAACGATCCACGTCGTCGGTAATGATGCGTATGGAGGCAAAATTCATGATTTATCATCCTTTCTAATTTCGAGTATAAAAAAACGCTACTGACAACAGTATGTCAGTAGCGTTTTGTTTTTTTTAAAAACTAAAAGAGTGTATTCAAGCAGACCGCTCCGATTTCGCGCACGCGGATCTTGAATAGCTCCGTACCCGTCGTACGCGCGATCAGTTCGCGGTATTCCTCTACCGCCGCATGCGGCAGAACGGCCAGAATAACGCCGGCGAAGCCGCCGCCGTGTACCCGGCATGCACCGTCGCCCAACTGCTCGATGAAGCGTTCGGTAATGGCGAGCGTAATCGCAATTCCTTGTTCATGGGACACCGATTCCTGGTAAATGTTCTGCAGCCATTTCCAAGAGGAATTACCCGAGGCGGTAATATGCTTCAGCACGTTTTGCCACTCGCCAGATTTAATAGCCTCTACCTGCCGCCCGACACGGTCGTTTTCATCCAGGAAATGCAGCGCCCTCAGCACAGCCCGATCCCCGGCAGTTTCGCGGAGCTCCGCCAGACGTCCGTAGATCATCTCTGCCGTCAAATCGCGGCATACTTCTACGCCGAAGGCTTGCGCCACCGCCCGCATTTCGTTCGGAATCGAAGCATAGTCCTTCGTCAGGTCGGCGTGGTTACCGCCGGTGCCGACGATGACAAGGCTGTAGCCTGCTGCTTCAAAGGTACCCGGAATACGTTCGATCCGAGGCTGTGCCGGTTCTTTAAAGTCGATGGTAATCATACCGCCGTACGAGCAGGCCATCTGGTCAAGCATCCCCGACGGCTTGTTCCAATACAGATTTTCGGCATGCTTGCCGATCCGCGACATCATAACCGCGTCCAGTTCCCCGTTGTTATAAAGAGTGCTTAGAATCTGGCAGACCAGAACCTCGAAAGAGGCAGAGGAGCTGAGTCCTGAGGCCGGAAGAACGTTACTGCTGACGCTGGCATTAAATCCTCCGATTCGGTACCCGTGCTGCAGGAAACCGTGTGCGATACCGCGGATTAAAGCAGCTGTCCCGCCTTCGCCTTCCTGTGGTTCCAGATTATCCAGATGGATAACGGAAATGCCCGGATAACCTTCGGAAATGACGGAAATAACCCCGGTATCCACGGCTGCCGCAGCCGCAATCGTATCTAACTGAATACTAGCCGCAAGCACCTTTCCATGGTTATGGTCCGTATGATTGCCGCCTATCTCCGTACGGCCCGGCGCGCTGAAGTACTTCAAGGACTCCGTGTTGCCATATTGCGTGCCGTATCCTTCCATGCATTTCCGGTATCTGTCGATTTGTTGCTCCCGTTCTTCGCTGCCGTACATCTGCTCCAGCAGCTGCTTTGCCTGAGCCGAATTAAAAAGCTGTTCGAATTGTTCGTTCATCTTGAAAGTTCCTCCTGGTCCTTACGGTTTGAATAGAAGTTATCATGTCCATTGTATCGGATTGCAGCGTTTACAGAAAGGATATTAAAAGAGGCTTGTAAGAACCTGGAACATTTAATAAACTGGAATTTCTTGATAAGAAATGCCATTTAAAATGATTAAGCAGGTGGGAGAATGGGATTATTCGATTTTTTAAAGAAGAAAAGCTCTGAGCAGGAAAAAAGGAAAGAAATTTCGAAAAGCATCGGGAATTATTCTACGTTGCAACAATTATTAGAGCGATATGGCGGCATAGCTCTGGAGAAACAGCTGGCGGTAACCGAGTCGATCGGCAGCCTTGATTGGGCGGTTGATATGAATGCGGGAACAGCGACATTTGGCAATCAGTCGACATTCCCGATTCAAATGCTGGGCAGCGTTTCGCATCAATCAAACACTTGGTTGTGGGCATGGGCAAACACGCAATCTCAAATCTCCCCGGAACGTTTGAGACAAGCCAATCAAATGAGGGCTTACGGGAAGAAGAACAATATTCCTGAGCTGACGGAAGGGAAAATCGCTGCGAACGATAACGAAGGACATATCCTAGCAAGCATTGCTTCCGGCATGTTTAACAACCGGTTTTATTACGCCGGCAACTTCGGGGCGGGAACGGCCTTTTTTACTATTGACCTACCGGAAGAGGACGTAAAGGCACAGCCCGAATCGGTACTGACCGTATTTCCGCAGCTGATTTCCTCATTTGATCTCGATCATAAGAAAGCATTAGGCTTTTATCTGGAGGACAAAGGCTTTAGCGTAACGGAATCGAATGACCGTCTAACCGGCGTCTCCGGGAAAATTACGGTTACTGCGCATTTCGATGCGCTGAATCGAATGACCAACATGGAAGCGGCCTACAACTAAAATAACGATTAGTCCTCTGAAACCGCGCGCTTGCGCGGTTTTTTCTTTTTTTATGCACCAATTATTCGTGACAGAGTATTATGTTTAAAGAAGTACCTTGACAGTCACAGTAATATACCTTATTATGCAGATATGGAGGTGATTACATGAGCGAGAACAAAATCACATCCGACCTGCTGAGAGGACATACGGATACGATGGTTTTAAGGCTCTTGTCCGAAGCTGACCGTTACGGTTACGAGATTGTGAAGCTGATTGCCGACCGTTCGGACGGCGAGTATGAACTAAAGGAAGCCACCATGTACTCGAGCTTCCGAAGGCTGGAGGCTGACGGCGATATCGAGTGGTACTGGGGCGATGAATCGCAGGGCGGACGTCGCAAATATTTCAGAATTACCGAAAAGGGCAAGGAGACTTACACCCGCAACAAAAGCAATTGGGAGTATGCGAAACGCGTGTTAGAAAACCTATTATAAGGAGAGATTTGACATGACAAATCCAAAATTGAACGATTATCTGAACAGCGTGTTTACCCCATACGACGGGGTAAAAAGCGTTACCGAACTGAAGGCCGACCTGCTGTCCGATTTGCAGGAGCGCTACAACGAGCTCAAAGCGGAGGGCAAGGACGACGAAACGGCGTTTAAGACGACAATCGAGAGCATTGGCGACATCGAGCAAACGATCCTGGAGGTCGCCAATCTCTCCCGCTCGCTGGAGCGTCAAGTGGTCACCAACTTTAACGGCAGCAACCTGGCAGACAGCGACTTTGCGGGCGTTAAAGCTCACAAAGGACAATTCAAAGGCAGCGCGCTGCAAGGCTCCGATTTCTCGGGCGCCGATCTGACCGGCAGCTCGTTCAAGAGCAGCGACGTACGCCAAGCGAATTTTGACGGCGCTAACCTGACGGACTGCAGCTTCTCCGCGCTGGATCTGACTAATGCCAGCTTCAACAAGTCGACTCTTGTGCGCACCAACTTCAGCAAATCCGGGCTTGACGGAGTCAAATTTACGGGTGCGAAGTTGACCGACGTTACGTTAACTCTGACGGATCTTAGAAAAACGAAATTCGATGGCTGTTTATTTGACGGAGTAGACTTCAAGTACTCCGATCTGACAAGGCAATGCTTTGACGGGCAGACGTTTATCGGCGTCAAGTTTGAAAAAGCGGCTTTAACCGAGGCTTCGTTCAAAGGCGCTACGTTTAAAAACGTCTCCTTCCAGCCAGGTTTTACGTTGACGAAGAAGTACTATCGCATGATCAAAACCGTCAACTTCGACGGCGCAACGATGGATAAATTAACTTTCGCGCACCTCAAGGGCATGGATGCCGATTTGTCGAAAGTGACCGTTGTTTAAACAGGCGATTTATTAATCAAGAATGGTTTCACATCCATTTTTAGGAGGTTACCCCATGCAAACCAAGTCTATTCAAGTAAAAGGTCTGCGGAAATCCTACAAGCAGCTCGAAGTGTTGAAGGGTGTGGATTTCGAGGTAGAGCAGGGCAGCATCTTCGCTCTCCTCGGATCTAACGGGGCAGGGAAAACAACGGTAGTGAAAATTCTCACGACGCTGCTAGCGCCGGACGGAGGAACCGCAGTCATCAACGGATTTGATGTCTCGTCGAAGCAGGATGAGGTGCGTCAGGCCATCAGCTTGACTGGACAGTTCGCCGCCGTGGATGAAATCCTGACCGGACGCGAGAACTTGATTATGATCGCCAAGCTGCGATATCTCAAAAATCCGCGCCAGGTCGCGGAAGACATGTTGAAGCGTTTTGGCTTAACCGACGCTGCCGACCGAAGAGTGTCTACTTACTCCGGAGGGATGCGCCGCAGACTCGACATTGCGCTTAGTCTTGTGGGCAAACCAAAGATTATTTTTCTGGATGAGCCAACGACGGGACTTGATCCCGAGGCCCGCATCGAGGTATGGAAGGTCGTCAAGGAGCTGGCGGACGGCGGAACGACAGTCCTTCTGACTACGCAGTATTTGGAGGAGGCGGAGCAGCTGGCCGACCGGATTGCCATTCTTCACGAAGGCCGGATTATCGCAAACGGCACGCTTGCGGATTTGAAAAAGCTTTTCCCTGCGACAAAGGTAGAATACATCGAGAAACAACCGTCCTTAGAGGATATCTTCCTCTCGATTATCGGTAAAAAGGAGGCTATGTAAATGGAAACGGCAAAGAAGCATTTTTTTATCGACATTAGCGTGATGCTTGGGCGTTCCATGCGCCACATTTTCCGCAGTATGGATACCATCGTTACGGTGACCATTACGCCAATCGCCATGATGCTGCTGTTCGTGTACGTATTTGGCGGCGCTATAAAAACCGGAACGGATAACTATGTGAATTACCTGCTTCCAGGCATACTCTTAATGGCGATTGCCAGCGGCATAGCTTATACGGCATTCCGGTTGTTCACCGATGTCCAGAAGGGGATATTCCAACGGTTTCACACGATGCCGATATCGCGTTCCGCCTTGCTCTGGGGGCATGTATTAACTTCGCTTGTATCTAATGCTATCTCGGTGGCTGTCATCATTCTAGTCGCCTTAATTATGGGATTTCGCTCGTCCGCGGGAGTGCTGCCATGGCTTGCGGTAGCCGGTATCCTCGCTTTGTTTACGTTAGCTTTAACTTGGGTCGCCGCGATAGCCGGATTGTCGGCCAAAACAGTTGACGGTGCCAGCGCCTTTTCCTATCCTCTCATCTTCCTGCCCTTTATCAGCTCCGCATTTGTGCCAACCGAATCGATGCCAACCGTCGTTCGCGTGTTTGCCGAAAACCAGCCAGTCACCTCCATCGTAGAATCCATCCGTGCTTTGCTTGCAGGCCAGCCTTTACACAATGACATCTGGATCGCTCTTGCCTGGTGTGTTGGAATTATGCTCGTAGCTTATGTCTTCGCAATGAGGGTGTACAAAAAGAAGGTGTAACCCGTTTATACAAAAAAGCAAAAAGGCAGGATGGGGTCCTGCCTTTTGCTTTTTTAAATAGTTTAATGAACCAAGCTTTCCAAATCCGGCTGTAATTTATTCCGCAATATAAATAGCATGATAGCTCCAACAAGGAATGCGACGGTATCCGCAATGACGAGCGACCACACTACACCGTGGAAGCCGTTCATTTGATTAGCGATATAGAGAACCGGAATCAACGTAACTCCTTGAATAATGGACATAATAAACGCGGCGGTTCCTTGCGCTGTTGCTTGGAAGACCCCCGTAAACAACGTGGTCATTCCGGTGATGAACAAGGATAAGAAGGTTACGTGCAAAATGTAACTGCCCATTTCGATTAATTGCGGGTCGTTCGTAAACAAGCCAATCAAGTGATCGGAAATCAGATAGACGATAATGCCGAATACGACGGCTAACGATACGATTATTTTGATCGTAAATCCGATGGTTTCCTTCATGCGAGATTTATTCGCCGTGAAGGTGAAAGCAATTAACGGCACGACGCCTTCGCATAAGCCCATCAGAATAAATTCGGGAAACTGCAGTAAACGGGATGAAATGCCGTAAGCCGCTACGGATTGATCTCCGTACTCGACAAGATAGTGGTTAAAGATAAGCGACATGGCGCCCAGAAAAATACTCATAATAAAAACGGGAACCCCGATTTTGAATACATTGCCCATAATCTCCTTGGTAACCTTGAACCATTTCATGGAGATCGTTAGGAATTGGCTCTTTTTCCCCATATGGAAGGCAAAAAACATACACGCAACCAAGTTTGAAACGACCGTAGCAGACGCAACGCCGATCACGTCCCAATGGAAGACGAAGACGACCAGAGCATCGAGAATAATATTGACGACAACGCTTAGAATCATGCCGGTCATCGACGTTATAGCCGCGCCCTCCGAGCGTACAATGTTCTCCAGCGTGAAGAATAATACGACGATTGGCGAACCGATAAGCATAATCGTGACATAGTCCTTTGTGTATCCGAAGGATTCGGGCGTTGCCCCGAGGCCATGGACAATGGCATCGATGAACGGGAGGCCAACGGCAATCACGATAAGACCAAGCACTAAACTGCTGTAAAATGCGAAGGAAGAGACATGCTTTACATCATCATATCGTTTCTCTCCCAGCAAACGGGAGATGAAGGTACCGCTGCCCATGCCGATCAGGTTGCCCAGCGCCATAATAATAGCGAATAAAGGCAAGGTTAACGCTAGTGCGGTTAACATGGCGGTATTGTTAAGCGTACCGAGGAAATAGGCATTCAAGATGGAATAGATGACACTCATCGACGTGCCCAGCATCATCGGTACAGCGAAGTGAGCTACGGCTTTTGCGACCGGTGCTTTTTCAAAGTAATGGAGGTTTTGCGCATCCATATGGATCACTTCTTTCTATATGTGTTGTGTTTGTCTAACGGTGTTAGATTGAACCTTACAGTGTTAGATGATATCATGAACTTATAAACCTGTAAAGAATAAACTTACACTGTTAGATTAAAGGACGGATACGGATGAATAAGAAGCAGAAGCAGCCGCAGATTTCGGAGGATAAGATACTGGATGCCTCATGGGAGCTTTTGGGGGAGGAAGGGATCGAGAAGTTTAGCATGAGACGTTTAGCCGATCGGCTGGGTATTCAGGCTCCTTCTCTGTACTGGTACTTCAAGAGCAAGCAGAAACTTTATCAGCGTCTGGCTAATCAGGTGTCGAAAATTATTTTGGAGGAGTACCGCTCCGAAGGGGACTGGAAAGAACAGCTGGCAGGCCTTGCGGTAACGGTACGGATTGTGCTCCGCCGTTACCCTTGCTCCACGCAGCTTATGATGATGACGCTTCCCCACGAGCCGGACATCATCCGGTTCACCAACCGTATGCTGCTCTGCGTGGAATCGACGCCGCTTGACCAAGAGCAGAAGTTACAGGCTATTCTTACGGTTATGAATTATGTTTTCTACTTCGTTCTGGACGATTACGAGCATCAGCGTAATGTCTCCGCTATTCTTAAGGAGCAGGGAGAGATGCCAAGCGGCGAGATGCTTCATCTTCTCGACTCGATGAGCGAGACGGATGCTGGACTGTTCCGGAGGATGTTCAAGAACGGACTATTCGAGCTGATGGGGACTGACGGAGCGTTTGAGTTCGGGTTGAAGCTGATTCTGTCGGGAATTGAACAGGTGATTAAAGAACAGGAGACGGCGCATTAGAATAGGACGGATGGACAGCCTGCCGCAACGGCAGGCTTTTTTTTTTCGATTGACCCTATGCAGATTTTCTTGAAAAAGGGGATATGCATGCTTGCTTTTATTCGATATTTAGAATATTATCTAAATATCGAATAGTTGCTTCGGAAGGAGTGAGTCAATCTTGAATGATGCCTTTAAGGCGTTGTCCGATCCGACAAGACGGCAGATCCTTCAAATGCTGAGGGAACAGGATCTGTCCGCCGGACAAATCGCCGACCATTTTAATATTTCCAAGCCAAGCATTTCCCATCATTTGAATTTGCTGAAGCAAGCCAAGCTGGTGACCGAAGAAAGACAGGGACAAAATCGGGTGTACTCGCTGAACATGACCGTTGTGCAGGAAGCAATGGGCTGGTTCCTCGGCATACTCGGAACGAAAGGGGACTGAAGTAAAGATGAACGAAACAACGAATCAGACCATACGCTGGGGCAAGCAAGACTGGATTTTGCTTATCGTTAATGCCGTTATTTTCGGAATCGCATTTCTTGTGTTTAACCATCAGCTTCCGGATGTCGTAGGCAGTCACTACAATGTCAAAGGCGAGCAGGATGGCACAATGACCAAATCGGGCATGTGGCTGCTGTACGCGGGTATCGGCATCGCGCTGCCCGTATTTCTATCGGTCGTCCGAAATGTCGATCCGCGCCGTCAGAACTATGCAAGGTTCAGCGAGTATTACACGTTGATGCGGTGGACGATCAGCTTGTTTATCCACGGCGTGTTTGTGCTGATGTTTCTGCAAAATCTGGATTACGATCTGCCGTTTGTCAATATCGTGTTTGGCGGCCTCGGCATTATGTGGATGATCATCGGCAACCGGATGGGGCAGCTTCGCAGCAATTTCTTTATGGGAATCCGGACGCCGTGGACGATCACGGATGAGAATAACTGGCGCAGCACGCACCGTCTGGGCGGAAGGTTATGGTTTGTAGCGGGGATTCTGATGCTATTGGGAGCATGCCTGCTATCGGCTAAGTGGCTCATTGCGGTTCTAATCGTTAGCATGATACTAAGTGTCGTTGTCCCGTATCTTTACTCTTATCTCTTGTTTACGGGAGCGAAAAAGAAGTCGTAAATAAGGGACAAATAAAGGCAGCTGCCGGGTGACGAACCCGTTAGCTGCCTTTATTCATTTGCTGCTTAAGAGACCCCGTAAGTGATTTTCCGAACCAAGGAATCCACCTTCTCCGACATGGTTTCATCGTTAATCTGGGCAAGCACGTCGGGCTTGAACAGCTGCTGCTTCTTGATCTGGTAGTAATCCCAGATGGCGCCCCGAAGCGTGAGGTTGTGCCTCATCAAATAATGCGGATCGAGCAGCTTCTGGAACATAAGCTCGTCTTGCAGGATGATAAGCATCGCATTCAAATCGTTCATATACCCTTCGGCCATGCCCCGCTCGTAGAACGCCCGAAGCCGGCCGTTGCGGTCACTGATCGATACTTCGATCGAGGCCAGCAACTGCGGATAGATTTCGCGCAAATCCTGGAAAAAGGGTTCCGTGCCGTAGTTAGCAATAATAAGCGTCTGCGAGAAGGTGGACTGAAAGCCCTTGATATATGCCTCGGGGCTACCTTCCATCAGCTTTGCTTCATCGCAAACTACATACTTAATATAAAGGTCTGTCAGCCGCTCAATGATCTCATCGCGGGAAGGAAAATATTTATATAATGTCGCTTTGGACAGATCCATCGCCTTGGCGATGTCATCCATGCGAAGTCCCTGAAAGCCGTTTGACTTTATGGGATGCAACAGCTTGGCGACATATTTGTTTTTGGTCGTTTCATCGGTATATCGGCAGCTTTGCGTTTCACCCGTTGTATCCATAAAGGTTCCAACCTCTCTTCCTATGTAAGAGTATACACGATTATGCCGGATAATGAAATGAACCAAATAGTCAAACTAAACTAATTTTATGTAAATGAGTTTACTTTGGATACTTTTTGCAGTATGATCATTTCTACAGTAGGCCATCCGGCCATAAGAGATAGGAGAAGAGGAACAAATGAATACATCATCCAGCCAGAATATCCGGTTCTGGCCGATTATGATTGCCATATTTTTTGGCGCTTTCCTGAGTATTCTCGGGATCAGCACCATTAATGTCGCGCTTACGATCTTTATGCAGGATTTCCACTCGGACCTAAGCACGGTGCAGTGGACCTTAACGGGCTTTATGCTTTCCTTGGGAACGATCGCGCCGTTGTCGGGTTATTTGGGGGATAAATTCGGCTACAAGAACGTCTATCTGTACGCCATGATCGGGTTTGTTATTTTCTCCTTATTGTGCGGCTTTTCCTGGAATGCCGGTTCGCTGATTGCTTTCCGGATTATCCAAGGCATCTTTACGGGGCTTGTTATGCCTGCGACCATGACCATTATTTTTCAGATCATTCCGAAGGAAAAACAGCCGTTTGCCGTAAGTATCTGGGGCTTGTCCGGCATGCTTGCTCCGGCATTTGGCCCAACGCTCAGCGGCTGGCTCATTCAGCAGTTCGACTGGCGCTGGATTTTCTTTATGAACGTGCCAATCGGTATCGTGGCGATCCTGTTTATTATAGCGATGATTCCGGATGTTAGAATCGGAACGGCTAAGGTTCTGGATAAGCTTGGTCTGACTACCGTTGTGCTCAGCAGCGTAGCGCTGCTGCTTGCCTTGAGCGAAGGGCGCCAATGGGGTTGGGATTCCGCAAAAGTGCTAGGCCTGTTTGGTCTTGGAGCGGTCATGCTGGTGCTCTTTATCTGGCATGAGCTTAGAACGCAGAATCCGTTGCTTAACCTGAGAGTGTTCGGCAACTACCGCTTCTCGATTACGCTGGTAGCCAACACGATTATTACGATCAGCCTGTATTCGGGCACCTTGCTTGTTCCGCTATTCCTGCAAAATGTGCAGCAAATCACGCCGATGGATACGGGGCTTATCCTGCTTCCTTCGTCTCTTGTGATGGCGCTGGCGATGCCGATTGCCGGCAAGCTGTACCCGCGCGTTGGCGCGAAATGGATGACGATCGGCGGGCTTGTGCTTATTATTCTCGGCAGCTACGAGATGACTCATCTGCATACGGACAGCTCGCATTTGTATGTGATTTTCTGGATGGCGGTTCGTAACCTTGGGGTATCGTTTGCCGCTGCGGCAACAAGCACGGCCGGCATGGAAGAAATTCCGCCGCAAATGGTGGGGCATGCATCCTCGGTAACCAACTGGGTGCGTAACGTAGGCGGCTCCTTTGCAATCGCCTTGTTCACCTCGCTGCTGGCTTCCCATACGATTACTCATGTTTCGGATCTGACGCAAGCCGGCGCGGAAAACGCAAAGGTCATTCCGCTGTTCGCCTTTACGCTCAGCGTTAATGATGTCTTTACGATAGCGACTTATATCGCGGTTATCGCGATTCCGTTCACCCTTATCATCCGCAAACAAGCGAAACGTTCCAAAAACGCTGCAGCCGCAGCTTAATGAAAAAGCATCATGGCCATGAGGCCGTGATGCTTTTTTTGCGTTTGAGGATTTTCCGGTTGACAGTCAAAAATCCCCATGCTAATCTTATACCACAGTTAGTCAATAGGAATTAACGAGATTAATAAAAACGTCCACCGTTCTAACGGAGGCATTCTCTTATTTTATATGGGGATGCCTCTTTTTTATTTTAGGGGAAAGTGGTGATAAAGATGAGCAGTCAAGCTGCGGAGGCAGGAAAAGCGCCGGGCAAGCTGACGCTGACGGGGCTGGCGCTTGTATTTCCGGTAACGCTGCTGGTCTTATGGCAGGTGCTTGGGCATTACGGCTATATATCGGAGCTGCTGTTCCCGACGCCTTATACGATTGTGGAGGCCGGCGTTTCCTTGACATCGACAGGAGACCTCTGGTCGAATATCCAGATCAGCGTGACGAGGGCTTTGCTGGGTTTTGCGCTTGGCGGTTCGCTGGGCTTGCTGTTTGGCATTGCGGTTGGCTTGTTCCGACGGACGGAAAAGCTGCTCGATCCATCGATTCAGATGATCCGGATGATCCCAAGCCTTGCCGTAGTGCCGCTGTTTATTTTATGGTTCGGCATCGGCGAGGAATCCAAAGTGCTGCTAATTGCCAAAAGCGCCTTTTTCCCGCTGTACATCAATACGTTCCTCGGAATCCGCAATGTGGACAACAAGCTGTTTGAAGTGGCAAGAGTGCTGGGCTTCAGCCGCTTGAAGCAGATCACAAGGCTGATCCTGCCGGCGGCTCTGCCGAATATTATTTTGGGCGCGCGCTTATCGATCGGGTTATCCTGGCTTGGCCTGGTTGTTGCGGAGCTGATTGCTTCAACCTCCGGGATCGGTTATATGATGTCGGATGCCCGGCAGTTTGCGGATACGCCTGTGGTCTTCGTAGGAATCTTTATCTTCGCCGTTCTTGGGCTGTTCACCGACACGCTGCTCGCCTTGATCGAGCGCCGGCTGCTCAGATGGAAGGACCGTTACAACGGCTAGAAGGGAGGCAAGGAAATCATGAGCAATTCACTCGAAGCGATTGTTTCTCCCCAAGCGGCACCGGAAGCGGGGCTAGCCGGAGGGGAGAGAGCCGCGGGAAAAGGGGCTGCAAAGCGTAAGCGGCGTTGGTCAACCAAGCTTGCGGCAGCTATCCTGAAAGATATTGCAATAGGGGCGGCGATTCCGGCCGTGCTTCTTGTTTTGTGGCAGATCGCTGCTTCGGCCGGGTATATCTCGCCTATGTTTATGCCGTCGCCGGCCTCGATTCTTCAAGCATTCGGGACGCTGGCCACCTCGGAAAATCTTCTGCACCATCTGCTCGTCAGCATGGGGCGGGCCGGTCTAGGCTTTCTGATCGGAGGGGCGGCCGGACTCCTGTTCGGATTACTGACAGGGCTGTTCCGGAAAGCCCAATACCTGCTTGATCCAAGCATCCAAGTGTTACGGCTTGTCCCGCATCTGGCCATTGCTCCGCTTATTATCCTGTGGTTTGGTTTTGGGGAAACGTCCAAGATCGCCATTATCGTATCCGGCTCGTTTTTCCCGCTCTATATCAACACGTTCCTCGGCATCCGCAATGTAGACAATAAGCTGTTCGAAGTATCGCGCATTCTGGGCTTCAGTCCGCTCAAGCGGCTGACCCGGCTGATCCTTCCGGCTGCGCTTCCCGATATTCTGATCGGTGTGCGAATCTCGCTTGCGGTATCCTGGATTGGGCTTGTCGTAGCCGAGCTGATCGGCTCCCGTTCAGGAATTGGCTTCCTTATCAATGAGGCCAAACAGAACTCGGAAACCTCCGTTATTTTTGTCGGCATCATCATATTTGCGGTAATCGGCAAGCTGATTGATTCCATCATGAAGAGCGTTGAGATTCGCTGGCTGAACTGGCGCGACAGCTATAAGGGCTAATGCTTGAAAGGCATTCCCGGTTGTTCTCGCCAGAGCAGCAGTTTAACTCGACAATAGTCGAAATATTCAATCAATTATTCGAGGGGGAAAAACGAAATGTCGATATTAATGCCAAACGGTGCTATTCAATTGCAAGCGGATGTTCTTGTCATCGGAGGCGGACCAGCGGGAACATGGGCGGCCATTACGGCGGCTTCGCAAGGCGCGAAGGTTATTCTGGCTGACAAAGGCTATTGCGGCTCAAGCGGGGCGACGGCACCTTCGGGCACCGGCGTCTGGTATGTGAAGCCGGAGGGCCGGCTGCGCGAGGAGGCGAAAGCCAGCCGTTACGAAATGGGCGGCCGGCTTGCCGAGCACCGCTGGATGGACCGGGTGCTTGACCGGACGTACGAGAATATGAACCGGCTTGGCCATGCCGGATATCCTTTTCCGAAGGATGATGGCGGCGAGCTGCATAAACGGGGACTCCAAGGTCCCGAGTATATGCGTCTGATGCGCAAGCTGGTGAAAAAGGCGGGCGTCAAAATTTTGGATCATAGCCCCGCTCTCGAGCTGCTTGTGGATGAACACGGCGTTGGCGGCGCATCCGGCGTACAGACGCAGACGGGCGATGCCTGGACCGTGCATGCCGGAGCCGTTGTGATCGCAACCGGCGGGTGCGCGTTCTTAAGCAAGGCGCTTGGCTGCAACGTGCTGACCGGTGACGGTTATTTGCTTGCGGCGGAGACGGGCGCTCAGTTATCGGGCATGGAATTCTCGAACGCTTATGCGATTAGCCCGACGTTTTCTTCGGTTACGAAAACAGCCTATTACTCCTACGCTTCCTTCTATTATGAGGACGGAACGCCGGTAGAGGGGGCGGGCTCGAAGCGCGGCCGCTCTATTATCGCCCGCAAGCTGCTGGAAGGCCAACAGGTGTACGCGAAGCTGGATCTTGCTCCGGAGGAGATCAAGCCGCTGCTGCGGGTGAACCAGACGAACTTCTTCCTGCCGTTCGACCGCCGCGGAATTGATCCGTTCACCGATTTGTTCCCGGTAACGCTGAGACTGGAAGGCACGGTCCGCGGAACAGGCGGTATCCGCATTACCGACGAGACCTGCGCCACTTCAGTGCCGGGCCTCTATGCAGCTGGCGATGCGGCAACACGCGAGCTGATCTGCGGCGGTTTCACCGGCGGCGGCAGCCATAACGCGGCATGGGCGATGTCTTCCGGTTCTTTTGCCGGAGAAGGCGCAGCCGCTTATTCGAAAAAGCTTGGCGAGCATGCGGCGGGACGCAGGCTGCAAAGTGCTTCTACTTCGATCATTACGAGCACGGTGGCTGCTACTCCGAATAAGACGGAGGAGATCGTCCGCGCCGTGCAGGAGGAAGTAGCGCCGTACGACCGCAACTTGTTCCGTACGGAGCAAGGGCTGAAGGGCTCGCTGCAGCGGCTTGACGGACTGTGGAAGGATCAGCGGAATCAGGCGGTGGAGCGTTCGGCAGGCGGGGTGAAAGCGCGCGAAGCGCAGGCCATGACCGCAACCGCAAGATGGATGTACAATTCCGCGCTTGCCCGGACGGAGACCCGCGGCATGCATAAGCGCGAGGATTTCCCAACGCAGGATGCCGGCCAGCATTACCGGCTTATCAGCGGCGGGTTGGATCAAGTGTGGGTGAAGCCCGAAGCCGTCAATGAAAAAGCAGGTACCGAGAAGGAGGTTATTGCACCATGATTGAGGTAGTCAGCGAGAGCCGGTGCGTGTCCTGCAATCAATGCGTATCGGTATGCCCAACGAATGTATTCGACCGGGGCGATGACGGGATTCCCGTCATCGCCAGGCAGGATGAATGCCAGACCTGCTTCATGTGCGAGCTGTACTGCCCGGTAGACGCGTTGTACGTTGCGCCGGATTCGGAGCAGGTTATCGGCATTACCGAGCAAGAAGCGGAGCAGCAAGGTCTGCTTGGCGGATACCGTGAGAAGGTCGGCTGGGGCAAAGGCAGGACGCCGGTCGCTTCGCATGATTATATGTACCGGTTATCCAAGTACGCAAAATTTTAGGGAAAACATCATCATACTTAACTACCGAGAGGGGTCTGTTTTATGAGCAGAGAAAAACAAAGAGGATTACGCGGACCGGTTAGACTAGCGCTGATCGCGGTGCTGATTATGGCAACGGCATGGCTGCAGGCTTGCGGAGCTAACAATAGCTCGAATGGGAACGCGAAGGACAGCGCCAATGCCGGCGCCAGCGCGTCAACGGGAACGGAGACGGCAGCTGCGGCGGAACAGACCAGCAAAGCGCCGGCGGTTCTCAACTACGGCTACATCGGAAGCAATGATAAGAATCTTCCCGGCGGAGCGGAAGGCTGGGGCTTTTATAAAGGCATCATTCAAGCGGAATTAAAAAAATACGGCATTGAGGAAGTAAAGCTGACGGGCTTCCCGAACGGTCCGGACCAGACGGAATCGCTGATCAGCGGACGGCTTGATTTTGGCGGCTTGGGCGATACCCCGGCCATTATCGCTTACGCTTCCGGCGCGAAGACCAGGTTGATAAATCAGACGACGATTACCAACATCGGTTATTTGATTTCCGGTCCTAACGGTCCAAAGACGGTCGAAGAGCTGAAAGGCAAGACGATTGCGATTCAAAAGGGCTCCTACATGCACCGTTACGTTGTTGGTCTGCTGAAGCAGGCTGGCGTGACGGACTATAAGCTGGTCCATATGCTTATTCCCGATGCTCAAGCAGCGCTTGCTAAAGGCGACGTGGATGCGATGACCAACACGGGTTATACCGCGCAGAAGCTGCTTGGCCAAGGGTATACGCTGATCGACGATTCCACCAAGCATCCGGAGCTGCATGGCACGGGCGTAACGGTTGTATCGGAGAGCTACCTGAAGAAATTCCCGGATTTCCCAAAGGTGTGGAACGAAGCCCGTCTTAAAGCGTTGGAGGATTTAAAACAGCATGAAGACGAATATTACCAGTTTATTGCCGATCTGAACAAAACGACCGTAGACCTGGCGAAGAAGGTAAGCCCGATCAGCGATATTACGGTTGAGCCGTTCCCGGCGGAAGGAATTACGCGGATTACGGGGACGAAGGACTTCCTTGTAGAGGAAGGACTAGCGAAAAAGGATTACAAGATCGAGGATTGGGAAGTGAAGTAACCGATAGGTCGGATAGGAGAGGAATTGTTATATGGGAAAAGATACGCTGACCGTCCAGTCCTTTACGTTGTATTCGAGCAAGGGCATCCGTTTGCAGGGCGAAGTAAAAACCTTGGATGACGGCAAGCCGCATCCGGTTATTATCGTAAGTCATGGCTTTAGAGGCTATAAGGACTGGGCATTCTGGCCGGATGTGACGAGCCGTTTGGCTGAAGAGGGCTTCTATGCGGTCAGCTACAATTTCTCCCGTATTGCCGCCAGGGAAGACGGCTTAGAGGAAGCGTCGATTGCAGCCGCATCAACCTTCTCCCAGGAGCTTGACGATCTGGAGACGGTGCTTCGCGCGGTATTAAACGGCGATTTGCCGCAGGCTCAAGCGGCTGACTTGGCAAAGGTCGGGCTGCTAGGACACAGCAGAGCAGGAGGAAGCAGCATCCTGACGGCCAGCGAGAAGCCGGAACAAATAGCCGCTTTGGCGGTGTGGAACGGAGGACCTCCTCCATCCCGCCACCTGCCGGCCGGCGAAACGGTTAGCCTGCTGGATCTGACGGTCCAGGAGGATTGGCAGAGGAATGAAGCGCGCTTCAACATACGCGAAGCTTTTACCGGTCTGCAGCTTCCTGCCTTGATTGTGCAGGGAGACCTGGATCGGGAGCCGCTGCTGGAGCAGCTGCGCTGCTTCCAAGAAGAAGCTCCGCATCAGCAATATGTGCTGGTGCAAGGAGCCGATCACACCTTTAATACGGGACATACGTATGGAGGGGCAAACGCACAGCTGCAAACGGCGCTGCAGGCGACAATCAACTTTTTCGCGGAGAAGCTGCTATAAGAAAGAGGGCGCTTGAAGCCATTCAAGTGCCTCTTTTCATTGGGATAAGGAGGAAGGAAGATGAGTGATTCAGCAGAGCGGCGGTTGACCGCGGATGTGCTTGTGATTGGCGGGGGTCCTGCCGGAGCTTGGGCGGCTTGGAGCGCGGCCACTAACGGAGCCAAGGTCGTACTGGCAGACAAGGGCTTCCTTGGCAGCAGCGGGGCGACGGCGCCGGGAGGCACGAATCTGCTGTATTTGCCGCCAGACGAAGAAATGAGAAAGCGTGCCGTGGAAGAGCGAATGAAGCAGGGCGGACATTTGGCGGAGCCGGCATGGATTCACCGGGTGCTTGACCAGGTGTATACGAATATGGAGCTGATCGAGCAGTGGGGCTATCCGTTCGTCCGCGACGAGAACAATACTCCGATGCGGGATCATCTTCACGGTCCCGAATATATGTCGATTATGCGCAAGGTTGTGAAGCGTGCCGGCGTCAAAGTGCTCGACCAGTCGCCGGCTCTTGAGCTGCTGGTTGATGAGTACGGCGTAGGCGGCGCACGCGGCGTGTCCCGGCAGGATAATCAGACCTGGGAAGTACGCGCGAATGCCGTTGTTATCGCAACGGGCGGCTGCGCTTTTCTGAGCAATGGACTAGGCTGCAATGTATTGACCGGCGACGGCTACTTAATGGCCGGCGAGCTTGGCGTAGAGCTGTCGGGGATGGAGTTTACCCGCAAGTATGCTCCGTCCCCGGCTTTTGGCTCGAATACCCGTTCAAGACTGCTTGGCTGGGCAACTTATTACGATCATGCCGGCGAAGAAATCGTTGCGGGACGGCAGGGGGATTTTCTGGCGGAGGCTCTGCTCAAGGGACCCGTGTATGCCATTATGAACAAGGCGGATACCCCGGAGAAGCAGGCCATCTTACGAAAATCCCACGCGATATTCTTCCTGCCGTATGACCGCGCGGGGATTGACGTGTTTACCGAGCCCTTCCCGCTCACGCTTCGTTATGAAGGGACCGTAAGAGGCACGGGCGGCATACGGATTGTTGGCGATGATTGCAGCACAACGGTAGGAGGATTATTCGCCGCAGGGGATGCGGCAACACGCGAGCGTATTACCGGTTCGGCATCCGGCGGAGGCGCCTTTAACGCATCGTGGGCGATCTGCTCGGGAACCTGGGCGGGCAAAGGCGCAGCCGCCTATGCCTTGTCTCACCGGAGCAGCGCGGCGGAACGCGATTTGAAGCCAGCCGGGCGCTACGGGCTTGGAACGGCTCCGGCTTCTTCCGTAGTGTCCTCGCAGGAGCTGATCAAGGATATTCAGAGTCAGGTTCTTCCGCTTGGCATTAATTATTTCCGCACCGAACGAGGGCTGAAGCTCGCTTTGCGTCAGCTGGAAGAGGTATGGAAGCGGGTGAATGATCAAGCGCCGCAAACGATGCTGGATCAGGTGCGCGCCCGCGAGACCGCGGCGATGGCGGCAACTGCTAGGTGGATGTATACGGCTGCGTTGTCGCGGAAGGAATCCCGAAGCGGCGGACTGCATGTGCTGGCGGAATACCCTGGTCAAGACGAGGAGCAGCAGCATCGGCTTCTCGTCTCGGGACTTGAAGAGATCCGCGTCCGGGCGGAGAAGGTGCCGGAAACAAGCAGCAATGTTGTACCAACCGGGGCGGCGGCTGCTTCCGAGGGGGTGCAGGCCGGATGATTGAATTAGTCAGCGAGGAACGGTGCATTTCCTGCAGCATCTGCGTTAAGGTATGCCCGACCAATGTTTTCGATAAAGGCGAGGACGGCATTCCCGTCATTGCGCGGCAAAGCGATTGTCAGACCTGCTTCATCTGCGAGGTTTATTGCCCGGCGGATGCGCTGTATGTCTCGCCTTATGCCGAGCAGACCGTGGAAGTGAACGAACAGGAGCTGGCCGAGCAGGGCGTGCTGGGCAGCTGGCGGGCCATTATCGGCTGGGGGCCGGGACGTACGAGGATTGCGGCTATCGATACAACGCCGTTTATCGACAGAATCCTGCCTCCCCGTACGGTCCGTCCGCAAGGCGTATCGGAAGTCGTTCGGAGCGGAGTCAAACGAACTGAATAGAAGGAAAAGAGCAAGTCCCAGGGGATCCTTGATGCCCTGGGACTTGTTTTTTTTGTAAGGCTGGTTAAAGCCGGGTCCTGTTTGTGTTTGCCCGGTATTGTGCTATGCTATCAACGAAAAATACTGGAATACGACAGGGGGTTGCTAGGATGTATCATTTGCTCCTGGCTGACGACGATCCGAATATTAGAGCGCTTGTCCGTTTCGTGATGACCCGCGAAGGCTATCAGGTGTATGAAGCGCAGGATGGGGCCGAGGCGGTGGAGGTCATGCAGCGCGAGCCGATAAACCTGGCCATTATTGATGTGATGATGCCGCGGATAGACGGATTTGAGCTATGCGAATACATTCGGGAGCGTTATGATATCCCGATTATTATGCTGACGGCTAAAGACCAGCTGTCGGATAAAGAGCAGGGTTATCTGAGGGGAACCGATGATTACGTGACTAAGCCTTTTGAACCGGAGGAGCTGCTGTTTCGGGTTAAAGCGCTGTTCCGCCGTTATAATCAGGTATCCCATGATCTGATCCGGATGAACCGAATCACGATTGACCGCAAAAATGTAGAAGTCACCGACGGCCAATCGGTTCTGCTGCTGCCGATGAAGGAATTCGAGCTTCTCGCCCAGCTTGCTCAGTACCCGGGACGGCTGTTTTCCCGCGAGGAGCTGATTCGTCTCGTGTGGGCGGCAGATTTCGAAGGGGATGACCGAACCGTTGACGTGCATATTAAGCGGCTTCGCCAGCGTTTTGCCGATTACGCTGAAGACTTTACCATCCAGACGGTACGGGGGATCGGGTACAAGGTTGAGGTGAAGGGAAAATGAAATCATTGTACTTCCGGGTATTTCTGATCACCGCGGCCGTTATACTGGTCAGCAGCGTAATCGGGTTTCTGGTATCCAACCTGTATTACCATATGAAGCTGAAATCTTTCAACGATGAGAAGCTGGTGGGGATTGCCCGGCAGATGAAAAGCTTTATCGAGACGGAGCCTGCCGGGATGGAGCGTTATTTGCAAAACGCGGCTTCGCTTGGTTACGAGATTTACGTGACGGACGGCCAAGGGGAAGCCCATTTTTACGGACGCAGCTTTCGCGAGCAGGATCTGGATCAACGGGCCGTTGCGCTCGTGCTTGGCGGAGAAGTGTATCACGGAGTAGCACAGTTTCCGAACAAGCCGTTTATTACCGGTTTTTTCGATAACCGGTTAAGCAATACGGTAGGGGTGCTAGTGCAGTCTTCCGGCAAAAACTATGCCCTGTTTATGAGGCCCGACGTTCTTTTGCAGTTTGGCGAGCTTCGCACCTTTTTTGCCCTGGTCGGTTTGTATACGGTTATAATCAGTATTTTCTTGTTCCTTATTAGTACCCGCTATTTGGTCAAGCCGATCACAAGACTAACGGAGGCGACTAAGCGCATCGCGCAAGGGAATTACAATCTTCGTCTGCCCACGAGAAGACGCGATGAAATCGGCCAGCTTGCCGAGCATTTCATGACCATGAGCAAAGAGCTCGAGCGCGTGGACCAGACCCGCCAGCAGTTCGTTTCGAATGTGTCGCATGAAATTCAATCGCCGCTTACTTCGATTCAGGGGTTTGCAGCCGTGTTAAGGGAGCAAGAGCTTCCAAGCGAGGAACGCAAGCATTACGCCGATATTATCGAAGCGGAAAGCCGCCATCTCTCAATACTCGGCAAGCAGCTGCTGCTTCTATCCTCGCTGGAGCAGGGTGAGGAAGCGTTGAATAAAAAGCATTTTACCCTCTATAAACATATTCGCCAAGCCGTGCAGGTTCTGCAGTGGCAGCTGGAGGAGAAGGATTTGCTGCTTAAGCTGTCCGTTCCCGACTCCCTTACGCTATATGGCGACGAGGTGCTGCTGCAGCAGGTGTGGATGAATCTGCTTGGCAATGCCATCAACTATATTCCGCCCGGGAGAAGCATTGAGGTGCTAGCGGAAAAGACGTTGTCCCATATCGTTATCGTGTTCTCGGATACGGGGGAGGGAATACCGCCCGAGCATCTTCCTTTTCTGTTTGACCGGTTTTACCGGGTTGACCGTGCCCGCGAGCGGACTTCGGGGCGGACAGGCCTTGGACTCGCTATCGTGAAAAAGATCGTGCAGCTGCACGGCGGGAACATCGAAGTTGATAGCTCGCCCGGAGCGGGCACTCGTATTACAGTTAGACTTCCCGATTTGTAATCATTCGTTCACGCGCCGTTCATTTTCGCTTCCTACACTTGAGCCATCAAAGGGAGGGAAGCAACATGTATTTGGCTATACGGGAGATGAGGTTTGCTAAAGTCCGCTATACGCTTATCGCAACGATTATGCTGCTGGTCTCTTTTCTGGTCCTGTTCGTTACGGGACTTGCGCAGGGACTCGCTTATGACAACGCGGCGTCGATAGAAAATATGGACGCTACGCATTTTGTAATGGAGAAGGATTCGAACCATCGGTTTACCCGCTCTCAGGTTGGAGTGGAGGCTCTGGAACAGGCTAAGTCGATCGCCGGCGAGAAGAATGCGCAGCCGCTGGGCGTCCGGATGACTACCGTAACCCTGGAGGGGAATAAGCTTGATGTGACGCTGCTTGCCGTGGAGCCTGAAGGCTGGCTTACGCCGCCGGCCGTAGAGGGGAGATCTCTTGCGGAAGCCGGTGTCGGTTCAGTGCTTGTCGACAGCAAGTTAAAGGATTCGGGAGTCCGCATCGGCTCAACGCTCGTTGATCTGGCCTCCGGCATGAAATGGACGGTAGGCGGCTTTGTTAGCCGGGAATCGTTCAGTCATTCCCCCGCCGTATTCTTAAGCGAGCATGATTGGCAGCAGCTCCAGCAGGTAGCGGCGACTAGGAGCGGGATGTCAACGGACAAGACTTACAATGCTATTGCGGTCAAAGCCGACAAGCAGCAGGCCGAGCGCCTTGCCTCAGCCTTACCGGATCACGAGATCGTGACGAAATCGGAAGCAGTCTCGGCAATACCCGGCTATAAGGAAGAGCAGGGATCGCTTATGATGATGATTGTATTCCTGTTTGTCATTTCGGCTTTTGTCCTGGCGGTATTCTTCTATGTCATTACGATTCAAAAGAGCAGCCAATTCGGTATCCTGAAGGCAATCGGTACACGTGCCTCTTATCTTGCCGGAAGCGTGGCTTTGCAAGTGCTGCTTTTATGCCCCGGAAGCTTGACCATCAGCGTGCTTCTGGTTCAAGCCTTGGAATCGGTATTGCCTGGCGGCATGCCGTTTCAGCTTCCTGCTTCTACGCTTGCTCTTACAAGCGGCGCTTTTATGGCCATGTCGCTGGCAGGCTCCTTGCTTTCCGTCTGGAAAGTGAGCCGAATTAACGCCTTGGAAGCGATAGGGAGGACGGCAGCATGAGACAACGCATCGTTTTGCAAAATATTACGCATTCTTTCGAGGATGGCGGTATGCAGCGCGTAGTCCTGGACCACTTGAATTTATGCGTTGCGGAAGGCGAGCTTGTAGCCGTGATGGGGCCGTCCGGCTCCGGGAAAAGCACGTTCCTCTCCATTGCGGGAGCGCTTCTTGAGCCAACAAGCGGCGATGTGCTCGTTGACGGGCAATCGGTCATCGGCAGATCCCATCAGGAGCTGTCGGACATGAGGCTTCATAAGCTGGGGTTTATTTTTCAAAGCGCCAATCTGATTCCGTATTTGAAAGTGGAAGAGCAGCTGCTGTTCGTGGCGAAGCAGGGAGGCATGGATAAATCGAAGGCAACGGGCAAGGCGCGGGAACTGCTTCAGAAGCTAGGTTTAACCCATCGCCGCAGCGCCTATCCGGAGAAGCTGTCCGGCGGAGAACGCCAGCGCGTCGCGATCGCTAGAGCGCTAATGAATGACCCGGCCGTTCTGCTTGCGGACGAACCAACGGCAAGCCTCGACGCAAGCCGCGGGATGGATGTTGTGCGCATGATCGCGGACGAGGCCAAGGAGCAGGGCAAGGCCGCTATTATGGTTACCCACGATGAACGGGTTCTTCCGTTATGCGACCGCGTTTTGTATCTGGAGGAGGGGCGTTTGGTGGAGCATTAGTTCGGTTGCTTCCGGCTTTTGCATTAATACAGTGCGAGTTAACGGAGTGTGAGCTACGTTGGAATCTATGCAGGGTAATCAGTCTATTTGGGTGTTATATGCTCCATTCCGCGATTTTTACTGGAACACATCCAACGCAGCTAAGGCACCGGCTCATTCCAGCCTCTTTTTACTGTAGTGAATCCAATGTACAAGGCTTTTTCGGGGTTCGTTATACCCCAAAGCCTTTTTAATTTGAACCTTTTTCGCTCTTGCGCTCGTTCTAATCCATATGGTAATTTCTGAGAGTGGAGAGGGCGTGGCGTAAAATGCTGAACAGAGGATTGAAAATAACCGGTATTGTTCTATTTATTGTATTAGCTTTTGCAGGCTTAATCGTATGGAAATACGACTTTCCGAAGAAGATCAATGTATCTTATCCGGCAGTGGAGTTCCGGCCCGGAGATCCGTCGACGGTTGATAAAACAACGATTACGGTAAAAGGAACCTTGCATCGGAAGCTGTTCCGCAACCAACAATTCACCGGAAGTATAAAGGTTGCGAAGTATAAGCTGACGATGGCACGAATGTTCCCGGTAACCTTTAACAAGGATATTAAAGAGGGCTGGGGCTCTGTCACCTATTTTAACGAGCAATTCAAGGCGACAGGCGCAATAAGCACGTCAACTCTAATTGGATTTACTAACGTATGGAAAAAGGGTGAATTTGAGAGTGTAAAGCTGTTATTGTTTGAACCGGTTGGAACAGGCCAAGGCCAAGGCAAAGACCTTCAAATCCTGGCTCCGGCCACGGATTATGATAGCGCCTTTGCCCTTTCCGAGCAGTATAAAGAGCGGGGGCAATACTAGTCCCATGCAAAAATAGAGCGAAGTTTGCTTATGCCATTTCGGCATCCCGCAAGCTTCGCTCTTGTTTGTTCCGCGGCTATTTGCTACAATATTAATTATAGTTTAGTAAAATTATTAACTAAATATTTATGAATGAGGCATTTATGGCTACGATTAAACAAATTGCAAGCGAAGCAGGCGTCTCGCCTGCGACGGTATCGCGGGTGTTGAATAACGATTTATCGCTGAGTGTCAGCGAAGAGACGCGCAGCCGCATCTTTAGTATTGCCGAACAGCTGCAATATAAGCCGGCTCGCCTCAAGCGAATGAAACAAGATCAGCTGCTCTCCACGATTAAAGTTGGCCTCGTCATGTGGTCAACGCTTGAGGATGAGCACAGCGATCCGTACTTTGGTGCCATCCGGCGCGGCATTGAAACCCGCTGCGAGGAGCTTGGCATCGGAATCGATAAGGTAATACGCGGTGTTCTGAAATCCGAAGCAACGCCGCTTTCGGAGCTGGACGGGCTTATTGTGGTGGGCTCCGTTGATGAGCAGGAGGTATACCGGCTGTATCCGCGCAAGGACAGGGTGATCTTCGTCAATCACGACCAGACGCCGGATGATTGCGATTCCGTCCAGCTTAACTTTGGTCAAGCGATGAAGGAAGTGCTTCGTCATTTGTACGAGCTGGGACATACGGAAATTGGTTTTATCGGAGGCAGCTCGAATCCCGACCAGCATCGCGAAGAGGGACAGCACGAGGATCCGCGGACCAGACTGTTCGCCGAGCTGCAGCAGAAGAAGGGGATTTACAACCCGAAGCTGATGGTTTTGGCGGATTGGTCGTCGAATAGCGGGTATGAAGCCATGCTTCGGATGTTAGACGATGGGCTCCGGCCGACGGCCTGCTTTGTGGCCAGCGATCCGATGGCGGTTGGCGCGCTTCGCGCCCTTCATGAACGCGGTCTTCGCGTTCCGGAGGATATGGCGATTATCGGCTTCGACGATATTGAGGTATCCGCCTTCCTTACGCCGCCGCTTACAACCGTGCGCGTCCACACCGAGCTGATGGGCCGGACGGCCGTGCAGCTGCTGCTTGAACGAGTAGAAGGAAGAGAAATCACCTCGCATATTACGATTAATACGAAGCTGATCGTTCGAGAGAGCAGCGGAACGAACAGGTAAATTTTTATTACATTTTGAGGAGGAACATAACAATGGCTATTATTTACGATCAGGAAACCCGCGTATTTCATCTGCAATCGAAAAACACAAGCTATGCGTTTCAAATTCTGAAGCAGGGTTATCCCGCTCACATTTATTGGGGCAAGAAGGTAAGAGGCCTGCAGCTTAACCGCCTGCTCCAGATCAAAGAAAGAGCTTCGTTCAGCCCGAATCCGGACCAGAATCAGCTGGATCTGTCGCTCGATGCTTTGCCGCAGGAGTATCCTTCCTATGGAGCAACCGATTTCCGTTCGCCGGCCTACCAAGTGAAGCTGCCTAACGGCTCGACGATTCTGGAATTGACATACCACTCCCATGAAATCTACAACGGGAAAAAGAAACTCGAAGGCTTGCCGGCTGTTTACGTCGAATCGGACTCGGAAGCGCAGACGCTTGAGCTGACGCTGAAGGATGACCTGACCGGACTTACGGCGGTATTGTCCTATACGGTATTCGAGGATCATGACGCGATTACGCGTTCCGTGAAATTCATTAATAGCGGCGAAATGACGCTGGATCTTCAGCGCGCGCTTAGCATGAGCGTTGATTTTGTCCATGACCGTTTCGAAATGCTGCAATTGTCCGGCGCATGGGCGCGCGAGCGTTACGTGCACAAGCGTAAGCTTGAGCCAGGCATGCAATCCGTCGAGAGCCGCCGCGGTTCCTCCAGCCATATGCAAAATCCGTTCCTCGCCTTGCTAAGCGTTGGCGCAACCGAGGATCATGGCGATGTTTACGGCGTTAACCTTGTGTACAGCGGCAGCTTTATTGCGGGTGTTGAAGTCGATCAATACCATTCGTCGCGTTTGTTTATCGGCATTAATCCATTCGACTTCAACTGGAAGCTGGAAGCCGGAGCGCAGTTCCAGACACCGGAAGCGGTTATGGTCTTCTCGCCTGACGGACTTGGCGGCATGTCCCGCATTTACCACGAGCTTTATCGCACAAGACTGGTTCGCGGGGAATTCCGCGACAAAACTCGTCCAATCCTCGTTAACAACTGGGAAGCGACTTACTTCAACTTCAACGCGGACAAAATCGAAGCGATCGCTACGGCCGGCAAAGAGCTTGGCATCGAAATGTTCGTTCTCGATGACGGCTGGTTCGGTAAACGGAACGCGGATACAACCTCGCTTGGCGACTGGTTCGTTGACCGTAACAAGCTGCCGAACGGACTCGAGGATCTGGTAGCACGGGTGAAACGCCTGGATATGCAATTTGGCCTGTGGTTCGAGCCGGAGATGATCTCGCCGGAGAGCGAGCTGTACAAGGCGCATCCGGACTGGTGCCTCCATGTGGAAGGCCGCCGCAGATCGCAAGGCCGCAATCAGCTCATTCTCGACTTCTCCCGCCAAGATGTGAGAGACTACATCGTGAAGACGGTATCGGATATTCTGTCGAGCGCGCCAATCACTTACGTGAAATGGGACATGAACCGCAATATGACGGAGATCGGTTCCGCTCTCCTGCCGGCTGACCGCCAGCGCGAGACGGCTCACCGCTACATGCTGGGACTGTATGAAGTGCTCGAGACGATTACGACATCGTTCCCTCATATTCTGTTCGAGAGCTGCTCGGGCGGCGGCGGACGTTTCGATCCGGGTATGCTGTACTACATGCCGCAGACTTGGACCAGCGATAACACCGATGCGGTATCCCGTCTGAAAATCCAGTACGGCACAAGCATCGTTTATCCGATCAGCACGATGGGCGCCCATGTATCGGCGATTCCGAATCATCAGGTTGGCCGTAAAGCATCCCTTGAAACTCGCGGCAACGTAGCTTTGTCGGGTAACTTCGGTTATGAGCTGGACCTTACCGTGTTCACGGAAGAAGAGAAAGAAGCCGTGAAGAAGCAGGTTGAACTGTACAAAGAGGTTCGTCATTTGGTGCAATTCGGCGACTTCTACCGTCTGCTTAGCCCGTTTGAGGGCAACGAGACAGCTTGGATGTTTGTCTCCAAAGACAAGAGCGAAGCGTTTGTCGTTTACGTATCCGTTCTTCAAGAGGCTAATCAGAAGCTGGACCGCCTCCGCCTGAAAGGGCTTGATCCGAACTTCGACTATGTACTCGACGGAGAAGAAGGCGCATTTGGCGGCGACGAGCTGATGCATGCCGGCATTCAGGCACCGCTGTTCCATGGCGATTATTCGAGCAAGGTATTCCGCTTCCGCGCGGTAAAATAGATGACAAAAATCCTGAAGGGAAAGTCCTTTCAGGATTTTTTTGCTTCTAAAAGAAAGGTTAAATTTTACTAGTAAGCATATTTAAAGGCCTTTGCTCGAGTACAATAGAAGGAAGAGAATAAGAGCCGAAGGAGGTTATGAGGAAGGTGAACATTCGCATACGCGGCTATTCGCTTGACCGGATCTTTACCGTGAAAAGCCTTGCAGCCTTGCTGATCGCTTTTATGCTGACGCCTTTGCTGCTAACGGTACACGCGATGCTTCAGGAGAGGTATTCCCAGGCTGTCATCGAGGATCGTATATTCTCGCGGAACGGTTACCGGATTACGGGGCAGCAGCAGTCGGTGAAGCTGGATTTCCGGATTGATCCCGCCTATATTCCGAAGAAGCAAGGCGAGGTATTTCGGCTGCACAAGCTAATCTATAACCGCAATCATACGAAGATCTACCTGGAGACGGTTGCGTGGTACAACCCGCCCCGGAATTCGGACCATATTTATATCGAGTTGAAGTTTGATCCTACTTATCTATACGGCAAAGGCAGCTTTGTGACCGACGCTGTCTTTAATAACGATCATTCCTTCAGCAACGTGTTGTTTATGCCGGACTATTATGCCGATAACGGCATCAAGCTTCCGATTAACGACGGGAACGGCAGAAACACCGCCTTTATTCCCGTGGAACAGCTTGCAGATCTTGACGGCGGGTTAACGCTGAGATTTGAAGGATTTAACCTGGTGAAATACGAGCGAGAGTAGGCTGTATTATACTGCATTTCATATATTCTACCAGCAGAACTTGTGATGAGTATGGAAGGAGAGAGTCGAATGATCATCCAACGGTTAGAGCTGTATACGCATAAAGTACCGGAGCAAAAAAGCTTTTATACCGGCTTGCTGGGCATGCCATTAATAGAGGAAGAAGATGACTCCTTCACCGTAATGGCCGGGCATACGCGATTAACATTTAAACAGGCTAATGAGAGCTATGTCTATCATTTTGCCTTTAATATCGAAGAAAACAAGCTGGAATCGGCGGTTCGCTTTGTGCGTGAACGAACCCGGACGCTTAGCGACGGGCAGGATGAGATTTTTCGCTTTGAGGATTGGAATGCCCATGCCTGTTATTTTTACGATGCAGCGGGCAATATCGTTGAATTTATTGCAAGGCATAACCTTGCGAGCGAAGCGGGGGGACCGTTCACCATCCATGATGTGACTGGCATCAGCGAGTTGGGCATGCCGGTAGAAGACGTGCCGGAGGTTGTTCGGTATTGCCGGGAGGAGCTGGGCCTTGACCCGTGGCGCGGGAACGGCACAAACTTCCAACCAGTTGGAGATGAGCATGGCCTGTTTATCGCAGCCTCGCTGGATCGGTCCTGGTTCCCTACGCAGACTCAAGCGGAGGTTGCTCCTTTTATCATCACGATAGCGGGATCGCAAGAATGGAGATCCGTTATTCCCGGCTATCCCTACGAGATCATCATCACGAGCTCTGCCGAATAATACCCGCCCTGTTCCCGGAACAGGGCTTTTTCATGCCCGCTCCCCTCATTGAAATTGCTTCTTGTATTCGCTTGGCGGAATGCCTACGGTGCTGCGGAATATCCTGCTGAAGTAGAGCGGATTGTCATAGCCAACTACGGATGCGACCTCCTTCACATGAAGCGAAGACTCCGACAGCAGCTTTTTTGCTTCGTTTATCCGAATCTCGGTAATATACTTCATCGGCGTCATGCCGGTCACTTCCTTGAACTTATGAATAAACCGGAATACGCTCAAGGAGCATTCGCCCGCCAGTTCGGAGATGCTTAAGGAATCGCTGTATTTTTCATGGATAAAAGCAATCATCTGATTAATGTCGGGATGCCGTCCCTGCGCTCCGGGTTCTTCCGCCGTTTGCAGCCTTCTGCCAAGAAGAGTCAGCATCTCCAGCAGATAGGCGTTAACCATATGACTGCCGAGCGGCCGGTGGCTGTTCAGCTCCTGAATGATTTTTTTGAACAAAGCGGTTACTTCGTCTATCATGCCGACCGTATGAACGGGCTGCTTCAAGAGGCCGAATTGCTGCAGGTAATCATAAGCACTGTACCCGGTAAAATGAATCCAATAGACCTCCGTGCCGTCCTCGGCTTGATAGCTGTAATGCTGCGGCTGTCCCGGCGTATAGACGACCAGACTTCCGCTTGGAACCTCGATCGTCTCGTTAAGAAAGCGAAAGCGCCCTTTGCCGCCCGTTATATAGATCAGTTGAAAATCTATCCGCCCATGCTCGCGATTGCGTGTCAGGCTTCTTGTCAGGAGCCTTTGGTAGCCGCACCAGTTGACGGCCAGAAATTGCTCTTTATCCTCAATACCGCGCTCCTGCCAGCTGTGGGCATCACCGGATATACTGATCACAAGCTCACGCTCCCGGAACAACAATTTTGTGTATGTTTACAGCAATTTGATTCATTCTATATTCCCTATTATAGCTCTATAATCTAGGTGAATCGCAATACAGGGAATGCGAAAGGGGAAAGCGGATGAACAAGGGGCGTATCATTAACCATATAAATCTGAATTGGAAATTTCATAGAGGCGATGAGCCTCGTGCCTGGTATAAAGGCTTGGACGATTCCAATTGGCGTCAGGTTACTCTTCCTCATGACTGGTCGGTCGAAGAGCCGTTCTCGGAGGAGCATTCCAGCGGAACAGGCTATCTGCCGGGCGGGATCGGCTGGTACAGAAAAGCGATAACTCTCCCTTCGAATCTTCAAGGCAAGCGCGTCTACATCACTTTTGAAGGCGTTTACAACAATTCGCAAGTATGGTGCAACAGTTATTATATCGGAAAACGGCCTTACGGTTATAGTTCTTTTACTTATGATATAACGGATTTCGTCTCGTTTGGAGACCGGGAAACGATCATTTCGGTAAAGGTTGACCATAAGGATATCGCGGATTCCAGATGGTTTACCGGATCGGGCATTTACAGGGATGTATTCGTGACGGTTACCGATCAGGTTCATATCGATACGTATGGCGTGTTCGTGACAACGCCCGTCGTATCGAAAGAGCAGGCCGAGGTATCGGTTAATGTGAAAGTGGCGAACGGTTCTGCCAAGGATGAGCTGGTAGAAATAAAGAACACTCTACTGGACCAAACGGGGCAAGTGGTGCAGACGGTGCATGGCAGTATGTCCGTGCCGGGCGACTCCGCGAAAGAAACGGAACAGACGTTGATTGTTGCAGGGCCAAAGCTCTGGTCGCCGGACAGCCCTTATCTTTATACGGTAAGAACGGAGATTCTGCGGGACGGCGAGCTTATTGATCATGTCGAGACGCCGGCCGGTATCCGCTGGTTCGAATTTAATGCGGCGAACGGCTTTTTCCTTAACGGCGAGAATATGAAAATGAAAGGCGTATGCGTGCATCACGACGCAGGCGCTTTGGGTGCTGCCGTTCCGGCCAAAGTCTGGGTCCGCCGGCTTGAAGCGCTGAAGGAATTGGGCTGCAACGCGATCCGGATGAGCCATAATCCGCCGGCTTCCAATCTGCTGGATTTATGCGATCAAATGGGCTTCCTTGTTATCGACGAGGCGTTTGACGAATGGGAAGGCGTAAAGAACAAATGGTCGACGGGTCATAACGTGTATCCGCCGAAGCATTTCGGCTATTACGAGGATTTCCCGCAATGGGGCGAGATCGACCTGAAGGAAATGGTGCTGCGCGACCGCAACCATCCGTCGATCATCATGTGGAGTATCGGCAATGAAGTGGATTATCCGAATGACCCGTATTGCCATCCTTATTTCGAGACGATGACCGGCAACAACGATGCCAACAAGCCGGCGGCGGAGCGTCAATACGATCCGAATAAGCCCAATGCGGAGCGTCTGGCGGTTATCGCCAGAAAGCTGGCGAAGGCGGTTAAGGAATGCGATGCGACAAGGCCGGTAACGGCTGCGCTTGCTTTCCCGGAGCTGTCCAACCTGACCGGTTATGCGGAAGCGCTCGACATTGTCGGCTACAACTACAAGGAGCATCTGTACGAGGAGGATCTCCGGAAATTCCCGGACAGAGTCACCTACGGCAGCGAAAACGGCTCGAGCCTGCAGGCTTGGCTGGCGGTTCGGGATAACGATGCGATCAGCGGGCAATTCATCTGGACCGGCATCGATTATTTGGGCGAGGCCAAAGGCTGGCCGGTGCGCGTAGCCGGAGCCGGATTTATGGACACGGCGGGCTTCAAGAAAACAAGCTATTATTACCGCCAAAGCTTGTGGAGCGACAAGCCGGTTGTTTTCCTTGCCGCAATCAAGGCGGAGGATTCCGAGAAGGGCTCGAGAAGATGGACCGGCGGCGTGCCGCATTGGAACTGGGAAGCGGGCGACCAGCTTAAGGTCAGCTGCCATACGAACTGCGAAGAGGTGGAGCTGTTCCTGAACGGCCGGTCGCTTGGCGTCAGGAAGATGGCGGATGCGCCGGAGCTGTATCTGACTTGGGAGACGGCTTATGAAGAAGGAACATTGGAAGCGGTGGCGAAAGGGAAAGACGGCGAGGCGTATTCTTGCGTCCTTCATACAGTAGCCGAAGCTGCTCAGCTGCAGCTGCATGCGGATGCTGCCGAGCTTCAGGCAGACGGGCTGGATATTGCGCATATCGAAATTCAGATTACGGATGGCGAGGGGCGTCCCGTGTATCTGGCCGAGCATCCGATTGCTCTGACGATAGAAGGTCCGGGCGAAATTATCGGGATGGAAAACGGCGATATTCAAGACCTGGAGCCGTTCAGCTCGCGGGAACGCAAAGCCCATCGCGGCAAGCTTCTCGCTTACGTAAGAGCAACCACCGAAGCCGGGGACATTGTTGTCGCGGCAGCGGCGGAGGGACTCCATTCCTCCAAGGTAACGATCAAAGCAATCGACGTCACGGAAGCCGTAAACGCGTAAGCGGGCAAGATCACCTGCAATTTATATCCCGGGAGGCTACTCAATAACATGAACGCTTTTAACGGATTAGGTATGGGACTTGGCAATTTGGCGAGAGTTTCGAATGCGGTATCGAGATCGATTTCTCCGGAGAACTTTACGGGCGAGAAGGGCAAAGGCGCCATGGCTTCGGAAGGCACGGGCGCTCATGCGGCCCGGGACCTTGGCGTTGGCTGGAAGGTATCCCCTTCGGTCAGCATCGCGGGCCATCAGGAGTTTACGATGGGGGTTATCGACGGGCCGGGTGTCATCCAAAATATTTGGCTGACCTGCTCGCATCAGGTTGTAAGATCGTTAATCTTCAAGATTTATTGGGATGAGGAAGAGGAGCCTTCCGTGTACGTGCCGGTCGGGGATTTCTTCTGCAACGGCTGGGGCGAACGCGCGCTTGTGAACTCGCTGCCGATCTCGGTTAATCCGGCGGGCGGCTTTAACAGCTATTGGGAAATGCCTTTCCGTAAAAAGGCGCGGATCGTCATGCAGAACCTGTCGCATGAATCGACGGTTCTGTATTATCAGATCAACTACACGCTGACGGACGTTCCTGACGATATGGCCTATTTCCATGCCCAGTGGCGCCGCAGCAATCCGGTTCCGTACAAGGATGTCCATACGATTGTTGACGGCATTAAAGGTAAAGGGCATTACGTCGGCACCTATCTCGCCTGGCAGGTGAACAGCAACAACTGGTGGGGAGAGGGAGAGGTCAAGTTCTACATGGACGGCGACAAGGACTATCCGACGATCTGCAGCACAGGGACGGAGGATTACTTCGGCGGTGCCTGGAACTGGGATATGAACGGGCAGTATGTGACGTATTCCACGCCATTCCTCGGGATGCATCAGGCGATTAAGGCCGACGGCTTGTACAAGGCGAATCAGCGCTTTGGCATGTACCGGTTCCATGTGATGGATCCGATTCGCTTCGAGGATGATCTGAAGGTGACGATTCAGGCGCTCGGCTGGCGTTCGCATGGGCGTTATCTGCCGCTGCAGGACGACATTGCATCCGTCGCGTACTGGTATCAGCTGGAGCCGCATACGGCTCATCCGCCAATGCCGGGAATGGATGATCTCGAAATTATTTAGGACGTAAAATAGCAGGCCGGCCTCAAGTCATCGGACTTGAAGGCCAACCTTTTTTTTGAAAAATATAGGATTTAGATTATTCAATAACCGCTGCCAATGCCTTGATAATAATACCCGAGTCTGCGCATCCGCTTAGCGTCCAACATATTGCGTCCGTCAAAAATGTTCGGTTGCCCGAGAAGCTTTTTCGCTTTCTTCCAATCGAGCTGTCCGAATTCGGACCATTCCGTGCATAGTATAATCGCATCCGCGCCTCTTAAGGCTTCTTCGGCTGAGGAACAGATCTTCACCGCCTTGTAGGAAGGATGACCCGGCAAAGCCGCAATGGGATCATACAACTGCACGCCCGCTTGCTCGAGTAGCAATTGATCGAGGATCCGTAAAGCCGGCGCTTCCCGAATATCGTCCGTATCCGGCTTGAATGCCAGCCCCAGTACCGTAACCGTTTTGTCTGCAAAGCCACTGAGGCGCGACCGCGCCTTGTCGAGCAAATAAGCGTACTGGGCGCGGTTAACTTCTGTGACTCCCTCCAAGATTCGAAGATTTACATGATGCTTTCTCGAAGTCGCAACGAGTTCCGAGACGTCTTTAGGAAAACAGGAGCCTCCGTATCCCAGTCCGGCTTGCAGGAAGCTTGGTCCGATCCGGGGATCAAGGCCCATTCCCTCGGCAATTTCCTTTACGTTGACCTCCAGCTCGTCACAAAGTCTAGCAAGCTCGTTCATATACGATATTTTAGTTGCGAGAAACGAATTGGATGCATACTTGATAAGCTCTGCGGTTCTTGGCGTCGTTACAACCCAAGGGCACGCAAAAGAATAATACAGCTTCTTAAGCTGTTCCGTTGCCCGCTGGCTATCGGTACCGATCACGATACGGTCGGGCCGCAAAGCGTCTTCGACGGCCTTGCCTTCCCTCAGAAATTCGGGATTGGAAGCGACGTCGAAGGGATAGGCCGTTTGCTGCGCTGCTTCTATCCACTTCTTGATCTGCTCTTGCGTTCCGACGGGCACGGTGCTTTTGGTGACAACAAGTTTATAGCCTGTCATCAAACGCCCGATATCCTCGGCGGCTTGACCAACATAGCGCAGGTCTGCGCTTCCGTCCGGAAGCGATGGCGTTCCGACGCAAAGGAAAATAACGTCATGCTCTTTAATAGCGGCTTGTTTATCCGTCGTAAACCGCAAACGGCCGCTTTGCACATGCTTGGCAATCAGGCCTTCAAGGCCGGGCTCGTGAAAATGCAGTTGTCCCTTCTTTAGCCTTTCGATTTTGCCCGCATCGATATCAAGTCCGGTTACCTGCCAGCCGATCTCGGAAAAAACCATTGCGGTCGTGGCTCCAACATAGCCCGTACCAATAATCAGAATTTTCAAGGCTCCTTCACCTCTTTATCAATCATTCCCCCGGCGACAATGGAATGTTCACCAATGATGACATTTTTAATAGGAAACGGGAGATCTTTCATATGAACCCCATTCAGAATAATGCTGCTCTCGATTTGGCAATTTTCCAGCGTGGAGCCCGCTCCCACCGAAACGTAAGGGCCAATCCGGCAATCCTTCAGCACGCAGTCCTTATCGATCGATACCGGCTCTACGATTGTGCAGCGCTCCATCTGGACGGAGTCGTGAACCCGTTTCTGCAGGGCATTGGCTTCCAGCAGTTTGCGATTGGCCAGCAGCCATCGTTCCTTCGTACCCACGTCGATGTTCAATTGGTCGGTCACACGGTAAGCGACGTCGTAACGCTGCTCGATCAACCACTGAATCGCATCCGTTATTTCGTACTCGCCGCGCTTAGAGGGTGTGATTTTGTTCACGGCGCGAAAGATCTCCTTCGTAAAAGCGTAACCCCCTATAACCGCTAAATTCGACTTCGGGTGTACCGGTTTCTCTTCCAGACCTATGATTCGCGAATCCCGGATCTCCGCGATGCCGTAATCCTTCGGGTCCGCAACTTCCGCGAGCAATAAGGACGCTTGTACACCGCCATGCTCGACATCGTACTTCAGATCGAATAACGGAGCGGAAATCAAATTATCTCCCAGAAGAAGCAGGAACGGTTCGCCGGATAAATAATATTCCGCATTTTTTAGCGCGTTCGCGATTCCTTTGGGTGCATGCTGATAAATGTACGTAATCGAAATGCCAAACGCCTCTCCCTCGCCGAATTGCCCGCGAATGTCGGCCTCTTGGGATGGATGGATGACGATGCCGATACGATCTATTCCAAGCTCCATTAACTTCATGATTGATAATTGCAACAGGGGCGTATTTGTGACGGGTATAAGCGTCTTCGGCCGATTTTTGGTAAACGGATATAAACGGCTTCCTTTCCCCGCACAGAGAATCAATCCCTTCAACAGCTTCTCACCTCTTTCTATCAACTTCTACTATTCTATTAAAAAGGCTTACACTTGGTATGGGCGTATACTGTACGCGGTATAAAGTAGGTGGCTGATAATAGTGAAAGCGCCGTGCCCTGCACAGAAGTCCATTCATATCCTACAAGGAATGCCTATGGGAAGATTGGACCTAAGGAGTTGAGAGACATTTGAGAATTGCTCAAATATCGACGAATACGATTCCTGTGCCTCCGAAGGATTACGGGGGTACGCAGCGCGACGTGCATTATTTAACGGAAGAGTTGGTCAACCGGGGGCATGAAGTGTTTCTGTTTGCGAAGAAAGGATCAACCTCGAATGCGACCCAAACGTTCGAATACGAGTCGGATGATCCGAAAAAGCAGCTGGACTTTATTATTAAAAACCTCCCGCCTGACGTAGATATCATACACGATCACTACGGCATCGTTGCGAAAGCAAATCCGCCTATTCCGACTATAAGCAACTCCCATTCCAAAGGATTCAAGGGGGACGTACAGCTTCGGGTATACGTCAGCAAATTCATTCTCCGCAAATACGGGAAACGAAAGGGTTATGCCGTCCATAACGGCATCCGCATGGAGGATTACACCTACAAGAAAGACAAACAAAATTATTTGCTCTTCTTAGGAAGATTAATCGAGGAAAAAGGCGTCCATCTCGCCATTAAGGTTGCCAAAAAAACAGGCATGCGGCTCATCATTGCCGGCACGCTGAACGACAAAGCTTATTTCAATGCAAAAATTAAACCCCATCTGGGCAGCAAAATCAGTTATATCGGCCCCGTTGGCGGAGACCGCAAACGCGAGCTGCTCGCCAACGCAAGCTGCGTCCTGTTCACGTCGACTTGGGATGAACCCTTCGGACTGGTCCTCATCGAATCGCTGGCCAGCGGCACGCCCGTGCTAGGCTTTAAGAAAGGCGGCGTTGCCGAGGTGCTCAAAGGAATGCCTCAGCTCTTATGCAAAACAACATCCGAAATGGCCATGAAGGTTAAATACCGCAAGACAAGGCTGCCCAAGGCCAGCGAATGCAGACGTTACGCCAGAAGCCGCTACTCCGATCTAATCATGACGGACCGATTCTTAAGTTTGTATCAGAAAATCATCGATGAAAAATTGTACAAAATCAAAAAAAATACATTATGGAACCGACGCGAAGCCAAGCTGCTGGCTGCGCCGAATGGAGATGATAAGTAGATGATCACCGTAATCGCTTGTACGATGAGATCCGAATTCATCGATAATGTATTCGAGAATTACGATCGGCAGGTTTGGAAGGACAAACAAATGATTATCGTCTTGAATAACGACAAGATGGATATCGAGCTTTACCAGGAGAGGGCAAGCCAATATCCGGAGAACGAAGTTAGAGTGATCCAGCTCCCTCAGGAATATAAGCTCGGCAAATGTTTGAACTACGCCATTAATATGGCCGAGGGCGGCATCATCGCCAAATTTGACGATGACGATTACTACGGGCCCAAATTTTTGCGGGAAGCCGCGCGTGCCATCAAGAGCGGCAAGGCGTCTATTGTAGGCAAGCATACCTCCTATATTTATTTTGAGGCCTATCGTTCACTGATGGTTTTCCGCAGGGGCGGAGAAAAGAAGTATTCGCGCAGCATCAAGGGCGGCACGCTGGTCTTTCGGAAGTCGGTCTGGAAGCGCGTCCCCTTTCCCGAATTCAAAAAGGTCGGCTCGGATTCCGGCTGGGTTGGGCGGTGCATACGCAGAGGCTTTCGCGTGTATTCCTTGTCGAAGCGGCATTACGTCTGTATTAGGAGAAGGGATTACAAAAGCCACACGCAAAAGAAAAGCACGCGTCTCTACATGTCGCATTGCAAGTTTGTTCTCAGAACGAAGCATTACAGACGTTATGTGAATTAGGGATGGTTAGGCGAAGAAGCCTGCAGGATTATCGGCTTGGCAGGAGCGCGCCTGATAGCGGCGGTACAATAAGTAGACGGATTCCGTCTGCTTTTTTTGTGCTCAAACACCGTCTTATCCCATAAGAGGGTCAGCTGCCGATCTCGGCGGCGAGACGTTAGACGGATACCGGTTACCATCCTACGAATTCGGATTCATACTGTTCAAATAACCTCCGCAGCGCTTCCGGGCTGCGATCCGAGGCAGCATGAATGGCCTCGATCAGCTCGCTGATCCGGACCGTCATGATTAGAAGGTAACGCGCGGACTCAGCCTTTGGATTCCAGTACGTATGGGCGGCTCCCCGAGACACCATAACAGCGTCGCCTGCTTTCGCCTCTACCGTCTTGTCGTCAATCCGGAAGGCAAGAGCTCCCTCCAGTACATACCATGCTTCATCATCCCCGTGATGAATGTGCAACGGAGCGATTTTCATTGGCTCCGCTCCTTCAGTAACGCCCTCTGCCGTCCACTCGGCGATAACCAGATTGCCTCCTGTTGTTGACAGTAAATGTCCCGCTAATGGGAACGCGGTTACGTTTTTCATATGGTTTGCCCCTTTCGAAGATCACGCGGCGACACGCCCCGCAGCTGGCGGAACAGCTTCGAGAAGCTGTTAATGCTGCTGCAGCCGATCTCGGCAGCGATGTCCGTGACGCTCATTGATGTGTTTTTCAGCAAGTATTCCGCTCTATTAATGCGGTTTAGATTCATGTATTGCACAAAGGTCTGCCCCGTAATCTTCTTGAACATACGGCAGAAATGATACGGACTCATATGGACAAACGAGGCTGCTTGCTCGACGGTTACGCGCTCGGCGACGTCGGATTCCAGGCGGGTGAGCAGCTCCTTCAAGCGGTCGGTTCTCGCGCGGAACGCGTTCATCTCGGAATCGCTGTGCTGCATGACGGTAAATTCCCGGCTAAGCCAGGTGAAAAGCAGCTGGCAGTAGGAGCGGACCGCAAGCTCATAGCCGCGGGGTTTCCGTTCGAACTCTCCGGCTAACTGCAGCGTTGTTTGCTTCAGCAGCGGATACATCGGGTCCGTCTGCCCGATCCGGTTCGCAATCATGGACATGCCGTTCGTATACGGAGCGACCAGATCGACAATATGCGGTTCTTTCAGGCCTAGTATAGACGGATTAAACACAAGCGCGTATATCGTAAAAGGCTCGTTCGGATTAAGCGAGGATGCCGAATGGAGCTCGCCGCTGTTGACGAACAGCAGGTCGCCCGGTTTGGCCTTGAACGGCTGGCCGCCGATGGTATAGAGAACCTCGCCGCTTTCGACGTAGATGAGCTCGAAATGCTCATGCCAGTGGAGGGGCAGGGAGCATCCGATTCCAAAGGTTGGATGAAATACGTTAATCGGCAGAGCCGGATCGGTCATAAGAGTATTCTCATATAAATCACTTCGCATAGGCACTGCCTCCGGCCAACAGATTAGCAAGATCGGGATAATAAACAACAAGAAGCATTAAGACATTAATCCGCGAACGTTCTATATTGGTTAATATTATCACAGAGAGAAGCTCCAGTGGTTATCGATTGTTGGAGCAAAAACGGGTTAAACAGGCCGGGAGGTACGGGCAGCTATGGCTCACATCAAAAAAGACAGATCTATCTCTTTATACGCGCTAGCGTGGCCAATCGCTATCGAGTTGATTTTACAATTTCTAATGGGAACCGTGGATTCCTTGATGGTCAGCCGCCTAGGGGATAATGCGGTGTCGGCGGTAGGCGTATCCAATCAGGTGATGCGTTCCCTGCTTACGATTTTTGTGCTTATTAACGGCGGGGCAGGGATCGTAATCGCGCGCAGATGGGGAGCGGGTGACCCGACTACGGCAAGGCGAGCCGCGGCTATGGCGATTAAAGTCGGGCTCCTTGGCGGGGTCCTGGTTAGTCTGCTGTTCGCTTTTGGCTCGGGTACCATTGTCCGTTTAATGGGGACACCTGCCGAAGTGGTGCCGCAGGCGACCACTTATATGTCCTTTATCGGCGGCTGCTCTCTCTTGACGGAGCTTAATATGATGCTGACCGTGATGATCCGGAACACCGGCAATACGCGCGGGCCGATGATGATTGCAATCGGAATGAACGTGGTTCACGTGCTGCTGAACTATGTATTAATTTTTGGCGAGTTAGGCTTCCCGCAGATGGGGATCGAGGGGATTGGCATCTCGACGATCATCAGCCGTTTGCTTGCGTGCGCTGTGGGGGTATGGCTCTTGCTTCGCTCATTCCCAAGCCCGTTTCAGCGGAGCGACTGGCGCGGTTTTGACCGTCCGCTGCTTAAGGAGATGATTGGCATCGGTCTTCCGAACCTGGGAAATGCGGCGTCCTGGGGGTATTCGCAGATTGTCACGCTGGCGATAGTGTCATCCATGGGGACGGCGCAGCTGGCTGCCTTCTCCTACTTCAACATTATTCAGCAGCTGCCCTGGCTGATCGGCAATTCGATCGGCATGGCGGTCCAGATTCAGTGCGGTCAGCTGTACGGCGGGAAAAGGTATGACGAGGTCTATAGGGCTCCGTACCGCGCTGCCATGATAGGAATGGTGCCAACCTTTGCGCTGGCCGTGCTGCTGTACGCTTTTGGACATACGGCAATCGGCTGGTTTACATCGGACCAAGAGATAACCGGAATCCTGCTGCCCTTGTTTTTCTGGTGCATGATCTGGCAGCCCATGCGGACATGGACGTATTCCTTCATCCAGTCCTTAACGGCGATTGGCGAAGCCAAGTTTGTCGCCATGAGCAGCATGCTTGGCATGTGGATCTTCGCAACAGGCGGGGCTTATGTGTTTGGCGTAGTGTTCCATATGGGCATTATGGGGGCATTGGTTGGCCTGCTCCTAGATGAACTGTTCCGCGCCATCCTAGTCGGCACGCGCTGGATCCGCCGCCGCAAGCTGCCGCGGCAGCAGGGGGGGACTGCATCCGCGGTGCAGAAGGTTGGAATAAACTAGATGAAGGAAGCCACTCTTGCGGGAGTGGCTTTTTTGCTTCTAAGTAGACCCCTTAGGCGGATTTCGCTGTATGAAATCCAGCCTACGATAGGATATGCAGAAAAACTGGTGCACTGCTTTGGATGGAATCCAATCTGGTAACTTCAAACATAAAGGAATAGGGTCTGCTAGACTTGAATTATATGGTCTATTCGACGGAAATGAGGAAGCGGATTTGTGCCGGTATATCATTCGAAAGCGCTATGGAGTTCTCAATCTATTCAACCAAAGAGATACCTGCCGGTCAGATTACTATTGAAGATCAGAAGGCTGCTCGTTATGCCGATCAATTCGATGTCGGATATGACGGGAACGGCTTGTCCTAGAATAGGAGGCTCTCACTTGTCTTTGTTCTATGATTTCCCGGAAAATCACGGCTTGTCTACGCAGGCGTTGATTGATTTGTTCGCCCGGATCGAGCAGAGGGGTCTGCGGGTCAACAGCTTTATGCTGCTGCAGGACGGAAAAATAACGGCAGAGTATTGGCGCGAGCCTTACCGGAAGGACACGCCTCAGCTGCTGTATTCCTTAAGCAAAAGCATTACGTCGATTGCCGTGGGCATCGCCTGGGATCAAGGCCTGCTTGATCTCGATGATCCCGTCATCTCGTTTTTCCCGGATAAGCTGCCCGATATCGGATCTCCTAATCTGGCTCGAATGACTATTCGCCATCTGCTCTCCATGACCGCGGGCCATGATTTTAATCTATATTCCGCCGTTGCGGCCGAAAAGGATTGGGTGGCAGCGTTCCTTGCTCAGGAAGTAGCGCTGGAGCCGGGAACTCATTATTTGTACAGCACGCATTCGACTTATATGCTGTCGGCCATAATAGAGCGGGTGACCGGGCAGTCGCTTGTCGACTTCCTGATGCCAACCTTGTTCGAGCCTCTCTGTATACCAAAACCGGCCTGGGAGACTTGTCCTCTTGGCATTACGGCCGGGGGGATGGGGCTAAGCTTGACGACGGAGAGTGTTGCTAAGTTTGGCCAAATGCTCTTGAATAGAGGAGTTTACGAGAATAAAAGAATCGTCTCGGAGCGATATTTGAGACTTGCTACAACCGAGCAAAGCGATAACCGCATAGCCAATGCGGGGAAAATCGACTCCATGCAAGGCTACGGCTATCAGTTCCATCTGTGCCGCCGCTGCTGTTACCGGGGGGACGGGTCTTTTGGCCAAATGTGCTTGGTAGCTCCTGAGCAGAAGCTGGTCATTGCGATGACGGCAGGCTTCAGCAGCATGCGCGAGCTGCAGGTTACGCTGGACCTTATCTACGAGTATATCTTTGACTGTTTGGAAAAGAAGAAGCTGTCAGTGTCAGCATCCGCATCGAACCTGTTTCGGCAGCGGCTCTACAGCATATCCCGGCTTTACATTCCGGCCGCAATGCCGATTCCAGACGATGCTATCCGTCTGGCAAACCGAAGATATAGTCTATCTGATAACTCGCATGGGCTTCAGGAGCTCGCTTTCGTCGATGGAAGCAATGGGCAACCGATGGAGCTTCAGCTGATTTACAAAGACAGCAAGCGGAACGCGAGGCTTCCGTATACTTTTGCCGAGCCGGTCTATTCGAAATCCGTCTTTACGAAAGATCTCGCCGACCACGAGCAGACGGTTGTCACCTATGCCGCATGGGAGAATGGCCGCCGATTAAAGCTCACGCTCTACTATGTCGAAACGCCGTATATCGTCATGTACACGCTGGATTTCCAAGGCGACAGCTCGATTGAACTGCGGTTCAACATCAATGTCTCGTTAACGATCCCTGACTTCAAAGCCCAAGGCGTACGAAATACGCATTCAAACCCGATATCCGGTTGACACCCAAAATCTCCGTATTATATAGTAAAAGCAAGGTTTAGCACTCCAACATAGAGAGTGCTAACGTAATCTCACAATATTGGAAGGAGAACATCACACGAATGGAAAAGCAACAGTTCAAAGCGGAATCGAAACGGCTGCTGGAGATGATGATCAACTCCATTTATACGCAGCGCGAAATTTTCTTGAGAGAGCTTATCTCGAATGCCAGCGACGCGATTGATAAAATCTACTACAAAGCACTGACGGACGACCAACTGGTATTCAACAAAGAGAGCTATTACATAAAGGTAACGGTGGATAAGGATAACCGTAAGCTGATCCTCTCGGATACGGGTATCGGCATGACGCAAGAGGAGCTTGAAAACAATCTTGGCGTTATTGCGAAGAGCGGCTCGCTTGCGTTCAAGAAAGAGAACGAAGCGAAGGACGGCCACAACATTATCGGCCAATTCGGCGTAGGCTTCTACTCCGCGTTTATGGTGGCGGACAAGGTTGAGGTCATCAGCCGCGCGCTTGGCTCGGACGAAGCGTTCAAGTGGGAGTCGGAAGGCGCTGACGGCTACTCGATTACGACTGCGGACAAAGCCGGCGTAGGCACGGATATCATCATGACGATCAAGCCGAACACCGAGGACGACAATTACGACGAGTTCCTCGAAGAATACCGCCTGAGATCGATCATTAAGAAGTACTCGGACTTTATCCGTTACCCGATCAAGATGGATGTGAAGGGCCAGCGTCCAAAAGCGGACACCGAAGGCGAGTTCGAGGAATACCAAGAGGAACAAACCATCAACAGCATGGTTCCGATCTGGCGCAAAAACAAAAATGAGCTGACGCAGGAAGACTACGACAACTTCTACTTCGAGAAGCGTTACGGCTTCGACAAGCCGCTGAAGCATCTTCATATAAGCGCTGACGGCGCGGTAGTCTACAACGCGATTCTGTTTATCCCGGAAAATACGCCATTTGACTACTACACGAAGGAATTCGAAAAAGGCCTGGAGCTTTACTCGAACGGCGTCCTTATTATGGACAAATGCGCGGACCTTCTCCCGGACTATTTCAGCTTCGTGAAAGGAATGGTCGACTCCGAGGATCTGTCGCTGAACATTTCCCGTGAGCTGCTGCAGCATGACCGTCAATTGCAGCTGATCGCGAAGAACATCAAGAACAAAATCAAAAGCACGCTGCAAAGCCTGCTTAAAGAAGAACGCGAGAAGTACGAAGGTTTCTACAAGGCGTTTGGCCGTCAGTTGAAGTTTGGCGTGTACAACGATTACGGCGCGAACAAGGATACCTTGCAGGATCTGCTTCTGTTCTACTCTTCGAAGGAGAAGAAGCAGGTTACGCTGGAGGAATACGTATCCCGCATGCCGGAAGACCAGAAGTTCATCTACTACGCGTCAGGCGAGTCGATCGAACGTCTGGAGAAGCTGCCTCAGGCCGAGATCGTAACGGACAAAGGGTATGAGCTGCTCTACTTCACCGACGATATCGATGAGTTCGCGATCAAGATGATTGGCACGTACAAAGACAAGTCGTTCAAAAACGTGTCCAGCGGCGATCTTGGCATCGAAGCGGACGAAGCGGAAAAGGAAACCGAAGAAGAAGCTAACGACAACAAGGATCTGTTCGCGGCGATGCAAGAGGTTCTTGGCGACAACGTAACGGGCGTAAAAGCTTCGAAGCGTCTCAAATCCCATCCTGTCTGCCTGTCTTCCGAGGGCGAAGTGACGATTGAGATGGAGAAGGTGCTGAAGGCGATGCCTAACGGTCAGGACGTGAAGGCCAGCAAGGTGCTGGAAATCAACGTAAACCATGACGTGTTCAAGGCGCTGAAGGATGCTTACGCAACCGATAAAACAAAGCTGAGCCTCTATACCAGCCTGTTGTTCAACCAAGCTCTTCTGATCGAAGGCTTAACGGTACAGGATCCGGTTCAGTTCACGAACGATATTTGCAAAATCATGCTGTAATCGTCTGTCTCGGCAGATAACAAACAGCAGACGAAGCCGGCCCCGCAAGGGGACCGGCTTTTTTGCCTTCCGTTCTACCATCAACCTGCGATGCATATGCTTGTATCACTATGGTAGCGTTTTCGTGAAACCGCGCGTCGGAATCTATCAATAACGCTAGCAAGCTACTTTTCGAAAAGGAGATGGTTAGCCCATGATTTACGCTGAGCCGGGTAAGCAGGATTCGAAGATTACGTTCAAGAAACGGTACGATAACTACATAGGGGGCCGCTGGACGCCGCCAACGCAAGGCCAATATTTCGAGAATGTTTCTCCCGTGAACAACGCGGCCTTCTGCGAAGTAGCCCGTTCCACATCGGAGGATATTGAGCTTGCGCTGGACGCGGCGCATGCGGCAAAAGCCGCTTGGGGACGGACCTCCGCGGCGGAGCGCGCGAATATCCTGAACCGGATTGCCGACCGGATTGAGAGCAATCTGGAGACGCTCGCCGTTGCCGAGACCTGGGATAACGGCAAGCCGATCCGCGAATGTCTGGCAGCCGATCTGCCGCTGGCGATTGATCATTTCCGGTATTTCGCCGGCTGCATCCGCGCGCAGGAGGGCTCGCTCAGCCAGCTCGACAACGACACGGTTGCTTACCATTATCACGAGCCGCTTGGCGTCGTTGGCCAGATTATCCCTTGGAACTTCCCGCTGCTGATGGCGACGTGGAAGCTTGCTCCGGCGCTGGCTGCGGGCAACTGCGTCGTCCTGAAGCCCGCGGAGCAGACGCCGGCTTCGATCTGCGTGCTGATGGAGTTGATCGAGGATTTGCTGCCTGCCGGCGTTGTTAACATCGTTAACGGCTTTGGGCTGGAAGCGGGTAAACCACTTGCCTCAAGCAGCCGGATCGCGAAGATTGCCTTCACGGGCGAGACCACAACCGGGCGCCTCATCATGCAGTACGCCTCGCAAAATCTCATTCCGGTAACGCTCGAGCTTGGCGGCAAGTCGCCAAACATCTTCTTCGAGGATATTATGGCGAAGGATGATGCGTTGTTCGACAAGGCGCTGGAAGGCTTTACGCTGTTTGCGCTGAACCAGGGGGAAGTATGTACCTGTCCGTCCCGCGCGTTGATTCAGGAGTCGATCTACGACAGCTTTATGGAGAAGGCGCTGCGGCGTGTCGCATCCATCAAGCAGGGTAATCCGCTCGACACGGATACGATGATCGGGGCGCAGGTATCCACCGAGCAAATGGAGAAAATCTTAAGTTACATCGACATCGGCCGCCAGGAAGGCGCCGAATGCCTGATTGGCGGGGGCCGCGCGGCTATCGAAGGCGATATTTCGCAAGGCTACTATATTCAGCCGACCGTGCTGCGCGGCAATAACGGCATGCGGATTTTCCAAGAGGAGATCTTTGGGCCGGTAGTTGCCGTTGCCACCTTCAGCACGCCGGAAGAAGCGCTGGCGATTGCCAACGATACACTGTACGGTCTTGGCGCCGGCGTCTGGACGCGGGACATCAACGCGGCGTTCCGGATGGGACGTCAGATCGAAGCGGGCCGCGTCTGGACGAACTGCTACCATGCTTATCCGGCTCATGCGGCGTTTGGCGGCTACAAAATGTCCGGCGTTGGCCGCGAGAACCACAAGATGATGCTGTCGCACTACCAGCAGACGAAGAACCTGCTCGTCAGCTACAGCCCCGATGCATTAGGCCTCTTCTGATATGGCCGCGGAATCCGTGCTTAAGGTGCTTGCCACGGAAAGCGCGCTTGAGCTGATCGGACGGCTTCGGGCTAAGCATGGCGACGTTATGTTCCATCAATCTGGCGGATGCTGCGACGGCAGCTCCCCGATGTGCTTTCCGCTTGGCGAATTCCTGATCGGCGATCAGGATGTGCGGCTTGGCGAGATTGGCGGCGCGCCGTTTTATATGACCAAGGCGCAATACGACTATTGGAAAAACACGCAGCTGATCATCGACGTTGTTCCCGGGCGTGGCGGATGTTCTCGCTGGAAGGACCGGAGGGGCTGAGATTCCTGACGAGATCGCGCGTCTTTACCGCCGAGGAGCTGCGAAGCTTAGGGTTGCTGTAAAATGAAAAACGGTCACCGCTGAGCCCTGCATCAGGCATCGCGGAGACCGTTTTTTTGAACGATTAGTTCTCGAGTTCCTCGTCTTCTTCGTCTTCTCCGTACGAGCCGACGCGGTATTCGTCGGTCTTCTCGCCGTCTTCCCAAATCTCGACGAACAGCGCATCGCTGTTCTCGAAGTCCTCCGGGTTCAGCGACTGCACCTTTTCCTGGTCATCGCCGACGTATACATTTTCCATTCCGTCTTCCGTGAACGAGACAACGACGTAAATTTTCATGATTGCTGGCCCTCCAATGCAATTCTTTATTGAAGCAGTATACCATAAAAGGCTTATCCCGCACCTGCCTTCCCCATGAGATTATTGCCATAATTTGAATCATCCCCGGAAAAATGGGTAATAGTAGTGGAAGAGTTAGGAACGGGGGGATTGAAGGTGAAGTTTACGCCCGAGCAGCGGATTACGCTGCATGGTTTTAACAATTTGACGAAGTCGCTCAGCTTCAATATGTACGATATCTGTTACACGAAGACGAAGGAAGAACGCGAGGCCTACATCGAATACATCGACGAGCAGTACAATTCCGACCGGCTGACGAAAATATTGAAGCAGGTTGCCGACATCATCGGCGCGCATGTCTTGAACATTGCCAAGCAGGATTACGTACCGCAAGGCGCCAGCGTTACGATTCTGGTCTCGGAAGGGCCAATCGTGGAGGTGCCGACCGAATCGACGTTTGACGAGTCGCCGGGTCCGCTCCCGGACAATGTGGTACTGCAGCTGGACAAGAGCCATATTACCGTTCATACGTATCCCGAATATCATCCGAGCGAAGGGATCAGCACGTTCCGCGCCGATATCGACGTGGCAACCTGCGGGGAGATTTCGCCGCTTAAGGCGCTAAATTATTTGATTCATTCGTTTGATACGGACATTATGACGATCGATTACCGGGTTCGGGGCTTTACGAGGGATATTAACGGCAACAAGCTGTTTATCGACCACGATATCAACTCTATTCAGAATTACATTCCGGACGAGGTCATCGACCAGTACGATATGATTGACGTAAACGTCTATCAGGAAAATATTTTTCACACCAAGTGCAAGCTGCGGGAATTCGATCTCAATAACTACCTGTTCGGCTACACGAAAGACAAGCTGAGCATGGACGAGCAGAAGGAAATTACGGAACGGCTGACGGACGAGATGTACGAGATCTTTTACGGGAAAAATATTAAATGAGGTTACTGACCGGGGGATGAGGCATCTCCCGGTTTTTTGGCGCGTCCTGAGGGCCGGCTGTGGTATGATTAAGCAAATTCATGTTTATGGGGGAGAATCGTTTATGGCATTAGAGATCGAACGCAAATTTTTGCTGGCAGTACCTTACGAGCAGTTGGAGGGCCGAATTCAGGTACGCTCGGAGCAGCGGATCGAGCAGACTTATCTGGCGCTGGAGGCCGATCAGGAGCTGCGCGTTCGCCGGATTACGGATGTGGATAACGGAGAGGTTACATACACACATACGTTCAAGAAGGGATTTGGCATTAAGCGCGAGGAAGTGGAGTACGAGATTAACGAAGGGCTGTACGAGCAGGTCGTTAAGGCATTTGGCGCCGTTGCGCTGACGAAAAACCGGATTACGGCGGAATGGAACGGCGTCCAGATCGAGATCGATATTTACGACCAGATTCAGCTGACCGTCCTTGAGGTGGAGTTCGATTCTGAGGAAGCCGCTCATTCGTTCGAGGCACCGGAATGGTTCGGCCAAGACATCAGCAGCTCGAAGGAATACAGCAACAAGACTGTCTGGAAGCAGCTGCAGCAGAAGTAGGGGGCGGAAGTCATGCGAAAGCTTGTATTTTTCGTCGGCGGAGCGGGAGCGGGAAAAACAACGCTGGCCAAGGCGCTTGCCAAGAAGCGCGGCGCGGCGGTATTCGATATGGACACGATGCTGCGGCCGGCAGCCGTACAGATTATGACGGTAGCCGGGCTGGATCCGAACGACCGCGATTCGGAAGACTATAAGAAGCTGTGCCGCGATCTCGGCTACCGGATTACGATGGATGCCGCGCTCGAAAATGTCGGCGTTGGCACGGATGCTTTCGTCATTGGGCCGTTTACGAAGGAAATCAGCGATCCGTCCTGGATTGGTAAGGAGCTGGCTTTGGCCGGCGCTTCTCTCGACGATGTCGATGTGAAGGCGGTTGTGGTTTACTTGCAGGATGAAGATATGCATTACAGCCGGATCGAGGAGCGCGGGCTTGCGACGGATCAATATAAGCTGGTGCATTGGGATTCCTTCGCCCGCTCGCTTGGGCGCAGAACGCTTGCGTGGGAGCTGCCGGATTCGTCGGTTCTGTATTACGACAATTCGCGTCCTTTTGACGAAGCGGCTTTGGAGCGGTTGGAGGGGTTCGTGTATGGCGATGTTATTTGACCCGACGATCTTCGATAATTTGAAGGTCGCCCTGGAAAATCAACTGTATGATCTGGACAACCTGGATGAACGGATTCGGGTGGTGAACCGCGTGGACCGGCTGGATATGGCGGTGATGGGGCGCGAGTTCGCCCTGCAATTCGTATTGGCCGGCAGCGACCGGGAGAAGCGGATCATCGGCGAAATCCGGCTGGATACCTCGCTCCGCGACCTGGCGACGGAGCTGCTGGAGCTGCAGGAAGGCGAGCCGCCGGGCTGCAGCCTCCGTTTGCTGTTCCATCTGGCTCTGCCGGATGCGGAAACGCATTGCCTGCGAATCCAGACGGCCGTACGGGAACAATGGGGGGCGGAGGTCTCGCTCACCCAGACGCTTAGCTTCGTATACGGAAGCGAGAGCGGGGGCGGCACCGTGTATAAGAACGCTGTGGAGCTGCGTTTCAACCGCCGCATTGACGAGGAGCAAATGAATGATTTGCCCGAGCTGATCGAGCATATGCTGCTTACGCTTGAAGCGCTGGAGCAGCTTTAGAACAAGGCAAAATGATTACATAAGCATACTGGATGACAGAGTGGCCGGGGCATGATTCATGCTGGCCGCTTTTTTTGTGCCTGTCTTTAATTCTAATCTTAATTCTGCTGCAAAGCAGGACCGGTAGAGCCTCTTACGAGCAGCTTGGTGGAGAGCAGGGTCTCCGTCTTCGGCTGCTCCGAATCGTTAAGCCGGCTGATCAATTTCTCGACGGCGCAGCGCGCGTATAGATGAAGATCAACATCTACGGTTGTGATTGGCGGCGTAGCTAATCTGGACAAGTAACCGTTGTCAAAGCTAACGACGGAGACATCGTCCGGGACGCGCAGCCCCATCTGCTGCAAAGCCGAATTTACCATAAAGCCAAATCCGTCATTGACGCAGAACCAGGCGGTTGGAAGATCGGTTATTCCCTCCAGGAGCTTTCGGATTTCGCCGCTTTCCTCCTTCGCCGTAGTTACAAGCCACTCTTCCTTAAGCTCGATTCCAAGCTCGAAAGCAGCCAGCCGCATTCCCTCGAGCCTTTCGTAATAGCTTGGCGAGAAGCGGATATTCCCCATGTACCCTATTTTCATATGCCCTAAATTAGCTAAGTGACGGATGGCCTCGTATGCGCTGAACCGGTTGTTAGTAAGGATAGAGTCGACTGCGAGGTCCGGATGGTGATGGTCAATCAACACGGAAGGAATTCCGGTGTCGAGAACCGCTTGGATATAAGGCGTCGTTATATGAGACAAAATAAGGATGCCGTCAACCGCGCGTTGTTGAATAAAAGGCGGCAGCGTAAGGGAAGCGGCATCCTCCGGGCTGATGGATTGGATAATGAGTTCGATGCCTTTTTGTTTCAATTCTTTGTCGACGCTAAGATAAATATCGCCGAAGAAGCTTTTCATAGAGAAGGCGTAATTCGAAGCGATCAGGGCGATCGTACGCGGAGCCGAATACGGCGATGCCGGCTGGTCGACCCGCTTGCTGTATACATAACCCATGTCGTCCGCCGTCTGCATAATCAAGCGGCGCGTCTCATCGCTTACGCCCGGTTTGCCAGTGAGCGCTTGAGAAATGGAATTCTTGGACAAGCTTAGCTTGTCTGCGATATCCTGCATCGTAACTTTTCTGTTCACGAGGTTAACCTCCGTCGGGACTTTGATTTCGGCGCTGCGCTTATGCGCTGAACGCTAAAATAATGCTCGTTTTCTTTAATTGTTCCCGTTCCCCGGAAGTGTGTCAAGCCGCACTTCCGGTATTTGAAAAACGAATGAGGAACGGTTTGTTCATCATCTATTGTAACGTTACATAATAAATTAGTAAAGTGTTTAGTAATGTTATTTTGGAGGTGGTTATTACGATAATCACTTGACAGGAGAACTATGACCGCGCATAATAAGGGTCGTAAACGCTTCCAGTCACTTTGTGTCATGCGATACAACATGACGGAATTAATTTTGTCATTATAAAATCATGTCTTTTGGGAGGTCATTGTTCCATGAAGAAAAAAGCACCGGTTCTGCTTACCACTATCGTGGCGCTTGGAATGCTGAGTGCCTGCTCGACAGGCCAAGGCGGCCAGAATCAGACGGGAAACAGCTCGTCCAATGCGGGCAAGGTTACGACTATCGAGTTTTGGGCGGCTCCAAACCCGACCCAGCAGGCTTATTGGCAGGAGCTTGCCAAGGCTTACGAAGCAACGAACGACAAGGTGAAGATCAACGTCAGCGCCATCAAGGAATCGCCGACATCCGAAGCCAGCATTCAATCGGCTATCGCGGCGAAGAGCGCGCCAACGATCTCCGAGAACATTAACCGCGGCTTCGCTGCTCAGCTGTCCAACAGTAAGGCGCTGGTACCGCTAGATACGCTGGAAGGCTATAACGATATTATTCAAGGACGCAATATGACCAAAACGATCGAGCCATGGAAGTTCGCGGACGGCCATCAGTACGTGCTGCCGATCTACTCCAACCCGATGCTGTTCGGTTGGCGCCTCGATGTTCTGAAGGAGCTTGGCTATAACGAGCCGCCTAAGACTTACAGCGAAGTTCTTGAAGTGACGAAGAAGCTAAAGGCGAAATACGGAGACAAGAAATTCCTGTGGGCAAAACCGGATCTCGCGGATCCTACGGCCTGGAAGCGCTGGTTCGACTTCTACATGCTGTATGACGCGGCTTCGAACGGCAACAAGTTCATCGAAGGCGATCAATTTACCGGAGACGAGAAAGCCGGAACCGAAGTGCTTACCTTTGTTGACAACCTGCGCAAGGAGAACGGTCTTCTTTCCCGTCAGGTGACGGATCCGTTCGAGAACGGAACGGGCATCTTTACCGACGTTGGACCATGGACCTTCACAACCTGGGCAGAAAAATATCCGGAGCTGAAGTTTAACGAAACGTACGCGCTGAGCATGCCGCCTGTACCGGACGACGTTGATCCGGCGCAAAGCAAAACGTTCGCCGATACGAAGGGACTTGTCATCTACGCTTCCGCAACGAAAGAACAGCAGCAGGCAGCCCTTGATTTCATCAAATGGGTGTACAGTGACGCGAAGAACGACGCCAAATGGTTCGAGCAGACAAATCTGCCGCCGGCGCGCGACGACCTGTCGACAAACGAATCGTTTAAGGCGATTCTGGACGCGAAACCACAGCTGAAGCCATACGCGGATAACGTTCCGAATGCCGTGCCGCCGATGGACAACGCCAAATACAACGACCTGCAGACGATTATCGGCGAGCAGGCATTCAATAAAGTCGTCAAAGGCGAAATCGCTCCAACGGAGGGCTGGGCGGCGATGAAGTCCGCTTTGGAAAAAGCCTTGAAGTAAGGGAGGCTCCTACTCATGGACCAACGCAATAACAAGTTGGGCTGGTTATTTACCAGCCCTTATCTCATCTATTCCTTGATCTTCTTTTTCGGACCGCTGATCTGGTCGTTCTTCCTGTCCATCACGGACTGGGACTTGATCGCCCCGACCTTTAATTTCGTTGGCTTCGCCAACTTTATGGACGCTTTGCAGGATTCAAGCGTGCATGCGGCTTTTTGGAATACGTACAAGTTCATGATGATTTTTGTTCCGCTCGTTACCGTATTGGCGGTTGGAGTGGCAGTGCTCGTGCACGGACTGAACCGGTTCAAAAGTCTGTTCCTGATCGGCTTCTTCCTGCCTTACCTAAGCTCCGGCGTAGTTAGCGCTCTGATCGTAAAAGGCTTGCTTTCCTATACGAGCCCCGTAAACGTCTCTTTGCGCAGCATCGGGCTGGATATCAACTGGCTTGGTTCGCCGTTCTCGGCGCTTTGCGTGGTAGGCGCGATTCTTGCATGGAAATTTACGGGCTATTACGCACTTATTATTACTTCCGGCCTTGAAAGTATAGATAAGGAAGTCTATGAGGCTGCTGCGATTGACGGCGTAAAGGACAGTCAGCGTTTCTGGCGCATTACGCTTCCGCTGCTCTATCCTTCGCTGTATACGACGCTTATTCTGGCGTTTGGCGTTACCTTTGGCATTTTCACGGAGGTGTATCAGCTGACCGGCGGCGGACCGGGACATGCGACGAACACCTGGCAGATGGAAATTTTCAAGCAGGCGTTCCAGAACATGCAGGTTGGTTACGCATCCGCGGTAGCGCTGCTGGCTTCGGTTGCGACGTTTATTTCGATCTTCGTTATCCGCAAAATTCTGGAGATGTGGGGGAAGCGCAATGGTTGGGTCTAAAAAGCACAGCGGTACGAGAAGAGCTGTTCGATACGGAATCGCGGCCGTGCTCCTGCTCATTATGGTGTATCCATACCTGTATATGGTACTCAGCTCCTTCGCGGATTGGACGCAGATCGATAAGCAGCTCTTTCCTACGCGATTTACGACAAAGTCGTACGAATGGCTTTTCAGCGGCGGCGAGACCGGTATTACACGGCCTTGGTTAAACGCCTTTTTTAACAGTATCTTCGTCTCAATCGCTTCAACCGCGCTTATGATGTTCTTTGGCATCATGGTTGCTTACGCGCTGTCGAAGCTGAATTTCTTCGGCCGGAACGCGATCAACAACTTTGTTCTGTTTCATATGTTCTTCCCGGCTATCATTCTGCTCGTGCCGTCGTTTCTGATTATTCAGCGTGCGGGCTTGTACGATACGTATTTGGGGCTGATCATTCCGAAGGCCGTCAGTTTATGGGCGATCTTTATGTACACGAACTTCTTCAAGGCGGTGCCGACAGTCTTCATTGAAGCGGCCAAGCTGGATGGAGCTTCCGATCTGAAAATCATGTTCCGAATCATGCTGCCGATGTCGAAGTCGATCACGACCGTCATCTTCCTGTTCCTGCTAATGGAGCGTTGGACGGAGCTGCTATGGGATATGATCGCGGTCAAGAGCGATTCCATGCTTACGCTGAACGTGTTATTGTCCCAGATGTTTGGGCCGTATGGGTCTTATCCGGGACCACTTTACGCGGCTTCGACCATCCTGACGCTGCCGATTATCGTGATGTTCCTGATATTCAGCAAGAAGTTCCAAGAAGGCATGCAGTTCAGCCTGAAATAACATCAACATTGGGGGAAACGAACCATGACCGTTCAAGAACCAATTGCCCGCAGGCCGCTGGCCTGCTCCGAGCTTCTTGAAGCTTACCGCGCCTCTGGTGCGCGTGCCGACAATCCGTCGCGTATCGTCTTTGAAGGCGTAGGCGATAAAGACGTATACAATATCGCCGCTCCAATCCAAGAAGGCGGAATGGCCATCATTCCGGGACGCGTGGAATCGAGGGACAGCGAGCATTCCGACGTCGTCTTCTTCTCCGAACAAGGCGGCAAATGGTTTCCCTTAGAGGATGCTCCCGTACTGGCGCTTCAGGATCCGTTCCACTGCCGAATTGGCGGGGAACTGGTGCTTGGAGGCGTCGAGATCTATCCGCATCCGGAACGGGAGGACGCGCTTATGTGGCGTACGGTCTTCTACCGCGGCAGCGGCATTCGCGATTTGAAGCCTTTCTTTAAAGGTCCTGACGGAATGAAGGATATCCGTCTTGTCGAGCTTCCAGGCGGCAGCATTGGGGTCTTCACCCGCCCGCAAGGCGAGAAGGGCGGCCGCGGCAAGATCGGCTTTGCGCAGGTTGCTTCGCTGGATGCCTTGACGACCAATGTTATCGACGACGCGCCGCTCCTTGAAGGGCAATTCGCGGAAGGCGAATGGGGCGGTGCCAATGAAGCTCATTTGCTGAACGACGGCCGAATCGGCGTGCTTGGCCATACGGCCTGCTTCGACGAAGCCGGAGACCGTCATTATTATCCGATGGCCTTCGTATACGATCCGAGGGACGCTTCCTTTACCGATATGAAGATGATCGCCGAGCGCAGCCGGTTCCTGCCTGGACCGTCTAAGCGGCCGGACCTGCAGGACGTTGTCTTTAGCGGCGGCCTGGTGAGACGGGAGGATGGCAGCGCCTTGCTCTATGCCGGCATCAGCGATGCCGATGCGCAGGTGTTGACCATCAACGACCCTTTTGCCGGTTTGTAATTTTAATTTGTCATAATTATCCGGCCGAATAAGGCCGGTCAAGCAATGAACGAAAGAAAGGACTCATCTTATGAACATCTATAGATATGAACAGAATCCATTGGTTACGCCCGCGGACGTCACGCCTCACCGCCCCGATTTCGAAGTGATCGGCGCGTTTAACGCCGGAATCGCGGAATACAACGGGGAGGTCATCATGCTGCTCCGCGTAGCTGAACGGCCTATCAGCCCTGACCCGGACGTCGTTCTGGCGCCGGTCTATAACGTGGAGCGGGGCGAGCTGGATTTGTTCCCGATCCGCTTGGACGACGAAGATTATGATTTCTCCGATCCGCGCGTCATCGTACGGAAGGAGCACGCGCCGTCGTTTGAATACTTGACTTCCTTGTCTTACCTCCGTATTGCGCGGAGCAAAGACGGCCGGCATTTTACCATCGACGATAAGCCGTTTGTGTATCCGTCCCAATCGCTTGAGACGTTTGGGATCGAGGATCCCCGCATTACGCAAATTGGGGACACCTACTATATTTACTTCTCGGCGGTCTCGCCGGTCGGTATCGGTGAATCGCTCGTGTCGACGAAGGATTTCGAGAACGTGACTCATCACGGGATGATCTTTGGCCCGGACAACAAAGACGTGCTTATCTTCCCGGAACGCGTGAACGGCAAGTATTACGCGCTGCACCGTCCAACGACAAAGAGCTGCGGACGTCCGGAGATGTGGATTGCGGAGTCCGACAACCTGCTCTACTGGGGCAATCACCGCCATTTGATCGGTCTGCGCGACGGCATGTGGGACAGCGGCCGGCTTGGCGGGGGCGCCGTGCCGATCAAGACGGAAAAAGGCTGGCTCGAGCTGTACCATGGCGCGACCAAAGATAACCGCTACTGCATGGGCGCGGTGCTGCTCGATCTGAACGACCCGTCCAAGGTTATTGCCCGTTCCGGCAACCCGATCATGGAGCCGGAGGCTGACTATGAACAGAACGGCTTCTTCGGCGGAGTCGTCTTCTCTTGCGGCGCGCTGGTTGACGGCGATCGCATCCGCATGTATTACGGAGCTGCCGACACGTCCATGGCGTGCGCCGAACTTAGCTTAAGCGAGATTCTGGATAGTCTGGAAGCCGTATAAAGCTAATGAAAAACCGTCCCTGCTGCCTTCGGGCAGCGAGGGACGGTTTTTTTTTTGCTTCTTGTAGAGCGTAGGGATAAGACCCTGGCAGGGTCTTATTGTGCTAGAGAGGAGTAATATTAGTGATCATAAGACCCCGCAAGGGTTTTATTGGCTTAGGTTTAGTGGCATACCGATGGTGTTAAGTATGAGGTGGTTTAAGGTGTGTTGGAGAGCTAACCAGATAAGGTCCCTAAGGGGCTTTAAGCGGCTCCGTAAGGTGAAAATTGAAGTCCTTAAGGTCCCTTAGTGACCTTAAGGATTAACGTTATGCTTGAATTGGCAAGGAAAACGCCAATGTTTGCACACTTAAGGCCCATCACGGACCTTAAGCTGACTTGCAAAGACAAAAAGAAAGCCGTTAAGGCCCTTTAGGGACCTTAACGGCGGCGCAATTGACGGAATGCAGGCACGTGAGTACACGACGAGGTTGTGTGCCGCCGGCGGGGTGGCCGGATGCGGCCCCGCTGACTAGCTAACGCATCTTGCCACGCCGCCGGCCACCGGTTCCCATTACAGCGGCAGATCCCGCCTGCTGAAGGAGATAACGCCTGCGGCGAAGCAGGCGAGGCCAATCGCGAGCAGCACGATCGAAGAGAGCAGCGGATCGCCGCTGCCGGCGGCAATATCGCTTGGCCGGTACAGCGCGAAGATCGAAATGTACCGGAGCCACTCTACGCTGTCGCTGATTTTGCCAAGCATATCGAGCGCGAACATGCCGATGACGATAAATCCGGAGGTGCCAAGCGCCTTTTTCTCATCGTTCATAACGGAAGAGATCAAGAAGGCAATGCCGCTTGCCGCGATAAACAGCATCCAGGCAACTACGTTCATCTCCAAGTATCGGGCTCCGTTGAATTCGAACTTATCTCCGATAAACCATACGTAACCGAGAAGTCCGGCACCTGTTGTGACCAGCATAATAATGAGAAGTCCCGTGGACAAAACGCCTGCCTGGGTTACGGCAACTTGCCTGCGGGTCGTTGGCGTAGACAACAGATAAGACATCGAGCCCTGATCCACCATTCTTGCCATGAGACCGGTCGACAGCATGATGCTGAAGATCGAGAGCAGAAGCGGGAGGATAAGCCCGTAATATTCGCCGGAGATAAAAGCCTCCATGCTGCCAAAGCCGCCTTGAATATTAAAGGCGTTAACAACGCCTTCAGGCATCGATTTAATCAGCTCATTTAAAGAGCCTGTATTGTCGGCAATGCCGGGATAAAGCCAGAACATAAGCAGAATGTAGAAGGCCGAGCCAAACGCATAATTGCTCATGCCTCTCAGATGAATCTTCATCATTTGCTTGAAAAGGGGAAAGTTCATAAAGCATCAGCCTCCTTTCCGCCCATTTCATTCTTCCGGTCATAGTACTGCATAAAGACGTCCTCGAGATTTTGCGCCGTAATGTCCAGGCTGCGCACCTTGTATTTCGCGGCTTCATGAATCAGCTCGTTATAATTGCCTTGCACGGCAACGGTAACCCGCCTTCCGTCACGGGACTCCACCGGCACGCGGCCGCTTTGCGCAAAAGCCTCGGCATCCTCCGGATGCTCGAACACGATCGCAACCAGCTTCCGCTGCATCGACTGCAGCTCGTGGATGTTGTTGGTGGCGACGATAATGCCGTCCTTTATAATCGCGGCACGGTCGCAAGTCCGCTCAATCTCAGGGAAGCTGTGGGAGGACATGAGGAAGGTGGTGCCGCGGGCTTTCTCCTCCAGCACAAGCTCGATGAACAGCTGCTGCATAAGCGGATCGAGGCCTGAAGTCGGCTCATCCAGAATAATCAGCTCCGGTCTATGCATAAAAGCCGCCACGATGCCGACCTTTTGCTTCATCCCTTTGGACATTTTGCGGATCGGGGTAGAGACGTCGAACTGAAGCCGTTCGATCAGCTCCTTGCGCCGGGCCGAACTGTCCACGCGCTGCATGCGGGCGAGAAACGCCAGAAACTCCTTGCCATTCATGCCTTCGATAAAAGAGATCTCTCCCGGCAAATAGCCGACCAGCCTCTGCACGGTCCCTTGCTGCTTCCAAGTATCCAGCCCTTTAATCGACGCGCTTCCGCGGTCGGGCTTCATGAAGCCCATAATATGGCGGATCGTTGTGGATTTCCCGGCGCCGTTAGGACCAAGAAAGCCAAATACCTCCCCTTGTTCCACGGTAAAGGACACATCGGTAATCCCTTTGCCGCCCGGAAAAAGCTTCGTTAAACCGTCTACGACCAGCATGCTGACCGCACCTTCTTTCGGAAAGTTATGAAATTTTATGGTTCCTATATTTCATCATTATGATAGGCTCGGCTAAAAGAGAAGTCAATGGGGTTATGAAATATTTATGTGCTATAATTTCATTAGTTCATATTTATTGGGGAGCCGGAGGGTAACATGAACGGATTCGAAAAAAGAGCGGAGCAGCTTAAAGCAAAGATCAGGGGAGCTGTCCTTGCCATGCTTCAGAACTGTGAGCCTAAACATATCCGCATTGCCGACATCGCTGCCGAGGCAGGGGTGTCGCAGGTGACGATCTATAACTATTTTGGCAGCAAGGAGATTCTCATTCGGGAAGCCTTCAAGTATTACGTTACGGAGCATGTTGACGATTTCGAAGTATTTATGAGCCGCGGTCCAACGTTTCAGCAGTTTGTGGAATATGTGGTTAAGGCCGATACGGAAGCGTTCCGCCGCTTTACGCCGGCATTCATTCAGCAGATGATGAGCGGCGATCCGGATTTTGCCGGCTATATCGACGAGGTGACGCAGCAGCGGGCTATGCCGCTTATGCATGCTTTTATCGAGGAGTGCAGGCAGAAGGGACAAATCTCGAACAAGGTATCGACGCAGATGATCCTGACTTACGTGAACATGTTTGTCGCGCAATCCCAAAAGCTTCTGGAAGAGGCGCAGCAAAGCGGGAAAGGGCAACAGTTTTTCGAGGAGTTTCTCCATTTGTTCTTTTATGGCGTCTGCGGGATTGAGCCGGAGGGTTAAGCTTAAACATTGCTATTACCGCCCTGCTATTGGTACAATACACCGTATTAGAGGACAAGGGAGCTGTACAGATTGGTTAAAGCAAAAAAGAGCGGCATCGGGCAAGGAACCGGCAAGAAGGGCTGGAGCCGCTGGGATAAGGCCGAAAAGAAGAAGAGCGCGAAGCGTGTATTCAGTAAAGGGCCTAAGGCCGGAGCAGGCAAGAAGGAAGAAGCCGGCGGATCAAATAAACCGGATAGCGAAGAATAATAGGTTATTGCCTAATATTCACAGATCCGTTATAGTGAGTGTAATTGCATAGTGCGTGCGGGTGCTGGATAAAGTCCGGCTGAGATAGGCAACTTGTTTGCTTGACCGTTAATCTGAACCAGGTAATGCTGGCGTAGAGAACCGATCGAATTACAGCCATTCGTGTATTCGCGGATGGCTTTTTCTGTTGTTCCAGCGCCCCTCGTTAGTTACCTAAGGTTACTAAATTAAAGGAGTGGCAGAAGGCAATGCAAACGGAACCGATAATAGCCGGGAAATTCACCGGGAGATTATACGAGAGCTCGAAGGGGATCTGGGAACGGAGTCACCGTCATCCTTTCCTCCAGGAGCTGAAGGCAGGGACACTTGATCCCGCGAAGTTTATCTTTTACCTCAAGCAAGACTACGTCTACTTAATCGATTATGCCAAAATGTTTGCTTACGGCAGCATTAAGGCTAACGACCTCCATACGATGGGGAAGTTCTCTCAGCTGTGCCATTCCATTCTGAACGTGGAAATGGGGCTGCACCGGCAATACGCCGAGCGATTCGGCGTGACAAGGGAAGAGCTGGAGAGTACGGAACCGTCGCCTACCACAATCGCTTATACCAAATATTTGCTTGACGTTGCCGCGCATGGCTCGCTCGCCGAGGTTGCGGCGGCTGTACTGCCTTGCATGTGGAGCTATCGGGAGATTGGCGTCCTGTTCGCCGAAGCGCCCGGAGCGCTTGATCATCCGCTATACCGGGACTGGATTCTGATGTACAGCTCCGAGGAGTTTGGCGAGTTGACCAACTGGTGCATCGGCATCATGGATGAGCTGGCGGAAGCTTTGCCGGAGCCGGAGCTGGCGAGGCTCGAGCAGCATTTCATCATGGCTTCCAAGCTTGAATATCTATTCTGGGATATGGCCTACCGAGAGGAAGAGTGGCCGGTGTGAACAGGCAGCAGGTTACCGTAGAGAGGACCCGGGAAGAAGGCATGCCGGGTTCGGCGGGCTTGACTGTTCAAGGGCTGACATATCGGTTCGAGGGCGAGGAGCCGCTCTTCGACGGGCTTGATCTGGAAGTGCCCAAGGGGCAATTCGTCAGTATCGTAGCCGCTAGCGGCATGGGCAAAACAACCCTGTTCCGCCTGCTAGCCGGTCTGCTCCAGCCCGAATCCGGTACAATCACGGCAGCTGGTGCCGTTCCCGGTCAGCGCAGCACCATCGGCTATATGCCGCAGCGCGACTGCTTGATGCCTTGGCGGACGGTGCAGGATAACGCCGCTATCGGCCTCGAGCTTGCCGGCGTACCTAAACGCGAAGCAAGGCGCAGAGTGCTTGAGATGCTGCCTGAACTCGGGCTGGCGGGCACGGAAGCGAAATATCCGCATGAGCTGTCGGGCGGTATGCGTCAGCGGGTATCGTTCCTCCGCTCCTTGCTTGCCGGCGGGGAGCTGATGCTCCTCGACGAGCCGTTCAGCGCGCTTGATGCGATGACCCGGATCAGCATGCAGCAATGGCTGCTGCAGGTGTGGGAGAAGCATCGGAAGACGATTCTGTTCATTACGCATGATATCGACGAGGCGCTGCTGCTCTCGGATCAAGTGCTTGTTGCGGCATCGAGACCAATTACGCAGCTTGAGCCGCTTGCGGTTGATTTGCCCCGCCCGAGAACCTACGAGACAACGCTTGACGAGCGTTTTGCCAGTTTGAAGCGACGGCTTCTTGGGCAGCTTGGCCGGATCCCTTCCAATGCGGAAGGAGGCGGAGGCTGATGAAGCTGCTTAAGGATAAGCTTCCAATCCTTCTGTTTATCGTGCTGCTGGCGGCGATCTGGGAGCTGGGCACTCGCGTATTTGATGTTCCGGGCTATATCATTCCCCCGCTGTCGGATGTTTTTGCCGCGCTTCTAAATCACGCAGCGCTGCTGGGCAAGCATTTTGTCCTGACGCTATGGGAAGCGCTGCTTGGTCTAGCTTTCTCGGTCGTGTTTGGCGGGTTGTCCGCTATCTGGATCGACAGCTCGAGCCTTGCGCGCAAGACGATTTATCCGTTAATCGTAGCTTCGCAGACCATTCCGATTATCGCTTTGTCGCCGATCATGGTCATGTGGTTCGGTTACGAGATCGGAAGCAAAATTTCGGTCGTTATTCTGTTTACTTTCTTCCCGGTGGCGGTAAATACGGCGGACGGCTTCCGCACGGCGGACCGCGAGATCGGGGAGCTGCTCCGTTCAATGGGAGCGGGCAAAGCGCAGCTGTTTCTGAAATGGAAGATTCCTTCTGCGCTGCCATCCTTCTTCACGGGACTAAAAATGGCTGCCGCCATCAGCGTTGGCGGAGCTACGCTTGGCGAGTGGCTGGGCGGAGAATCCGGGCTTGGCGTCTATACGAAGCGTGCGGCGAATATGCTTCGCGGCGACGATGTGTTCGCCGGCGTGCTGCTCTTGTCGCTGATGGGGATTGCCTTGTTTGTTGCCGCGCAAATGATAGAGAAATGGGTGCTTGGACAGCGGCGGAGTTAGATCGTGTGAGCATCGCTGATTAGTCATTTATTCTTAAGGAGAGATATCGTATCATGCTGGGAACTTATCGTAATCGATTCATCAAATCAGGATTAGCTGTAGGTCTTGTATTCACCTTGCTGCTGACAGCTTGTTCATCGGAGAAGAACGGCAGCAGCTCAGGCAACGCCGAGAAAAAGACGGAAGAGTTAACGGTGCTGCTGGACTGGTATCCTAATGCGGTACATACGTTTTTGTATGCGGCGGAGGAACAAGGGTATTTTGAAGAAGAAGGGCTTAAGGTCAAGCTTCAGACGCCTGCCGATACGAATGACGCGCTGAAGCTGGTCGCTACGGGCAAAGCCGATCTGGCGCTTAGCTACCAGACACAGGTAGCCGTTGCCCGCTCGGAGGATATCCCGGTCGTATCGGTCGGAGCGATTGTCCGCCATCCTCTTAACCAGCTTTTTGTATCGGAAGGGACGGGGATCAAAACCCCTAAGGACCTGGAAGGCAAAAAAATCGGCTATCCTTCCCTGCCATTGGATGAAGCGATGGTTAATACGATGGTGAAGGCGGATGGGGGCGACCCGTCGAAAATAAATTATGTCGATATCGGCTGGGATCTGATTCCGGCGATGTCGACAAACCGCGTCGATGGCATTATCGGCGGTTATATCAATCACGAGAAGCTGCTGCTCGAGAAGGAAGGCGAGAAGCTGATCTCGTTTAACCCGGCGGATTACGGCGTTCCGGATTATTACGAACTGGTGTTGACGGCAAGCGAGAAGGAACTGGACAGCAAAGGCGATGCCATCAAACGGTTCCTCGCAGCCGCGGCGAAAGGCCAGGAATATACCGCAAGCCACCCGGATGAAGCGCTGAAGCTGCTGCTGGATAAGCAAAGCACCGACTTCCCGTTGGATGCGGATATCGAGAAGCAAAGCCTGCAAATTTTGCTGCCGCTGATGGATGCGGGGAATGAACCGTTTGCCAGCCAATCCGAGGATTCCTGGACTAACATTATTAATTGGCTGACGGAGCATGGTCAGATCAAGAAGCCGGTGAAGGCGGCGGATGCATTCCGCAACTTGTAGGTTATATGGATTATGCTTACGAAGTAAGAATTGCCACAATGGCCTTAAAAAGTCCATTTGTGTGACAATTCTTTAAGTGAATGCTTACGAAGTAAGAATTGCCACAATGGCCTTAAAGAGTCC
>NZ_JBBCVY010000010.1:0-247795 GCF_037146255.1 Paenibacillus sp. MMO-58
CAGTTACTCGAAAACAAAAGTTGAGCAGCAAATAAGCCCCTGAGAGGGTCTTACCTGCCACGTTAACTGGTGACCGGAACGGGATAAGACCCTGCCGGGGTCTTATCCCCCTGCGCGCAAGCCAAAAGTTACTCAAAAACAACGGATGCGCAGCAAATAAGCCCCTGAGAGGGTCTTACCTGCCACGTTAACTGGTGACCGGAACGGGATAAGACCCTGCCGGGGTCTTATCCCCCCGCGAGCAAGCCAAAAGTTACTCAAAAACAACGGATGCGCAGCAAATAAGCCCCTGAGAGGGTCTTACCTGCCACGTTAACTGGTGATCGGTACGAGTTAAGACCCTCACAGGGTCTTATCCCACATGCACTACAACAAAAGGCACCGCCTGCGCGACGAGGCGCGGGCGGTGCCAAAAAGAAGGAGGCGCTTTATGGGAGCAGCGGGCAAATTTGCGGACCATGACCGCGATGCCGTTATCGTATCCGCGGTACGTACCGCGGTGGGCAAGGCGAAGAAGGGAAGTCTTGCGGAGACGAGGGCAGAGGACCTTGGACGGGCCGTGTTGACCGCGGCGGTTGGCCGAGTACCGGGGCTTGATGCGGTCGACGTCGAGGATGTCATTATCGGCTGTGCCATGCCGGAGGGCGAGCAAGGGCTGAATATGGCGCGAATTATTTCGCTCTATTCGGGCTTCCCGGTTACAACGCCGGCCGTAACGATTAACCGGTTCTGCGCATCGGGTCTGCAGGCGATCGCCTACGCGGCTGAACGCATACGGCTCGGCGATGCCGACATCCTTGTCGCAGGCGGCGTGGAAAGCATGAGTCATGTGCCGATGACCGGCTTTAAGCTGGCTCCGCATCCGGGCATCGTGGATGCCATGCCGGAGGTGTATATGGGCATGGGACACACCGCCGAGGAAGTGGCACGCCGCTACAACGTTACCCGCGCGGCGCAGGATGCGTTTGCCGCGTCCAGCCATCGCAAAGCGGCAGCTGCGATTCAGGAAGGCCGCTTCAAAGAGGAGATCGTGCCAGTGACGGCAACGAGGTCCGATGTGAATGAGTACGGCCGGCCGGTTGAACGTACCTTCACCTTCGATACCGATGAAGGCGTGCGCCCGGATACAACGCCGGAGACGCTTGCGCCGCTGAAGCCGTCTTTTGCGAGGGAAGGTACGGTTACGGCCGGCAACTCCTCGCAGATGAGCGACGGCGCAGCTGCGGTTGTTGTGATGAGCCGCGCCAGGGCGAGGGAGCTTGGGCTGACGCCTCTTGCGGCATTCCGCACCTATCGGGTTGCGGGAGTAGCGCCGGAGGTGATGGGCATCGGCCCTATCGAGGCTATTCCAAAAGCGCTTAAAGCCGCTAACCTGACGGTTAACGACATTGATATTTTTGAGCTGAATGAGGCCTTTGCCGCCCAATGCGTGCCGATTATCGAGCAGCTTGGCATCGATCCTGAACGAGTGAACGTTAACGGCGGGGCGATTGCGCTTGGTCATCCGCTTGGCTGTACGGGGACAAAGCTGTCGGTATCGCTTATTCACGAGCTGAAGAGACGCGGTGGAGGAATCGGGGTTGTCACGATGTGTGTCGGCGGAGGGATGGGAGCCGCAGGCGTGTTTGAGGTATACGCGTAGCATAGCGCGCAAGTGGAGGAAGCAGGAAGGCGAGAGGGAAAGGGGACGTAAAGCATGGGGGAAAACATTCGGTTTGGCGGTCGTTTTGTAATCGAGGATGCTCTGCCGTCCGCTACGGTTACGCCGGAGGACTTCAACGAAGAGCAGAAGATGATGGCGGATGCGGCGCAGCAGTTTGTGGAGGGAGAGATTTTTCCGCTGGATGAGCAGATTGAGGGGCTGGACTATGAGCTGACGGTAAAGCTGATGCGCCAGGCAGGCGAGCTTGGCCTTCTTGGAGCGGATGTACCCGAAGCCTATGGCGGTCTGGGGCTCGATAAAGTAAGCACAACCCTGCTGTCGGAGACGCTTGCCCGCGCCTCCTCTTTCGCGCTGTCCGTTGGCGCGCATACGGGGATCGGCACGCTGCCGATCGTTTTTTTCGGCACAGCCTCACAGAAGCGCAAATACTTACCGAAGCTCGCCACAGGTGAGCTAATCGCCGCCTATTGCTTAACGGAACCGGCCTCCGGATCGGATGCCTTAGGCGCGAAAACAACGGCAAAGCTGTCACCTGACGGCAGCCACTATATTCTGAACGGCTCCAAGCTGTACATCACCAATGCTGGGTTTGCGGATGTGTTTATCGTGTACGCGAAGGTGGACGGGGAAGCGTTCAGCGCGTTTATCGTGGAAAAAGGGATGCCCGGCTTCAGCCTTGGGCCCGAGGAGCACAAGATGGGCATTAAGGGCTCGTCGACGCGACCTTTATTTTTCGAGGATGTCGCGGTGCCGGTGGAGAACGTGCTTGGCGAGATCGGCCAAGGGCATAAAATCGCGTTTAATATCCTGAACATCGGGCGGTTCAAGCTGGGAGCGGGTTGTCTTGGCGGGTCCAAAGAAACGATCGAGCTAGCTTCCAAATACGCCAACACGCGCAAGCAGTTCGGCCGTGCCATCTCCTCTTACCCGCTCATTGGCGCCAAGCTGGCGGATATGAATATCCGAACATACGTGCTGGAATCGATGGTATACCGGACCGCGGGATGGATCGATGCCATGCTGAGCGCGGAGGGTGCCGGAGCGGATGCGCCGGATGCCGGAATGCGGGCGGCAAAAGCGATCAGCGAGTACGCGCTGGAATGCTCGATTAATAAGGTGTTTGCGTCGGAGACGCTGGATTTTGTCGCGGACGAGGGCGTCCAGATTCACGGCGGCTACGGCTATATCAAGGAATACAAGGTGGAGCGCATTTACCGGGATTCGCGGATTAACCGGATTTTCGAAGGGACCAACGAGATTAACCGGATGCTCATTCCGGGAACCTTGCTGAAAAAAGCGATGAAAGGCGAGCTTCCGCTGCTCGAAAAAGCGCAGGCCCTGCAGGCAGAGCTGCTGCACCCGATGCCGGTTCCGCCGTTTGATGAGCCGCTCAGTCGTGAGGTGTACCGCGTATCGCAGGGTAAAAAAGCTTTTCTTGCCGTCGGCGGGCTTGCCGTGCAAAAGCTTGGGTTAAAGCTCGACCAGGAGCAGGAGGTGCTCTGCGCGCTGTCGGATATTATGATTCAGCTGTTCGCGGCGGAAAGCGCGCTGCTCCGGACGCAAAAGCTTGTGCAAAGCGGTGCGGATGCCGGGAACGCGATTCAAATGACGGAAGTGTTCGTACAGGAGGCGCTGGAGAAGATCGAATCCATTGCGAAGGTTGCTCTGGCGGCGTTAGCGAAGGGAGATGCCCTGCAAATGCAGCTGTCGGTCTTGAAGAAGCTGATGCGTGGTCCGCTGGTCGATACGATTGCGGCCAAGCGGGATATTGCCGCAAGGGTCATTAGCGGGGAGCAATATATTGTGTAGGAGGGGGAACGCCATATGGATAAGGCAGATCCGGAAAACCCGCTTGTACCCGAGGATCGGCAAAAGCCGCCCAATTCCGCACCTGACGAACCGCCACTATCGCCACGGCAGGAGGAAGCCGCAGCCCCGCAGCTCATAGAAGCTGAGCCTCCGTCCGCGGAGGCCGAGTCGAGCGAAGAAGCTGTCGCAGTCGATGCCGCAACGACAGAGCCAATCGCAGAAGCGGCTGCGTCGGCTGAGGCCGGGCCGAGCGAAGAAGTTGTCGCAGCCGATGCCGCCCCGGCGGCAGAAACATCCGCAGAAGCGGAAGCGCCGGAGGCTGCGCCAGCGGCGGAGCCAGCTCCGTCCGCCGAAGCCGCCCCAGGCGATGAGCCGGCTCCCGAGGAAGCCGTTGCCTCCGCGGCATCGGAGGAGCCTGCGGCTCCGGCGGCGATTCCCAAGCCGTGGCTGCGGCACTATCCGCTGGAGATCCCGGCTTCCCTGGATTACCCGAATCATGGCATTCCGCAGTTCCTCGTTAATGCCGTGGAGAAATTCCCGGCGAATGAAGCCGTTCATTTTCTGGGCAAATCGCTCACTTACCGCGAGCTGTACGACCATACCTGCCGCTTGGCAAACGGTCTGATCTCGCTTGGCGTTAACCGCGGCGACCGAGTGGCGATTATGCTGCCGAACTGTCCGCAGGCCGTAATCTCTTACTATGCCGCTCTCATGATTGGCGCCGTTGTGGTTCAGACCAATCCGCTCTATGTGGAGCGGGAGCTGGAGCATCAGCTGAAGGACAGCGGGGCGACAACGATCGTCACCGTCGACCTGTTCTATGAGCGCCTTGCCAAGGTGCGCGGCGAATTTCCCGAGGCGGGGGCGGTTCCCCAGCTCAAGAACGCCGTCATTACGTCGCTGAAGGACGGACTTCCTTTTCCGAAAAATCTCCTCTACCCGCTCAAACAGCGCAAAGAAGGCTTCAAAGCGGATATTCCGTACGGCCGTCACGGTGTTGTTTCTTATAAGAAGCTTCTGTCCTCCAGCTCTAATCTTCCCGTCCTAACCGACATCCACGGCAGCGATCTAGCCCAGCTTCAATATACCGGAGGTACGACCGGAACACCGAAAGGGGTGATGCTGACCCACCGGAACCTTGTGGCCAATACGATGCAGACTTCAGCCTGGTGCTACAGGGTGAAGGATGGCTACGAAAGATTTCTAGCGGCGCTGCCGTTATTTCACGTATTCGGTTTAACCGTGTTAATGAATTTCTCCATTATGCGCGCTGGTTCTCTGGTGCTTCTGCCGCGTTTTGAGACCGAGACCGTGCTTGATACCATCAGCCGGCAGCAGCCAACGCTGTTCCCGGGTGCGCCAACGATGTATGTGGCTTTGATTAATCATAAGAATGCAGCCAGCACCGATCTTTCCTCGATCGAGGCCTGTATCAGCGGATCTGCGGCGCTGCCGCTTGAGGTGCAGGAGCAGTTCGAGAAAATGACCGGCGGCAAGCTGATCGAAGGCTATGGCCTCACGGAAGCTTCACCGGTGACGCATGCCAATCTGATCTGGGGCAAACGCAAAATCGGCACGATCGGCATGCCTTTTCCCGATACGATAGCCGCGATCTTCAGTCCGGAAGGCAAGCCGCTTCCCGTTCGCGAGGTTGGCGAGCTTGTCATCCGCGGTCCGCAGGTGATGAAGGGATATTGGAACAATCCGGAGGAGAGCGAAATCGTGCTGAGGGACGGCTGGCTGCATACCGGCGATCTTGGCTACATGGACGAAGACGGCTTTTTTACGATTGTAGACCGGATTAAGGATGTCATCATTGCGGGCGGCTTCAATATTTATCCGCGAGAGGTCGAGGAGGTGCTGTATGAGCATCCGGCCGTCATGGAGGCCTCCGTCCTTGGGGTGAAGGATCCGTACCGCGGCGAGACGGTGAAGGCTTTTGTTGTACTGAAAAAGGGCTCCTACGTATCGGCGGCCCAGCTCGACGTCTGGTGCAGGCAGCGGCTTGCCGCGTTTAAGGTGCCGCATCTGTACGAATTCCGGGAATCCCTTCCGAAGACGATGATCGGCAAGGTACTAAGGCGCAAGCTGATGGAGGAGCTGGAGAAGGAGCAACAATAAACGCAAAGAGGCGGTGATGCGCGTGGCGGAGGATTTTGCCGCGGAGCAGGCGGATATTGAGAGGCATTTGGCGAAGCTGGAGGAGCTTGCCAGCGGGACTTTTTGGAGCGAGCTTGGCTGCGAGGTTGTCTTTGCCCATGCGGAAAAAGCGGCGATCCAGCTGCGCGCGGAGCAGCGCCATTTGAACCTGATTGGCATCGTGCATGGCGGGGTATTGATGTCTATGCTGGATAATGCAATGGGTCTGGTCGTCATGATCGCATGCCGGGAAAAGACGGTAACCGCAGGCCTGAACACGCATTTTCTGGAGAGCGCGAAGAGCGGCAATCTGGTGTGCGAAGCCGAGATCATGCACCGGATTGGACGGACGATTACCCTGCAGGCAACGGTGAAGGATGAGGAAGATAGATTGATCGCTTGGGGAAGCGGAACCTATCGGATTGTGTCGCGATAACGAATATTTAGTCAATTTGGCCGAGTTGCTGACGGACAATTGGTTCGATATAATATATCCTATATATGGAAGAAAAAAATATAGGCAAATAAACTGAAACCAAATCAGCTTTCGGCCGATAAATATAAGAAGAGAGGAGGCGGGAGCATGGTCGATGGATGGATTACCGCGGTCGTTTTGATATTTGGGATAGCAGTTGCACTAATTGGCGTTTTTGCCTATTTACGAATGTTTAACAGAAACGAGACGCATCATTCATCCATGGACGTTCCGCCTCCGATAATTCCCCCGAAAGCCGCTCCGCCAAAGGACGAAGAGCCTCCGGCGAAGCCGCCTCGGGAGAACGAAGGCACGGGTTAGATTAACATTTGTTTATTTTACAATCCTGCCTGAAATGTTATAATAGTAAGAAAAATGCAAACATTGTGACTCATTGACCATGGAGTTGCCTGCACTGAAATGGGGGGTAATTTGCGGCGTAAATTCCGCATCCGTTCTCGGATTTGTTGTTTAGGACGACCATCCAACGTATAGGGGAGGAGATTTCATGGCGAAGCATAGCCAGAATGAGGTCAAGGAAAGCCTGAAGGAACTCACGAGAATTTTTCAACCGAAGGATCCGCGCAAGTTCGTAAAGGACTATATCCGGAAGTATAGGATAACGGGCGGATACGAGGATGAATTAACAATTTTAGTGGAAGACGAGATGGGTAAGATCAACTCCTCGGTCAGTTGAGCACATACGAAATGGCTTTGCATCTGTGTGATACAGGTGCAAAGCCTTTTTTGTGCTGCGGATGCAAGAAGGGACTGGATGTAATTCTTTTGTAAGATTTTCATAATGCTTTTGCAAGAGCATCGTTCTTGGATGGTTAGCATTGTCCGGTAAGCTAGGTCTTGTAAGCAAGCCAGGACGAAATGACGGTTCAAGGAGAGATGACGATGAGCAAAAGAGTATGGGGCGTGCTCGTAATTGGCGGGATGCTTGTGCTCAGCGCTTGCAATTCCGATAACGGCAACAAAATGAATGATAAGCCGGCATCGGAAATGAACGACAGCATGCAAAGCGATGCGCCGATGAGTGACGATAAGACAATGAACGATGAGAAGATGATGAATGACAGCATGCAAAGCGTAGCGCCGATGAACGACGATAAAATGATGAATGATGGAATGAAGGAAGACACAAAGTAGAGGGCTCTTCAATCCCTTTCCTTGCGGCAAGGGATTGTTCCCGTCTGAGGGATAAGATTCGTAACGGGATTAAAGCGGCAGTATAATAGATGTAAATGAGGACATCACGAACGGAGGGCGGAGGATGGGCGCCTGTATTGTTGTTGCGGATGATGAACGGAATATTACCGATGTATGCCGCAGGTATCTGGAGCGGGAAGGCAATACGGTATGGGTGGCGGAAAACGGGGAAGAGGCGATCCGCTTATGGAAAGAACATCGGCCGGATTTGCTCGTTTTAGATCTTATGATGCCCAAGATTGATGGGCTGGAGGTATGCGATACCATTCGGCAAACCGACGATACGCCGATTATTATGCTGACGGCGCGCGGCGAGGAGCCGGACCGGCTGCTCGGACTGACCATGGGCGCTGACGATTATATGACCAAGCCGTTCAGCCCAAGGGAGCTTGTGCTGCGGGTGAACAATATTTTGCGAAGAATGGGCTGGAAGAATGATTTTGCCGCAAGAGGACGGGAAGGCACGGCGGAAGGCGGTCACTCTCTTGACGGTAACGAGGCGGATAAGCCTATTCATTTCGAAGGGCTGTCGATCTTTCCGCAGGAGAGAAGAGTGACCGTGCAGCAGACCAATATCGAGCTGACCGCCAAGGAGTTCGATCTGCTGCAATTGCTGGCGACTTACCCGGGCAAAGTTTTCTCGCGCAGTCAGCTGCTTAATCAGGTATGGGATATTGCCTTCGATGGCGATACGACCACGGTGACGGTTCATGTGCGGCGGCTGCGGGAGAAAATCGAACCGAATCCTTCTGATCCAACTTGGATCAAGACGGTATGGGGGATTGGCTACAAGCTCGACGGCAAGGGGAATACGACATGAAACTCCGATCTTATCTGCTGCTAGCCAATACGATTAGTATCGCGTTTATTATCGTTTTGCTGCTTGTATTCTTTCAGTATATGCTCGTCACGCGAGAGCAGTTGATCTGGCTCGGACTTGCTACCGTTGTAGCCGGCATTGTATCGGCCGTCTTGTTCTTCCTGCTTATTCGTCCTCTTGAGGCATCGGTCCGCCGGGTTGGTGAAGGGGCTGGACGGATTGCCGCAGGCGAGCTTGAGGCCAGAGTGGATCGAACGGGCTTGGCCGAATTCCGGCTGCTTGCCGATCAGTTCAATCAGATGGGGACGAGTCTCGAACAAAGCTTTCGCCAGGTAAAAGCGGCGGAATCAGCCCAGCGGGAGCTTGTCGCGAACATGGCGCATGATCTGCGGACGCCGCTTGCTTCGATGCAGTCTTATGCGGAAGCGCTGGAGGATGGGGTTATCGAGGATGATGCGACGTATCGCCGTTACTTGGCCACCATCCGCTCCGAGACGGTAAGGCTTAGCGAGCTCATCCAGGATTTATTCGAGCTGTCTACACTGGACAGAAGGACGGACGACCAGGTAGAGAAGGTTCCGGCGGTGCTGGAGGATGTGCTCCTGGAGCTCCACCCGAGATTTTCGATTGGGCTGGATGCCAAGGAACTCCAACTTCGCGTAAGGCTGCCGGAGCGGTCGTTGCGGATTCATATGCTGGCAAGGCATCTCCAGCGGATTCTTCAGAATCTGATCGAAAACGCTATTCGTTACTCCCCTCATAACGGCATGATCGTAATTGCGGCGGAGGAGCTGGCGGATGGCGTAATCCGGGTATCCGTTGCGGATGAAGGTGCCGGCATCGCGGAGGCTGAACGGGAGCGCATCTTCGAACGGTTCTACCGGACGGACCGTTCCCGAAGCCGCGAGGGCGGCGGAGCGGGGATCGGGTTATCGATTGCCAAGCTTCTGGTCGAGCAATACGGAGGCCGGATCGGGGTGGAGCAGGCGGAAGGACAAGGCAGCCGGTTTTGGTTTACCGTTAACGAAGCGCAAGGAAACCAATAAGCAGAGGAGGAAGGCAAGTGGGCGAGTTGTTGAAACGTCTGCGCAAAGGCTTCGGCCGTAAGCTTGCAATTCTGCATGCCTGGAACGGCTGGATTGTGGTTGTGCTGGCATTGTCCGGGATCATGCTGGTGATGAATTACTGGCGCGGCGTGCTTGGAGAAGGAAGGGTGTGGCTTAAGGAGCTGCACATTATCGTTGGCTTGCTGTCCCTCGTTCCGGTTGTGTTCTATCTCTTGCTCGCCGCCAAGCACTGGAAGCAGCTGAGAGGGAAAGGTTGGCAGAAGTTTAATGTCTTTGTCGTGCTTGGTCTGCTTGTCGGATGGTTCATCTCGGGCGTGCTCCTCTGGCAGTTCCGCTCCGTGGGGCCGTGGTGGTCGAACCATGCGCTCACGGTTCACGACCTCTTAACCTGGGTTGGTCTTCCCTATATTATTTATCATTCCATTACGCGGACCAAATGGCTCAAGGAGCCGAACCGTCGGACGGTACGTACGGAACGTGAACAGAAAGCGGTGGACGTACCGATTCATCCCGCGGCAAGTCCGCAGTCGTACTTGTCCAGGCGGTCTTTTGTCAAATGGGCGGTTGGCGGCGGAATCGCCGTCGCGATTGGGCCGTCTTTTCTGAAATGGACCGTTAATACGCTTGGCGTCAGTATCGGCAGTCCTTCTTACGAGGAGATTGTGACGAGGGATGGCAATCAGCTTGTTCCCTTGCCGCAGCCCATGCCTGCATCCGCGCCTCCGCTCGGCGGTGGAGCGAAAGGCGATTTCCGGATCTATTCGGTCACGCCGATTCCGACCTTTTCGAATGAGACCTGGTCCTTCACCATAGACGGATTAGTTGATAAGCCGATGACGTGGAACTGGGAGCAATTCGTGAAGCTGACGCGCAAGGTTCAGGTGAGCGATTTTCACTGCGTGACGGGCTGGTCCGTGTACAAGAATACGTGGGAGGGCATTCCGCTCAAGCAGTTCCTTGAGGCAGCGGGAGTACAAGCGAACGCAAAGAGCGTGAAGTTTTACTCGGGCGACGGTGTTTACACCGATGCGCTCACCCTCGAGCAGGCGCAAATGGACGACATTATGGTCGCGATGCTGCATGACGGCAATCTAATCCCAAGCGATCTCGGCGGACCTGTCCGGCTGATCGTGCCCAAGATGTACGCGTACAAATCGGTAAAATGGCTGAACCGGATCGAGCTGATTGACAAGGATCATATCGGCTATTGGGAAGAGCGCGGTTACGATATTGATGCTTGGGTGTAAAATAGTCGCTTTCCTCAGGAACAAACAACGTGCCGAGACAGGTTCCTACCCAATACACTGTTAACCATATACAGATCATAGATCAGTGATATGAGTGGAGGGATAGGGGCTTTGCCAAGAGCAAAAAGGCTTACCATTGAGCAGCGGGTCAGCAGGCTGGAGAGACCGATAACGGCAAGCAGGATTGCGCCTCGAGCAATAACGGCTGCCAAGCTGGCGCGAAATGCAGTAACTCCAGGCAAACTATCTTCAGATGTTATTCCCGCTTTGATTGCCGACCCGAGTTTTAATCGGTCGATTGCCTCTGCCTTGCCTGATGTGCTCGCAACGCCTGCTTTTGACAGGGTGATCCGTACGGTGCTGCCGCAAGTGATCGAGCATCCCGTATTCGATAACGCGGTCCGTTCCGTACTGCCGGGGCTTGTGTCAAGTCCGGCTTTCGTACAGGCGATACAGGCCGCGAATCTCGTAGGAGCCGAGGTATCGGCATCCCCGGATGTTACCGGTTTACAAAGAGAAGCGATACAGCGGGATGTGCAAGGAGCGCAAGGAGTCCAGGGCGCACAAGGTGCCCAAGGTGCCCAAGGTGCCCAAGGTGCCCAAGGTGCGCAAGGAGCTCAAGGTGCCCAAGGCGTGCAAGGTGTTCAGGGGCCGGTTGGGGCGCAAGGAGTGGCTGGGGCAGAGGGGCCGCAGGGAGCCCCGGGCGTATCCGGACCTTTAAGCATGACAGCTATCCGCTTCTCCGGCAGCCGCGAACAGATCGATCTGGTGAACAACCAGGCCACGGTAGAGCTGGTCTTAACGCCGATCGTTCTACTGGCTGACCAGCTCGTGAAGCTGGAGGCTTTTGCGAATGCGAACTTTACGGGAGTGCAAAGCTATTCGGTTAACGGCGTTCTCTCCAGAAACCCGGCAGACGTTATTGCTGCCGATAACGAGGCGATAACGCAGCAGGGAAATCAGGCGGATTTCTCCCAAGTATCCGCGACTAGCGCTCTCACCTGGGTAGACAGTCCGGGCCCGGGGACGTATACGTATTCTTTTACCGTAACGGCTTCTGCCTCCTCCCAGCAACAGGCTGCCGGGGGCTCGATCAATACCCGGGGCTTAACGGCTACGGTTATTAACACAATGACGAACGGGACTTTTTAAATAGTAAAAGGCCGGAATTCCTCGAAGGAATCCCGGCTTTTTTTGCGTGCGCGCAGCTCCTCAGAGTGCCGCTTTATTAAAACCTTTTACAATCAGCCAGACAGCCAGGATCATTTCATTTGCCGCTACCGGCAGGGAGAGGAGGCCGCCCCAGACTGACAGCTGAGAGAATACGCCAAACATTTCGAACAGCGAGGCGCTAAACACGAGTACGGCGCCGGTCATGCCAAGGATCGGAATGAAGCGGGGGACAAGCCCGGATTTGTAGAAAATGTAACTGTACAGCATCGTATTAATGCCGAGTAAAAAGTTAGGGCCAAGCATGAAGGTCCAGTCATGTACCGCCAGGAACAACGTTCCGGCAGCTTCATAGGATGCGGAATCGGGAGCGCCAGCGGAGACATATTGCCGGCTTAAGGTGACGAGGGACAGCATGCCAACTATGCCAACCGTGATAACGACGGCCTCGAGCAGGCGGAAGCACACATGCCCGAGGGCTATGCTTTCGTTATATTTTTTCAGAAAAGGATACATGGTAACCGCTGTGCCAACGGCAGAAGCAACAAGGATCAGCTCCATTAGCGCACCGAGGATGATCTGGCCTGCGTGCTCGGAGCCGTTCGTCAGGTAATTCGCGTGGTTAAGGATAGGGCCGTAGAACAGAAGACCCAATACGGATGATACGGCTGCTAGTATAAACAGGGTGCCGGTTACTTTGGGGGTTTTGGTAATGGAAACCATACGGTTGCCTCCTCATATTTATTGGCTTGTATCATCCCCGTAGAAGAAGATCTCTTCGATTGGCAGTCCAAAAGCGTGGGAGATCCGGAAGGCTAACTCGAGGGACGGGGAGTAGTTGCCTTTTTCCAATGCGACTATCGTTTGTCTCGTTACGCCGACCTTGTCAGCCAATTGCTGCTGTGTCATCTCGTTATGATTAAACCGTAATTTGCGGATGTGGTTGCCGACAAGATTTTTAGCCATGTTAAACTCCTTTCCGGTAGTGGTACAGCTTCGTGATCGAACCGGTAACGTCCGACAGGAACCCGGAGGCGATCAGAATGAGGAACATTAGGTTCAGTGGCTGATCGGTAGCAAGAGACACCATAGCAAGCAGAAAACCGAGTATAAACAGGAAAAAAGAGTTCCGGTGAGCTTTTAACTCAATGAGTTTATCCAGTTCGTCGGCAAATGCCGGTTCTTTCTCCCCGGTGGTGATCCGGAAGATGATGTTGAAAATAATGCTGATCACAATATGCGCGATAATAGACACCAGCGTCAGGACTAACACGAAGGAGCCCCAGTAACGGATGCTTTCCTCAAGCGCCATTCCTTCCTCCGGGTACTGCGCATACTTATACAGGCAATAGACGGCAAAAATAAGCACGGCGCTAATTAACGTGGTAATGCTTTTCTTCTCCTGATAGGTCAAGCGTTGTACCTCCTTGAATGGTAAAGTAAGTTAAGTTCTATATACAAAATGTAATCTAAACTATACTCGATGTCAAGTTAACTTTACACGAATGGCAAGCCTACTTTTTCAGATGAAAAAAGCCCTCCCACGGATAAAGCTTGGCGCGGGAGAGTCTTTGGATAAGAATTTATAAGATTCGGATTAGTAACGGTCCATAATCAATTGGGTTTTCAGCGAATCCTGGGCAAGGAACCAGCCTTTGTTCTGCAGGTAAGCGACCAGCTCATCATGCTTGGCGGAAGCGGTTGTTGCGCTGGTTGTCTTGAAGGAAGCCTCAACGACATATTCCGTGCCGGTGCCTGCAGCGTTCTTGATCGGCCATACTTCGACGTACAGCTGCATGCCGCTCCAAGTACCGATGGAACGTTTGGCGAGCACCGGACCGAAGTAACGGGAAGCTTGAAGCTTGTTCGTACCCCAGTCGTTAGACAGCCAGTCATTGAATTTATCCGGCGCGTTGTTGATCATCAGGCTGCGGGCGTCGCTGATCGACGGGAGATCCATGCCGCTGTAACCGGACTTGCTGCCGCTTTTGCTGCGGGTGATGCTGAGCGTTTTCTTCTGATAACCCCATTCCACTTGGGCTTCGTAGTTCGTATCGCCGGAATTAAAACCATCGTTGCTCGCTTGCGTCAGCGCCGCGTTAATATCGTTATTGTTAATGGTGTAACGCTTCTTGTAGGATAATTCGAAGTTGTCTTCGCCCTCCGTCTTGCGGATGCGGGTGCTCCAGCCGTTGTTGTAGATGTCTTTCGCGTTGGTATCAAGGAAGGCCACGTTCATCTTCGTTACCGTAGTTGGCATCGAGAAGGCGCTTAAGACCGAGCTGGTCAGCTTGAAATCGGGGCCAAGCGTTGTGCTTGGATCCATCAGAAGCTTAACCTCGTAATCCGGAACCATGTTGCTTGCCGCATGCGCCTCGGAAGGGGCGACGCCGGCTTCGGTAACGAGCGCAGCACCCAGTGCGATAATGACCGCTGCCATACCGATGAAACGTTTGAACATAAATTCATCTCCTTTGATAAAATGTTGGAATAATGATTCCGAAGAAGATAATATCTATGAATTATTTGCGCATGATTATGCTTGTATGCAATATTTGTAAACGGAGATTCTAAGGGTTAGAAGATAGGGGCCGGAATCATGTATAATGCTCGTATAGCATACATAAGAAAGGCGGTTATTCCTTCATGAACAATATCGTATCGTTAAAATGGCTTCTTGCCCGCTTATATGAGACAGACCTCGTTATCGTCGACTGCCGGTTCCAGCTTGGCAAGCCGGACTTCGGCCGCGAGGCTTATGAAGCCTCTCATATTCCTGGTGCCGTATATCTCGACTTGGAAAAGGACTTGTCCGCTCCAATCGACGAGCATGGCGGACGCCATCCGCTGCCGGACATTACGGATCTCACAATCGCGCTGAGCAAGGTTGGCATCAGCAACGAAACCCGCGTTGTCGCGTACGACGACCAAGGCGGAGCATTCGCTTCCCGTCTGTGGTGGCTGATGAAATATTTGGGCCATGAGCAGGTGTTCGTACTGGATGAAGGCTTTACCGCTTGGCAAAATGCCGGCTTCCCGGTGAACGCGGAGCAGAAGGTGCTTGTACCTGCACGCTACCTGGCTACCGTACAGCACAACATGCTGATCGAGATGGATGAAGTCAAAGAGAAGCTTGGCGCTGAGCATATCACGCTGATCGACTCCCGCGACGGCGCGCGTTACCGCGGTGAGATTGAGCCATTAGACCGGATTGCCGGCCATATTCCGGGGGCTATTAATCGTCTCTGGTCGGAAGGCAAGGGAGAAGACGGCAAGTGGAAAAGCGCGGACGAGCAGGCAGCCCGATTCGAGGATCTGCCGAAGGACCAGGAGACTATCGTCTACTGCGGTTCCGGCGTAACGGCATGCCCGAACGTGCTTGCTCTGCAGGAAGCGGGCTTTACGAAGGTAAGGCTTTACGCGGGTAGCTGGAGTGATTGGATCTCCTATGAGGAGAATCCGATTGCGGTTGGGGACGAGTAAGGGCTGAAGTTGAAAAGAAGTTTGTGAGTGAGAATACAGAACACGGCGAGTTTGGGGCCGGTGCTCTGTATTTTTTTATGCTCCTAAGTCAACGTAGAGTCAACAGTAATATTATTACGTTCTTCATATAGAAAATCAAAACTAGTTTTTTTTATATAGACTTGGTAAATTATCCTAGTAGCGTTTATACTTATATTTACCATTAAAAAACGTAGGTGAGATAATGTCGATTCTGGCAATTGTGACAGATAATTCGCTAGAAGAAAATAAGTTGGAAATCCAAAATCAACAAGATATACGTCTGAAAAATAAAATTAGGCGTAGAAAGAAAAACAAATTATTAATAAGTAAAGAAATAAAAAGGAAAAAGGTACAGAGAAAGATAATTAAAAGGAGAGCAAAAAAACATAGATCTAAAAAACGAACTCAATACATAGAGAGAAAAGAGCAATCACTAAAGTCGTTTCATAAATTCATTGAAAAGTCTAAATTTAATGCCAACTATAATTTCGATAAGAAAGTAAGGATGACAAGAAAAGGTCAAATAATTGTAGAAATACCTAGTTCTTTTTCTTTGATTAATAATCCTGATGAGTGTATCGAAGTGTATAAAAAAATATACCAATATGGCATGTCATCTTCAAATCGTGGATTATATTTTGATCACTCACAATGCAAAGATCTTGAACTCGGAGCTTCAGCTGTAATGGATGTACTTGCGATTAACGTAAAGAATTACCACAAGAGGATGAAGCGACGGTTTAATTTTAGCGGTGAATTGCCCGATGATCAGAATATAAAAATGAAACTATATGTAAGTGGACTCCTGAAACATCTAGGTATTAACAATTTATTGGAACAAAAAATTAAAGAGGAAAATAAGAACCTCCAATTGTTGGAATTAGTAAGAGGCGGACATCATTCAACAACGATGCTTGTTAAACGATCAAATAACTCAGGAACTGCAACAACAGAAGTTATTAACTATTTTGACAGATGCGTGCGTACTCAAGGTTTTGAGCTCTCGTTGAAAGGGAAAAATTATTTTGGCAGATTAATTGGTGAGGTTATAAATAACTGTGAACAACACTCTGGTGATTTCTGTCAATGGTTTGCATTAGGGCATTATGATGTAAATGAAGATGGTTATGGAGAATGTAGCTTGGTCTTATTTAATTTTGGAAAATCAATTTATGAAAACATGAAAAGTTCGACAATTGCACCGGACATAAAAAATGCTCTGGATCGATTGACAAAAATACATAAGTCTAAATGGTTCAGAATAAAGAAAGAATGGGATGAAGAAGTTCTTTGGACTCTTTACGCACTGCAAGAGGGAGTTAGTCGACTTAGATCTACGCAACAAAAAGACCGAGGTGTTGGAACGATTAAATTGATTGAATCGTTTCAAACCATCGGATGTACTGTTGGTGGCAAGACACCTGAAATGAGTATAATTTCTGGAAATGCATTTATTCTTTTTAATAATGAATACGAATTAGGTGAGGTAGACGTTGATGGTCACAAGTTGCGTAGAATTGCATTTAATGAATCAAATGATTTAGAGCAACCACCTAACCCGAGAAACGTAAAGAAATTGAAAAATTTCTTCCCAGGGACTATTGTAACCATGAAATTATTTTTAGATAAAACATATTTAAAATATGGAATTGATAAGGTGGAGAGTTCATGAGCAATAAGAAAATTGACCTTTCAAATTTTAGAGGAACAAATTCAAAAATTTACTCAGGTCGTGATGAGGGTATATATGCTAGAAAGACATTAGGAATTGATGCACTGGATAATGATGATCTTAAATATAATGTTGTCGTACCGTTAGATACATGGTCAATAAATGCATCATTTTTTCTTGGGCTCTTTGGGGAAAGTATTAGAAAACTGAAGGAAGAAAAATTTAGAAAAAAATATGAATTTACTTGTACTGAAACAATTGAAGATGACATTGATGATGGAATTAGAGAGGCACTAAAAAGCAGTACAGCTTTGGGAGAATAGGAGCCAAAATTTTGTTTAAAAACATATTAGTAGTTATTTTCATCTGTCTTTCAGTATATTTGTTTTTCGCAGGGTATGATTTTCAACAGTTTATTAATGACATAAGTAAAGATCCAAAAAAATATGATTACTACAAAGGACTAAGTGTGTTATTTACAACAGGGATTTCATTAATCAATTTTTTAGTTGTAATAACATTCTTTTTTTCGGAAAGAGTTTTCAAAATTAAGCAGCTAAATTATGAAAGAAAGGCCTTTTGGTTCAGAAAAACTATAATAGAAAAAAGGATTGATGATATTAATACTGCGTTTAAGAAAGTCGAAGATGAAGAATTTAATGAGGTATTAAAAAATGAGGATTTATTTAGTAAAAAAATAAGAGAACATTGTAAAAAGTCTGCTGAAATACTTATTGATATTAACAATATAACAAGGGTGTTTAATAGAAATCTATTTGAGGAGCTTAGTCAAATTCGTAGAGATTTTGAAGATGGGTTTATGAAAAAAGCGGAAAGTATATTTCAAAAGAGAATAAAAAAGAAAGAAATGGACCAATTTATTAATATGCAAAAAGAAAAATACTTAGAAACGCTATATAAATTTGAAGTTAATAATTATTATCATAAAACCAAAAAAGTTCCCAAAGGCTGAGCTTTTTAAATAAGATAAATAAAACCGGAGACCGTGTATATAGGTTCCGGTTATTTTTGTTCTGATCCCGTCTCCCATGAAGAGATACAAACAACACGTAAAGAAAGTTACAATATACATGGTTATATGCAAATCATATCATCCTTTTAGGTATTTAATATTTTGGTTATTTTGGGCGGGGTTGGTTGGTACTTTGTAGGCAAAGGGTTGAAGGTTATCCAAGGGGATCGAGCGACTGTGGACGGTTCGGGCATTTTGGGGTGTATTGTTCATGCTAATCGATGGTGCTGTATTCCGAGATCGGGTGCGTGGTCGATGTTCTTTCTAGGGTCGGTGAGCTGCTCCCACTCCACGTCAACATCCGCCCACGACCTTTCGCTGATGATTTCCCTTTCTCCGAACCAATGGCGCTGGTGCTTTCGGCACCACGACATTGCAATCGTCGTCCCGGATCAATGCATCAGAATTGTCCGGATGTACATTCAGCCCCCTTTCGGAGCCAATTACACAACTGGAGCGATTGGAGCGATTGGATCTCCTATTAGGAGAATCCGATTGAGGTTCGGGAAGAGTAAGGCTGAGAGTTGAATAGAAGATGAGATACAGAGCACGGCGAGGTGGATGCCGCTGCTCTTTATTTATTATGTTTTGTTGTTCAACACCAGGCACCACATAACAAAAAGCCGCGCATTCCGCGCGGCTCCTCCTAAAAACCGTTAAACCTGTACCCCCTGCTTCCGGTACACCTCCGGAAAATGATCGCCAACGAGCAGCTCGCCCGGCTTTACGTTGACGTAGGAGAGCATGACATGTTCACCTACAGGCTCGTAGCGGGTGTGGCCCGGCATGTAGTGAACGGCGATGGCGCGGCGCTTCATCTCGGAGTGGTTGTGCGGGCTGCCGTGCCAAGTCAGGCAGTGGTGGTATCCCACTTGGCCTTTCTTGATCTCGAACGGCACGGCATTTACGACCGCGTTGTTCGGCAGCATCTCCGGCTGTTTATGGTACGGCATGAAGTCCGGCGTGTTCGCCAGATAGCGCTGGTGATTGCCCCATTTGTGGCTGCCCGGCACCATCCACATGCAGCCGTTCTCGATCACGGCGTCGTCAAGCGCGACCCATGCGCTGACGAGATCGGCAGGCTGAATGATTGGCCACAGCGGGTGATCCTGATGCCAGTTCGTAGGTCCGCCCGTAATCGGCGGCTTATATTGCACTTGGTCATGCCAGATCCGAAGCGAATTGGAATGGCACAGCTGCGCCACTTCCTCGCAAATGACCGAATGCGCGGCATGCTGGAGGAAACGATCGCTGGCAAGCCAGATATTAACGATCTGGACGACACTCTCGCTTGTGATCATTTTCATATTGTCATAGGGCGAATCCGAATCCAGCATGTTGCGATTCAAGACAGGCTTATTGACGGTCTCGCCGTTCATCACCTTATCCAGCTCCTCGCGAAGCTCCTCTACCTGGTCGTCGTTCAGCACGACCCCGCCTTTTAGAAAACCGTTGTTTTCAAACTCCGCGATTTGTGCTTGACTTAACATAACAACTCCTCCTTAATAATCAATCGAACTTGCGTTACAACTTGATGTGCTAAGCATAGCGGAGTTTGCAAGCGGTGTATTTACAGATACGAAACAGGTCTTTGCACTTTTCAAATATCCTTGATCATTTCTGCCATGAGGTGATTTCGCCGTATGATCCAAGACCCGCCGCATTCCTATCCGGATATCATCCTGGGCTTTATCGATGACCTGCAGCCAACGGTTAACTTTGCGAGCCGGGCCGAAGTGCCTGCCTTCGAGCAATGGGGGCCTCGCATGATCCCGGACTATCAGCTATTCTGCCTGCTCTCGGGCGAAGCCGAGATAAGTATCGGGCAGGAGCAATATACGCTGGCAGCAGGAGACAGCGCGCTGTACGGACCCCATTGCCCGCACCGAATTATCGCTCGAACGGGTGCCGTCTTCATCGGTGTTCATTTTGCATACCGGCAGTCGTCGCCGGAGCCTGTCCATCCCGCATTCTCGATTGAAGCCTGTAGCGAGGAGAAGCTTCAAGCCAGTATCCGTCCCAGCTATAAGCTTGAGCTCCCAAACAAAGAGCTGCTGGAGCTGCCGCCTTTTTTCACTAAGCCTGACCTTAAGCCGATCTTAATGCGGATTGTAAAAGAATACATGAACGAGCAGCCGGGCTACCGCATCGTGCTGCGATCATTAATGATAGAACTGATCACTACCATCGTTCGCAATCAGCTGACGACGCGGCCGAGGTCGCCGGAGCAGGACAAGATTGATCCTGCGCTCCAGGCGATCAACGAGCAGCCGGAGAAGAACTGGACCGTAAATGAGCTGGCTGCGCTATGCGGCTATCACGTCATTTATTTCTCATCGCTGTTTCGCAAATGTACCGGAGATAGCCCGAAGCAATATCTCATCAACGAACGTATCCGTAAAGCGAAATATTACCTGCTGAGCGGCGAGAAAATGGATGTGATCGCGAAGCGGCTAGGCTACACAAGCGTCCATTATTTCTCCCGCAATTTTAAAGAAGAGACAGGTCTGACGCCTACGGAATTCAAAAATGGATAGTCCAAACTCGATGCTTCGATTATCGACGTTACGGTATCCTATGTTATTCTAAAACTATATCGATTGGATTTCCTATAATGAGAATCCGTTTACGCATGTCGGTTTGCTAATTTTAATGACATCCAACTCATGATCGGAGGAAAAAACATTGTCAACTTCTACAGCCGTACAATCCTTGTTCCGACCGTTTACTCTTGGGCAGCTTACACTGGCCAATCGCATTGTGATGGCGCCTATGACCCGCGCTATGTCTCCGAATGGGGTGCCTGGAGCGGATGTTGCCGCTTATTACCGCCGGAGAGCCGAGAATCATGTCGGCCTTATCATAACCGAAGGAACGGTGGTGAATCATCCCGATTCCTCAAACTCGAAGGATGTGCCTCACTTTTACGGAGAAGAGGCTTTAAAAGGCTGGGCTAACGTCTTATCCGAGGTTCATGCCGCAGGCGGCAAAATTATGCCGCAAATCTGGCATATGGGCACGAAGAAGCACGTGAATGACTATTCCGAAGCGGAGATTACCGCTATCGTCCAAGCATTCGCCGACGCGGCTTTTGAAGCTAAGAGGATCGGCTTCGACGGCATAGAGCTTCACGGCGCGCACGGCTATTTAATCGACCAGTTCTTCTGGGAGAAAAGCAATCAGCGTACGGACCGTTACGGGGGTAGTCTGCTAGCCCGCACCCGATTCGCCGAAGAGGTCGTCCGGGCTTGCCGCGAAGCTGTTGGGCCGGATTTCCCGATTGCGCTGCGAATTTCGCAGTGGAAAGAAAGGGAATACACCGTGAAGCTGGCTTATAATCCTGAAGAGCTGGAGCAATTTCTACAACCGCTGGTGGATGCAGGCGTGGATATTTTCCATTGCTCGACCCGCCGGTACTGGGAGCCTGAATTTGCCGGATCTGATTTGAATCTTGCGGGCTGGGTGAAACGGATCACTGGCAAACCGACGATTACCGTCGGCTCGGTTGGACTCGACAGTGATTTCATGACCTTCTTCACAGAAGGAAAAAGCTCTGCCAATACAGGAATTGACGGGCTTGTGCAAAAGCTCGAAAATGATGAATTTGATCTGGTGGCAATCGGCAGGGCACTGCTGGTTGATCCGGCATGGGCCAGCAAAATCCGTGAAGGTAAATTGACTGAATTGGTGCCGTTCACGCCTGAAGCGCTGAAGACACTATTCTAAACAGATATATATTTTATTAGAGTAAAGGCGGCTCCTTGCGGATCCGCTTTTTTGCTCTGATGAGCGATTTCACTGCCTTCGCCGTACTTTTCCTGCCGGCAGCCTTCTATGCAGGAGGCCTGCATAATAAATCGGAAGATTATCGAGGTTAATCATAATGACCCCAATCATACTATCGCTTTGGACGCAGGAGAGAATCAAGTGTTCCACCGAACGATTAAAGCGAATATGCTGTACGCCAAAAAACTAGCCGGCTTCGGCACAAGCCATCCGTTGAAAGGAAGGCCGTAATCATGGGGATGTATGTTAAAAAGCTGAATCATGCAGAAAAAGACAGCTTACTCGTCAACCAAGCTTTTTTTCGGAAATTCGCAGGCAGGCCGTCCACCGTTAAGGTGCATTTCGGGGCTTGGAATAGACAACTAAAGGTGAGTGTATCTCAAAGTCTGCCAAGCAATACAATCGGTATTTCGTCGAAATCGCTGGAAGGGTATAGCCTTCCGCCTTTGAAATATAAAGTGTTGGTCAAAGGGAATAACGTCCACATCGGTCCCGTACTAGGGATCGTCGCGTTTAAACCAGGGGATGCTATTACAATAGAGAAAGCAAAGAATTACAATGATTACTTACGTCCCTATTCTCAGATACAGGGCTTAATCTATATTTGCGGGGCAGACGATATTTAAGTTGTGGAAATGGCTTTCCCCGCATCCGGCGATCCGCAAGCATTTGCCTCATACGAGAAAGCTGCAGAGCCGCAAAGACCTGGATGACATGTTATCCCGTTATAACGCCGTTTATTTGAAACCCACTATGGAATCTATGGCCAGGGGGATTATAAAAGCGTTTCGCAAAGGGGATGGCTATCAAGTTCATTTACCCTGAAAATAATAAAAAGACCAGTCCTTATCGAATCGTATCTGTAGGGCCCAAGGAAGCAGCCGGTTTTCTAGCGAATCTCCTGCGGGAGCATCAGTATATCGTGCAGCAAGGGATAGAAATGAAACGACAGGGCAGCAGAGGCATCGACTTCAGGGTCATCATGCAAAAAAACGAACAGCTTCAGTGGTCCTGTACGGGTGTCATTGCAAGGTTCGGCAAGAAAAACGGCATTGTTACGAACTTCACCTCCGCCGGCTTTGCAAGCAAAGGCTTAAATGCGCTGCAAGGCACTTACGGCTATAGCCGAAGTCAGTCGCTGCGGACGCAGCAACGAATGATCGAGATATGCGCCAAGGCGTGCAAGATCTTCGATTCCAAAGGCGGGAATTACGCCGATATTGGCGTCGATGTAATGGTGGATAAAAACGGTCATATTTATGTGCTCGAAGTGAACATTTTACCCGATCACCACCTGGCGTTGTATGCAAAGCAAAGGGACCTATACCTGAAGCAGATTGCTAAGCCGTTGCTGTACGCGAATGCACTCTCTGGCTTCAAAAAATCTAATTAATGTAAGAGCGCGGTGAATGATGCCAGCGCTCTTTTTTTGGTACGCCATAAGAAAAAAAGAAGGGTGGGAATCGTGATTAAGATTTTCTTGTATCAAAAAACTTGACACAGATATTAGTGAAGAGTACAGTGAAGTATAAGTTACGGATGAGGGGAATGTGCGGTTGTGGCTAAATACACCGTTATAAAGGAAGATATTAAGCGGCGGCTGAATAGTGGAGAATGGACGGAAGGCTATAGATTGCCATCCAGCCGCGAGTTCGCCCATTATTATGAGTCCAGTGTGAATACGATTGAGAAAGCGATTAAAGAGCTGGCGGAAGAAGGCTTGCTAATCCGGGATACCCGGAGAGGAACCTTTATGAATAAAGGGAAGGAGCCTTTGCCAGGCGGTTCCCGTCTGATAGCTGCTTTTGTTTTCGGTATTGATAATCCGATATGGGCCACTGCATTAAGAGGCGTGGAAGACGCCTTGTTTTTGAGGGGATATCAGCTGTTAAGCTCAAGTGATGATCGGAACATGGAGAAGCTGGAATCTCTCGTGCGGGGAGCGGTGGAAAGAAAGGTCGAAGGGGTTATTTTAAGCCCCATGATGAGTCATGGGCATGAAGAGATTAATAACCGGATCTTCTCTATGCTCGAGAGCAACGGTATTAAGCATGTAAACTTGGATCGCGTTGTCTACAACACTAGTATTCCATATGTTACCAGTGATAATATTTCAGGCGCGTACAATCTGACCAAACTTCTTATCGCACAAGGTCATCGACGAATATTATTTATTAAAAACTCAAATATAAGTACAATAAATGAACGGCTCTTTGGTTTTAAACAAGCATTTATCGACTCCGAATTAGAGTATTCCGATGAATTCGAAGTTTTTATTTCAACCAAATATGAGGATTTCATTGATGAATTTGATGCGTATTGTGAAGTTTTAGAGAAAAAAATGAAGGAGATGCAGTTCACGGCTGTTTTTACCGCAAATGATCAAATTGCCGAAGCCGCTATCCGTTCGTTCGAAAACCTGAATTATCGTATCCCTGAGGATGTATCGTTTGTAACGTATGACGCTGAGAATTTAAATCGCAGAATTAAATTAAATGTCACCGGTGTCACCCAGCCCTTTTATGAAATGGGACAATGTGCTGCAAAATTATTGCTGAACTTGATTGATGACCATGAAAATCAAGCTTTTTATAATCAAGTTTGCAATTCCAAAATATATATCGGCAAGTCTGTGAAATCGATCATCACCAAATAAAAACGTTTCTGTTATACCAATTAGCGGCTTCGTTGAATTTCCTTTATGGATATTCAACGAAGCTGTTTTTTTACTTAAAGCTTTAATAAAATTTCAACATCTGTATCATTTATATATATATTTTTAAATACAAGTAATTAATATATTGACACAGTTGTTCATAGACTGTATTGTTCTTTGTAAGCGGAAACAATTTGTTAATCGGTTCAGCGAAGCTGGAAACAACACGTAGCCTGAGGGGGGGAACAAGATGGTAAGTTCACGCAAGCTTTTGAAAGTATGTTGGCGGCAGCGGTATTTATTTTTAATGGTTGTGCCCGGTTTTTTGGTTGTACTGGTATTCAGTTACTTTCCAATGTACGGGATTCAGATCGCCTTCAAAAAGTATAGTGCGGTAAGCGGGATGTGGGGCAGCGATTGGGTAGGGTTTAAGTATTTCGTTTTATTTTTTCAAGATCCGATGGCAATGAGGGTGCTCAAGAACACCTTATTGTTAGGCGTCTACTCCTTGCTGTGGGGGTTTCCCGCCCCGATTATACTGGCACTGCTATTCAATGAATTAAAGCGTCCTCTGTTCAAAAAAGTGGTCCAGACTATCTCCTATTTGCCGCACTTCATTTCCACGGTCATTATTATTGGCATCCTTCGAACCTTCACCGAAAGAGATGGCTTGTTTAACCAAATTGCAGCTTGGTTCGGCAGCGATCCGATAGTGTTTCTGTCAGAGCCCGAATGGTTCAGGAGCATATTTATCGGTTCAAGCATATGGCAGGGAATCGGCTTTGGCACAATCTTGTACCTGGCGGCATTAAGCAGCGTTGATCCTACGCTCTATGACGTTGCGAATATCGACGGCGCAAACCGTTGGAAGAAGGTGCTGAATATTAACTGGCCGCACATCAAACCAACAACAATCATTTTGCTTATTTTGTCCCTTAGCGGTATTTTGGGCACGGATTTCCAGAAGATTCTTCTGCTCTATAACCCGGACACCTATGAGGTTGCGGATGTTATTGGGACCTATCTTTATCGCGAGGGCATCATGGGGTCCAGATTCGAATATACAACGGCCATTGGGCTCTTCCAGTCATTGGTTGCATTTATCTTGCTCGTAGGGGCAAACATGCTTAGCCGCAAAGTATCGGACACGAGTATATGGTAGGGGGTGCAAAAGCTTGGTAGGTAAAGAAAGCGTGGGGTCGAGAATATTCGACCTGTTGAATATGGTGCTGATGCTGCTTCTATGCGTGGCCATGTTATATCCATTCTTGAACGTTATTGCAACTTCACTTAGCAACTCCGAGCATATTCTTAGAGGCGATATTACGATTTTTCCGAAGGGCTTTAATCTAGGCGGTTACAGGTACATATTGAAGGATCCCTTCCTCTATTCGGGCTACGCTCATTCCATTATTTACGCTGTCGGGTCCACCCTGTTTATGCTGACCTTCACTTCGCTGATGGCTTACCCGCTCACCATTCCGGAGTTCGTGGCCAAAAAAATTCTTTCGATCTTTCTGGTCATTACGATGTTCTTTAGCGGCGGCTTGATTCCTTCGTATTTGCTCGCACGCAGCCTTCATTTGCTTGATACCTATTGGATCATCATTATTCCGGGCTGTGTATCCGCGTTTAATGTCTTTTTGTTCAGATCCTTCTATCAAACAATACCGGCCGATTTGCGAGAATCCGCCGTGATCGACGGTGCTAACGAGATTCAAATTTTAATAAAAATCATTTTGCCGCTTTCCAAGCCGCTCTTGGCCACATTTGCGCTATTCGGCATTGTCGGAAGCTGGAATAGCTGGTTTGAAGCACTTGTCTATCTTCAGGACGAGAGTAAGTATCCTTTACAGCTCATTTTAAGAAAATATTTGTTTTCCATTTCCTTTGATTCCGGCACCGGAACAGAAGTCATGCAGGCGATGCTGTCGCAAATGAATATAAGCCCCAAAAATATTCAAATGGCTATAGTCGTCATTGCGATGTTCCCTATCATGGTGATTTATCCGTTTCTCCAGAAGTATTTCGTGAAAGGCGTCATGATTGGCGCTGTTAAAGGCTGATTTTCCAAGGCTGCCGAGAGGAGTGGTGCCTATTCGAAAAGAGACCTGAGCCGGCCTAGCAACATTCGCATGTATGACAATGATTCCAGGAGGGGTAAAGATGAGACAACGCATCAAATTAACTTCTTTATTGCTTGCAGGCGTATTAAGCACGGGAACCGTTTTGGCAGGTTGCAGCTCCGACTCTACTTCCGCAAACTCAGGGAACACCGAAGCTGCGGAGCAAGCCGGAGGAACATTAAGCTTTTCCGTAACGCTGCCCTCCTTCGGCGCCAAAATCGAGGACTCCATGGTGCAGAAGGAATGGGTTAAACAAATGGAAACCCTTATGGGCAAGAAGCTGGACATCAAATTCAATTACATCCCGATTGGCGAGTACGATGAGAAATCCAAACTGCTTCTGGCGAGCGGCGATACGACGGATCTGTTCATGGTCATGAGCAAAGACCTCTATAAGCAATATGAAACGGAGGGCACGTTTCTGGATTTAAGCAAGTATTCGGACCTGCTGCCGAACTACTTGGGCCTGGTCGACCAAGCGACGGACGGAAAAATCAAAGCGATCCGGTCCGATGGGCAGTTCTACGGGTTATGGAACATAGACCTTCCGCGGCAGGCGAAGGATAAAGGAATGGGCGTATACACGCCGGCAACTTATCGCTATGATATCTTTCAAAAGGAAGGCATCCCTATTCCAACTACGTTAGACGAGCTGTACGCGGCTGCCAAAACGTTAAAAGAGAAATATCCGAACTCCTATCCGGTCAATACGCAAGGCGGCTCTTTCGATTCGCTCTTTTACGCTAATCATAATGGCGGCTCCTCCATCTATTGGAACGGGGAAAAGTATGTTTACGGGCCGTTCGAAGACTCCTATAAGGAAGCGCTGCAGTATGCAAATAAGCTGTACGCCGAGAAGCTGCTAGACCCTGAGACGTTCTCGGACAAATCCGACGCCGTAAAGAAGAAAGCAATGAACGGCACGAACTTCATCTTGCTGTCTAACTGGTTTACCTTCGCCGGGGACTGGAACCGCGCATCAACCGGAGGAGAAAAATTCGTCATTTCTTTGTTCCCCGACAACCCTAAATACGGGAAAGCATGGCAAAGCGTGAACGACTTCAGCTCCGTAAGCGTCAGCTCGGGCGCGGTGATGGTTGTCAGCCCGAAGGCGAAGAATGTGAAGGATTTAGTAAAGCTGCTGGATTTGCAATACAAGCCGGACATTGTAAACTTGATTACTTGGGGAATCGAGGGTACGACCTATACGAAAGACGCCAGCGGCAAACCGACCTTCGTGGATTCGATTAAACATGCGGAAAACCCGTGGATGGAAGGCGATAAATACGGAATGCGTTCAAGCAGCTCCTACCGTCCAGGACTGCAGATGGCGATTGACACAAGAGCATTCGTTGATTTTGCGCCAAAAGATTCCGGTATTGTCAATGGCAAGCTAATTGATCAACCGTGGGAAACCGCATTCCAAGAAATGCCCTTCCCTAATGACTACGTCCCTCCAATGATTTTCGATCCTAGTCTCGAATTTACGGATGCTGAACGCGAGCAGATTACTTCGGTAATGTCGCCGGTAAATACGTATGTTGCGGAAATGCAAAATAAATTCGTGAATGGCAAAGAAAGCTTTGATAACTGGGCAGCCTTTCAGACTAAAATTAAAAAAACAGGCGATCTCGACAAAGTGCTCAAAATCTATGGGGATGCACTAAAAAGATACGAAGAAAGACGTGCAGCAAATAAATAAGTAATCCTATGCCCGTTCTTCCCCTCCCAGGAGACGGGCTTTGCGTTTGAACATTCGAAACGGGTGGTGGATATTTGCGTGGAAGCAACGGAATGGAAGCAAAGAGTGAAAAAGTATAAGGGAATCTTCACGGAACCGCCGAGAACAGTACCTTCGGACAAAGTCGTCGACAGCCCGGTAATCGGCAATGGCGACCTTGGTGTCACCATTAGCGGAAGACCGGAACAGCAGCGTGTATGGATATCGAAAACGGATTTCTGGAAAGCGCAGAAGATGTACCCCAATGGCAGCCCGTGCCTGCTTGGCGGAATCGATATTCATATACCTGATCTAATAAATGCTTCGTATTATTGCGAGCAGCGGCTGGATAAGGCCAAGGTCGTATCAACATTTCATGGACCGGCTGCGTCGGTCTACATGACCTCCTGGATTTCAGCCTGGGACAATGCGTTAATCGTAGAGCTGAGCTGCGAGGGGCAATCGGTATCCGTTACGCCGGATCTATGGGTGCAGCAGGGGAATGGATCGGAAACGGAATATGGTCAGGATGGCGACACGGCTTGGGCGACGCGTAGATTTTCAGGCGACGATATCGAATGGCCAACGGAGGGCGTTATTGCTATGCGCAGCTCGGCAGGCAGTCATTCCTTTACGCTGCAGCCTGGAACAAAACAATATTTAGTTGCCTGCGTAATGACGAACCATGACGAGGAAAATCATTTGCAGGAATCGATTCGAAAAGTCGGTCTTATCGGCGAGAATATGATTGCTTCGCTGCGCTCTGAGCATGATGACTGGTGGAGCGCGTTCTGGGCAAAGTCTGCCATTGAAATCGGGGATGAATTACTGGAAAAGTTCTGGTACGGCTCCCATTACATTATGGCCTGCTGCAGCCGCAACAAGAGGTTCGCGCCTGGCTTGTTCGGCAATTGGATTACGACGGATACCCCGGAATGGTCGGGCGATTACCACTTGAATTACAACTATCAGGCCCCATGGTGGGGCGTATATTCATCCAACCATATTGAACTAAGCGAACCGTATGATACGCCGCTGCTGGAATATATGCCGAACGGCCGCCGGTACGCCGAGGAATACTTGGGATGCCGAGGACTCTACTACGATGTCGGTATTGGCCCGAAAGGTTTACCCACCGCCTTGTGTAATACCCCATACGAGAACGGGCATATGTTTTTGGGACAAAAGAGCAATTCGGCGTTAAGCACGGTCAACATGCTGATGCGGTTTTATTATACCTATGATTTGGAATACGCTGGATTCGTATACCCCTTCCTCGCTGAGGTTGCGGATTTCTGGGAGGATTACCTGACCTTCGAGGATGGCCGGTACGTGATTCACCGTGATGCTATTCATGAAGTCGGAACCTATACGGAGTCGCATGACGATGATCATTGGGACCGCGGCCTGGAGGATATGAATCCTATCCTTTCCTTAGCGCTCATCCGAATGCTATTTAAAGGGCTTCTCGATATTTCCCGGCAATTGCGGCTCGATGCAGATCGTCACGAGAAGTGGACTCATATTTTGGAGCATATTAGCGAGTATCCAACGTTCCAGCGCGAAGGGAAAACGATATTCCGCTTAACGGAGCAAGGTTACGATTGGTGGCCGGACAATACGCTGGCCATCCAGCATATTTGGCCTGCCGGCGGAATAGGTCTTGATTCGGATCCTGGGCTTTTGGAGATTGCCAAGGATACGATTACGGTATTGAATCGATGGACGGATTACAACGGCTTCCCGACGATATTTACCGCCGCGGCGCGTGTCGGTTATGATCCCGAGACGATCTTGCGCGAGCTTCGCCGCCAATGCTCGGAGCACAGCTTCCCGAATCTGTTTATTTTCTTCGGCGGAGGTGGCATCGAATGCTGCAGCGGAGTGCCTGCGGCTATCAACGAGATGCTGCTGCAAAGCCACGAACAAGTGATCAGGCTGTTCCCGGTCTGGCCGCGGGACAAAGCTGCCCGTTTCCACAATCTGCGAGCTGTTGGAGCATTTGTTATCTCGAGCGAGCTGTCGGAAGGCAAGGTAACGAACATTGAGCTTACAAGCGAGAAAGGCCAACCTTGCCGCATCTTCAACCCTTGGCCTAACGAAGCGTTTTCTTTAATGGAAGTTGACGTTGAGCAGCAAAAGCAAATAGAGTGGCAGCTGTCTGCCGATATCATCTCTTTCCATACGGAAACAGGCAAATCCTACACTTTGCGTCGTCATGAGATATAGATTATTAACCATTAATGATTAAATTCAGCATGTCAGGGTGAATGTGTATGTCAAAAATTAAAGATGTGCTTGTGCTCCATCATAGCCATTTGGATGTCGGTTACACGCATGCGCAGCCTATTCTGTTGGAGCTGCAAAAAAAATATATCGATCAAGCCTTGCAGTTATGCGAACGAACCGAGGATTGGGACGAGGCTAATAAATTCCGCTGGACCTGCGAATCTAGTTATCCCGTGCTCCAATGGCTGGAGAAAGCAGACAATAAGCAGGTTGAGAAGCTTGGCCGTTATTTGCAAAATGGGCAGATGAGCATTTCCGCTTCGTTCATGCATACGACGCCGCTTGTGACCGCAGAGCAAACGGCCCGTATGCTGCAGCCGATCAAGGAGCTGCGCTGCCGGTTTGGGATCGAAATCAAAACGGCTATTCACCACGATGTCAACGGCCAGCCTTGGCCTTACTGCCAGCAGCTGATTGATGCTGGAGTAGAGTTCTTCGTCATGGGTATAAACATTCATATGGGTGCCGTTCCTTTCACAAGGCCCAACGCTTTCCATTGGGAGGCCCCCGATCGCAGGAAGCTGCTGACGTTTAACGGGGAGCATTATTCGCTGTTTAGCCAAATTCTTGGAGTAAACGCCAAAAATACGGCTATCATGGCGCAAGGCCTTGCCCCCTATTTGCGGAAGATTGAGAATAATCCCGAATATCCGTTTGATTTTATCTATTTAACCGCAACCAATCTGCCGCTATACGATAACAACCCTCCGGACCAGGAGCTGGCAGAACTTATCAAGCAATGGAACGGCGAATCGCGTGAACAGCAAATCTCATTCGTAACCCCGGAGCAGCTGTACGCTAGAGTACGCAAGCATGCAGAGCAGCTCCCCACTCATGCCGGGGATTGGACGGATTATTGGAACTTTGGCTCGGGCAGCTCTGCCAAGGAAACGAAGCTGAATCGCCGCACGAAACAAGGCATGAAAGCGGCCGAGCTGCTGGAAGCCTTCCAAGGCGAAACGGATCAAGGATATTCCGTAATCAAACGGCAGGCTTGGGAGCAAATCCATTTGTTCGATGAACATACTTGGGGCGCATTTAATGCCATTGCCGATCCCGATCACTTGAACGTCGATATTCAATGGGCTCATAAATCGCATTACGCGTACCAAGGCAATAGCCTGACCGGTTACTTGCTTGGAAGCCAATTGGAGAAGCTGGCCGGAAATCCGCTTCAGGCGGATGACCCCGAGGGGGTTCTGCTTGTGAACTATTCATCAGCTCCGATTGTTCACGACCTGCGGATTCCCTCAAGCTTTCGAACGCCAGGCCGCCATCTGAGCGCCGACAGAATGAGACAGGTGCTCATGAATAACGATCGACTTGCTGCCGGAGAAAGTTATGGAGTGATCGAACTGCCGCCGTTCAGCTGGCGCAAAATTCCGTTCGACAAGCTTCGGCGTGCAGAGCCCGCTTCGAATATGGAAGCGTTCCCCGGCTCCAAAGAGAAATGGAACGATCCGTTTAGCGCGATGAATCAGGGATACGAGATCAAGGTTCTGGACGGCCGAATTGAATCTCCCTACCACAGGCTTGATTTTGATCCGGTTAGGGGAAGAATTATAAGCTTGTACGACAAACAAAGCGACTGGGAAGCGCTTGATTTGTCCAGTCCTTGGACGTTGTTTCAATATGTTCAGGAGACGATTGACACGACCATTGCCGAAAATAGCAGACAAACTATTTTTTCGAGGGTGGTCGAGAAAGGCAACAACAGCATTAGCTGCTGGAATAACGACTGGCCAGCCTTAAGGCGGACATACTCCCAACTCATTCATTGCTCCGTTGAGCGGGGAACAAACGACGCAACGCTTGTGCTGCGATGGGATGCGCCAGGGCTGGATAACCTGGAGCAGCGCTTTACGCTATTTAACTACCGCCCTGATATAGAGATTAAGGTTTCTTATATGAAGAAGGACATTACGACGCCGGAAGGAACGTACTTTGCGATTCCGCTCAATTTGGGAAGCTGGCGGTGTTTATACGATACGGCCGGACAGCTCGTGGAGCTGGATGAGCAGCAGCTGCCTGGCGTATGCAGAGATTTTGTGACCGTGGACAAAAGCGTTTCCCTATTCGATGAAGATAATGGTATAACATTGGTTTGCCCCGATGCGCCGTTGGTCCAAATAGGAGATTTCAATTTCGGTAGAGAGCATAAGCAAATCGACAGGTCGGCCAAGCCATTGCTGTTGGCCTGGCCGATGAATAACTACTGGGAAACGAACTTTAGAGCGCGGCAGCCCGGTTTTCATTCTTTTACTTACTTGCTGTCAACCTATCGGGCATTCGAATCGTCGGCCGTTGCCGAAGCCTCAACTCGGGCCGTATCGCAAATTTATGCAACGCCTATTATGGGTTGCAAGCAGGAAGAAGCAGGTCAATTCATCCGTTTTGAAGGTGAGGATGCGCAAGTTGTCGATGTGAAACCCGCGGAGACAAGCAAGGGTATCATTGTACGGGTCAGTAATGTGAAAGACGGTCATACGGAAGCTCATTTGAGCTTTCCCGGCAGACGGATTGCGGAAGCATACCTGTCAAATGTACTGGAGGAGCAATTGGATTCATTGTCCGCCAAGGAGGAATTAGACGCGCTGCGCATCAGCCTTGGAGCTAGGCAAATGAAGCATCTGCTGATTATCTTAGAAGAATAGGACAACAAAGGACGAGTCAGCCAATCCTCATCAGAATTCAAAGATTTTTGATACAGAGCACGGCAAGAAGGCTGCCGGCGCTCTTTTTTTATGCGGAGAAGTCGATAGGAGGTCAAGAATGATAGGGAAAACTTCTTTGCAAATTGTTAGAAGAACAGATTATGATGAAGAGGTAGCTAGAAACAGGGAGGGATCAGGGGAATGAGTCAAGATCAATTACATGTAGATGCTCTTTTGAAAGCGGTTACGGACCGGTTGATTCCAGCGGATGGTTGGCAGTCGGCAAGCGATGCGGGAGTCTTAACCTATTTGGAGCGTTATGCCGAGCAAGACGCTGCAGTCTGGGCGAAGGTGATTGAACCCGGGCTCCGCTCTTTGCAAGAGGAAGCAATAAGGCTTCATGGGAAGCCGTTTTCCGAATTGCCTGCCGGTGAGCAAGATAAACTGCTGCAGGTAGCGGAATCTGACGCCTACCGGGACTGGCCTGTTTCGTCGAAGCTATTTTTCGATACGTTATTGAATCTAACAGCGGAAGGTTATTACGGGACTCCGGAAGCTGGAGGGAATAGAGAAGGAAAGTCGTGGGAGATGATAGGCTTTCGTCCGGGCCCTGTGGCAGAGGCGATTGCGCCAGCTCCGGAAGCTGATTTTCCGCATAAAACGCTTGAGCAGCTGCGGGACCGATACGATGCGGTGGTGATCGGAGCCGGAGCTGGGGGATCGGTAGCCGCGGCTGTTCTGGCTGAGTCCGGCATGCAAGTGCTTGTAGTCGAGCGCGGAAGCTGGCTGAAATACGATCAGGTTGGCAGGGACCATCTGCGGAATCACAGGATTAGCAAATACGGGCATAACACGGGTCCGGATGTGGAGGGCAATCCTCGCACGTTTGCTATGGCGGACGGCAGCGAGCGAATAACGCTGCCTATCGATGGGGATTACCATAATAACGCGATGACGGTTGGCGGGGGTACTCGGGTTTACGGCGCGCAGGCGTGGCGTTTCCATACGGAGGATTTCCGTATGGCGAGCCGTTACGGAATACCGGAAGGCAGCTCGCTCGCCGACTGGCCGATCTCTTACGAAGATCTTGAGCCTTATTACCAGCGCGCGGAATGGGAAGTTGGCGTATCCGGCGACGGGAGTGCCCATCCTGGCAGAGGCAAGCGTTACGGTCCTTATCCTATGCCTGCTATGCCTATGACGCTGGAAGCCGAACGGTTAGCCCGTGCTGCCCAAAAGCTAGGCTGGTATTCCGGTGCCGTACCGCTTCTTATTAACTCCGTTGAAAGGGACGGCCGGCAGGCTTGCGGCAGATGCGGTCAATGCGTGGGATTTGCCTGTCCAACGAACAGCAAAAACGGCGGGCATAACACGATGCTGGTTAGAGCGTTAGCGACGGGCAATTGCGATCTGATCTGCGATACCTTTGCCGAGTACATAGATACCGATGGAAGCAAACATGCGACCGGTGTCCGCCTAGTGCAGGAATTGAAGGGTTCGGTCCAACGTCGGCAAATACAGGCAGGACACGTGGTCGTTGCCGCGGGAGCGATTGAAAGCGCTCGGCTGCTGCTTAACTCCGCAAGCCATTCAGAGCCGGACGGAATCGGCAATCGGCATGGGCAAGTCGGACGAAACCTGCAGGGCCATGTTTATTCCGGCGCTTACGGGATTTTTGACGAGGTGGTTCAAGACGGCCTTGGTCCAGGGGTCAGCATAGCGACGTTTAACACGGAACATAGCAATTTGGGGATTATCGGCGGAGGGCTGCTCGCAAACGAGTTCACCCGGCTGCCTCTTATCCATTGGTATCGGGCGCTTTCGCCGAATGCGGCGAGATGGGGGATAAAGGGCAAGGAAACGATGCGCGATACCTTCTTGCGCACGAGCCAAATTCAAGGGCCTATTCAGGAAATTCCTAACGCCGAATCCAGGGTACGGCTGTCGAAGTCGGTGAAGGACCGTTTTGGCATACCGGTTGCTTCCCTATCCGGCAGCGTTCATCCCGAGTCCCTTCGGGCTGCGGCGGTGCTGGGAGGGCAGGCGGAGAAGTGGCTATGGGCAGCCGGGGCGCGTGAAGTCTGGCAGACCAAGCCGGGCGGAGGCTTAAGCGCGGGACAGCATCAGGCGGGTACATTGCGCATGGGGAACGATCCCGAGACATCCGTCACCGATCCGTCTGGCCGCGTGCACGGATACGACAATCTGTGGGTGAGCGATGGATCCGTTCACGTGACGAACGGCGGTGTTAATCCGGTGCTGACAATTATGGCCTTGGCCTTCCGCACGGCGGATAACCTGGTGAAACTGAGTTAGTTATTTAGGCGAAATTATTTTACAGACATTGTAGAAATCCGCATTCCGAAATCGACATAAGTACGTAAGTCAAATAAGTGATCGATGAGAGGAGCTTAAAGCATGCATTTTACGCTGATGTTTTTTGAAAGTACGGAGGATTTCGCCGCTCGCAAGGATCCTGAAAAACAGCAGGAGTATCTGGCAGGCTGGTCGCATTATGTTCATGCCCTGCGTGATTCCGGGGTTGTGGTTACCGGGTTTGGACTACATGCGCCAGAGACGGCAGCGACGTTAAAACGAAATGACGGAACGATTTTTGTACAGGACGGCCCCTTTACCGAAACGAAAGAACAGCTTGGCGGATTATTCGTTATCGACGTGCCTGACTTGGATGCTGCACTGGAGTGGGCGGCCCGCGCTCCCGTAAACGCAGTGGAAGTAAGACAAAATCTCCCGGCTATGTAACAGGACCGTGATGGATACTTATCGGACGATCGAAAATACCGTTCGCGACTCCTATGGCCGAATCCTCTCCTATCTAGCCGCTAACTGGCGTGATCTGGAGGCGGTTGAAGATGCGCTTGCGGATGCCCTCGTCACCGCTCTGGAATCGTGGCCGAAGAAGGGGATTCCAGACAAGCCGGAGGCCTGGCTGCTTATGGTAGCCAAGCGGCGCCTTATGGACCGCCTCCGCCGTGAGCGCGTTTCCGAAAAAGCTTTTTCGGCTCTGATTGCCATGTCGGAGGAAGCGGAGCATATGGATTCCGCAGCTTTTCCTGATGATCGGCTGAAAATGTTGTTCTTGTGCTCGCATCCCGAGATCGATCCGTCGATGCATACGCCGTTAATGCTGCAGCTCGTGCTTGGCATCGATGCATCCCGCATCGCGTCCGCATTTGTGGTGAAGCCCTCCACGATGGGACAGCGGCTTACGCGCGCCAAAGCAAAAATTCGAAGTGACCGTCTGACCTTCACCATGCCTGACGTTGAAGAGTTGCCTAAACGCTTGGATGCCGTGCTGGATGCAATCTATGCGGCGTATGGCAGCGGTTGGGATGATCTTGCGGGAGTAGATTCGAGACGCAGAGGGTTAGTGGATGAGGCCATTTATTTGGGAAGACTCCTTGCCGCTTATATGCCTGATGAACCCGAAGCGCAGGGGCTTCTTGCGCTTATGCTGCATTGCGAAGCACGGCAAAGAGCCCGCCGCGACGATTCAGGGAACTACATTCCGCTGAGCGAGCAGGATACCTCGCGCTGGTCCGTCCCGTTGATAACGGAGGCGGAAAAATATCTGCATAAAGCCGCGCGATTCGGCCGAATCGGACGATTTCAGCTTATGGCTGCTATTCAGTCCGTTCACGCCCAGCGGGCAAGGAGCGGACGTACGGAATGGAAGGAAATCTCCTTGTTATATGAAGGTTTAAGCCAACTGAGCCCAACTCTTGGTATTCTGGTAGGACGCGCGGCTGCTGTTGCGGAGGCATACGGTCCAAGGGAAGGATTGGCTCTTCTAGAAGCGATACCTCAAGCGAACAGGGACAGCTATCAGCCTTATTGGGCGCTGCTCGCTCATTTGCATAGAACAATGGAAAATCTCGAGGAAGCACGAACAGCTTACAGCCGCGCGATCGGCCTTTGCGAGGACCGTTCCGTAAAACAGTTCCTGCATCAACGCGCAATGGAGATTTGTTAATCTGCAAACGATGCACCCTGTCGGTAAGCCCGGGGAGACAGGCCGTATCTTTTCTTAAACAGCTTGGAGAAATGAAATTCATCATAGAACTGAAGGGCGGCGGCAATTTCTTTTACCGATGCTTGGGTTGTCTCGAGCGATGTCTTGGCCGCGGCCAGCTTCAGCTCCTGCATATATTGGTTAGGGGGCATGCCCGTTCTCTCGCGGAAGCGGGTGAAAAAGGCGTTGCGCGATAATCCGCTTTGCCGAACCCATTCCTCGATCGGGAAGGCTTGTCCAATCGTTTGGTGCATGCGGTACAAAATATCGTCTAATTCGGGATGTCTGCCGGAGCGGTCGGCTTGCCTTTCTCTGGCAAACAGCAGCAGAAGCTCTTGCATGGCCAGATGGGAGTCATAAGCATAGCCGGCAGGCTTCATAATGAGATTGTTAATTAGCCGCTCGTTAATCCGGGCGGCTTCTGCCATTTTGGCGGTGGAAACGGGAATGCCAACAGGGAGATTTAGTCCTAAGGCCATGTCCAGCGAATCAAATTCCAGAAAATAAAACTTCCAATTCCCATTGAAACATCGGTATGCGGTCGGGATATCCGGCGGTACGATTATATAGGTTCCGGCATTCAGTTCATGCTGCTCGCTTCCCAGCGTGAGTATGCCTTTGCCTTCCCAGGTGGCGAATAAGCCCGGGGAGGAGAAGCCGGCTGGCTTGGCGACTTGATAAGAATTGTCCGCTTGTACCTTCCATATTAACCGAAACCGGCAGGGCGGCGACGGATGCTCTTCAAGCTCGTAGGGGATATTCATAAAGGACATGGCAAGCCTTCCTTTCGAGAATTTAGTACGACTATACATGTTTTTGCAAATGGCCTCCATGGTATAGCAGGGTGGACCGGCGCTAAAATGAAGCTAACATCGGATGAAGGAGTGATTGGTGTATGCTGCTCAAAGTAGGGAGCCGGGAACTAGAGTTTGGAGGACCTCATTTAACGGAACTGAGAGATTCGAATGAGCTATTGCATGATGCTGACGCATTAAGAGAGCGGCTTGCGGAGGACGGTTATTTGCTGCTTCGGGACTTCCATAATCGAGAGCAAGTGTTGAAGGCGCGCCATGCCATCCTGCAGAAAATGGATAAGATGGGCAAGCTGGACCGGGATACGCTGCTGGAGGAAGGCGTAATGGCCGACGGCAGCAAAACCATTTTCATGGGAGGCACTAACGAAGATTTGCCGGAATTGCTCAGCGTGCTGAATGGCGAGCATATTATGGGCTTCTTCGACGAGCTGCTGGGGGAACGGTCGCTGACGTACCATTACAAGTGGCTTCGCGCCGTCGGACAAGGAGATTTTACCGGTGCTCATTACGATATTGTGTATATGGGGCGCGGCACGCATAACCTCTACACCGTATGGTCGCCTCTTGGCGATATCGATTACGACATGGGAGGTCTGGCGATTTGCCTGGATTCCCATCACTTTGAGGAGCTGAAGAAGTCGTATGGCTCTAAGGATTCGGACCGTGATCCCGGAATCGGGCACTATACGGATGATCCGCTTGTCATTACGGAGAAATTTGGAGGCAAGTGGGCTACAACCGAGTATCGCGCGGGGGATGTATTGATTTTTGGCATGTTCCTCATGCATTGCTCGCTAGCCAATACGACGAACCAATATCGGCTCAGCGTGGATACGCGGTACCAGTCGAGCTTGGAAAAGGTTGACGAACGGTGGAGCGGCAAGAAGCCGCGGGGCCATTTCAAATAGAAAGTACTTGATAAAAACATCGCCGTGCAGCCAAAGGCTCCGGCGATGTTTTTTGCGCTTTGCGAATGAAACAAGGATTTCATAAGTGCCTATAAGAATTATAGTTAAGATTAATTTAGTTATTATTTTACATAAAAAAATGGATTGGACAGTCACATTTCCGTTTTTGGGGTTGTTATATAGGCATCGGGGCCCCGAACCGGGAAAGGAGTTCATATGGACGTTAACGAATCTATGGAGTCGCTTAGCGCGGATCGAATTGAGAATCTCGTCAAAGCTGTGCAAGCCGGACAAGTTGAACCGTATCGCGCGATTGTGCTGCATTTTCAGAGAAGGCTTCATCTTTATTGCTACCACATGATAGGCGACCGGGCGGAATCCGAGGATATCGTACAGGAAGTATTCCTGAGAGCCTATCGCGAAATTGGAAAATACCGGCCGACTGTCTCTTTCTCCGCTTGGCTATACAAGATCGCTTACCGGCTTTGCCTTAACGCGCTCAAGAAGCATAAAGGGCAGCATCGGTTGTTGTCTCTTATTCAGCTGCAATGGTTAACGGCTCCCGCGACTAGTTCCGACGAGTCGGCCGACGGCCTATTAATCGGACTGTCCCCGGAAGAGCGGCAGCTGGTTATTCTCCGAACGCTGGAGGAGCGCAGCTTCGCCGAAATTGCGGAGCTTACGGGAAGCAACGCCATAGCTTTGCGCAAGAAGTTCGAGCGCATTCGAAAGAAACTCAGAAAGCAAATGAGGGAGGAAAAACTCGATGAGCGATTATTCCCCGGGCTTTGAACCGCTGGAGCATATCAAACGGGACGCCGAGCGCAGCGCTCCTGCACCTGTGGATTTCTCCGAGCGGATTATGCAACGGATTGAACTTGATTCTGCGGGGGGTTCAAGTTATAAGGCTTATAAGCCTAAGCGGATGGCAATCGGTATTGCGCTGATTGCGCTAACCGTGACGCTGCTATGCGGATTTACTTATGCGATAACGGCAGGCGTGCTTACGATAAAAGACGATGCCGGAGGCGAAATCATGCAGGTCCAATCACCGGAGCCCATTCATGCGGAGCAGGTTGAGCTTCTAGACCGGATTAAGAGAACGGTTAATAATCAATTGCAGCAAGGGGAGGCCGCGATCATTATAATGGGCCAAGACGATATCGACGCCGTAAAGAGACATGAAGAGCCGGAGAATTATTATCCGGTGTTTCAAGGCTTCAGCTATTCATCTACGGAAGATATCCCCACTCGGTTGGTCGGCCATTTAAATGAGCTGAAGAAGCTTGGCGATCAGGTAGTGGATGCCAAGCTTACAGAGGTGGAATTGTCTCCTTACCTGGGTCACCCGAATGTTTTAGAACCCGAAAAATGGGTGGAGGCCAGCGAGTCCGGATCGGGTTATCCTTATGCGTACTATAAACTCAAACCGGACGACCAGGCATACATGGAAGATGCCGTCCTTAGTCTGACTTATCGGAAAGGGGATTCAACGTTTAGGCTTAGCGGCACTTATGGTGAATTTACATCGGTAACCGTCTTCGATAAGAACCCTTCGGCTGAACGCATTCACGATGTTGCAGGTATACCAATCTACCATACCGATGGTCAAGATGCGCCTTATCTAACCTGGCTTGAGCCCGTTGGCGACGGGGAATTGATGTGCTGGCTTAATAGCAATGCGGATCTAAAGCAGCAATTGAAATTCGCGGAAGCGGTTATTAAGGCCGCTAAACATTAGGGTGGTTGCTGAATTAATGCTGGAGCAGAGCATTATTTTTCAAGGAATATCATGGGTTGATGGATAAGTAATAAGGGGGAAGAACAATAACTTCATTAGGAGGCTTATACGATGGGAAGGCAATTGGCATTTCGCAAGGACGGAACGTTTAAAATTATTCAGTTTACGGATATTCACGTGTATGACGGTCTAGGGGAAGCGGATGTCCGCTCGCTGGCGCTAATCAAGAACCTGATCGAATCCGAGAAGCCGGATCTGATTGTTTTCACGGGAGACCTTATTTTCGCCGATAATGAGACAGGCGACCTAAGAGGGGGATTCCGGAAAACGGTGCAAATCGCCGACCAATCCGGTATTCCGTTCGCCGTTATTTATGGCAATCACGATGCGGAACGAAACGTGAAGAAACCGGAGCTGCAACAGATTTTATCCGAATTCGGCAATTGCATTAGTGATGCCGGTCCCGAGGATATTGGTGGCATAGGCAATTATACGGCAACGGTCAAAAGCTCTTCGTCGGGCAGCGATGCAGCCGTTCTGTATTTTATGGATTCGGGCGAATATGCGCATGAAAGCATTGGCGGATACGCATGGATTCAGCCTGGTCAGGTTCAATGGTACAGAGAACAGTCCCGCCAGCTTGCCGAGAAAAATAACGCCGTGTTGCCTGGCCTTGCCTTCCTTCATATCCCTCTTCCCGAATACAACGAAGTATGGGAATCCGGCGGGGCAGAAGGTACAAAAGGAGAGCAAGTGTGCTGCTCCAAGGTCAACAGCGGTTTGTTCGCCGCCCTGTTGGAAAGAGGGGATGTGATGGGGGTATTTGCGGGGCATGACCATAATAATGATTATATCGGCAAACATCATGGCATCACGCTTGCATATGGACGCGCTACCGGCTACAACACTTACGGCGATTTGAAGCGCGGCGCCAGAATCATTACCCTCATTGAAGGAGAACGCCGGTTCGATACTTATATTAAAGAAGATGCAATCTGAAAGCGGTAGCATGCAGTAAACCGGAGAATCAGCGGGACACGCGCTATGATTAAAAAGGACAATCCGTCATTTTATTGCATGAATTGTCAGGCTGCTTGAACATCGCGGTGTTATGCTCCTTACGAAAGGAGGGATCGAGATGGATTGGCTTCAGCGCATGAATCTGGCTATCGAATACATTGAAGATAACCTGGAGCACGAGATCAATTACGAACAGATAGCTAGAATTGCCTTATGCTCCGTCTATCAATTTCAGCGTATGTTTTCGTTTGTGCTTGAGATGCCTTTATCCGAATATATAAGGCGAAGACGGCTGACGCTTGCAGCTTTTGACTTGCAAGACAGGAAGAACAAAGTAACGGATATCGCCTTGAAATACGGTTATGAAACGCCTGAATCATTCTCTCGGGCATTTCAGAATCTGCACGGACTGACGCCTACTGCGGCCCGGCAGGCGGGTAGACCACTGAAAGCGTACCCTCGTCTCTCCTTTCAAATTATTCTCAAGGGAGTTGCCGAGATGAATTATCGAATTGAGGAACGGGAAGCTTTTCAAGTGTTTGGACTAGAAGATATATACGGCATGGACAATATTGCGAATCAAGACGGAATAACGATCCCGGAAGTCTGGCATAACATTTCAAAGAATGGCGAGTTTGACCGGCTATTTCATTCATTAGCCGGAGATTGGCGGGCTGAAGGCCACTTCGGCACAGAGCTTGGAGAGGTCTTTGCATTTGATTCCTACAGGTTCACAAGCAATACCACTTTTCCTTATTTAATTGGATGTTATAAATCGGCTGGAAGCAGGATAGACGGGTATACGGTCATTGATGTTCCGGCATCTACTTGGGCGGTATTCTCCACATTAAATGATGGAAACGGGAGCGGGAACTACGATTTGCGTTCGCTTAAAAACCGTATATTCTCGGAATGGCTGCAAACATCCAAGTACACGATCATGGATGGAGGCAACTTCGAGATGTACTGCACGCATCAGGGTGGGGACGAGTACTGTGAATTATGGTATCGAATCGAGGAAAAGAAAGAATAAAGAAACGGACGGACGCTTGCTGGCGTCCGTCCGTTTCTGTGTTCTAGCTTTGAAGAACCCGGGTAATCATGGTTGCGAATTCCGCTCTGGTTATTGCGGAGTCGGGGCGGAAGGTGCCGTCGGCATACCCGGTAACGATCTTGTTGGCCATAAGGGCTTCTATATAGGTATGCGCCCAATTGCCGGCTTGCACATCGGGGAAGGCAGTGGTGCTGCTGCCGCTGAGCTGGAAGGCTCTGGCTACGAGGGCGGCCATTTCTGCCCGGTTAAGCTTATCGTCCGGGCGGAATTTCCCGTCGGCATAACCATTCATGAGTCCGGACTTCTGAGCGGCTCCGATGTAGCCGGCAGCCCAATGCGTGCTAGGCACATCCGAGAAGCTGCTTGCCTGCGATTGAAGTCCAAGCTGTATCGCCAGCACCTTTAAGGCCTCTGCGCGCGTAATCCCAAGGTCCGGTCGGAAGGTGCCGTCCGGGTAACCGGCTAATAATCCCTTCTTGACCAGGAAGTCGATGCTTGTCTTCGCCCAATGTCCTTCTGTGTCGGAGAACGAAACAGGATCTTCGCCCGGTGGTTCATTTCCTCCCGGAGGCGTTCCGTTATTATTGCCCGGAGGCGTTGTTGTTGGAGGTGTTGTTGTTGGCGGTGTTGTTGGCGGTGTATAGCTCAGCGCTGGCGCGAAGGTGGTTACGCTGCGAGCTAAAGTATGCTGCTCCAGGGCGTAGCCCATGGCCAGAACGTTCGCGTCATCCCACGCTTTGCCGACCAACTGCATGGAAATCGAATAGCCATTCGGGTTCTTGCCCACGGGTACTACGACCGTCGGCAGTCCAACGTTGGAGGTAAGTACGCCGGTGCCTCTGTCTGAGCTTAGCTGAGCGGCGGCGCTGTCGTTGTTATACATATCGCTGATAAAGCCTGCATACACAACGCTGTCCACATCGTATTGATCCATCCAGTCCGCGATAATCTTCTTGTAGTTCGTTCTGTAAGCGAGGTACGCCTGTACTTGGCTTTCGGTCATTCGCGGACGTACCTGCAAGCTTGCTTGATTGTATAACAGCAGCTTTGGCGAGGCGAGCAGCTCGTCGCCCGTGGCGTAAGGGAAATCCGGGTTAAGCTCGATGTAACGTGCCCAGCCCTCGGAGCCGGCATTGCCCGCGGGTCTTGTGCCGCCCCCCGGAGGCGCACTCATCTCCACCATGGTAGCTCCTGCTTCCACCAGGTCTTCGAAGTGCTGCATGACGGCTTGTCCCGTCCCGTCGTCGGCGTATGAGGACACGAACGAAGAAGGAATATAGCCGATTCGCTTGCCTTGCAGGGCATTGCGGTCTAGAGCTTTCGTCCAGTCGCTAGGTTTTTTTGCATCTGCCTCTTGCGTCAGCATATCCTGCGGGTCGGTGCCGGTTGTTGCGTTAAGGATATAAGAGAGGTCGGTGACGGTACGGGCAATAGGTCCGGCATAGTCCTGCCCCCATGTCAGCGGCATTACGCCGCGCGTGCTTGCCATGCCGTCCGTTCCGCGGAAGGCTGTCAGGCTGGCGCCCGTAGACGGCGCGTACAGCGAAACGCCGGTCTGCGTGCCCATGGCAGCTGCCGCAAAGCTTGCAGCGACGGAAACCGCGGGGCCTCCGCTGGAACCAAACGAAGTTTTGGATGGATAGAGCGCATTCCAGGTCTGCATCCAGCCGCTTTCGCTAAAGCTGCCGCTGTTGGCAAACTCCGATGTGTTAGCTTTGCCGATGATGATGGCTCCTGCTTCTCTCAGCTTCTGAATCTGGTAAGCGTCCGATTTAGGCTGCCAGCCTTCCAACGCTTTGGAGCCGCCGGTGGTTGGCATATCCTTGGTATCATAGATATCCTTGACGGCAATCGGAATGCCAAGCAATTGGCCTGTCTTGCCTTCTTTGCGAGCTTGATCCGCTGCCTTGGCCTGTTGAATGGCCGTTTCAGAGACGTGAAGGAAGGAGTGGAAGCCTAGCTGTCCGAGATCATAAGCGTTAATACGATCCAGATAAGCTCTTGTGATCGCTTCGGAGGTCGTGATGCCTTTCTCCATATCGGACTGCATTTGCTCAATGCTTTTGTTGGTGACATCGTAATTGGAGGTCGTTACGGCAGGCGCTGCAGCAGGGGCTGCCGGAATGTCGAGACGCGTGACATCCGCGCAAGCGGCAGTATCAAATCCAGGGAGACTGGAAAGATCCCAGTTGCTGAGCGTGCATACTTCCGCGGGGGATAAGTGGGTGAGATCGGGATTTTCCGTCATTTGATCGAGCGAATCCGCGGCCTGGGTTAGTCCGGTCTCGCCTGTTTCTCCGGCAAGAACGTATCTGGCCAGCGATTTGGTATGACCGGGTTCGATTGTGAGTTTATGAATGAAGCCGTAGAAGTTCGCATCATTGCCGGAGGTTGCCAGCGGGGTGGTGAAAGGGTTCTGCTGCTGATCGCCGGTGCCTTGCAGCGCTCCTTCAAACGGAGCGGGGGAACCAAGAATGACGCCGATTGGGCGGTCCGCAGCTCTGCTTGTGCCTATCAAAGCCCATGAATCGTCGGCTGCGATGGCTGTGTCGCCGTTAGAGGTCGTTTTTACGGCCCCGTAATTTTGGCCGGTGCCGTAGCCGAGCGATCCGCCGAAGGACACATTGACGGTTACGGGAGCGTTGGTTGTGTTGGTGAAGGTATCGAAGAAACGAACGCTATTGCTTGCGCTGTTCAGGTAAATATCGCGTGTAATAAGGACGTCGCCAAGATTGACGGACTGCGTAGTGTCGAAGGTGTCGCTGCCATCGAATTCAAGCCCGAAGCCTCTCGTTAATTGACCGTTCATCCGGGGCGACGGCGAGGTGGATACCTGGACGAAAATATTGCCAAACCCCTGTATAGGCGTGTTGCTCGCTCTGCGGATGCTGCCTGTGTCCAGATTAGGCGCGAATGAATCGTGAATCTCCCAATCTATTCCGCCCGCGGATGTCAGTTTAGTTAACGCATAGGCGTTATTGGATGGAATAACTCCGGCGAAAACCATGGAAAGCGCGAGGGTTGCCGCGACAGCATACTTTTTGCTCCAAGCGCGTTTCGATCCCCGGGGAGTTTCGCGATCGGAGGTAGACGGTCGTTTGTCTTGCGATTGATGACTTTTGCTTTTGAACAATTTCATGCAACTCCTTCCATATGAACTCGAAAGAGATTCTATCATCATGTTAATAGAGCGTCAATTAATCTAACGCGTAATCATATAAAAGTAAAATATTTAAATAAATCTATTGGTTTTTAAATAAATATTGTTATGTATTCTAACATGTTATTTGACGCTTCCTTTATTGAAAAGGATAAAAATCGATATAAAAAAATGGCCGCGGAGAAAGACTCCGCAGCCACTTTTATTCTTCCTGAAAATATACTAGGTTAAAAGCACGGCGATCAGCGCGATGAATGCCGGCAGACCTTGAACGAGCAGAATCGAACGCTTCGCCGTAAAACCTCCGTAGACCGCCGCTGCAAGTACGCAGATCAGGAAAAATAGCTGAATCTGGTGTCCAGTCGAGGCATTGGGATGAACAAGCCCCCAGAAAAGACCCGCGGCCAAGAAGCCGTTGTACAGTCCTTGGTTGGCGGCAAGCGACTTGGTCGCTTCCGCGAACGATTTCTCGGTTCCGAAAGCTTTCCTTGCCCTAGGGCTCGTCCACAGAAACATCTCCAGGATCAGGATATACACATGTTCAATCGCAACAATCGCCGTTAAGATGACGGAGACAATTAGCATAGGAATATGACGCTCCTTTTTTGGATAAATTGCATACAATTTGTTTGACAAGATTATACATGAAAAGTCCTTATTTTATAACCCGCTATCTAAAATAAACGCTCATTTCAACCTTCTCGTAAATTTCAGCGTCAGTCGACAGTCAGTGAATCATCAGTCGACACCTTTCGTGCTAAATATATAATGAGAGATAAGGTATATTTACATATTGGTGGTGATTGCGATTTTATATGTTGCTGCTTTTTTGCTGTCCTTTGTAACGGTACTCGTGTTGATTCCTCCACTGAGCAAGCTTGCGTTCAAGATTGATTTTGTAGACAGGCCCAGGAAGGACGTCGAGCGTAAGCTGCACCGGAAGCCGATTCCGCTGACGGCCGGTTACGCGATTTTTATTGGCTTTTTTATCGCTTATTTGGCGGTGGTCCGTGATTTCTCCATGCAGACGGGGGCGATCTTTCTAGGCGGCCTATTGCTGCTGGCGATTGGTACGGTTGACGATTGGTATAAGACAAAAGGCAAGGATTTTCCCGCGCTGCCGAAGCTGATCGTTCAGCTCTCCGCCGCCGTGTTGGTGTACGCTTCGGGTGTTGTGTTTACCGGCTTCGTTAATCCGTTCTCCGGCCATTATGTGGAGCTTCCTGTTCTTTTGCAATTTGTCTTAACAACGCTGTGGATCTTTGGGGTGACGACGGTAATCAACTTCTCGGATGGGCTCGACGGGCTGGCGGGAGGGCTGTCTGCCATCTCCGCGATGACCTTGTTTATCGTAGCGCTGGCCATGGGGCAGTCGAACTCTGCGAATATGGCGATTATTTTAGTAGGCATAACCCTAGCTTATTTAAGATTCAACAAACCTCCGGCCAAAATATTTATGGGCGATGCGGGAGCGACTTTTCTCGGATTCATGCTTGCCGTTATTTCGCTCGACGGTGCCTTCAAGCAAGCAACGGCACTCTCTATTTTTATCCCGATCCTCGCCTTAGGGGTTCCAATCTTCGATAACCTGTACGTGATGCTCAAACGCTTCCTGCAAGGGAAGGCCATCTACCAGGCTGACGCGAGCCAAGCTCATTACCGTCTGCTGCGGGCGGGGCTTAATCATAAGCAAGCTCTCATGGTATTGTGTTTAATGGGTACATGCCTTGGCTTGTCCTCTATTATTCTTATGCTGGTAGAAATATAAAGGTTAGGCCGGACACCTGTTCAGGGTTTCCGGCCTTTTTTTTGTTAGGTGTGTTTTTGTGGTATTCTAGAAGGAATAGCGTATTGAAGTCCGCATTATTGGGGGAGTATCCATGCTTATACATGACCGGCATCAACAAATCATACAGCTGCTTCATAAATCTCAATCGGTTAAGACGGCTGATTTAATCGCGAGATTCGGCGTTTCGTTCGAGACGATCCGAAGAGATATGGAGTATCTGGAGCAGGAAGGTTTCTTGAAACGGGTTCATGGAGGGGCGACATTGCCTCAGGCGGACTACCGGAAAGAGCTTCCCTTCACCGTGCGGGAGACGAAGAGACATCTCGAGAAACGCGAGTTGGCTCAGACGGCTCTTCGTTTTGTGGAAGAGGGGCAATCTTTGTTCTTGGACGTGAGCACGACAAATACGGAATTCGCCAAGGCCTTGGCGGCCCGTTTCGAACGGTTAACGATATTAACCAATTCCTTTCCGATCGCTTCGATTCTTATGGCTAAGCCTCAGTTCACGATTATTTTTGTCGGCGGGTTGGTGCGTAATTCGGAACAATGCGCGGTTGGAGATTATGCCGAGTCATTTGTTTCCCAGTTCCATGCCGACCTGTTCTTCATGAGCATGAGCGGCATCTCCTTGACCGAAGGGCTGACGGATTACGGGATTAGCGAGATTCAATTGAAAAAGAGAATGCTGGAGCGGACGAAGCGGGTTATCGTGCTTGCGGACAGCAGCAAGTTTGATGTCGTATCGCTTACGCCGGTATGCGGACTGGATAAGATTGAGCGTATTATTACGGACTCCGGGCTAAGCCCGGATATACTTGAGCGGTACACGGAAGCCGGGATTACTGTTGAATGCAAATAGAAGATTGGATACAAGAAGAACCTTCCCGGAGGGTTCTTTTTTTGTTTCGCCGTGGTTGCTCCTTTTTTTTTAACCTCGATAGAGATTTTCTCAATTGACAGGGTGAAAGGCTCATGCTAACATTTGCGTAAAGTTGTATTTATGTGTGTTTATGTGTGTTATTCGGATGAGTGTTGAATTGATAAGGAGGGGTCAATATTTCGCTTGCCTTACTGCTTGTATTAGGATCCGGCGTGGCTCATGCCATCTGGAATTTGCTCACGAAGAAGAGCGGGAATAAGCAGTTGTTTTTGTTCATGATCTATATACCTGCTACCCTATTGCTTCTACCGGAATTTATCGCGGAGATCGTCTCCGTCCAAGTACCGTTGTCCGGATATGTTTTATTGGTACTGTCTCTGCTGATTCAAGCAGGGTATGCGTACTTCTTGTCTCGAACCTTAACTTTAGGCGATTTGTCTCAGGTGTACCCGATGATGAGAGGGATCGCCACCTTCCTGCTGCCTCTTTGCGGGGTTATTTTCCTGAACGAAAGGCTGTCCCTTTGGGGCTGGTTGGGTCTCGGATTAATTGCTCTAGGCTTCTTTCTATTAAGCGGGTTTTATCGGAGGAAGCAGCGGTTTCAAGCCTCGGGGAAAGTATTGTTGTCGATTGTAGCCGTAGGCTTCTGCACAATGGCATATGTCATGGTAGACAAAGTGAACCTGCAGCATTTTTCGCCGATTGTGCTGTTAGAGATATCGAATATCGGGTTTATGTTGGGGCTTGTTCCGTTTATCCGTTTCCGGGAAGTGGGCTGGGTTAAGCAGATCAGGGAGAACGGCAAGCTGCTTGTGGCAGGATCCATTCTGTCTCCGGGCTCTTACCTGCTGTTCTTATTCGCCATGAGCATGTCGCAGCTGACTTATGTAGCGCCGCTTCGGGAGATCGGGACCGTCTGTGGGACCTTTATGGGCGTATGGCTGCTGAAGGAAGGAAAAGGCGCCTTGCGGTTAGCGTCCGCCAGCATCATTTTCGCAGGTATTCTGTTAGTAGGGATATTAGGAATATAGGGGGGCTGAGAATGGGATATGAAGAGGGCAAAGGGAAGGCACGGCTTCAATTTCAGGTCATTACCGATACGCATGTGAGGACAGATCCCGGACATACGCATAATCGCAATTTGGCGCGGGCACTCGAGGATTTGAAACGGGAAGCGCCAGGCAGCAACGGTATTATGCATGTAGGCGATATTACCGACCATGGGCATGCGGAAGAATATGAAGAGTTTCGTAAAATATGGCGGGAGCATGGAGAAGGGCTGCCAATCGCTTATTTTGCTTCCGGTAATCATGATGTCGGCGGGGGAGAATGGCCTTTGCGTCTGGGAGCTTATCTGGACGCCACGGAGATGGGCGGACCGTATCACGCTCACATGGTGGAAGGTTACTCTTTTATCTTCCTTGGGACCGAGCAGGGGTTGGACTTATTCTCGTTCCTGTCGGAAACGCAGCTGTCCTGGTTGGACGGCAAGCTAGAGGAGAGTAAGAGTCTTAATCGTCCTGCCTTCGTGTTCCTGCATCAGCCGCTTAAGGATACGGTTGCCGGCTCCTATGAGTCGCAGAAGTGGTACGGCGTTACCCAAGATGAACAGCTTAAGGAAGTACTGTCCAGACATAGGCATGCCATTCTGTTTACCGGGCATACGCATTGGGAGCTGGAAGCGCCGCATACCCTGTATGACGATGAACAATTGCCCCGCATGTTTAACGCGGCATCCGTTGCCTACCTCTGGACGGATGAAGACGAGCATAAGGACGGCAGCCAGGGGCTGTTCGTCGAGGTATACGAGAATCGTATAGTTGTCCGAGGTCGAGATTTTGCCGCGGGCAAGTGGCTCGAGAGGGTTCGGTATGAGTGGGAGATTCCGGCGTGACCGGTTATAGCTATGTAAAAAGGGGATATCGCCGTAGATGCGATTACCCTTTTTTTATTTATTGCACCTCGAATGCAACCGACAGTGTTGTGCCGTAATCCGTAAGGTCGGCTCCGACCCTTTTGACAACACGGTAAGTTCCTGGTTTAAGATTGTCCGGAAGCTTAATGTTTTGTGAGTAGCTGCCAACCGTAATTGGTGCGTAGCCCTCAAGTGTCATATAGGTAACTGCTTTTTTGTTAAGGATCTTCCAGCTTTCATCTTTTTTTATTTCCAAGTCGTACATTCTTCCGTGATGGGTTAAGTTCGTCGGTCCGTGGTTCGTAATCCTTAACTGGAGTTCATCCCCTGCTGTGTAAACGGCTTTGTCCGTTGACATCTCCGCATGTATGACCTTGCCCGGGATATAGTAAATCTGCACAATTGAATCCGAAACGGAACCATCCTTTTCGACGAGCTCTGTAAGCAAGGAATAAAGCGAATCCGGTTTCTCGGGCATAACAACTTCCGCGCGAAAAGGGAACTTATGCACGATATCCTCGTCACTCCTAGGATCTGCCGATAACGTCTGCACATTTGGCGGAATCGTGTGGATGGGATGGAGCTCCGCATCAACCTCGGTTAACGTTGTCCGTATCGTTTTATCCGTAGGAAAATGCTGAAAGTACAGCCCTTGGTCTTGGTTGGGTGCTGTCTGAAACGCATAAGTAATCTCTTGTGAATTTTTCGGAAACTGATCCGGTAAAAGCGCTTGGAGTTTAGTTCCCGACTGAAATGGATGTCCGATACTCTCGTATACATCACGAGTCGGCCATTTCAATTCATAGTCTCCTGAGGAAGATTTATTGAGATGTTGCGAAATACCGTCCGCTATTGTTTCTTTTGATGAAGTATACGGCTTTCGATCATCGTTATTACTTGAATTGCATCCGGTGATAAATAGAGTAATCAAGAGAGTTGCAAATATCTTTCTCATTTCGGTCAGCTCGCAGTCTAGTTGAAGTTAATCCTTAGACGCGGAACGGGGATAAAAGTTTCTTGCAACTTGGAAGCTGTGACAGGTTGCGGACAAGCTGTCACAGCTTTTAATTAGCCCAAGAAAGCGATCGAACGTTTTACTTTTTTCGCGAATTCAATAGGATTATCGATGGATTCCCAGTGCACGTACATGAGACGCGGATTCTCGAACAACCAGTGATTGTGAACCGCCGTAACTTTAATCCCGTTCTTCCGAAGATTTGTGAGCAAGCGATTGACCTGGTTTTGGAAAAGCGCTGTTTCTCCCAGACAGAGTGCTCGTCCGGAACTGTCCAATGACTCAAACGAGAACAATTGATAACGAACGAGAGGGGACGCGGTGCGTTTTCCTAGAATAGAGGCTTTTATAATTCTGTTTCTTGAAACGAAACACACCGGACCTTTCGTAATTTCATGCTCTGTCCCGCCCAAAATGGAGGAGAAGCGGTTGCATATTTTTTTAAATTGCGGACTTGCCTTTACAGGTTGCGCCATTTACAGATCATCCTTTCATGTTTGAAAATAAAAAAATACTCAAGCATTAGCCAAGGAATGCGATAGATGCCTTGGTTTTTTTGGCAAATTCTACAGGGTCCATATTAGCTTCCCAGTGCATATACATTAAGCGCGGATTCTCGTTAAGCCAGTGATTATGAAGAGAAGTTACTTTGATTCCGCGTTTACGAAGATTCGACATCAATCGATTAACCTGATTTTGATGCACGGCAGTCTCGCCTAAACAAAGCGCGCGGCCCGAAGCGCTTAGAGACTCGAACGAGAACATTTGCATTTGAACCAAAGGCGAACGGGTTCTTCTACCCAAAATGGTCTCTTTTAAGTTCGTCATCCGAGTGACGAAACACACCGGACCTGCTTCAATCTCCGATTCACCTCCCAGAATTTTCGAGAATTGAGTGCACAGCCTTGCGAATTGCGGACTTACTTTTACTTTTTGCGCCATATAAATCCTCCTTTAATCAGTACTGCTGTAATCTATGTTGAATCTAGTAAATCGAGTTGTGCGGAATTACTAGATTTAAGAAAATGTCCCTTTGGCGCTCCTATCCATTCCCTTATGCCTGCAAAACGTCATCCGCTAACATTGGCGGAATTCGATATATGATCTGGACCAAAGGCGAGTGGGTTTCTCTTCTAAAGTCTGGTTAAAAAATAAATGAAAGGGGCAGAAATGCACGCTTTGGTGCGCATTTCTGCCCCTTTTTCTTTCGAATCAACTAAGTTAATGTTATTCTTTTTGAAAATCGTTCCAAACCATCGTCTTCCCGACCGGAAATCGTGAAGATGCACGTGCCGGAACAGCCGCCTTGCCAATCGCGATAAGCATGACCGGAATATATCGGGATGGTATATGAAACGCTTCGATAAAAGCATCCGCGCTAAATCCGCCCATCGGGCAGGAGTCGAGCCCTTTCGCCTTTGCAGCCAGCATAAGCTTAATCACATGAAAATCGGCTAAAACGGTTGATGACATTGATCTTCAACTCCTTGAATGGTTTACGGCGTTTAGTTTTTTGTTATTTCCGTTCCCGGCAGCTTTTTTCCGGCCAAGTTGATTTGTCCCAATAACCCCGGCAATGATCAGTAACGAGCCGATCAGATGATAAATCGTTATTTCTTCCCCAAGGAACACGGCTCCGGCCGTCATCGACACGATGGTAGAAAGATTGGCGAATACGCTCATTCTTGATGCCTCCATCTTGGAAAGAATGTAATTGGAGGTTAGTGCCGTTAAGAGGGAAGAAACGATGCCCAGGAAGATAAGCGATGCCATAAAGGTGCCGCTCGCCAGAGGGGGGAATATATGAGAGAGGGTCCCGGCTGAGGCATGGCTAGTGAATGCCGTAACCGTAAAGAAGACAAAGCCGATGCCCATCATCAAATAAGTGATTTCCGCCGGGCTGAACTGCCTGGATAACGAACGGGCCAGAACGGTATAGCCGGCAAAAGCAAAGCAGGTCAGCAAGAGCAACGAAATGCCAAGCAGATTGGATAGATCAATGCTGCTGCCTTTCATGACAAAGATAAACACCACCCCAAACACCGACAGGAAGATCGACAGCTTCTGCAGAACGGTTGTGGTTTCTTTTAGAAACAGAGAGGCAATAATCATCGTAACGACCGGCGTGAACGCGTACAGGATACCGCCTTCAGCCGAGCTGGCATGCTGCAGTCCGTAGGCCTGAAGCGTGAAGAAGCCCAGCGGGTACATGGATGCCAGCAGCAATACTTTGCGAAGCGGCTTGCCGCGGTAAGAAAGCTTAATCCAGCCGAATAACACGGGGATGGACATCACCAGGAACGATGAGGTAAAACGAAAAGCCAGCGTATCGAGCGGACTGGCGTAATCCAGTGCCGTCTTGGCGAATAAAAAAGATAACCCGATAATGACCGCGTTAAGCACGGCGAGGAAATAGGGAAGCCTCATTTCCTTGTGACCCATGTTGCATCATCCTCTCAGAGCTTACGGCAGCGTGTTCGCGAACGTCTGTAACCGTTGATTTGAAGATAAGGGATTTTGGTTAACCAAACAACGCCGTTTTATCCCAACTGTATCGATACAGTTGGGCTGAAGCGCATGGAGGACAGAATGAAAAAATACAATTTGATCCTTTCCGATATGGAAGAGAAAATCCGGCAGGGAAAATACCGTCCCGGCCAAAAGCTGCCCTCCGTCCGCAGCGCCGCGGAAGCCTACGGATGCAGCATCAGCACCATTACGAGGGCTTACGCGGAGCTGGAAAAACGCCACGTTATTTATTCGGTGCCGCAAAGCGGGTACTACGTCGTTGTGAAGCCCGGCGATTGGCGCGACGAGCGGGACAGAAGCAAGATCTATTTCGCGACGGTTCTGCCGGACCTGGACGCTTTTCCTTATATGGATTTCCAGCATTGTCTCAATAAAGCGATCGATATTTATAAGTACGATCTGTTTACATATGGCGATCCGCTGGGGCTGGAATCCTTCCGTCACACGCTTGTTTCGCATTTGGCCAGTGACCAGGTATTCACGAAAGTCGAGAGGATCTTCGTCACCTCCGGCGCGCAGCAAGCGCTGGAGATATTGGCGAAGATGCCGTTCCTAAACGGCAGGGAAGCGGTGCTTGTGGAGCAACCTAGCTATGACCGGTATTTGCGGTTTTTGGAGACGGAGAACATTCCGGTGCATGGCATCGCCCGAACGGCAGCGGGCATCGATCTTCAGGAGCTGGAGCGTTGGTTCAAGAGCGGCAGCATCAAATTTTTTTACACGATGTCGAGGTATCATAATCCGCTTGGTACTTCCTATAACGCCGAGGAGCGAAGAGCTATCGCCAAGCTGGCCGGCAAATACGAAGTCTACATCCTGGAGGACGATTACATGGCCGATCTTGGGGCGGACCGGCAATCCGACCCGATTTACGCTTCCGATGGAGGCGAGTATGTCATTTATGTAAAAAGCTTCTCCAAGATTATCTTCCCTGGCCTAAGGTTAGGCGCAATCGTATTGCCGGAACGGCTGCTCAAGACCTTTTATGCCTATAAAATATACCCCGACACCTCGCTGCTCTCCCAGGCGGCGCTTGAGGTGTATATCAAGAACGGCATGTATGAACGGCATAAGCACAAGATAGCGGGATTGTACGCGGCGCGAATGTTGGCCTTGAACGAATCGGTGAATCGGCATAACGAGCCGGGATTAATGGAGGTGCCGGATATCCGGTCGGGGATATACACACATTTCAAGTTGAAGCAGACGGTGAACGTAGAGCAGCTCTTGAAGCGCCTTGCGGAAAGGAACGTCAGCGTCGTGTCAGGCAAGGGGTTCTACCTGTCCAACTATCTGGATAAGGAGAAGTTCCTTCGGATCAGCATTTCCCAGACTGGGCCTGAGAAGATTGAGGAAGGAGTCCGGATAATTACGGAAGAGGTTCGTAGGGGAAGTTGGTGAACGAAGAAGGCCTTTGCTTAAATGAATAGCTGAGGCGGTTCCTCCGTTCTGCCGCGGATAATGAATTCGGACGGCGATAGACCGACATGCTTCTTGAACATCCGAAAAAAATACGAGGGATCGTAGTAGCCCAAGTATTGAGCGATATCCGCAACGGTCATGTCGGAGTGGAGCAGGAGACGACAGGCTTCAAGCAGACGTAGCTGATGCATATAGCGGATGGGGGATTGACCGAATACCTCTTTGAACAGAGCGGTGGTGTAATTCGGCGAACGATGAATAAGCTCCCCAAGCTGCTCGATCTCCACATGCTCGCGGTAATGGTCCAGTAAATACTGCTTCACCAGCTGCGCGTATAACATCTTGGCGGGAGTTACCTCCGGCTTCTCCAGTTCTCTTGCAAGCAGGCCGATAAGCTCCTGCGTTAGTCCAAGGCCAATATAGGAGCGAAAGCTGCGGCCGCCCCTCATCTCTTCGAACAGCTTGATGAATCTGCGCTGCATGTAATGGAGGTTGGACAGACGGAAACGAATAAATTCGCCCCGGTCAAGAAAAGGGATACCCAGCTTGCTCCCGGGCTCCGTTGTAATCAAAACCGTGTATTTCTGATGAGGAGTGCCGGGAATGGTATCTCCGCTGCGATGCGTGGATTGCGGAATATACAGAAAATCTCCCCGTTCGGCAATAATCTCTTGTCCGTTAATGGTGTATTTCACTTTGCCGTCCGTAACCAGCACAAGGACATGATAGCGGAGTACCTCGCTTTGGGTGCGCCAGTTCGGAATGCGATCGTCGAAATTTACGCTTAACAGCTGCAGCATGGGATCCCCGTCCTTTGCAGTGATTCTAATAAAATACTAGCAAAACTACCGATTTGGGTAAATGGTTAGCCCATACCTTATATCGCATAAAATCGTTGAAATGTACATGGACAGGATGGAATGTACGTCGACCTGACCGAAGCTCCAAACCTATAATACGGGTACAGCCATCATGGCAAACGGATTGAAGGAGAGGAGCATCATTATGAGAATTTTGCTGCTGGATTTGGATTCGACAAGGCCGGATCATTTGGGGTGCTACGGTTACCCCCGCCAAACATCTCCGAATATTGACCGGATCGCCGCCCAGGGCGTCCGGTTCGATAATTACTATACCTCCGACGCGCCTTGCTTCCCGTCGCGAACGGCTTTAATGACCGGACGCTTCGGCATTCATAACGGAGTTGTGGGACATGGCGGGTCTGCCGCGGACGTTCGTCATGAGGGTGCGTCAAGAGATTTTCGCGACCGGCTTGCGTCCGAAAGCTTCCCGGCCTTGTTCCGGCAGGCGGGAATTCGTACCGCGCTTGTCAGCCCGTTTGGGGAAAGGCATTCCGCATGGACCTTTTATGCCGGATTTAACGAAATCTACAATACGGGCAAAGGCGGAATGGAATCCGCGGAGGAAGTAACGCCTGTTGTTCTCGACTGGATAGACCGGAACGCGGAGCAAGATAACTGGATGCTGTACGTCAATTATTGGGATCCGCACACCCCGTACCGGGCGCCGGAATCGTTCGGCAATCCGTTCCAGGATGATCCGCTGCCGGAGTGGATTACAGGCGGGGTGCTTGATAAGCATATGCGCAAGGTAGGGCCGCATAGCGCAAGCGAAATTAATATGTACGACAATGCCACGTTGCCGAATTATCCGAGACATCCGGGGGAAATCCGCAGCCGGGATGATCTGAGGCGCATGGTGGACGGCTATGATTGCGGGGTCCGCTTCATGGATGAGAACATTGGCCAATTATTTGCCTTGCTTGAAAAAAAGGGCGTCATGGATGAACTTGTTATTATTATTACGGCCGATCATGGCGAGAACATGGGCGAGCTTGGAATATACGGGGAGCATGGCACGGCGGATCAGGGAACCTGCCGGCTTCCGATGATTATTCGCTGGCCGGGCATGCAGGAAGGAATCGTCGACAAGGGCCTGCATTACCATTTGGATCTGCCGCCAACGATAGCCGAGCTCCTCGGCCGGCAGCCTATGCCAAGCTGGGACGGTGCAAGCTACGCGAAGGTGCTGCAGTCCGGCGAGGATGCGGGGCGAGAATATTTGGTTGTGTCGCAATGTGCGCATGTATGCCAGCGAAGCGTGCGGTTCGGCGATTGGCTCTACATCCGCACGTATCATGACGGCTATCATCTGTTTGACAAGGAGATGCTGTTCCATATTGCCGAGGACCCGCATGAGCAGATCAATCTTGCCGCGGAGAGGCCGGATCTATGCAGGGAAGCGGTCTATTGGCTGAACGATTGGCATGACCGAATGATGGCCTCGATGCCTTACGACACGGATCCACTGTGGACGGTCATGAAGGAGGGTGGTCCTTATCATGCAAAGGGGTCGCTTCCTCGTTACTTGAAGCGGCTTGAGCAGACGGGACGAGGAGATGCCGTGCCGGAGCTGATCCGCAGGCACCCTCGTGAATTAGAGGGGAAGGATAAGCTGTAAAGAAGAGAGGCCGCGCCGTCATCAGTTAAACTGACGATGGCGCGGCCTCTTTTTCCCTAAGGCGGTTAATAAGCTCCAACCTTCGGCAAGCTCTTGAAGTCTTGACCGGATGGACTCTGGAAGACATGTAATCCAAACTCCGGCGCAACGGCCAGAATATGATCGAAGATATCCGATTGAACGCCTTCATAGACAGCCCAGTTAATATCGTTGGTGAAGGCGTAAATTTCGAGAGGCAGCCCATTCTCAGCGGGGGCGAGCTGTCTGACGATCCTCGTCATGCCTTTGTGGATTTTGGGATGCTGCTCCACATACCGCTCGACATAAGCCCGGAACACGCCGATATTCGTCATGGCTCTGCCGTTCACCGAGACGGCAGGGTCAATCTCGTTTTCCAGGTTGTAATGAATAATCTCTCTCTCTTTATCAAGGATATATTCGCTCAGGAGATGAATTTTCTTGAATTTCTCAATCATTTCGGGCGTACAAAAAGCGATGCTGTTCATATCGATGTAAACGGACCGTTTAATACGCCGGCCGCCGGCATCCTGCATGCCCCTCCAGTTCTTGAACGAATCCGAAATAAGAGCATACGAAGGGATGGTGGTGATCGTCTTATCGAAGTTCTGCACCTTGACGGTATGCAGCGAGATATCAATGATATCTCCGTCCGCTCCGTACTTGGGCATTTCAATCCAATCGCCTACCTGGACCATATCGTTAGTTGACAATTGAATGCCTGCAACCAGGCCAAGCAGCGAATCCTTAAAGATCAGCAGCATAACGGCGGACAAGGCGCCAATCCCGCTGATAAGAATAACGGGGCTTTCGCCGATCAGGTTCGAGATGGCCAGAATCCCCCCGATAATGAACAGAAAGATTTTGACTACCTGAACGTATCCTTTGATGGGACGGCTCCGGGAAATATCGTATGTTCTATAAATATCGTTAACCGCGTTAAGGAAAGCATCCAGCACCAGAAGCACTACGATAATAAGATAAATCGTTATTCCCTTCAGAATAAGAGAATGGTAAGCCGAGAAGCTGAACGAGAAATAGTAAAGGATAATGGCGGGAACGATATGGGACAGCTTATGAAACACTTTGCGGTCCAGTAAATAATTGTCCCAACGGTACCGATTGTTCCGGATGTAATGGCTGACGATGCGCAGCACAACCTTTTTGGTTATAAAGTTGGCGGCTATGCTTACAATCCCCGCGATAATAACAATGGCAATGCTGGCCAGGTAGACAGCTAGATTGGTGTTGACTCCTAAATCGACAAGCAAATCTTTAATATAATTCATTACTCCTCCTTCAATCCGTAGAGCCCCTGGGGGCTTTTCTATTTTAAGATGGTACTGAAAGCCGGGCTTCCCGTCAACCTGTAGACATGCTTGCAAAATAATACAAATATTCGGTTCCTTCCTGCATTCATGCCGCCCTGTCCTATTGGTAGGATAGTGGAAAAGGAGAGCTCGCTATGAAATTTCGTACGAATCTGACGTTGGAAAACCGTAAGGTTATTCTTCTGCCTTTGCAGGCGGCGCACGTGAAGGAGCTTGCCCGGCTGCTTAGCGATCCGAGAGTCTGGGAGATGACCTGGCGGAGGAACAATACGGAGCAAGCGATCGAGCTGGCGCTTGAGTCCGCTCTGGTAAATAGAGAAGCGGGAACTCAGCTACCGTTTGCAATCATTGACAAAACCAGCGGACGGGTGGCCGGAACAACCCGGCTTGGCGATCTGGACGCAAATAACCGGAACGTTGAAATCGGCTGGACATGGATGGCTCCGGGGTTCTGGGGACAGGGAATAAACCCGGCCTGCAAGCTGCTGCTCCTTCAATATTGTTTCGAAGAGCTTGGCGTAATTCGGGTCCAATTCTCTGCCAGCGGGAACAATCTGCGGTCGCAAAGAGCGCTGGAGAAGATAGGGGCAGTAAGGGAGGGCGTGCTTCGAAGGCATCGAGTGGATGCGACGGATGGCGGCACGGTTCACGATAACGTGTTTTACAGCATCCTGGAGGAGGAGTGGCCTCTTGTTAGAGAGAAGCTTCTTCATGAAATGAATCTATTTTAATATAATGAATATATTTTATTTTGACATATTTGTTGAGGGCGTAATATATTGGATGGAGTTGGAACTATTCCTAAAGCAATAGGAGTGAAACGACGATGAATCTATCTCTTATTCAGCCTGAATGGAAAGTAGAAAAGATCGAGGTTGCAACTCTTACGGGCGAGCGCGCGCGAAACGCGGGTTCAAACGGCAGGCTTGGCAATCACGGCAAGCATTGCTCGGTCCGTATCGCCCGCCTTACGATTGACGGGGAGACGGGTTATGGTCACACGGGATCGATGACGGAGGAGCTGGCGGAAGCCGTTGCAGGAATGAGGCTAATAGATCTGTTTGACGCAAGCGGCAGAATACTTGAGCCTTATCGCATTCCGCTCGAATATCCGATTCTGGACTGGCTGGGACGCAGATTGAATACCCCCGTGTATGAATTGGTGTCAGCGGTTAACCGTGCTCCGGGATCTCCGCTAGTCGTACCTTGCTATGATACCTCTCTCTATTTTGACGACTTGCACTTGGCAAATGAGCGGGATGCGGTCGCGCTGCTGAGGGAAGAGGCTGCCCAAGGCTTCTCCAAAGGCCACCGCAACTTCAAGATTAAAGTTGGCCGCGGGGGCAGACATATGCCTGTGCTGGAAGGGACGAAGCGGGACATCGCCATTATTCATGGCGTTGCCGAGATTGCCGGGCCTGAAGCGAAGATTATGATTGATGCCAACAACGCGTATAATCTCAATCTGACCAAGGAAGTGCTGGCAGCGGTTCAAAACGTGAATCTGCATTGGATCGAAGAAGCCTTCCACGAGGACGATGCCTTGTATGCTGACCTGAAGGCATGGCTCCGGGAACGCGGGCAGAATGTGCTTATTGCCGACGGTGAAGGGCTTGCGTCTCCTCATCTCGTAAGCTGGGCGAAAAAAGGCCTGGTTGACGTGCTGCAATACGATGTTATTTATCCGGGCTTTACGCATTGGCTGGAGCTTGGCGCGGAGCTTGACCAGGCAGGACTGCGGTCGGCGCCGCATTGCTACGGCAATGCTTACGGCATTTACGCGCTTGGGCATATTGCGGCTGCGATTAACAACTTTGAGTTTGTCGAATACGACGATATCACGATAGAAGGAATGGACACATCCGCTTACCGGGTGGAATACGGCAAGTTCTATGTACCGGACAAAGCGGGCTTTGGCCTCGAATTTGACGGGGAGTTGTTTGCAAGACAGGTTCTGGCCAACGGCTGGAGCCGTTAACTCCTGTTATCCAAAAGATCAGTGCCGCTAGCTTTTGCGGTTCTGGTCTTTTTTTGTAAGTAAGCCACTTAAAAGTGTTTTCCATACCCGTAGATGAAACCGTCTATGCAGCGGAGTGGGTGTATCAGCAGGCTTCATCGAAAGGTTTGGATTCCGAGAGAATTGCCGTGGCGGGGGAAAGCGTCGGGGGCAACCTGGCCGCCGTTGTGGCACAGCAGGCAGTAAGCAGGGGAACGTTCTCCGTTGCGGCTCAGATCCTGCTATGCCCATTGACGGACTGGGCGGGTGATTATGCCTCGAAGCAGGTATGCGGCGAGGGATATTTCCTTGATTCGGCCCTGCTGGAATATTGCGCGGGACATTATTTGAACTCCGATGTTGACCGAATGAACCCGCTTGCTTCGCCGCTCTATGGAGACACCGCCGGCATGGCGCCGGCAATCGTAGTGACGGCGGAATACGATCCTTTGCGAGATGAAGGGGAGCAATACAGCCAGCGGCTTATCGCAAGCGGGGTGGAGGTGACGCATAAGCGTTATGCCGGCATGATTCATTTGTTTTATGCCCTGACCGATGTGTTTGAGGACGGGAACGATGTATATGCGTTAATTAATCGGGTGCTTGGAAGATTGGATAGGGGGACGATTGCTAGTTGAGTTACTCGTCAGGTCTTAAGAGGTGATAGCGTCGAAAGCTTTTCTTGCTCTTAACACGGAATCGTAATGGGCGTCCGTCCATTGATGCAGAATCCGCATCGGGCCAATCAAGGTTTGGCCAAGAGGCGTCAGCTCGTACTCTACGGTAGGCGGAACGGTTGGGTGAACATACCGCACGACAAGTCCGTCCCTCTCCAGCTGGAGCAGCGTCTGAGTGAGCATCTTTTGCGTGACGCCCTCGACCCTTCTTTTCAGATCGCTGTACCGCCTTTTGCCCGATTCCAGCTCGTAAAAAACAAGCACCGTCCATTTGCCTGAGACAATTTCCAAGGCGCGTCTGTAATGGCAGGGAGACTCCATATTTTCAAATTCGTTCATACGTTCCACTCCTGTCTGTCGGAATACGGTCATGACGATTGACAAAGCGTATATCCTGTAATATATTGATTCCCTCTTCGGATGGAAACACCGGTTAGCGATTATTTAAGAATATATAAACGAAAGAACGGACAGGCGGTCGATACCCATGAAGCTGGAGCGTTTGATCTCCATTATCTATAAGCTGCTGAATAACGATGTGCTGCCGGCCAATGCGCTGGCTGAGGAGTTCCAGGTATCCCAGAGAACGATTTACCGGGATATCGACGTCATCTGCGCGGCGGGCTTTCCGGTTGTCTCGTATCAGGGGAACAAGGGCGGCTTCGGCATGATGGAAGGCTTCAAGATGGATAAAAGCCTGCTTGGCTCCTACGATGTAAATGCTCTGGTCACCGTGCTTAAAGGACTTTCGACCGTCTTCGAAGACGAACGCGCGCAAGGGACAATCGACAGGCTGCAAACCGTTGGAACCGAGCACCGGACTCCAAGTCTAGCCGTAGATTTTGAGACGCGCAGATCGGATCCCGAGACGCTGCCTTTATTGCGAGGGGCGATTACGGAGCGCAAAGTCATCCGGTTCGACTACATTAACGCAAAGAATGAACGGACCACCCGCGAGCTGGAGCCGGTCAGGCTTCACTTTAAATACGGCAGCTGGTATATTTACGGCTATTGCTTGACGCGCTGCGATTATCGGGAGTTCCGGTATCCCGCATGGTGGAAGTACTCCAGACGGAACGCTGCTTTGAGCCGCATCAGGAGGTACCGGAGGAGGCTGGACCTTTTGTCGGGGATTTGAGTCTGGTTGAGGATGTCGTGGTTAAGGTAGGGCCGGAAGCTTTGGCGGATGCGATGGATCATTTCGGCTACGTCCCGAAGACCTTTCATTCCGATGGCAGCATGACGATGCGGATTCCCGTCTATAAGCCGGCTGAGGCGAGATGGTTGTGGTCGATTCTGCTTGGCTTTGGCAGCGGCGCGGAGGTGCTTGAGCCCTCGGAGCTTCGGGCCGTCATGAAAGAGCAGCTTCAAAAGACGCTAAACCTTTACGAGTAGTATGACACACTGTTGTCATACTACTTTTTTTATACTGGCTACATACCAGTTAAAAGGAGTCGATTGAATCATGAAAAATTATCCGACGGAAATGTTGAACTACCACTTTTGGGCGAACCAAACGATCCTGGGGAGAATCAAGGAGCTGCCGCCCGCTGCGCTGCATCAGGAAGTAAACACCTCGTTTCCGACGATTGCTCATGCCCTTAACCATATCTATGCGGTAGATAAAACGTGGTATATGGTGCTGACGGGAACGGATATGGGCGCGGCGCTGCAGGAATGCATGCCGTTAAGCGGCCGTATTCTGGAGACGGTGGACGAATACATTCAGCTCTTTGTCGAGCTGTCCGGCCAATACAACGAGTGGCTCGGTAAAGGGCAGGATGTGGAACAAGTTATTACGCTTAACAATCCCTATGCCGGAGTCCGCGAGACAAGTTTAGCTGAGATTATGCTGCATACCGCGAATCACGGGACCTATCACCGGGGCAATGTATCAACGATGCTGCGCCAGCTAGGTTATGCCTCCACAATGACCGACTATGCTCTTTATTGGTACCGGCAGCCAGAAACGGTGACTGCTGTTTTGTAGGTCTCTCGTTATAAATCTGAAGATCGCTTATTTGTCCCGGCTATCCGGCTTGGCAGTAGGCGATTTGTCATTTAACTAGAAACATGAAGGATGACATTTCCTTTCTTGCGTCCGGTCTCGACATACCGGTGTGCCTCGATCGTTTGTTCCAGCGGATAGCGCCGGTCGATGACCGATCTGATTTTTCCGGCCTCGAAGAGCTCTTTGAGAAAAGCCAGATTTTCTTTCTTCTGCTTGAGGCCGGCAGCGGTAAAGATCGCCTTCTTGCCGCGGGACTTTGAAGTCAGAAGCATGGACAGCATAGCTCCGCCGCTGGGAACGGTAGAAAGATAAATGCCTTGCGGTGTGAGGGAGCCTCTGCACTCGGAGTAAGTACGCTTGCCTACCGCATCAAAAATAACGTCATAGGTCTGATCGCCCCGAGTGAAATCCTCCTTGGTATAATCGATTACCGTTCTCGCCCCCAAAGACTTCACCAATTCAAAGTTACGGCTGCTGCATACGCCGGTTACTTCGGCTCCGTAGTACTTGGCAAGCTGTACGGCGTAAGCGCCAACCGCCCCGGATGCTCCGTTAATAAGCACCTTTTGCCCCGGTTGAATTTTGGCGTGATCCCTAAGAAAGATTAAGGCCGTTAAGGCTCCGTCGCATAAACCTGCGGCTTCATCGTAACCCGCATTGTTTGGTTTAAGAAACACCGGCTGGTCTTCGGGTAAACAGACGTATTCCGCGTAAGTTCCGAAGCGATGGGGGCTAATGCCGAATACCTGATCGCCTTTCTTGAACAACGTTACATCCTTGCCAACCGAATCAACCTCGCCGGCAAACTCGACGCCCAGAATAGGATGCTTGGGGTTTCTCAGCCCATAGAGGAAACGGATGAAAAAAGGATCCGCTCTCCGGAAGGAGCAGTCGGAGGGGGTTACGACGGCCGCATATACTTTTATCCGTATTTCTTGCTCTTTGGGAGCGGGGATCTCTACATCCTTAAATTGAAGCACCTCCGGCGTTCCATATTTCTCGCATACGATCGCTTTCATAAAAATTCCCCCTTAGCTGTTTTTACCAAGTTTATGCATAATGTAAATTAAAGTATTCTTTATGTCAAGTTAACTTTACATATATGGGCTGGAAGAAAATTAGTTCCCTTTACTTCCGTAGGATGGGAATGTCATCTTATTGTTTCTTTCAGCATAGAACATTCATATATGTAACATATATTGTTAATTTAATGATATAAACTACAAGTATGAAGGGAGTTTTATCCAAGAAATTTGCCGAATCATATCGAAAAATGCCCTTTGAAAACCAATTAATGAGACGAATTTCCTCATTTTCTAATTTTAATGTCATGTATATTGACGTGAAGATTTGACCGCCCCTATAATGAGGTTGCGAACAATGGTAACACATTCCAATTTAATGTTCGTAATTAGAAAGAAGAACTGGGGAGTGGAGAGATGAAAAGGAAATGGTTTTATCAGACAGGGGTTGTGGCGGTAGCGCTGAGCATGCTGCTGACAGCCTGCGGCAACAACAATGAAAAACCGGCATCCACGACAACCGAGAGCAGTTCTACAGAAGCTTCGGGAAATACGATTAAGGTAGGGGTCTTGCATTCTTTAAGCGGTACGATGGCGATCAGCGAAGTATCCGTTCGCGATGCGGAAATGATGGCAATAGAGGAAATTAACGCGGCAGGCGGCGTGCTTGGCAAGAAGATCGAAGCGATTCAGGAGGATGGCGCATCCGACTGGCCGACCTTTGCCGAGAAGGCGCGCAAGCTGCTCTCCGAAGATAAAGTCGCAACGGTATTCGGAGGATGGACGTCCTCCAGCCGCAAAGCGATGAAGCCGGTGTTCGAGGAGCTTAACGGTCTGCTCTGGTACCCGGTGCAATACGAAGGTCTCGAAGCTTCCCCTAACATCTTCTATACAGGCGCTACAACGAACCAGCAGATTGTTCCGGCCGTTGACTGGCTGCTTGAGAACCGCGGCAAGAAATTCTACCTGCTTGGCTCGGACTACGTCTTCCCTCGTACGGCAAACCTGATCATCAAAGAGCAATTGAAGGCAAAAGGCGGCGAAATGGTCGGAGAGGAATATACGCCGCTTGGCCATACCGACTACAGCACGATTATCAGCAAAATCAAAGAAGCAAAGCCGGACGTTGTATTTAACACGCTTAACGGCGACAGCAACGTAGCCTTCTTCAAGCAGCTGAAGGATGCGGGGATCACGGCCAAGGATATTACGACGCTGTCCGTATCGGTAGCGGAGGAAGAAATCCGCGGGATTGGCGCCGATGTTCTGCAAGGACATCTGGCAGCGTGGAACTATTACGAAACGACGGATACGCCGGCGAACAAGACGTTCGTCGAAAATTATAAGAAGAAATACGGCGAGGACCGCGTGACGGCTGACCCGATTGAAGCGGGCTACACCGCGGTATACCTGTGGAAGGCTGCGGTGGAGAAGGCAGGCTCAACCGACGTGGATAAAGTCAAAGCCGCGGCGAAGGATCTCGAATGGGATGCTCCGGAGGGCAAAGTGAAGATTGACGGCGAGAACCAGCATATTTACAAAACGGTCCGAATCGGCGAGGTGCAGGCGGACGGACAGTTCAAAGAGCTGTGGAATTCGGGGAATGCCGTAATGCCGGATCCGTTCCTGAAAGGCTACGACTGGGCGGCAAGCATTAAGCCAACCGACTAACAAGCGGAAGTAAGCGGAACAGCAAGGATGAAGGGAGAGTATTCGACAGAGTTAGGCTTCGGATACTCTCCTTTTGTATAACCCCAAAGGAGTTGAAGGCATATGGAGGTCATTACCCTGCAGCTGTTTAACGGGCTGAGCGTCAGCTCGATTCTGCTGCTGATTGCGCTTGGCCTGGCCATTACGTTTGGGCTGATGAAGGTCATCAATATGGCGCATGGCGAGCTCATTATGATTGGCGCTTACTCCACGTATTTGACGCAAAATATGTTTAAAAACGAGTTGCCAAAGTCGATGTTTGATTGGTATTTCGTGCTTGCGATACCGGTCAGCTTCCTGATCGCCTTCCTATTTGGCCTTATTCTTGAGATGAGCCTAATCCGGTTTCTTTATGGCCGGCCGCTCGACAGCCTGCTCGCCACATGGGGTGTTGGTCTGGTGCTGCAGCAGCTTGCGAGATCGATCTTTGGCGCTCCTAACGTTGCGGTGACGAGTCCGACCTGGCTGGATGGCGGGGTTAACTTTCTTGGTGCGGTCCTTCCTTATAAAAGGCTGTTTATCATCGGGCTTGTTATCGTTACTCTGCTTGCGATGTACTTCTATATTTACCGCAGCCTGGAGGGGCGCCGAATGCGGGCGGTTATGCAAAACCGCGATATGGCGGCATGCCTTGGCGTATCCACCCGCCGCGTTGATGCGATGACCTTTGCAATTGGTTCGGGAATTGCCGGCATCGCCGGCTGCGCGCTGACGCTGATTGGTCCAATTGGGCCATCGCTTGGCACTTATTATATTGTGGATGCGTTTATGGTGGTTGTGCTTGGCGGAGTCGGCAAGCTGGTGGGCACCGTGCTTGGTGCGCTCGGAATTGGCGTCTTTAACACGATGTTCGAATATTGGACGAATGCATCGCTTGGCAAAGTGCTCGTGTTCATCTGCATCGTTGCTTTCCTGCAATGGAGGCCAATGGGATTTGTCGCCATGCGTTCGCGTTCGCTTGATTCATAGAGAGAGGTGGAGAAGCAAATGTTGACGATGCGAAAACTTTCTCCCCAGCGTTTATGGCTGCTTGCCTGCTACGCGGCTGCTGCCGCTGCATTGTTCTCGGCTCCGCTTTATTTAAGCGACTTCCGATTGAACCTGCTTGCGAAGTTTCTGGCGTTTGCCATTGTTGCGCTTGGTCTGGATCTGATCTGGGGCTATACCGGTATTCTAAGCTTGGGGCACGGTATCTTCTTTGGATTAGGCGCCTATGCGATGGCGATGTATCTGAAGCTTGAGGCAAGCGGCGGTAAGCTGCCGGACTTTATGGGCTGGAGCGGATTAAGCGAGTTGCCGATCTTCTGGAAGCCGTTCGAGAGCTTTGGCTTTGCCGTGCTGATGGGAATCCTAATACCTGCTGCGCTGGCGTTGTTTCTGGGGTATTTCACCTTCCGCAACCGGATTCGCGGCGTGTACTTCACTATTCTTACGCAGGCTCTCGTTATTATTACGACAACGCTGCTGGTCGGACAGCAGGCCTATACGGGCGGGACTAACGGCGTCACGGGGTTCAGCAAAATATTAGGCGAGCCGATCGCTTCGCCGGATACGAAGCGGATGCTGTATTGGGTGACGGCAGCCGTGCTGGTGGCCGTATTTATACTATGCCGTTATGTGGTGAAAAGCCGGTTCGGCAAAGTGCTTCGCGCGATCCGGGACGGGGAGAACCGGGTCCGGTTCATCGGGTATAATCCGGCGGTCTACCAGATGGTTGTGTTTACGATGTCGGCGGCTATCGCCGGTATTGCAGGAATGCTGTTTGTGCTGCATGTCGGCATAATCTCGCCTTCCATGATGGGAATTGTGCCTTCCATTGAGATGGTGCTGTGGGTTGCGATCGGCGGGCGCGGAACCTTGATCGGCGCAGCGCTTGGGGCGGTGCTGATGAACTGGGCAAAAAGCGAGTTCAGCACCACCTATCCGCAGGGCTGGACGTATTTTCTCGGCGGCGTGTTTATTCTGGTTGTTGTCTTTCTGCCTAACGGGGTGGCGGGCCTTGCCGCTAAGCTGAAGTTCCGCAAGAAGAAAGAGGAGAGGAGTGAGCCGGAGCATGAGCGAGTCGAGTATTCTGCAATGTAATGAGGTGACGGTAGCTTTTGACGGCTTCAAGGCCATTCAGGGAATGAGCTTGCATTTGCGGAAAGGGGAGCTCCGCTTCCTCATTGGGCCCAACGGTGCCGGCAAAACGACGATGCTGGACGTGATCTGCGGCAAAGTAAAACCTACTGCGGGGACGGTTACCTTCAAGCAATCCATTGATATCGCGAAGAAAAAAGAACATCAGATCGCTGAGCTTGGCATCGGCCGCAAGTTCCAAGCGCCGTCGATTTTTCCGTCGATGACGGTGTTTGAGAATCTCGAGATTGCCATGCGCCAGAAGCGCGGCGTATTTACGGTGCTGTTCGCCCGGATGAAGGCGGAGGAACGGCAGCGGATCGAGCAGCAGTTAGTTATGATTGGGCTGCAGGATAAGGCGGATTGGCGGGCAGGCGGCTTATCGCATGGCGAGAAGCAATGGCTCGAGATTGGCATGATGCTGCTGCAGGAGCCGGAGGTGCTGCTGCTGGATGAGCCGGTAGCGGGCATGACGGATAAGGAGACGGATAAAACGGGCGAGCTGCTCATCGAAATCGCCCGTCAGCGTTCGATTGTGGTTGTGGAGCATGACATGGAGTTTGTCCGCAACTTCGCCAGCAAGGTGACGGTTATGCATGAAGGAAAGCTGCTGAAGGAAGGCTCGATGGAAGAGGTGCAGGGCGATGACCGAGTAGCGGAAGTATATCTCGGGAAAAGGCGGGATGCGGATGTTAGCCGTTCAACAGCTTGAAGCGGGATACGGGGAAAGCGTGATTTTGCGTGACGTGACGCTGAGGGTCGAGCCGGGGCAAGTCGTCTGCTTGCTTGGGCGCAACGGTGTCGGGAAGACAACGCTGATGAAAAGCATTATGGGACTGCTCAAGGCGCGGAAAGGAACCGTTGCCTACAACGGGCATGAGCTGACGAAGGCCGCGCCGGGACGCCGCGCAAAGAGAGGAATTGGTTATGTGCCGCAGGGACGCGAGATTTTCGGGCAGCTCACCGTGTATGAGAATATATTGGTCGGCCTTGAGGCAACGCGCGAGAAGATGGCGGCACGTTCTATTCCGGAGGAGGCGATTGCCAAGTTCCCGGTGCTGCCAACGATGTATAGCAGGCGCGGCGGGGACCTGAGCGGCGGACAGCAGCAGCAGCTGGCGTTCGCGCGGGCTCTCGCGTCAAAGCCGGATCTGCTCTTGCTCGATGAACCTTGCGAAGGCATTCAACCGTCTATCGTTGACGATATCCGCGATGTCATCCGCTCCATTAAGGCGGATGGCAAGACATCGATTCTGCTTGTCGAGCAGAGTCTCGATTTCGTGAAAAGCGTCGGCGACTACTTTTACGTGCTGGATAAGGGGGCAATCGCCTGGGAGGGCGGCCTGGAGGATTTAAGCGACGAAGTGATTAAAAAGTATTTGACGGTGTGAGAAAGCGGAAGGGGATTGAACGGCTGCAGCTGTAAGGAAGGTCTAGCGGGCTGATGCTACTGCTAGCTGCGGTACGTTGCACGAAATGCAGGATATTTGCCCAAATGGGACGGTATTGGCGAAATTGGTTGCATAAAATGCATTATAATTCGCAGATTTGGGGCCAATTGGGCCCGTTTTCTCTAATATCCTGCACTCTGTGCAGGATATTTTCATTTCACGCGCTAATCGCATGATTATACTGCATTTTGTACAACGTAGGCGAACCGCTGCGCAACTACAAAAAGAACAGACCTCTCTGTCCGTCAGGAGGTCTGTTCTTTTCTCGTATGAAAAAGTGCTTCCTTAAGACTCTATAAGCTCCAAAGGCAAAAAGGCATATTCGCCGTTTCTGACTAAGCTGCCTTTGCGAATGGGGATAGGATGCTTGAAGAGTGGGCCGTCGATAACGGTCGTATGGAATTCGCCGCCTTCTCCGCATGGGTCAATTCCGCGGGAAAGAAGCTCCTGGATGTAGTCGTGAGTTAATACGCGTCCCAAATCCTCTTCCTTCATCCCTAATGATAAATTGACCGTGACAACAACGGAGATGAATCCGAGATTAATAAACTCTTCAACAGCCTCCAGATGATCCATTTCCCATAACGGCATCCCAAGCTTTAGGCCGGCGATCCGGGTGACCTTGTCATGCCAACAGTCTTGGACAGGCATATCCAAGTCTCCCGTGACTAACACTTCGGCGCCTTGATGCTTGGCTTGTTCCAGAAGGGCTATAAATTCCTTTTCGTAATCCTCCCAGCTTGCGGCCGCCGTAAATACGGGTAAGCCGATGGATTCAGCTTGGGCGCGGATAAGCTTTGGAGGCATGCCATGAGATCGGGAGCGTTTTCCTTCTTCCTCCATCATGACGATAAGCCCAATCGGTTCTCCAACCTTTATGGATTTATACAGCGCAAGAGTGCTGTCTTTCCCTCCACTATAAGAGGCTATAAACTTATGCCCATGGACTCCGTTTTTCCAGTTCACTGTTTCCTTCATTTTCTTGGATCTCCTTTTATTATGCTCAGTGAATTTTAACACGATTTGCTGCGGAATGATCAAGATGATCGCATTAACGGAGTGAAGAAGGAAGGCGTTTATACTTGCAAAAACAAAAAGAGTCCGTCCCTGATGGGGAAAGCCTCTTTTTGTTGTTAGGTTATCATATTCATCGGCGGAAAAGTTCATTGTTTGTGAGGTTTCCCGCTGATCTTATCGTCCTAAAAGGTGGATAAAAAAGCGATAGTGAAGTTTGCCGCCTTATAAATACGACCACCTTTATTAATAATGAGGCTAGCCTCATTATGGTTCTAGATCCTGCCTTAATGGCTGCAATTAACGCAATTAAGCACATTAATTAATGAGTTTCCTCACTTCGAGCGAAGCGAACGAATGCGCAGCCATCAGCCCAATGGAGCCCGTCTGCACGCTACCTGGCTTATTTCATTCCCGAGATCGAGAAGTTCTCGATAATATGTCTTTGGAAAATGATAAAGATGACGATAATCGGGATGACCATAAAGGTGGAGCCAGCCATCTGAAGCGCGAAGTTGCCGCCGTATTGTCCTTTGAGCAAGGTCAGGCCAACGGACAAGGTGTACAGCTTCTCGTCGTTCGCGATAATGAGCGGCCAGATAAAGCTGTTCCAGCCGGCGATAAAAGCGAGAATGCCCTGTACCGCGAGAATAGGCTTCGAGATCGGAAGCACGATCTGCATGAAGGTCCGAAATTCGCTTGCGCCGTCCAGTCGCGTTGCCTCAAGAAGCTCGTCCGGAATCGTCTGCATGAACTGGCGGAACAGGAAGATGCCGAAGGCGCCGACCAGACCCGGCAGGATAATGCCCGCCATCGTGTTGGTTAAGTGCATCTCGTTCAGTATTAGGTAGATCGGAATCATCGTAACCTGACCGGGAATCATCATGGTAGCCAGTACGAGATAGAACAGGACGCTGCCGCCCTTGAATCTATATTTCGCGAACCCGAAGCCGGCCATGGCGTTCAGGAACAGTCCAACAAAGGAGAACACGACGATGATCAGCGTGTTTTTCAAGTAAACGCCAAAGTTCATTTCGGTGAACAGGTGTTTGAAGTTATCGAACGTAGCATCTACAGGCAGGAAGGTGGGAGGGATATTCTGCATCTCCGCTTCCGACTTGAAGGCGGAGAGAATCATCCATATAAAAGGCAGGATGACCAGGATTCCGCCTATGGTGAGCAGCGCGCCAAGGGCCCATTTCAACGCCAGGTCGCTTTTGGCTGCGCCAGATCCAGATTTTGCATGTGCGCTCATTTGTTCACCTCCTCCTTATAGATCCGTATCTTTGCCCTGCAGCTTGAACTGCAAAAGCGTGATGAGAATGATTGCGAAGAACAGTACGAATGAACCTGCAGCCGAATAGCCGAAGTGGCTCAGCTGGAAGCCGTTGTGATAGATAAACAAAGCTACGGAGGTCGTGCTGTCCAGCGGACCGCCGTCCGTCATAATAAACGGCTCTTCAAAGAATTGGAGCCAGCCGATCATCGTTGTAATGGACACGAAGAAGATCGCGAAACGAAGCATCGGAATCGTAATGTACATGAGCTGCCGGAAGTTGCCGGCACCGTCGAGCTGAGCCGCTTCGTAATAAGACTTCGGAATACCTTGCAGCGCCGCGATAAAGATGATCATGTTCAGACCAATCCCGCGCCATGCGCCCATAATAATCAGCGAGATTTTCGCCATGATCGGATCCTGAAGCCATGGTACGGCCGGCAGATTAACGGCATCAAGCAAATAGTTCAGCAGACCAAAAATTGGGTTGTACAACAATGTCCATACAACCGCGACCGCAACAACGTTCGTAACGGAAGGCATGTAGTAAATGACGCGGAAGGCGTTAAAGATCCGGTTGCCTCCGAAGTTAACGATAATAGCAATGAGAAGGGAGCCGATCAGAATAAGCGGCACACCGATAACGACATAAAATAATGTATTTAAGATGGACTTGCCGAACACGGGATCAGCCAATACGTCCACATAATTGTCGAGTCCAACGAATGAAATATTCGACCAGTCGGCAAGACCGGCAAGGTCCATGTTCGTAAAGCTGATAACAAGAGCGACGACAATCGGTAACAATGAAAACAGTATTAGTAATATAAGCGCGGGAGCGATAAAGAAATAAGGCGCTTTGCTCTGAGAATATCCTTTCATCCATGCTTCCTTTCCTTTGCGCTTCTACCGCAAAAAATTAATGGCAAAACATAACCGGCAGCGTTTCTGTTTAGGTTCAGAAGTGCTGCCGGTGCTTGCTTCCATTCCAAGATACTGCTGTTACTTGCTCAGAATATCGGTAGCTTTCTTGTTAAAGCTGTTCATTTCGTCTTGCGTCTTCGTTTGGCCGCGGTAGACCTTCTCGAACGAGTTCAATGCTTCTTGCGCAACTTGCTCCCAAGGCTTCAGCAGCGGCATTGGCTCGGAGCTCTTCATTTGCTCGCCGATTACTTTCAGGTTTGGATCGCTAGTCAGCGCCGGATCTTCCCAAGCTTTTTTCGTGGAAGGCAATGCGTTTGCAAGCTCAAGCCATTTAAGCTGTGTTTCAGGCTTGCTCATGTAAGCAAGGAATTTCATGGCTTCTTCTTTATGGTCGGTATATTGGAAGACGGACAAGTTGGAGCCGCCAAGCGCCGAGATGTTGTTTTCCTTCGCAGGAAGAACCGCGGTTGCCCATTTGCCTTTCAGTTCAGGAGCTTGATCGTTAATCAGCTTAACCATCCAAGGACCGCTGATGAACATTGGCAGGATGCCGTCGCCTTTGAAGCCGGCTACGATGTCGATGCCGAGGTCAAGCGGAGCGTCTCCGTCTTTGAAGAAGCTGTTCAGGTAATCAACCGCTTCTACGAATTGCGGCTCGTTGAACAGCGGCTTGTTGCCCTCGATCAGCTTGGAACCGTTCTGGCGAGCGAACATGAACATAAGAGTCTGTTCTTTTACGTCAAGGCTGATGCCGTATTTGCCCGTGCCGCGTGCTTTCAGCTTGTCCGCCGCGTCTTTCAGCTCATCCCAAGTTTTTGGCGCTTGGTCGTAGCCGGCTTCCTTCAGCAGATCCGTACGGTAGTAAAGAACGCGAGTATCGATATACCAAGGTACGCCTACGGTTTTGCCGTCGTATTTCGTTGTATTCAAGGAGCCGTCATAGAAGTTGCTGTCCGCAAGCTCCGGGTAGTTAGCGATATCGGAGGACAGGTCCATCAATGCGCCGGCGTTAGCGAATTCCGGAATCCAAGTTGTACCCATTTGCACAACATCCGGGCCTTTTTTCGATGCGACAGCCGTCAGCAGCTTGTCATGCGCCGTGTCCCAAGGAAGCGGCTGAACATTGATTTTGATGTCCGGATTTTCGGCTTCGAATTGCGCGGCGATTTTCGGAAGGGATTTCGCTTCTTCGCCCATGCCCCATACGTTAAGAGTAACTTTTCCTTTGCTGCCTTTGCCTGTGCTGCCTTGATCTGCGGTGCTGTTGTTGTCTGCTTTATTTCCGCCGCAAGCGGATAGAATGCCCATGAGCAGGACGGAGCCTGCGAGCGTAGCGGTAAGAGATTTTTTGAATGTCATAATAAAAACAAGACCTCCCCATGTTGTCGGTTGTTAAAAAATAGTATGCAGTGGCAATGCTTCAATTATTCGGCTTTGCTCTATAGGTAAGCGTGGCCGTCGTATTCGCTTCTTGAGTCAATCCTCTGTACGAGAATCGTTTCGATAGCGCCCGATTCCCTCCTTCTCAGATGTTCTTCAGGACAATCAACTGCGTTTAATTCTAGGTTAATTCGTTGTAGAAACGTTTCAACGACATTATAGATCAGAGCATAAGCGCTTTCAAGTATTATTTTTTTACACAATGGAATTAATAGAAACGTTTCTATTTATCCTTTTTACAAGGTTGACGACCCTGAATTATTTGATTATAATCCTGTTCTAGGTATAATCGAAACGTTTCTATAGTTGATTTTGACTTCATCGGTGTGAAGAATATAACGCGAATAGGCAATCCTACACGTAACCATTTCGGCGATAACATGAGGTTGGACAAATGGGGAGGCATTATTGAAATAATGGAGACAGCAAAAAGCACGATCCGTATGGAAAATGGGGAACTGGCATTCGATTTCTGGAGCAGCGGCGATCTGTTTGTTGCCCGGTCTGGAGAAACGATGCTGAATCAGGTCATGACGCATCCGGTTGACGGATCCATGAACAACCTTTATCTGCGCAAGCATACAGAGGAAGGAATCCGCTTCGAACCGCTGCTTGGCATTCGCTCAACCAGCCGTTTGACGAAAGCCGGCGATAAGCTGGTCTGGGATGGAGCAGCATTTGGCGGCGAATTGAAATACAAGGTTACTTTTACTTTAACCAAGACTGGCATCTGGTTCTGGGACGTAACCGTTCAAGGCAGCGATGCAACGATTGACGTTGTCTACGGACAAGATCTTGGTCTTGGGGATACCGGGGCTGTCCGGACGAACGAGGCGTATATCTCTCAATACGTTGACCATAAGGTATTCCGGGATGAGCAGCTTGGTTATGCGCTTTGCTTCCGGCAAAACCAGCCGATGGGGGGCGCTTTCCCTTATATGCAGCATGGTTCGCTGACGGGAGCAGCAGGCTACTCGACAGACGGCTTCCAATTCTTCGGCTTAAGCCATAAAGAGACCGATGTGCCGGAAGCGCTGCTGCAGCCTACGCTGGCGAATGAAATTTATCAATATGAATTCACGTATGCAGCCCTTCAGACTCCGAAGACTCAGGTTCAAGGCGAATCTCGCTTCGTATTCTACGGACTGTTCAAGAAGGATCATCCTTCGGCGGTTGAGAAGCTGGAATACTTCGAAGAAGTGCTGGAGGCATGGAAGCAGATAGAGTCCGCCGACAAGACGCAGCAAGCTGAGTCGGAAGAGACTTATCCGAAGGTTGTCGTATCGTCTGCGATCGGATCGCCGCTTCGTACATTGTCTATGGATCCGGAAGAGGTCAAGTCGATGTACCCGAACCGGAAGCAGGAAGAATTCCAGGACGGTCAACTGCTATCCTTCTTCACCGAAACGCATGAGCATGTGGTGCTTAAGGAGAAGGAGCTGCTTGTCGAGCGTCCGCATGGCCACATCCTGATGTCCGGCGGCAATGACCGCATGACGGATAACGTGATGACGACGACTTCTTATATGTACGGGATTTTCAACTCGCAGCTTCTTGCTGGCAATACGAATTTCCATAAAATGATAACCAATGCTCGTAACGCGCTTAATGTGCTCAAAACTTCCGGTCAGCGCATCTATGTTGAAGTTGACGGCGTTTATCGCTTGCTTGCGATGCCTTCCATGTTCGAGATGGGCTTCAACTATGCGAAATGGTTCTATAAGACGGCGGACGATACGCTTGTCATTACGAACTACACAACGGTGGATTCGCCGGAGGTCCGTCTGGAGCTTCGCTCGCAGAAAGGGCGCAGCTACCGGTTTAAAGTGACGAACCAAGTGTCGATGAATACTAACGAATACGAGCTGCCTTACTCCATGGAAGAGAAGGACGGCGTGCTGATCTTTAAGGCGGACAGCCGGTCGCAAAGCACTAAAGTGTTCCCGAACCTGCAATACCGTATGCGCGTAGACGGTGCGGCGGTAACCGCTCTGGACGAGAGCGTGCTTGCCGAAGGCCTAACGCCGGGTGCGGCATCGCTTGTTGTTCTTGAGCTTGCGGCAACTTCGGCTTGGACCATGACGGTTCAAGGGCTGCTGCAAGGCGAAGATCTGCCGTTTGAAGAAACACAGGCGGCAGACGAGATCGAGCGCTATCGAGCCTTTTTGCGTCAGGTAATGAACGGTTTCCAGCTGTCCCATGACGGCGATGCGCAGGACGAACTCGCCAAAATGAACTCGCTCGCATGGTGGTATACGCATAATATGCTTGTCCACTATTCGGTGCCTCATGGCCTGGAGCAATACGGCGGAGCGGCTTGGGGTACGCGCGACGTATGCCAAGGACCGGCGGAATACTTCCTGTCCACGCATAAGTACGAGCAAGTGGCGGAAATTCTGAAGACCGTTTACTCGCATCAATACGAAGACGAAGGCAACTGGCCGCAATGGTTTATGTTCGACCGTTATTACCAGATCCAACAGGAAGAGAGCCATGGCGATATTATCGTATGGCCGCTGAAGGTGCTCGGCGATTATCTGGCCGCGACCAAAGATTACGGCATTCTGGAGCAGCGCGTTCCTTACTCGATCCGCCATACGGGCGAATTCACGGCACAATCCGCAACTTTGCTTGATCATGCGATCAAGGAAATCGACTACATTAAAGAGCATTTCCTGCATGGCACGCATCTGTCCTCCTACGGCGACGGAGACTGGGACGACACGCTGCAGCCGGCAAATGCACAGCTCAAAAAATACATGATCAGCAGCTGGACGGTTTCGCTGACTTATCAGGTTATCGCTCAATTCGGCCGCGTGCTGGAAAGCTTTGATTCCGCGCTTGCGGAGGAGCTTGCGCAGCTGGCGGCAGGCATTCAGACGGACTTCAACCGCTATATGCTTGCGGAAGAGATTATTCCGGGCTTTGTCTACATGGAGAAGCCGGAGGAAGCGAAGCTGATGCTGCATCCGACGGATACAACTACGGGTATCCAGTACCGTCTGCTTCCAATGACGCGCAGCATGATCAGCGAGCTCCTGACGGAAGAACAGGCGGAAGCTCACTACCGCATTATTAAAGAGAAGCTGTACTGTCCGGACGGCGTACGTCTGATGAACCGGCCTGCGAATTACGCGGGCGGCGTCAGCGTGAACTTCAAGCGCGCCGAACAGGCCGCTAACTTCGGACGGGAAATTGGCCTGCAGTATGTCCATGCGCATATCCGTTTCGTGGAAGCGATGGCGAAGCTGGGTAAGACGGATGAAGTATGGAAGGGACTTTTGACAATCAACCCGGTGGGTCTTCGCGATGTTGTGCCAAACGCCGAGCTGCGTCAAAGCAACTCCTACTTCAGCAGCTCCGACGGCAAGTTCATGAACCGTTACGACGCTCAGGAGCGCTTCAGCGAACTGCGTGACGGCAGCGTGCAGGTGAAGGGCGGATGGCGTATTTATTCGAGCGGCCCGGGAATCTATATGAATCAGTTGATCTCGAATGCCCTCGGGATTCGCCAGCTTGGCTGCGACCTTGTTGTCGATCCGGTATTGCCGGAGAAGCTGGACGGACTCGCGTTTGATTTTGGCTGGAACGGCAAGCCGGTTACGTTTGTCTACCGACTTGGCGGAGGAGCAAGCGTAAGCCGCATCCTCATTAACGGTCAGGAAACGGAGTTTACCTATACGGATAACCGTTACCGCGATGGCGGCGTGCGTATTACGGAAGAACAGCTGACTGCAAGTCTGCGTCCTGAAGGCAACCGGATTGAAATCATGATGTAATCGGAAGGACTGGTGGTATCTAGGTGCCGCCAGTCCTTGTGTTATAGTAGAATAAGGACAAGGAGGAGTGGGAACTGTGGTCAGCATTAAAGACATCGCCAGGCAAGCGGGCGTTTCAATATCGACCGTATCTTACGCATTAAACGGTAATCCGAAAGTAACGGAAGAAACAACGGCCAGAATATTGGCGGTTGCCAGTGAATTGAACTATGTCCCGAATGCTGCCGCGCGATCGCTCAAGCGGAGAGAAACGAAAATTATCGGGGTATTTCTGACCGATTTCAGCGGGGCGTTCTATGGAGACCTCCTTCAGGGGATGAAGGAAGTGCTGTCGGTCAAAGGCTATGACCTGATCGTCTGCAGCGGCAAACAGTCTCACCGCATGCTGCCGGAGAGATTGATCGACGGAGCGATTATCCTCGACGAGACGTTCGACAGCAAGGAGCTGGCCAGCTACGCGGAACGCGGGCACAAGCTGGTCGTGCTGGACCGGGAGCTGAATCATGCGAACGTTAACCAGGTGCTGCTCGACAATAAAGCCGGGGCGGCATTGGCGATCGAATACTTGCTGGAGCAAGGACACCGCAAGCTGTACGCCATTACGGGGCCAAGAGGTTCGTTTGACTCCAAGCAGCGTTTGGCGGCGGCGACCCAGGTGGTAGATCGCTCAAGCGATGCTTCGCTTACCGTTATTGAAGGCGATTTCAACAAGTCGTCGGGCGAGCATGCAGCGGCAAGATTAGTCGCAGACGGCATTATCAGCTCTACAGGCGAACCGGCGGCGATATTCTGCTTCAACGACGAGATGGCGATCGGGATGTGCCATTACTTGCAAAGGAATCATCCGGATATTTTCATCGGCCGGGACCTGCATCTGATCGGCTTTGATAATCTGGAGCTGGCCTCCTTCATGCATCCTCGCCTCGCCACCATCGATTATTCGAAGCGCAAGTGGGGCGCTATTGCGGCGGAGCAGCTATTGAGGCTGATTGCCGGCCAAGAGGTCGAGCAGGAGCGAATCTATGTCTCTCTTATTCGGGGCGGGTCGGTAGGTTCCGCTACGTGATAAGCACAAATGAATAATACAAAGTACGAAAGATCAGAGATCCTCGCCGGATGATTTCTGGTCTTTTTTTTTTTTCTATACATAGGTCAAAAGACATGATATATTCATTTTGAAATATATGGAATAAATTGGGTGTGGCGGGGTGTTGTCATGATTCAGAGCATAATGAAGAAATTCGAGGGTAATATTTTTGATCCCAGAAATGATGATCCTAAGCAGTTGCCTAATGTTAAGGGACTCTATATGATTACAGCCGGAAGTGAGGATCACTTGCCTGAATGTATGAGAGGACTCAAGTACAGCCGTTTGTTGGACAGGCTTATTATTTATATTGGTATTTCTAATAAGAGTCTAAGAGCAAGAGATTATAGACAGCATTTTAATGGCAATGCCCGAGGGTCGACCTTAAGAAAAAGCCTAGGCTCTTTAATGCAATTAACAAAGCTTAGAGCAGATCAATTTCCCTCGAAATACAAGTTTGAAAAAGAAGACGAAGCCAAGTTATCCCGATGGATGAGGGATAATCTTTTTCTGCATTATTGTGCCTCTGAAAGTCCCGATGATATCGAGAAGGTGTTAATTAGAGATTTTAACCCGCCTTTAAATCTGAAGGACAACAACAGCGAAGCGAACCTAGATTTCAGAAGGCTACTGAAAGAACTAAGGAAGTGAATCATTTTATCTAATATATACGGAGGGAAAACCATGCAAGGATCTTGTTCCGTTACACTCACCAAAGAAGATTTGGTACAGCTGCAGCTATCCTATTTATTGAAGAAGCCTTATCCCTATCTCCTTGGTTTTTTGTACCTCATATCCATCTTGGATATCGTTCTTGCTATTGTGGAGAAGGACATCTCCAGTTTAAATCCATTTATGGTTTTCATCTTTATATTTGTGCCTCTATTGGCCTTCTTCCTTATAAAGGCCCACAAGAATAACATCAAGAATAGACTAGTAAAAGAAGAGAAACAGTACACGTGGTCGGAAGAGGGAATGACGATAGAGAGCGAATCCCTCACAGTAAGGATGCAGTGGACGGATTTTACCGGTATATTCGCTACAAAATCGGCCATTTATTTAATGGTGAACGGAATCACGGCCCATATCTTTCCCCGCAGGTGCTTTACGGACGAGCAGTGGAGCGAATTCGGGCAAATGGTCCGCAGCCGCATCAAGCAAAAAAAGAAATTAAGAGGAGTAAGAAATCTGCTCATCTATTTGTTTATCTTCGTCGTTACCGTTGGTATCGTTCAATATTTCAACGCAAGCTAGTTCATAAGCGGAAAAGGCTGGGATCCCATTAAGGATTCCGGCTTTTTTGTTAGCGGAGCGGAACGGGGTATAAGAAATAAGGACAGGGAATAATGTGATAATACGCCTAAAATTTCAGTTTGACTGAAAAGAGTGATAGAAATGAAGGAAATGACCTTTAAAGCTTTTGCCATCACGAATGAAATTGATCTGAATCAGATTGCGATCCATTGCGGAATTCCTAAGAAATACACCTGGGAGCAGCCTTTAATGTTGAAAGGGGAAGTACTTGCGGCCATCCTTAAGCATCCGGTAGCCGATTCGCAGCAGGTACTGGTTTTTTCTTTCGGCAGTATTGTTTTCGTTAATCATTCACGCCCTGAAGATATAAAGGGTTTTTTGGGATACCTCCAGTCCTTCGAGCCGGACATTGATATTTTGAATGCGGACAGATATACCGATGACTACAGACTTCATTATGGAGAGTTCGAGACGTTCGAGCTGACCGATGAGTATGTGGAAGTGCCCGAATACGAGGTTTTCCATCCTGAGCTTATTTCTACGGTGCTTGCGAAGTCGGTTGCGCTTGAGAAAGTAGAGGAGCAGCTCGGGAAAATTCATGACAAGCTGGAAACCATGATTGAGCGGCTGGAAAAAGGAAAGCTGAGAATCGGCAATAAAGAGCTGGCCAGAACAACGGCTATCATCTTGCGTTACGAGTACAACACCCTTGGCTATATCATGATTTTGGATAAGCCTGATATTACGTGGAGCAGCAGCCAAGCCGGCGAGTTTTACGACAGCATGCTGGAGTTTTTCGAACTGAATGACCGCTATAAAATATTAAAAAGCAAAACAGAGTTTCTTCATCATATCATGGAAGGCTTCTCAACAATCAGCCATTCCATACGCGGATTGTTCGTTGAATGGATTATCGTTATCCTCATTGTCATAGAGGTTATTCTGACGGTTCTGCAAATTGCCGGAGTATTGCCATAAAGGGATTGCGGGCTAGACGGAGAATTACTTAATCGACTGATTTAATGCCTAATCGAATACGTCCTCAGTATTCAATATTGGAGGAACTAAGCCGATGACCATTAAAGAGCAGACGATCGTAACGTCTTCAGGGAACAAGATCTTAACCAAGGACAAAGAGATTCGTATCGTTGGGAAATTGGATGAACCGCTTATTATGATCCTGGATAATGTATTAAGCTGGGCGGAATGCGATTTATTGATCGACCTGGCTGCGGCTAGAATGCAGCGGGCCAAAATCGGGAACTCTCACGATGTCAGCGAGGTCAGAACCAGCAGCAGCATGTTTTTTGAGGAAGGCGAAAATGAATGTATCGGTCAAGTAGAAGCCCGGGTTGCTGAGCTCATGAATATCCCGGTCTCCCATGCGGAGCCGCTGCAGGTGCTGCGGTATCAGCCCGGAGAACAGTATCATCCTCATTTCGACTATTTCACGCCTGGCAGCAATATGAACAATCGGATCAGCACGTTGGTCATGTATTTGAATGACGTGGAAGAAGGCGGCGAGACGTATTTCCCTTCTCTTCATTTTTCGGTAACGCCCAAGAAAGGCAGCGCGGTCTACTTTGAATATTTTTATAACGATACCCGCTTGAACCAGTTAACGCTGCATGCGGGTCATCCCGTAGCAGCCGGGGAGAAATGGGTAGCAACCCAATGGATGAGAAGACAAAGATATCGCTAAGTTTATAAATAGATAGAAGAGCCGGAAACCCGTAGAGGATTCCGGCCCTTTTTATTTTCAGAGCATCGATGGATTTATTCCCTGCGGGAAAGTCTCTTCGAAATGATCCCTGCTCTCGTACAGCATGTACCAAGTCTCCGCAATAAGATCGGGATCACCTGCGGTACCCGGCTGTATGAAGGTTCCAATCGAGAGATGCCCAACGTATATCCCTTTGTCCTTTAATTCGTTATGCAGGTTTGTCGCGTAATTGCGAAGGCCTGCCATGACAATTCCGACATTCCCGACAAAAGGGATAGGGAACATGGCAGACAAGCCGGTTGTGAACAAGATCGCCCCTGATCCATTGCTGATCATATCCGGCAAAACCTCGTTGACGGCGAGAATGGCAGGCGATAAGTGACTGTTTACTTGCTCCAGGACGTTCTCGGGGGTTGCTTCCAATACATGCTTGAAGATTTCAGGCCCTGCATAAGGGCTGAATTCGAGTACGTCTATACGGCCAAAATCTTGTCTAACCGCCTGCAAGGCTTGTCTTAGAGCAGTTAAATCAGCAATATCCGCAACATAGGATTTCGCTTCAATATTCAGCTGGGTAAGCTCGTTTACGATAAAAGCTAGTTTCTCGGGATTACGCGCGATGGCGGCGACTTTAAAGCCCTTTTCCCCGAATTTTTTCGCTATGGACAATCCTAATCCGGGACCTGCGCCAATAATGGCAATCGTCTTCATCTTATCTAAACTCCTTTTTCGTGATATATTAAATCAACAAGTGTTGCTTTAATAAACGTATACCGAATCCGTTATCGGAACAACCAACAATGTAGTCCGAATGTTGCTATAGCAACAGGCTTGCATAAACTGTCGGGTAAGGTGTGAACGAAAATGGGAACCAAGGCAAGAAATATCCGAACGACGCATACGAAGCAGTCTCTAATTAATGCCTTTATGCAATTAGTGAATGAGAAGGATTTCGAAAAAATAACAGTGGCCGATCTAACGGATAGAGCGCTAGTGAACCGGGCTACGTTCTATGCCCATTTCAATGATAAGCACGAGTTATTGGATTACATTGTGGTGAATTCCGCTTCGACGGTCATTGCAAACCGGACATCGGGAGCTGCGAAGTTCGATCATGACAGCATCAAGCAGCTCGTGCTTGCTGTATGCGATTTTCATCAACCGCCGAATATTCAATGCCGCCGCAGCTATTTGAATTTAATCCCGTTATTGAAGAAGAAAATGTTAACGGCACTAAAAGCCTATTTATCCGAGGGTGTGGATGCCAGCTTAACCGGTTCGGAGAAAGACTTCTATGTCCCTATGTATGCCAGCATGATTCTGGAGGCGGGTTATTTATGGGCAACGGGACAAGTAGCCTTGGACAAAGAGGAAATAGCGGAGAGAGTGTCGTTGTTAGTGGCAGGGAACTGCTGATTTAACTTGCCTGTTTCCGCTAATGCCGGGAGTTAGATGAGCAGATGTGTGGTACAATGAATCGATTATTTCGAGAGATTCGCATCATTATTAAATAGCGTTTATACATGAATGGAGATAAAAGAGAATGAGTTTGTTAACAGTGGAGCAGTTATCGCATACGTTTGGCGATCGGGTATTGTTTAAGGACGTGAACTTCCGGCTGCTTGAGGGAGAACATATCGGCCTGGTTGGCGCGAACGGTACGGGGAAATCGACCCTGATGAATATTTTGACGGGCAAGCTATTGAAGGACGAAGGCAAGGTGGAATGGACGCCCCGCGTTCGTTACGGTTACTTGGATCAGCATACGAAGCTTGAAGCGGGAAAGACGATCCGCGATGTGCTTAAGGACGCGTTCCTTCCACTGCTCGTATTGGAGGAGGAGCTTAACGATATTGCCGCGCAGATGGGCGATGCCGATCCGGATACGCTGGAGCAGCTGTTAGTACGGATGGGAGAAATTCAAGAGGAGCTCGAAATCGGCGATTTCTATTTAATCGACGTGAAGGTCGATGAGATGGCGAATGGCCTGGGTCTTAACGCAATCGGCCTGGACCGCGACGTTACGGCGCTTAGCGGCGGACAACGGACGAAGGTTCTGCTTGCCAAGCTGCTGCTTGAGAAGCCGGGCGTCTTATTGCTTGATGAGCCTACCAACTATTTGGATGAAGAGCATATTATCTGGCTGACGAATTATTTGAAGAATTATCCTCACGCCTTTGTTCTTATTTCCCATGAGACCGGTTTTATGAATCAGGTTGTTAACGTGATTTACCATCTTGAATTTACGAGGCTGACGCGTTACACCGCCAACTATGAGAAGTTCCTGGAGATGGCTGAGCTCAACAAAGCGCAGCATATCGACGCCTACGCGAAGCAGCAGGATTATATTAAGAAGCAAGAAGAGTTTATTCAGAAAAATAAGGCTCGTGCATCTACCTCAGGGCGTGCGAAGAGCCGCGAGAAGCAGCTGGGCCGCATCGATCTCATCGATAAGCCGGAGGAAGCGGCGAAGCCAACCTTTAACTTCAAGGAGTCCAGAACAAGCGGCAAGACCGTATTCGAAGCGCAGGGAATGGTTATCGGCTACAACAAACCCCTTCTTCCCAAGATGGATATGGTCATTGAGCGCGGTGACAAGATTGCGATCGTAGGCTGCAACGGCGTGGGTAAATCCACTCTCCTGAAGTCGATTCTTGGCGTTATTCCGCCGCTGGACGGCAAGACCTACCTTGGCGATTATTTATCGCCTGCTTACTTCGAGCAGGAAGCGAAGGCGCCGACGATGACTCCGCTGGAGGATGTATGGGATGAGTTTTCCTTCATGAACCAGCATGAGGTTCGGGCAGCGCTTGCCCGCTGCGGATTGAAAAACGAGCATATTACCCGACCGCTTAACCAGCTCAGCGGGGGAGAGCAGGCGAAGGTACGTTTGTGCAAGCTGATGATGCGGGAGAGCAACTGGATCCTGTTCGATGAACCAACGAACCATTTGGACATCGTGGCTAAGGCCGAGTTGAAGCGTGCGCTGAAAGCTTACAAGGGTACGATCGTTCTCGTCTCTCACGAGCCTGATTTCTATGAGGATTGGGCAACGAAAACATGGGATGTGGAAGCTTGGGCTATGCAGAGCCAGAGATAAGATAATAGCAAAGAAAGAGCATGGCTTAATCGCCATGCTCTTTCTTTGCTTTGCGCGGCCATAACGTGTAACTAAAGCTGATCAGGAAATCGATAGCGAGGACAATGGACCACATCTGAATGAGCGATCGAAGGCTTGCCGTCCGGGTCTCATCGCCGATCCATACGATAATGCCAAGCAGCAAAGCGCATCCGATGCCCCAGGCAAGAAGATGGAGGAGCCAGCCTTTTCGCTCATTCCGCGCATGCTCCGCGCCATGCTTAACCTTTGGTTCCGGAGGGGGACCTCCGGCGAACCGGTGAGCAAAGCGGATATCCGCCCAGCGGATCATCCGGCTGCCGAACGCAATTGAGACGCCGATATAAATGGCAGCGAGTCCATGAATAAAGCTGGCTTCTCCGCCTTGATGCAAATCGTATGCGGTGGCGGCAAGCAGGACCAGATCTACAACCGGTGTGCAGGCAAGCAGAACAGCGCCTAATGTCTTGCGGCGCAGAAGGTATCGGCATGCCAGACCCGCAAGCACAAACACCCAGAACGCAGTTTCACAGCCGATAATGACAGAGACGACCATAGAGGTATGAATCAGCTCCTTTTTTTAGCACAATTGTATTATTAAGATTATAACACAGTTGTGCTAAAAAAGGACGGGGGATTATAATAGAGCCATGCCTAAAATTGTCGATCATCAAATACGCAAGGAACAATTGGCGGAGGCAGCCTGGAAGGTGATCCGCCGGGAAGGCTTGGATAAGCTTTCCGTACGCCGTGTAGCCGACGAAGCGGGCATGTCGCTTGGTTCGCTGAGGCATTATTTCGAGACGCAAGCCGAGCTGCTGACTTTCTCCATGCGGCTTCTGCCGAAGCGGGTGAATGAACGCATCCAGAGGTTGAACTATACCGATGATATGCGGCGCAATATGGAGATGGTTATCGCCGAGCTGCTGCCTCTGGACGAGGAGCGTACGGCGGAGGCGGAGCTGTGGCTTTCTTATGTCGGGAAGACGATTTCCGACCCTGCTATTCGCGAGCTTAGCCTTGAAGTGCATGACGAGTTGTATGCCGGCTTTCGGCAAATGCTCGATACTTTGATTACCCTTAATCTGGCCAGGGATGGAATGGACCCCGGAGAGGAGACGAAATTGCTGCACGCCCTTGTGGATGGTTTGGTTGTGCATCGGGTAATGGTTCCGGAGCGGATTGATACAGGAGAGATGGAGCGTATGGTCTCGCGTCATTTGGACAGGATCTTCAGAAGCTCTTCCCAAGATAAAAGCGGAAATTAGATCCCTGCCGGGACTGGTTTCCGCTTTTTTCCTTTGTTGTTTTATCATTTGAAATAGACCGCAAGTCTGAAAAAAATGAGAGCGGTTAACCCGGCCAAAGCTCAAAATTTAGTCAAAAATTCTCATATTTTAGCAACATTTATCGGTTATTCTTGAATAAAGTCCTTTTTTCACGATATAGACGATAGGGAGATGCTGCCTTTATTTGCTACTCGTCTTGGCGGCAATTCAAAAGGTATGATATTTACAATGGGGATAGAGTAACAGACTTTAGGCATGGGGTTGAAGACGGTGAACAAACGCTGGGGTTTTGCGGCCGCTTTGATTGCGATCCTGCTGGCCGTGTATTGGGTTTATAGCAGCAAGGACAGCGGGGAGGAAGGCAGCAAAGACAGTGTTGCACTGCCCTCGAAATATGGCGATACGCCTCAGCTAATCCCGCATCGGGAGCAACTGCAGCAATTCATTGGTCAGAAGCTTACGGGAGAGGCCGGCGTCTACACGAATTACAAGGAAACGGATGAGGCGGCGGAGACCGCTACCGGTCATGAGACGCTAAGCGAATCGGCCGGTCTGCTGATGCGTTATTACGCGCTTACCGGGCAGCGTGAAGCTTTTGATGCCGCATGGTCGAGGGCTAGAGAGACGCTGGCAGCGGAATATGGCTTCAGCTATCGCTATAGTCCTCTTCACGATAAAAAATATACCGTTAATGCCGTCGTCGACGATCTGCGGATCATCCGCGCGTTGTATGAGGCCGAGACGGCTTTTGGCAATGACGGCAACTACGGCCGGGAGGCCGCTCATTACGGCGAACTCGTCTATGAACACAATGTCCAAGGGGACAAGCTGTACGATTTCTATGACGGAGCCTACGGAACAACTAATGATTTCCTAACCTTATGTTATGCCGATTTCCGGTCCATCCGGCTGCTGGAAGTTCCGTCCAAGGATAAACGGGCATTGGAAGACAGCCTGCTTACAATCGTCTCGAGAGGGTATTTATCCGATAAGTTCCCTTTTTACGAGGCCCGTTATGATTACAAATCAGGCAAGTACGGCGACCATGAGGGAGAAATCAGTACCATTGAGTCGCTTCTGACGGTGTTGTCGCTCGCCGAGATTGATCAGGAACGTACCGCAAGCATCACCTATCTCAAGCAGGCGGTGGAAGCCGGAACGCTGTACGGACGTTACAGCCGGGACGGCAAGCCGGCGACGGATATTCAATCTACGGCGGCTTACGCGATTGCCGCGATGATTGGCTCGACGATTGGAGATCAAGCGCTTTATCAGAACAGCATTGAGCGCATGGAGCAATTCCGCGTGGAGGATCAAGCAAGCCCGATTGCCGGAGGCTTCGGGAACTCGGCAACGGAAGAAGCGTATTCGTTCGATAATTTGACGGCTTTATTGGCTTATGCCTATTAAGACTTCATAGAACAGGTAAGGAAAGGGGCATGGCATGAATAAGCTGCAGCGAATGAAGCTCGTACAAACGATAATCGCATGGCAAAAATACATATCTCCAGCCTCGCTGGCGGCGTTTGGCGTTGCGCTTATTTTGCTGATCGAGCTCTTTATTCCGCCTTTTATCGGAATGGCGGACAACGGGGACTACTACCGGATCCTATACAGCAACGGTTTATACTTCAATGCGCCGGATTATACGAGCCAGACACTCGGATATTTTGTCAAAAATTTCGGAATTTTCCAATACTACAACGAGAATAGCGCCCTGCTGTATTCCTCTCAAACGCTTTTCGTTCGTCTATCGCTTATGATCAGCGAATGGTTTGGTTATAACCGTCAGTTCGATATCCGAATTCAGGCGGCGCTTTACGGCGTGCTGTATGTAGGCGCGGTTTACCTGCTCGTGAAGGCTGCAGTCTGGAAGGCTTCGCGCCGTGCGGGCTACGGACTGGCGCTTGGGGCTATTTTTGTATTCGGGGATATCGGATACCTTGCGTATTTTAACTCTTTTTATAGTGAGAGCGTCGTTCTGATCATGCTGATGTATTTGTTCAGCGCCGGGATGCTGCTGTACCAGCGGCAGTACAACGACTACTTCCTGCTGTTCCTCTTTGGGGCGAGCGCTATGATCCTCACTACAAGCAAGCAGCAGAACGCGCCGATTGGCCTTGTTGTCGCCATGGTGGCTGTTCTGTTCGTCTTTCTGAAGCGGGACAGGATCTTCCGTACGCTGGCCGGACTGCAGGCGGTTGTCCTGCTGCTGACTGCGGTAGGTACCTATGTCCTTATTCCGGAGCAGTTCGTCAACATTAACAAGTACCACGCCATGACAAGGGGCGTATTGATGACAGCGGATAACCCGGAGCAAGCACTCGATTACTTCGGAATCGACAAGCAGTTCGCGGTGCTTACCGGCGCCATTTATTATGACCAATTCTCTCCAATTCCGGTCGAATCGGAAGAGATGCAGACGCAATTTCTGGATAAGTACGGATTCCCCTCCATCGCCAGGTATTACTTGACCCATCCCGATTCGGCGGGAAGAATTTTCGAGACGGCGGCCCATAATGCCTTTTCTAACCGGACCAAGCTCGGAAATTACGAAGAGTCGGCGGGCAAGCCGTTTGGCGCTCGAACATGGGCCTTTTCCGGGTACAGCTATCTGAAAGAATGGGCTGCACCGAAGACTTCCGGGTTTGTAGTCTTATGGATGATTGTGATTGTGGGACTGTACGCCGCATCCTTTTACCAGGCCGTGAAGGAGCGGGCGCTGCGGCGAACGCTTCGGCTGTCGCTGATTCTCATGATGATGCTGTCGGGACTATGCGCAATGGCGGTTTCGGTTATTGGCGCCGGGGACGCGGATCTCGCCAAGCATGAGTTTTTATTTGCGGTGGCGTTTGATCTAGTGACTTTCTGGGTTATTGCCGATTGCGTATGCCGCCGCTTATGGGGGCCTAACGCGAAGAAAAATGCGGGCGAAGAGGACCCCGAGCCATCCGCGCTGCTACAGGGGGGACAGCAATGAGAAGACGGACAGGAATCAAGCTGTGGCTGCTCGTCATGCTCTGTCTCTCTTTGCCGGCGGCGGTGCTGATACCGGCTCCGGCTCCGGCAGCGGCAGCGCAGGATTCGGCGAAAGCTGACCACGTGCTGCTCGTCTATGACAGTCTGGGAGTGGATACTCCTGCGGCAGGCAATATAGAGACTTTGCAGCGGCTGCTGCTCTCCTTGGGGGTGGCAGTGACGACGGTTGCTTCAGATGCTTATAAGCCCGAGATGGCTAACGATTACGCGAAGCTGATTACCGTATGCAATACGGAAGATTTATGCGGATCCATTACGCATGGCATGACGGGTTTTACGGGCGACTGGCTGCATATTGGGCCTAATCCGCCGGAGGTCCTTCGCGGGAAGCTTGCTCTTCGGATCGAAAAGGCAAGCAGACAGTCCTTAAAGCTGTCGGCAGGCGGGCTCTCCGAGGATCATATCTTCGTTGATCGTCTTGCCTATATTACGGAAGGGAAAGGCGAGACTTACGGGCAGATAACCTCTTCGGAGGGAGCGATCCAGACGCCATATGCCGTATCGGCCGGCGGTTATGCGTACGTACCGTACTTCCAATCGGGCAACCTGAGCGAATTGGCAGTCGCGCATGTTCTGCGTACCTGGCTTAAGGCGGATGCTCCGACGCAATCCTATCTGCTTATTGGCGGCATCACGCCTTTTATCGATTTGGACAAGCTGGAGGCGTTGTCGGAACAGCTGTACAATGCCGGAATTCCGTTCCTGGTCAGCGTAAGCCCGTTGTTCAACAATACCGATTATCCGGCGATGCAGCGATATGTGGCCGCTCTGCAAGCCGTGCAGGCTCATAACGGCAGCGTGCTCGTGCAAGTGCCGACGCCAACGTCGGCGGGGCAGGATCCTTCTATTCTGAAGACGCAGATGGACGGCTTTCTGAATCATCTGGCCGATGCGGGTATTGCCCCTCTCGGGATGACGGGAGAGATGAAGCGGGCTCAGGAGAAGGAAGGGCGCGAAGCGGGCTTTACGTTCTCGGATACGACCATCCTGTTCGCCAATGGATCAGGGAGGGCATCCGGGCAAACGGAGGCCGTACAGCCTTTTGCATCGTCCCCGTATACGATGCCTGCGAAGGTGCTGCTCCGGATCAGCCACGAGAACAAGATCTGGCCAACGTTTCCGGTAAATCTGGCCGTAACCTTTGATTGGTTCAAGAGCGATGCCAGTCAAGAAGAAGCCGTTCGCGAGGCTGCCGGCAGCTGGCTGCCGTTTGCGGACTTCAAGTCGGAGGCGCATAGCCTCAGCAGCAGCGCACACAAGGCCGAGTCCCGCAGCGGAGCGCTTCTTCTGGATGGCAAGCCGGCCGATCTGCAGGATCAGGCCGAACCGGAAGAGCAAGCGGTTGTCGTCCCGCAGCCGGAACAAAAGGTTACTTTTCATGCTTTATTTTCGGTGCAGAGCCGGATCCTGATTGTCCTTATTATTACAACCTTAATGCTGTTCACCGTGTTCCTCTTGATTGGGTATCGGTTATATAAGAAAAAATACTACAAGTCGGGAGGCGGCCTATGACGATACCGGATATATTAATGGTCATATGCGTGCTGTGCATCTGGTCCCTGCTGCTCGTTAATATCGCACTGATTATCGCCGGCTACTTCTACTATATAAAGCTGGAGAACGAGAAGCCGCCCGAGCTTCTTCCGGGAGAAGAGCCCTTCGTGTCGATTATGGTACCGGCCCATAATGAGGGCAAGGTTATCGTCAAAACGGTAGAGTCGCTGCTTGCGCTCGATTATCCGCATGACCGTTACGAGATTATCGTGATTAACGATAACTCTTCGGATAACAGCAGCGTGCTGCTGGGTCAGCTGCAGGAGAAATACAAGGGGCGCAATCTGATTATCATCAATACCGATAACATAACCGGAGGCAAAGGCAAATCCAATGCGCTCAACATCGGCTTCACGCGGAGCAAAGGCGAGCTTATCGCCATCTATGATGCCGATAATACGCCGGAGCGGACGGCGCTTCGTTATCTGGTCGCCGAAATCGTGAACGACGCCAAGCTTGGGGCGGTTATCGGCAAGTTCCGGACGCGTAACCGGGACCAGAACCTGCTTACCCGGTTTATCAATATCGAGACGTTATCGTTCCAATGGATGGCCCAAGCCGGCAGGTGGAAGCTGTTCAAGCTATGTACGATTCCGGGCACCAACTTTATCATGCGCCGCCATATCATCGAGGCGATCGGAGGCTGGGATACGAAAGCGATCGCGGAGGATACCGAGATCAGCTTCCGAATCTACATGATGGGATACCGGATCAAGTTCCAGCCGAAGTCGGTTACCTGGGAGCAGGAGCCCCAGACGCTGAAGGTGTGGTTCAAGCAGCGGACGCGCTGGGCGAAGGGGAATATTTACGTTATCGTCAAAAACGTCCCGCTGCTCTTCCGGCCGGAAGCGCGCCGAATCCGCTTCGACATTCTTTATTTTCTGGCTATTTATTTCTTGCTTGTCACCTCGCTCTTAACGTCGGATACGCTGCTCATTCTGCATGCGCTCGGTTACGTGCATACCACGATTGAGGGATTAAGCTTCTACTTATGGATACTGGCCATCACCTTGTTTGTTGTAGGGACGTTCATCACGCTTATAACGGAAAAAGGCGAAATGCACCCCTCGAATCTCGTCATTATTCTGCTTATGTACGTTACTTACTGCCAGCTGTGGATGCTTGTTGCCGCCAATGGCATGTTCCAATATTTGAAGGACGTGATTTTTAAACGCGAGGCCAAATGGTATAAAACAGAACGGTTCTGACCGAAAGGAAGTGAATTTATGAGAAAAGCCGGATTTACGGTTATCGCGTTGATTGTAGCGCTGCTGGTTCCAGGCGCGGGGACGCTATCGGCAGCGCCGGGGGTACAGAAGACATACGAAACGCCTATGTCGGAAACCTCGCTTCTTGGCACCAATGCTTATGCGCAGCAGTTCTTTCAGGTGCCGGATTACTGGAACGTGGAGAGTGCCACTTTCAGGCTGGACTATAAAGTATCCCAGCTTACCCTTAACGATTTATCGGTTGTAACGCTAAAGCTGAACGGCAAGCCGTTCTACACGCTAAAGCCCGGCACCGAGACGAACCAGAAGGTCACCCGGTCAATCGGGCTTCCGCTTGAATATTTGAAGAGCGGCGTTAACGAGCTGACCATTGAAGGCGTTATTCAGACGAGAAACAACTCGGATCAGATGTGCGTGCCTGCGCAGGATCAAGGCAGCTGGCTGCAAATTTTCGGCAGCTCGGGCGTTGACGTGAAATACAGGGCGAAGCCGGTAGGCGCTAGCATCAGCGATTTCAACCGCCATTTCTTGGGTCTGGACACCATTCAGGATGGACAAGCAGGCGTCTTTGTGCCGGAGGAAGGCGATCTGAACGAGACGGAGGCTGCCGTCTATGCGTTGTCCGGATTAACGGGCGTAAGCCAGGACACCTCGCATCCTATTCCTCTCCTGCCGTACCGGACAAGCAACCTGCAAGGGAAATCGCTTCGTATTCTGGTAGCTTTGTCGCAGCATCTTCCGTCAGACATTCGCTCGAAGCTGAGCGAATCCGCGCTGCAGGATAAAGCGCTGATTCAATTGATCCAGAGCGATACATCCTCCTTGCTTGTTGTAACCTCCGATAATGCGGAGATGCTGAAAAAAGCCGGGCGGTTTATCGGCAATCCGGCCTTGATGGAGCAATTGCAGGGATCGTCGAAGCTGGTGGACGAATCGACGGAGGTAAATACGCCGGCGCAAAGCATCAGCCGGTATTACCCGCTGACGGATTCCGGCGATAAGCTGACAGGCCCGTCGCACCGGGAGAAAAGCTACTTCATTACGCTGCCAAGCAACCGCTCCATTGCGGAAGCGAGCAAGCTGAGTCTGGATTTCCGTTATGCAACGAACCTGGACTTTGACCGTTCGATGGTGACGGTGCTGGTGAACAACGTTCCGATCGGAAGCAAGAAGCTGTCCGCCGAGCTTGCGGGCGGCGATAATCTCGAGCTGACCATTCCGAAGAACCTTGGGATTTCGGGCAACTTCACGATTACGACGGCTTTTGACCTGGAGATCAAGAATGCGGTATGTACCGGCAACCAGGACCAGATGCCATGGGCATTTGTCTCCAAGGACTCCGTGCTTCAGCTGAACACGAAGGATCGTACGGACATGCTGTTCAACAACTATCCGTATCCGTTTCTCCGGGACGGCAGCTTTAACCGGGTAGCCGTTGTCCTGCCGCAAACCAAAGACAACTACACGTATGCGGCCCTCTCCAATCTGTTTAACCTGATGGGGCAGTTCGCTACCTCCAATACGGGCGAAATCCGTTTTTACACGGACGATGTCAAGGACAGCGAGCTGAAGGACCGGCAGATTATCGCGATTGGTTCCTATGCGGATAACCGGTACATCCGGGAGAACAACGATAAGCTGTATTTCCAATATGACAAGCAAGGCGAAGGCTTCTTGTCCAATGAGAAGATAAGCATCGAGGAAGGCTACGGCAAGCGGATCGGAACGCTGCAGCTGATCGACTCGCCATACGGCAAGGGGCATGGCTTCCTGGCTATTACGGGCAGCAGCTCCGAATACGTCTATCTGGCGTCGAAGCTGGTCGGGAACGCCGGCAGCCTGTACAAGATTTTTGGCGACGGAGCTATGGTAGACAAGGATGGCGAGGTTCATGCCTTCCGCTTCAAGAAGGAAGCGGTGTCTGAAGCTCCCGCCGTTGTTACGCAGGTGCTGGAACGCGGCGACGTGGTAAGCTTTATGATCGCGTTTATGCTCGTGCTTGCTCTGGTGCTCGTATCGCTTGTGCTTCTTGTCCGCAAGCACCGGAAGAAGAGAAGGGGGTAGGAATCATGAGGCGTAACACAAGCTTATTGTCGGACGGCGGCTTTCTGCTGCTGTTCATCGCGTGTTTTGTCTGCATCGTGTTTACAGCGCGTGATCCTAATCTTTATCTGCATAACATCATTTTCTTGAACGTCGCGTTTCTGATCGCGATTGTCACTTATTTTACGACGATCACTACCGGGCTCATCTTGAATATCGCGTTTGTGTTCGGCTACGGTACATTCACCATCTACCAGACCGTCGTGCAAGGGGGCGTGGTGACCAGCCAAAGCTATTTCTGGCTGATCATGACGCCGGTATTTACCGCGATTACCTGGATGTTCACGCTGGCAAGCAAGCAGCTGCAGGAGGAGAACGAGGCGCTGCAGAAGAAGAATGCTTCGCTCGCCACGATGGATGAGGGCACCAACCTGAAAAACATGCTCTCCTTCCAGAAGGACACGACGGTATTCATGGCGTTGTCCGACCGGTATAAGATTCCGCTGACGCTGCTCGTTCTGAACGTGAAGTACTGGAACGAGCTGAGACGGATGATTGGCGAGGAGCAGCTGAACGCAGCCGTCTATAACATTACGGCGATCAGCCAGACCAGCATTCGGGCGAACGACTCGCTCTACATGCTGAGTCAGGAGAATCCAACCTGGGGGCTTCTTCTGTTCACGGACCGGGACGGAGCGGATATCGTCATGAACCGGCTCCGCAGCAGGCTGGCGGAGATTAACGAATCGGAGAGATCAACCAGCAACCGCTTCGAGCTTAACCTAAAGATGGGCGCTTACGAATACAACCGGGAAGAAACGCCAACTCCTCTGGAGTGGATTACCCGGGCCCGCAAGGAATTGGAGTACGACGTATAACGGCATAAATGCGAACAGGCAGATGCGTAAATTCGCATGCTGCCTGTTTTTCTATTAATATGAAGATAGATATTAGATCGATTAAAGGAGCTTGAACATGAACAAAGTTGCTTATTTGGGCCCTAACGGCACCTTTTCCGAAGAGGCGGCCTTGAAGTTTTTCGAAGGAACGGATACGCAGTGGGTTATGCTGAGCTCGATTCCGGACGTTCTGGAGGCGGTCAGCCGGGATGAGGTGGACAAATGCATGGTGCCGATCGAGAACTCCATAGCGGGTAACATTCATATGACCATTGACGGCCTGCTTCTCTACAACCTGAGGATTGAAGCCGATGTCGTCTTTAAGGTATCGCTCCATTTGATAGGTAACCCCGGCAGCACGATGAGCGATATCCATACGGTAAGATCCATCATGCCCGCCATTAATCAATGCCGCCAATTCATTAAGGAGCATGCGCTGAAGCTCGACTATGCGGACAGCACGGCCCATGCTGCCTTGTCGGTCAAGGAATCCGGCGATGCCGGAACGGCCGCGATCGGATCGGCTTCGGTTGCCGAGAAGTACGGCCTGCACATTCTGGAGAGCGGCGTACAGGACCATTACGCGAATCATACCCGTTTTATCGTGGTTAGCAAGAAGCCTAACGAGGATGCGGGGCAAAAGAAAACGATGATGCTGATTACTCCAAACGAGGAGTATCCGGGCGTATTGTCTTCGATTCTGAACGTGTTCTCCGCGCTTGCGATCAACCTCTCTTGGATTGAGTCGCGGCCAACCGGCCGCAAGCTTGGCGAGTACAGATTCCTGATCGAGACGGAAGCCGGCGGCAATGAGCAGCGGATGGATAAAGCGATTAAAATTATCGAAACCTTTGGTCATGACGTTCATGTTCTCGGGAGCTACGCAACGACGATTTTGTAGAATTCGAATTACTGAGCAACGGTCTTGAAGTAACGATAAATCCTTTCGAGCTTCTGCTCTTGCTTGCCCTGCTTCTTCTCCATGCCGCCAAATTCGAAGAACTTCACTTTCTTGATGCCGACATAGCTGAAGAGGGCTTTCCGCATAAGCACCTTATGGGCATTATTGAGCCAGAACAGCGGATAAAGGGAAGGTCCTTTCATGGTGGAGATGCATACGACCGATTTGCCCTTCAAAAGGCCTTCGGGAAGGAGCTTTCCTTTGTCGCGGTATGCGAAGTTTGAAGCAAACATCCGGTCAATGTAGCCAAGCAGCATTGCCGGCGGCCGGCCCCACCAGATCGGGTAGACGAAGATGATTTTCTCGGCCCAGAGCAGCTGCTGGCGGTGCTTGTCGAGCTCCGGATCGGCATGCATATCCCGTCTGCGCTTATTCTCGTTAAAGACAAGCAGAGGATCGAACGCTTCGGCATACAAGTCGAGCACTTGTATCTCTTCGACCTGCGTGTTTTCCTGCAGGCCTTGGATCGTTTTCTGCAGGAAGGAATAGCTGAGGCTGTTATGATTCGGATGCGTGTAAATAATAAGGGTTTTCATCGGACACCTTCTTTGTTATCATTTGATAAGAAGTTATCACGCTTGATAAATAGTTGTCAATAGATAATTATTATTTGATAATGAAATAATGGCTTTAGTCCGGTTAGAAGGAGATGGTCCAACATGGATGCCAAGGATAAGCTATTCCGGCAGATGGTGTCCCATATCGCGGCTTCCCATCAATTGCATTACGACATGACGAAGGGAATGCCGATAGGCGATATTACGCCTCTGCAGTATGAAATACTGGAGCTGCTGACGGTGAAGCAGCCAATGACGTTAAGCGAAATCAGCGACTGCAAAGGCATCTCGATGCCCAACACGAGCCGGGAGCTCCGCAAGCTGACGGAGAAAGGGCTCTGCGAGAAGGTCGAGGATCCGGAGGACCGGAGGAAGCAGTACATCCGGCTGTCCGCGTTTGGCGAGGAGAAAATGGGAATGGCCTTTGGCCATATGAGACAGCTGTTCCTGCAGCAAATCGAGCATGTGCCGGAGGAGGATGTGGCCCGGATTTCCGAGGCGCTTGAGGTGCTTGGCACGACGATTTTCCGCGGGAATTCATGAAGTCCGATTTTGATAAAAGCTAAGAGGTGATCGTCATCATGGCCGTGTTTTTCTTCATTGCTATAGTCGTTATTCTGCTTCTTGTTCTATTCCTTAGCATCTATCCGGTATTCGGCGGCAAGCCGGGCGAGCAGACGCTGGCGCGCATGAAGCAATCCCCTCATTATTCAAACGGCAAGTTTGAGAATGTGCTGCCTTCGGAGATGTCCATGTCGCTGCGCGAGAACCTTGGACTTCTCGCGGAATTTATCCGGGGCAATAAGCTGGCTTCGCCGGAGAACGATTTAGCCGTTATGCCTATGCATCCGCAGTCGCTGAAGGACAAGGCTGCCGGACAAGCCAAGATAACCTGGTTTGGGCATTCGACATTGCTGCTGGAGCTGGACGGCAAAAAGCTGCTGCTCGATCCGATGCTGGGGCGGGCTCCGTCGCCCGTTCCGTGGATCGGGGGCAAACGGTTCAGCAGCCGCCTGCCGATTGAAATCGAGGAGCTGCCTGCCATCGATGCCGTATTGCTGTCGCATGATCATTACGACCATTTGGACTACGGCTCCATCAAACGTCTGAAGGATAAGGTAGGCCGCTTTTTTGTTCCGCTAGGCGTTGCCGCCCATCTCGAGCGCTGGGGCGTTGCTACGGACAAGATTGAGGAATTTCATTGGTGGGAAGAAACCGTCTGGGAAGGGATCCATATGGCCTGCACGCCTGCCCGCCACTTCTCGGGGCGGGGATTAACGGGCCGGAACGGTACCTTATGGTGCTCCTGGGTCTTGCATGGCCGGGATGCTCGGATCTTCTTCAGCGGGGACAGCGGTTATGGCCCGCATTTCCGGCAGATTGGGGAGCAATACGGCCCATTCGACCTGACGTTAATGGAATGCGGTCAATACGATAACCGTTGGGCAGCCATTCATATGCTGCCGGAGGAATCCGTGCAGGCCCATCTGGACGTAAAAGGCGATGTCATGATCCCTATTCATTGGGGAGCCTTCCGGCTTGCGATGCATGATTGGCGGGATCCGGCGGAACGTGCCCTCAAGAAGGCCAGGGAGCTGCGCGCCAAGCTGGCTACGCCGCGGATAGGAGAGCCCGTCCCGATCGGAACGGGATCCTACCCTTCAGACGAATGGTGGCGCTCGTAATCATAAATAAGACCGTGTTCCTTTGCGAGGAGGAACACGGTCTTTTTAGGTTAATTCCTGCCTGGAGTCAGGCGTTTCCGGCTGCGCTGCTCCGTTAATAGATTCATCATCAAGGAAAATTCTTCGGTATAGGATGCTGAGTAAGCAGGATGGGCGAGATTGCGAGTCTCAAGAGGGTCGTTCGTCAGCGAATACAGCTCGTATTCTTCCGGTACCGGCACTGTTCGACTCCGCGAAGCCCAAGCTATTTCCGTATCGTCCTGCCCGCCTTTAACGGGAACATAGATAACGTCCCTGGTTCCGGGCTCGCTCCAGAATTGAGGGTTGTCATAATAGCGCGAGAGCTTCCAATATTCTTTGCGCCCGTTCCGGTAGAGCGGCGCGATAACGGTCTCGATATGATTGGGCTGGGCCACGGAGGGATAAGGAATGCCCAAAGGGCTGATCTGATGCTGGCCCCGCATAATATCATCGTCTGTCATGAAATAAACGGGAACCTCGGGTTCCGGCTGCATGGACATCGCTCCGGCCAAATTTCGGCCGACTAGCGGCCGTGCTTCGCTAAACCGGCTGTCCAGCCGGCCCCGTATATCATCGCTGTTGATGCCTGCCAGCCCCAGAAGGGTGGGGAGCAGATCCAGATGGCTGGTCAGGGAGTGGACCGAACGAGGCTCGGGAAACCGCTTTTTATTGTAGACCAAAAGGGGGGCCCGGAGAACCTCTTCATAGGCGCAATACATCTTCTGATGAAGCCCTCCATGCGAGCCAAGCAAATCTCCGTGATCGGAGGTAAGGATGATAATGGTATCTTCGTAAAAGGAAGTTTTGGCAAGCGCTTCGACCACTTTGCGAAGCTGCTCGTCGGCATTTTTCTGGAGCTGATAATAGAGCTTGCGGTAGAAAGGCTCGTTCGTAATGGGCTGCAGGGCAACTGGGTATAAATCGCGATAACTCGCCTGACAGCGCGGCTTCGTATGTAGGTTCTCGTGACGGGTTGGGGGTGGCTCAATATCCGGAACCGGGCCGACATCGAACCGGAATGCGGGGAGTCTGGCCGTCAGGTCGCCGTACAACGTAATATCATGCGGATTTACGAGAGAGGTCACGATAAGCCAAGGCGATTCATCGTCTCCGCCAAGCTTGTTTTGTTCCAGAGCCTCAATCAGCTGGACCGTCTCCGCCGCGTAAAACTCATCCCTCCCGCTGGCTCCGCTCCCAGCCGACGACCCGGAATCCCGGGGATTCCGGCCATGCGGCTCGGGACCAATCCAGCTGGAGAATCCAAACGCCTCCAGTCTGTCCGCATTCTCGTATAGGTCTTGATTATGGTCCGGGTACCCTGTAGCCGGATTATAGCTTGGAAGCCCTTGATGGGTACCCGGGACGATAATATCCTCGTACGACAAATGCCATTTGCCTTTATAAAACGTCCGGTAGCCGGCTTCCCGGAAATAATCGCCCATCGTTGGCACCGTATTTCGGTCCAGCCAGAACATATCCGAATCGGCTGCCTGCTTGGCGATTCCGTTCGTTTGAGTGACGCCATGCAAGGAAGGGTAATGGCCCGTGAACAGTGTTGTGCGGCTGGGCGCGCATGCTGCGCTCCCGATGTAATGCCTGTGGAACTCAAGTCCGTTATTTCGAAGCCATTGCTGCGTTACGAGATTTTGTTCGCGCCATATTCGAATATCTGCCTTCTCGTATAGGGGAGGGTAACGCATTTCGTCCACGAGAAGGAGAAGAATGTTGGGCCTTTCCGCCATAACCATAGAAAGCAGCTCCTCACCGGCATTCGTTATTGCTACAACGTATGCGGCCTCGGAGCTGCCTAGAATGAAGCGGGCTATTAGAACAGAGTAGGTATAGGAGGACAGGAAACCGCTTCAACAAGTCTGGGATCTATGCCGTAATAGAGCCACGTATAGCCATTCCATCTAAAACCGGATATGCCGAAGGATTCCACGCTGGTTGGATAATACCAGAACTGCTGGCCGTCACGAAGCCACACATAAGTATAATTGTTTATGCAGTCGATGACGTAGGAAACAGGAGGCTTTGGAGGGACATAGGGTGGAGGAGCTTGTAAAAATTGTCTTGTCGTCATACTTGTTCCACTCCTTATCGCTGAATGACTGTCTACTTCGTACTTATGTTACGTAGGTTGATGTTCCATCGCTTGTTTTAAAGCCTAGTGCCGTGCCGCAAAATCATGAGCAAAAGCCGTGCTCCAGACGGAACACGGCTTTTTGCTGTGCCTATTTTACTTCGAATGCGACGTACTCGTCTGCTTGCGGTCCCACCGGAACAAACGATTCAGCAGATTAAATATGAACTTGTTTTCTTTCGTAAGGAGAGGCCCCAGTATGGCCAGAATCAGAACATATAGGGCGGCAAACGGCTGAATGACAGCCATTAGGGCACCGGCTTTAGCCATATTCGCCATAATGATGGAGAACTCTCCGCGCGATACGATGGTCAATCCGATATTAACCGAGGCTTTGGGGGACAATCCCGCGCTTCGTCCGGCAAGCATGCCTGCCGTCAGATTGCCGATCAGCGTAACGGCAACGGCAGCCAGCGACAGCCACACGGCACCGCCTAAGGCCGTTGGATCGATCGTTAAGCCAAAGCTGAAGAAGAAGACGGCGCCGAAGAAATCCCGGAAGGGGAGGATCAGCTTCTCAATGCGCTTCATATGCTCGGTCTCGGCAAGCACAAGGCCGAACAGTAAAGCGCCAATCGCTTCGGCGACATGGATCGTTTCGGAGAGACCCGCCACCAGGAACAGCCCGGCGAAGATGATAAGAGCAAACAGCTCGTTAGACCGGATATTGAGGAGCTTATTCAGCATAGGTGCCGCTTTGCGGCCAAGGGTAAGAAGCGCAAGCATAAAGACCAGGGCGATAACCGTGGATAAAATAATGCCGCCAATCGAGGTTGAACCGCTTAAGATGAGGCCGGACAGAATGGAAATATAGACAGCCAGGAATACATCCTCGAACATGATAATCCCAAGAATCATCTCCGTCTCCGGATTGGCCGTGCGCTTTAAGTCAACCAATACCTTGGCGACAATGGCGCTTGAGGATATCGTGGTAATCCCGGCAATAACAAGCGTCTCCTGAAACGGAAAGCCGCTCAGCCATCCGAACAGGAGGCCTAGAGTGAAGTTAATGGCGATATAGATCGTGCCGCCGACCGCGATGGAGCGGCCGGATTTGATCAGACGTCCAACGGAGAACTCCAGTCCCAGATAGAAGAGCAGGAACAGTACGCCAAGCCTGCCCATAAATTCGATGAGAGGAGCGCTTTCGATAAAACGGAAGTCGAAATGCCAGAACTCCACCGAATGGGGACCAACGGCCATCCCGATCAGAATATAGAACGGAATGACGGAAAAACGGATTTTTGCCGACAGCAAACCAGCCAAGGCGATTAGCGCAATGGCGAGGCCAACCTCAAGTATGATGTGATCCATCCATTAATCACATCCATTCATGAGGATTTTTTTCAATACTTTATGCTGAGCGCGTTCGCCGGCAACTACGATCGTATGATCGGCAGCCAGAACAACCTCGGGACCGGGATTAATCTGCTTGGCATGATTGGCGGCGAGCAGAGCAATAACGGTTGTTCCCGTATTTTTGCGGATGTTAAGCTCTCCGATTGTCTTTCCGATGCAGGCATAGTGGGACTCGAGTTTGTACCACTCGATAATAAGCTCGTCGAGAGCGACCTCGATGGTCTCCAGCATTTTTGGTTTATACGTCATCCCGCCGATCATGGCGGCAGCCATCCGGGCTTCATCGTCATCAAGCGTAATCATGGAGATGCTGCTCTCCGGATTCTCGTGGTGGAAGTGATAGCATTCTCTGCGGCCGTCGTTGTGCACGATTATAACCAGCTGGTCGCCGCTGCGTGTATTCATCTGAAATTTTTTCCCGATACCGGGCAGATCGATTTCACGGATATTCATAAGGGAAGTACCTCCTCGAGTATGATCGAAATTCTATTCCTCTGTTTAAATGGACAGCACAAATCAGACCTCCGCTTTATAGAAGAACGGAAGAGAGTTGGATGGTCCTTAAACGATGGGATAGGAAGTCGTCAGCTTGAGGGGCATGAGCAGGCGTTTGAGCCGCTCCAGGAATAAGAAGGGGAGTAAGAAAACGCGCTTCGCCAGGAAAAACCGGCGGGGGTAGCTGACCCAGCTGTAGATAACAGCCAGCAAAGCTAGCATGGCAAAAAGCTTGGTGGCAGGTGATATCGTTACGCGCTTAATGGCCTTCATGCTGTTCGGCAGGCTGTGCTCGATATGCGTGCGGCTGGATTTCGATACGTCGAAATGGCCGTTGCCAAGCATCATCGTTGGCATGCTGAACAGAACAAAGGCGCCAAGCAGGAAGAGAAGCAGCATCAGACGACCGGTGAAACGGTATGTTTTCATGAATGACGCCCCCCTTTGCGAATCGATTCTGCTCTGCCATTACCAAGCTTATGCGTGAAGCAGGCTTTACATGTTTTACGCGATTACCGCAAAAGAGGTTTCAACCATTATTTGGAATTAACGCTCGCTTTGGCCTGCTGAGTTGGAGAAGATTGTTGAATAAACCGGTATGCGGCGCTTATTCCGACAAGAAGCAAGGCTCCGGCGAGTACGGGCGTAAGCAGGAAGGACCAGCCTGCTCCGGCCAGAATCACGACCAGGGGATCCGCGCCGGCCGGCGGATGAAGGGTCTTCGTTACTTGCATGAGCATGATTGACAGCGCAACACCCGCAGCCAAGGTCCAGGCATGCTGGCCAAATGCATGCAGCAATGTCAGCCCGGTGATTGTGCTGATAACGTGGCCTCCGACCACATTGCGGGGCTTTGCCAGCGGGCTGTCCGGAAGGGCGAATACGATAACGCAGGAAGCGCCAAACGGGGCCATTAACAGCGCCATCCCGGTCGTATTTTCCAACAGAAATAAGATTAGGACGGCTGCAAAAGCGCCTATAGCCGGCAATAAAAAGCGGATTAAACGGTTAAACATGGGGCAACAGCTCTCCTTTACGATCGAATGCTTCGATGGTATCATGTGCTTAACCATTTGAAAAATGAATATATATGATGAATATCATTTCGAAATAAAATACCTGAAAGGCGGGATATCGTGCTGGATCAATGGGACGGAAGATCGCTCCGTACTTTCCTGACGGTAATGGAGGAGAAGAACTTCAGCCGGGCAGCCGATAAATTGGGTTACGTGCAATCTACCGTGACGACTCATATCGCACAGCTGGAGAAAGCAAGCGGCAAGAAGCTGTTTGACCGCCTGCCAAGAGGAGTTGAACCTACGGAAGCAGGAGCCGCGCTGGCCCGGTTTGCAAGGCAATTTGCAGCTTTAAGCCAGGCGTTGGAGGAGGATCTGCTTCGTACCGAGCAGCCTCGCGGAGTGCTGAAGGTTCGCGCCTTAGAAGCGTATTGCGTGACAAGTCTGCCTGAGCTGCTTGCTTCTTACGCGGAGCATTACCCGGAGGTTGAACTGCGGCTCTCGACCGGTTTTATGGAGGATATGTGCGGCAGGGTTCTTGAGCAGAAGGATGATCTGGGCCTTGTTCCCCGTGACCCCGGGCATGACGGTCTCGAATTTGTCCCGCTGGGAATTGAGGAATTAGTATGGGTAGGAGGGGCGGAAGGCAGGGGAAGCGGAAAGCGGGTATATATCAGCTACGGGAATGCCTGCTTATACCACGAGCTTGGGGAATCGTCTCTCCGCGAAGCGGGGTATGCCTTGCATGACCGCAGAAGCTTCCCAAGCGTGGGATTGATCAAGCGTATGGTTCAATCGGGCTTTGGGATATCGTTATTGCCGAAGGTGAATGTAGAGGAGGAGCTGCGGGCAGGGAAGCTGATCGCGCTGGATTTCCCTGTGCCGGAGCCCGTTCATCAGGGATTTATCCATCTGAAGGGCAAGCAGCTTCGTCCGGCTGCAGCGGCCTTTATGAACTGGGTCCGTGCGGGCTTGACTTAAATTAAACAAGCCGTTCCTGGGAAGGCAATGCCTTCATCTGAAACGGCTTGTTGGACAAGAAATGTTATTGTTGGTAGATAGGAGCGCCTAATGGAGCGCCGTCGGCACCGCCGTCGACCTGGAGCTGGGCAGCCTGAACGAAGGAAGACTCATCCGAAGCAAGGAACAGCACGGCACTGGCAATTTCGTCCGGCTCGCCAAGACGGTTAAGCGGAATGGAGCGGGAGAGACCGGCTTCCAGCTTCGCCATTTGTTCCGGTTCGGAAGCTTTCCAGATAGGAGTTTTCGTAGCTCCCGGAACCACCGTGTTCACGCGGATGCCGCGTGGGGACAGCTCGGAGGCGAATACTCTCGCCATGCTGGTGACGGCCCCTTTGCTCGCCGCGTAAGCTGCCCGGGTTACTCCGCCCGTAGTGGCTAGCACCGAGCCGACGAGAATAATGGAGGCGCCTGCTTGCAAATGGGGTACTGCTGCCTGAACGGTGAAGAAGACACCGGTCACGTTTACCTTCAGAATTTGTTCGAAGTCTTCCAGCTTCGTATCGCCAAGCGGAGTGCCGCCGGAGATACCCGCATTCGCGAAGACGATGTCCAGCTTGCCGAAGCGTTCGATTGCTGCCGCAACCGCTTTTTCCGAGCCGGCCGGATCTGCAGCTTCCGCTTGTACGGCAACGGCATTTTCCGCGCCAAGCTCATTTACCGCAGCCGTTAAAGATTCTTGATTGCGTCCCGTAATGACAACCTTTGCGCCTTCCTGAACAAACCGTTTCGCTGTTGCCAGCCCGATACCGCTGTTGCCACCCGTAATTAAAGCTACTTTACCGTTTAGTCTTGCCATTGTAATCACTGCTCCTTTTATTTTATCTTTTATTTTATCTTTTATTTTGAGAATGATCGTTCTAAAATATTTAAAAAAATTTATTTAGTCCAAGATAGACATGGTTGTAGCAATGACTTGTTTTAATTTCTCTGTATGGTATTGCGTCTTCACCATGACTCGCAGCCCAATAAGCGCATTATTGAGGTAAGGGGCTAGCAGCTCCGCATCAAGCGAGGTTGACAGCTCCCCGGCTTGCTGGCCTTTAATAATCAGATTGCGAAAAAGCTCTTCCGTGCCTGACCAGCTTTGGTTAACGCATGTTTCAAGCTCGGGATCGTGCATGGCCAGCTCCACGGCGGTATTGACCATCAGGCAGCCTTTTGGCCGATCAACGTTCAGATCGACAGCGGCCTCCATCACGGAGCGGATGGCAGCTTTTGCGGACAGGGAGGACTGTGCCCGTTGTTCGATGGAACTCCAGACGGTGTCGCTGTAGCGTTTTAAGGCCATTAAATATAAGGCATGTTTATCGCCAAACGTATCATAAATGCTTCTTCTATGAATGCCCATATGCTCAACAAGATCCTGCATGGAGGTCTTCTCGTAGCCCTGCGTCCAAAACAGCTTCATTGCCTTCAGCAGGACAGCGTCTACGTCAAATTCTTTGCTTCTGGCCAAATGTTCACTGCCTCCTTTCTGAACACAGCTTATCATATTGAGAACGATCGGTAAAGAATTATTTTTTACTGATCGTTCTCAAAAGGATGCGGAGGCGCTAAACAGGCAAATTCGATTAATAATACGACGGGATGTCCAATAATATGGTGTATATTCATTTTTGTTAAAGCGGGTGATATGGAATGAAGCTTATTCTGCGCTGGTTAAACGCTGCTGGGCTAGTCCTCGTACTTATTATGAATTTTCTTGCGGAAACTATCCCAATTGGAGGCGAAACGACAGGAGAAATTGCAGCTCGGTACCCCGTTCTGATCCAACCTGCCGGGTATGCATTTGGAATATGGACGGTTATATACGCCTTGCTCATTGGTTTTGTATGGTTTTCCTTTACGGCAAAGGGCAAGGCTAGTTCGGCCATAAGCGCAATCGGAATATATTTTTTCCTAAGCTGTTTGTTTAACGCGGCATGGCTAGTTCTCTGGCATCTCGAGAAGCTGGCAAGCAGCGTCACGATCATGTTTGCTTTGCTGCTGGCTCTGATTCTTATTTATACGGGCGTCCGGCAGAAAACCATTCGTTCCTTGACGCGAGCCGAACGGCTGTGGGTGCTGCTGCCGTTCAGCCTGTATCTGGGATGGATCTGCGTGGCTAGCATCGTGAACGTATCCGTGGCACTTTACGCTTCGGATTGGAACCGATTGGGCCTGTCTGAAGAGACCTGGACCGTAATCATGCTGCTTGTTGCAGCGCTGCTTTGTTTATGGGTCGGCGGAAAGTATCGAGATGGGGCTTTTATGGCGGTGTTTGTCTGGGCTTTTATTACTATAGGAGTCAACAATGGAGGGAAGCATCCCTTGATTGCGTGGACGGTCTATTCACTGGCCACACTGATTGCTGTGCTTGCTCTGTATACGCTTTTTCGTGCTAGACGGAAGAGGCTGTAAAGGCTTCTTCCTATTTTTTTGAAATTAGTTGCAATAACATTCTAATTAACGTATGATGATGAATATAAATTAGTTGCAATAACATTATATCTGAAAGGAGAACATCCCATTGAACGGGCAATCCGAATCTCATGGCCAATATATTTCGGCGATTTACCGCCATATGCAAGTGCTGATCTCGGCTGAACTAGCTCCGTACCGGATTGGGAGTGGGCAGTATATATTTCTGATGGCAATAGCGAACGCGCAGCCGGCTACGCAGAAAGGGTTGAGCGAGAAGCTTTTTATCGATAAGACGACAACGGCAAAAGCGATCGCTAAGCTAGAGGCTGAGGGTTACGTGCGAAGAGAGCCGGATCCTTCGGATAACCGTTACCATCTGCTTTACTTGACGAATGAGGGGCAAGAAGTAGTCCCTCACGTCCAAGAGGCTTTAAATCGGGTAAAGAGCAAAACCAGAAGAGGAATCAGCGATGAGGAGTACGGCTTATTGTTAACGCTGTTGAAGAACGTGCTTCACAATTTGACCGATCAAGTCAATTAGAATTGAGGAGGATGAATAGCCATGCTTGCACAGCCGTTTATCGCAGTGGAGAACTGTAAAGAGGAAATCCGGTATTATCAAAAGGTGTTTGGCGGCGAGGTCGTTATTCTGCGCCAGCAGGGCGACACCGTTCTGAATGCGGATCTGCTTGTGGAGGGAACATCGATTAAGTTCGCGGATATTCAAGCTGCAAAACCGCTTATCAAAGGCGACTATGTCAGGGTGTTCCTTAAGATTGATACGGAAGAAGCATTCCGGCGAATCTACGGGGAGTTTGCGCAAAGCGGAACCGTTCTTACGGAGATGTACGAAGCTCCGTTCAACGGATTGCTGGCAATCGTGAACGACCGGAACGGCGTGTGCTGGGTGCTGTCTTACTATAGATAAAAGAACAACGGTGCAGGAAATCCTGCACCGTTTGTTTGAATTGCTTACAAAGGTATGCACATTGGCGGAATGTCCATCGGATCCGGACAAGTAACCGGTATTGTTGGAATCGGTGTCGGAATCGGCGGTGTAGGGAATGGCGGAATCGAAGGTGTCGGCGTCGGTGGTGTTTCAACCGGTGGCGACGGTATTTCAGGCGTTGTTGTAGGCGATTCCTCAGGTGTTGCGGTTGGTTCTTCTGGAGAATAAGTTGGCTCCTCTGGAGAGTTAGTCGGCTCTTCAGGGGAGTAGCTTGGTTCTTCAGGCGTTGCGGTAGGTTGTTCCGGCGTCACGCTCGGCTGCGGAGTTGACGGAGTCGATGTATGCACCGGTGTTGGTGTTGGCGTCGGCGTCGGAGTTGGAGTAGCCGGCGGTACGTATTGCTGCTTGGCTTCATACGCGCCCGTCAGAAGCAGGTCGCGCGTAGCGTTGGTTTGTCCGCCAAACTTCCCGTCCGCGCCGTTATTCAGTATTTTCAATTCGAGCGCCAGCGCGACATAACCTTGTGCCCAATCCGATACGGTTGTATCCGATCCGGTTTTTGTTTTGGCGTCATCGTTTTTACCAAGAACTCTAACCAGGAAGGTTGCCAGCTGTTCTTTGGTCACCTTTCCCGCAGGGTCGTAAACGCCTGCTCCATAGCCCTCCGTTACTCCTGCATTTTTCAACGCTTCGATGTATGGAAGAGCATAACCATTGGCGGCATCATCGGCCTTCACATCCTTGAAGCTGGACGTCTTCAGCGATTTATCCGTTTCGAGGCCCATAAGCAGCGAAGCTACCTTCGCGAACTGGGCTCTGTTCATTTCCTCCTTCAGACCAAAGGTGGTGTCGGAGACACCGTCGAAGATTCCCGCGCTGATCATGGCGTCAAACTTGGCTTTTGTTGCCGCGTCCAGGTCCTTCAAGTCCGTGAAATCAGCGGAGGTCTTACTGTTGGCAAAGCTTAAAGAAGCGTATGAGCAGAGAAGTATAACTAAAGCAATGCCTGCGATTTTCTTTTTCATCTTTATCATTCCTTCCCCTTAGAATGCAATCCCTGTCGTACTGACAATCCATTGCAAAACCCCGTCTTTCAGGTTCATACTGTTTATATCGGCATTCATTTGTATTTCTTGGATAGGGGAGGAAGTCAATTTTGAAAAATTATGAGGCGAAATGCCTGCTGGAGGCGCAAAATGAGCTGGGGGAAGGCCCAGTATGGGATGACCGGCTTCAGGAGCTGTTATGGGTGGATATAGAAGGCCGTCAATTACACCGTTACCGTCCAAACGACGGAAGAAAGCTCCAGATCCAGATGGAGAAAATGATCAGCGCGGCGGTTCCGGCAGAGGATGGCACATGGTTAATCGCGCTGGCGGATGGCTTTTACGGGTTGAATTTGGAGTCAGGCGATATATCCTTGATTGCCCGCACGGAGGAAGAGACGGCTACGAACCGGCTGAATGACGGCAAATGCGATCCGGCGGGCCGGTTCTGGGCTGGGACCATGATCTCCACGAGGAAACGGAACGGTCATCTCTACGTTCTGGAGGACGGCAAGTTATCGAAACGGTTAAGCGGAATTGGCTGCTCCAACGGGCTGGCCTGGACGGCAGACGGAACGGTCATGTACTACATCGATACCTTCGAGAATGAGGTATACGCCTTTGATTACGACGCTGCCAGCGGGCAGATCGCTAATCGGCGGATTGCGATCCGATTCCCTGAGGGGGAAGGCAGTCCGGATGGCATGAGCATCGATTCGGAAGGGATGCTGTGGATTGGACATTGGGGAGGCTGGCAGATCGGGAGATGGAATCCGTTAACCGGCGAAAAGCTCGCCACGATCCCGATTCCCGTCCGGAATGTCACTTCTTGCGCGTTTGGCGGCGAGAATCTGGACGAGCTGTACATTACGACAGCCAGAATTGGCAATGACGAGGAGCAGCTTAAGGAGCAGCCTCTCGCCGGAGCTATTTTCCGGGTCAAACTGGACGTTAAGGGATTGCCCGTGCAGCGGGCCAGAGGATAGCGTGGGAGAAAGGCATGAAAATAGATAAAAGCCGGGAGACTCCGATCAGGAGGCCTCCCGGCTTTTTTAACTCAATAGATTCGCATGGCTATACGCGATTCCGCAGGAGCAACGGTGGCTGCCAAACATTGCGTTGTACGAAGGCGGGAATTCCGTGTTAATCCGTATGACCTGCTGAGCGAACTCCTCGGAGCTTTTCGGTACCGGACCAAGCGAATCGGCCTTTGCCTGCGTATCGATATGCGCGCCTGGCGGAACAAACCGGCCGGCCGGGATCCGTACCCCGTTTGTCACAATCGCGTCCATTGAGACATAAGAGCCGCGTCCCACCTCCGCATTAAAGACAATAGCCTTAAAGCTTACGAATACATCATCCTCGATCAGGCAAGGACCGTGGATAATAGCCCCGTGAGCAATGGAGACTCTTTTGCCAATAAAAATGGAGTAGCTTTTACCGCACACTTCAATGCCTTGATTAGCCAATCCGTGCAAAATAACGCCGTCCTGAATATTCGAATTCGAGCCGATGAAAAACGGCGTTCCTTCGTCGGCCCGGAGGGCGGCGCTTGGCGCTACGTAGACATTGTCGCATATGCGCACATCGCCAATCACGCTCGTAAACGGACTTACGTAAGCGGTAGGACGGATATAGGGAAACCGCTGTACTGGATTAATGGACGTAACCGGATTAGGGCTGATAAACCGCGCGAATAGATTAACAGGGCCTATTGGAAGATGGGAATCCATGTCGTAATCTCCTTGTGACCGAATAGGGAATACTCTACTGTTAAGCTATTCCGCCAATAGGCAAATGTCACAGGGGATTGTTAAAGCGAGAGATTGCCGCTGACCAGAAGGCCGAAGCAAGCCGCATTCACAAGAAACGTAATGCCGGCGCCGATCAGCAGGCCCTGAACGATTCCGGTTTTTTTATTAAACACTAATATAGCCGGAAGCAGATAGACAATTTGAGCAATGCTGATGAAAAAGAAGCCGATCGGGAAAAGGAACAGCAGGCAGTGCAGCGCGGCCAATATTCCGATGCCCAGAAACACATGCTTTACGTGATGCGGCGATTTTTCGTAAGGCGATTTGTTTGGGCTTCCCGGCTGCTTGTTATCTCCGTTATCCCCGTTATTGACTCCAGTCATAGACCTTCCCTCCCGGTCGCATGTCGAATTCCTCTCTCAGCTCGGCTAGCTTCTTCTCCTGCTCTTCCGTGCGATAGAACATGTTATAGGTATCAAACGGAATGATTCTGCCGTCCGGATGCGCGATATGCACGCAGGATTTCTTGACCGAACGCACATCGAAGTTGTACGGATCCAGAAACTGCATGATGATAACCCGGAATACATTGTCGTAGCTGATATGCTCGGGCACGGATACAAGCGGCAGGCAGCACAACAGACTCTTCAGCGATAAAGCCGAGGAAGCAGGCGAATGGGCTGTCGAGAACAGCTCGAAGATTCGCGACTTCAGCGTTTCGTCCTGCTCGAACACGATGGTATTGCGGCCGCCGTCCAGCAAAATTTGAGGATCGATTAACCCGGTTAACGGTATGACCCCTTCTCCAAGCTTTAATGCATAACCCATCGCAAGGCAATCCGGATGGCAAGGCACCGGAATGACATCCTCCGCGCGGAAAATCCCCGATTGATCAATGATGCCCTGCCGCACCTCGCTAAGCGTCAGGCGGTCCTTGGCAGGATCGAACTCCTCCAGTCTTCCCGCTGCCTGAATCGGCTGGAACGTTACGCCGCGCACGGCGCGCTGCTTCAGGCCGAACTGAATGATATCGCCAATCTCGTGATCGTTCAGGCCTTTCTTCAGCGTAACAACCAGCGTGGTCGAAATGTTGAACTCGTTCAGATGCTCTAGCGCTCTGCGCCGCACATCGCGAAGGTCCACGCCGCGCAGCTCCCGTAGCGTCTCTTCCTCGAAGCTGTCGAACTGCAGGTAGATTTCAAAGCCCGGCATATATTGGGCCAGCCGTTCGGCGAACTTCCTGTCCTGGGCGATCCGCAGACCGTTGGTGTTCACCATGACATGCTTGATGGGCTTGCTCTTCACCAGATCCAATATTTCGAAAAACTGCGGGTGGATCGTAGGCTCGCCGCCGCTGATCTGCACGATATCCGGCTCGCCTTCGTTGCGGACGATCGCGTCCAGCATGAACTCGATCTGCTCAAGCGAACGATAGGAGCCCGCATGCGGGGAGGATTCCGCGTAGCAGATCGGGCACTGCAGGTTGCAGCGCTCGGTAATCTCGAGCAGCGTCAGGCAGCTGTGCTGCTCATGGTCGGGGCATAGCCCGCAGTCGTAGGGGCAGCCGTAGCGGATCGGAGTGTTCCATACCTCCGGCATTTCCGCGGGCTTCAGAAACTCCCGGCACTTTTTGTAATACTCCGCATCGCTTGCGATTAGTACCTTTTCGCGGCCGTGCTGTCCGCAATATTTCAGAAGGAATACCTGATTGTCCTCAATGATCACTTTCGCTTCAACCTTGCGCAGGCATTTGGAGCACACGCTGTTGGTCAACTCGTAGAAAATATAAGGTCTGTTTTTGGTTGTCATCGTTACAATTCCTTTCTATGCGAGCGCTGCGGCCGTATAAGCCACTTGGATAAAAGAACGGCGTAATAGGCGAGTCCGGCGATACAGGCAAGCTGTACATTGTTGAGTCCTAGATAGAAATGCGGTGTTGGCTTAATGAAATCGATAACGAAGCGAAACAGCAGGTAACCGGTCATAAACAGTTGAAAGACGGCTCCGTCGGGCAAGCTGCCTTTTCGTTTCGAACGGAAGAGGAAGGCGCCCAGCAGCAGGAGGAAAGCAATCTCGTACAGCTGCGTCGGATGCCGGAGTACCCCGTCACCGAAATCGATTCCGGTGATCCAGTTCGTGGCCACGCCGTACGTATGATCGTCAAGACCGGTCAGGAAGCAGCCGATTCGCCCGATGACCATGCCTACGATAAGAGGCACTGCCATGTCGTCGCCCGTGGAGCGGGAATAGCCAATGCGCTTCTTCGTCCATTCGACGCCGATAAGGCCGCCGAGCAGCCCGCCAACAATCGTTTTGCCCTCCATGAGATAGGTGTAGCTGTTCCAATTCTCAAACGTTAAGCGAGGGTCCTCGAACCAGTACAGCAGCTTGGAACCAACCGCCGCGCCCATGATGGCGCCAACGATAACCCACATGCCCTGCACGATCGGCATTTTGTCTTTGCTTCTTGTGTAGAGGTAGACGCGGAAGCCGATAAAATACGCGAGTGTTTCGAATACCGCATGGGGATGCAGCTTTACAAATCCGAGATCAATCCAGACAGGGAAAGTCATGATGCGCTCCAATCTATCGTATTGGCTTATTTTGTATAGATTCGCTTATCGATACAGAAATCCCTTTCGATTTCCATAAGCTTTCCTCGGCCCGGGAATGAGACCGCAACATTACAAAATAGCTCCCATGGTACAAATAAAGATGTAAAAAACGGGAGGAGCTGAACAGAGGATGAACGGATTAAACGGAAAAATGGCGCTGGTAACCGGCGCGAGCAGAGGGATTGGCCGCGCAATTGCGCTAAGACTTGCAGAGGAGGGGGCGATGGTAGCCGTTCATTACGGTTCTAATCATGATGCGGCGGCCGACGTCGTAAGACAGATCCGACAGCTGGGAGGAGAAGCCTTTGCCATAGGGCAGGAGCTTGGTACGGCTGCCGGCGCTGCTAAGCTTTTTGAAGAATTGGATCTGGCCTTGGAGCGGCGTACGGGAGAGAAGTATTTTGATATTCTCGTTAACAATGCAGGCGTGGGACTCCCTGTGTCCATCGAGGAAACAACGGAAGCCGACTTCGACCTTGTGATGAATACCAATGTGAAGGGTCCGTTTTTCCTTATTCAGCAAGCATTACCCCGACTAAGAGACGGCGGGAGGATCATTAACTTGTCTTCTGCGGTAACTAGAATTTCCTTGCCGGGGGTCGCGGCGTACAGCATGAGCAAAGGGGCGGTCAATACGCTTACGTTATCGTTATCCACCCAGCTTGCGCCCCGCGGAATAACCGTTAATGCCCTGCAGCCCGGATTTGTCGCCACGGATATGAACAAGGCTATGCTGCAGGATGAATCGGGCTATCAATTCGGCGCCGGGTATTCAAGCTTCGGCAGATGGGGAGAGCCTTCGGATATCGCGGATGTAGCTGCGTTTCTCGCTTCTTCCGACAGCCGCTGGATTACGGGGCAGTGCATAGATGTAAGCGGCGGATCGCATTTATAGAATGAGAAAAAGGCCGGGAATCTCTCGTTGGAAGAGAAACCCGGCCTTGCATCGTATTATTCGCCAAGCACGGGAAGCAGAACGTGGCTTGGATATTGCTCGGAGTGATAGATGGTCTGCGTAGCCGGAATCGGCCCCGGATCGTCATACGGGTTCAGACCCGTATTGGAATTTGGGAAAGCAACAAATTTGCTGGACGACGTAATCGACAAGCGGATGCGGTGCCCGGCCGGGAACTGATGCGCGATATTCGGCAAGAAAATATCGAACCTCTCCACCCGGCCGGGGGTCAGCAGCTCCGGCTTGTCATAGCCGTGACGGTATTTGGCGCGGACGATGTAGCTAGAGAGCAGAATGGAGTTGCCGGCCTCATCCACGTCGCTAAGCGCAACAACCCAGTCGGTATCCACCGCCGAGCTTGCCGCGTAGAGCACGGCAGACAATTCGCCGGCAATCTTAAGCGGCTGTTCCAGCTTGTCGCCGGTATAGCAGAGCACGTCCTGGCGCAGCTCGATCGTACGGCGGTTTTCCGGAATCCGCTCCCCGGAATCCACGACCGGATCCGCCGGGTTATAGACATAAATATCCGGCGTGTTGCCTTGCTGCGGCTGCCGCAGCCGCAGCTTGCCGTCGCCAAATGCCGAGTTCGCCCGTCCGCCGCCTCCGAGGTAGAATGGCGTAACAGCCGCTTCGACCGGCGTCCAATCCGCCGATGTCCGCCATTTGTTCTCGCCTACCACGTAGTAGCGGGCACGTGGCTCCTTGTTAATGCCGTTTGCCGTACCCTTCAGGAAATGGTCGAACCAGCGGAGGACGTTAACGTCATAGTCGTAGACGACGGCATCCTCGCCAAAGGCGGTGCCTTCCAAGTCACGGGCGCGGTTTGGACCGTGCTCCCAAGGGCCAAGCCAGATTTTCCGGTTCGGAACGTCGTACTCGGTGAGCAGGCGCCACGTTTCCGATACGCCGGGGCTGTCGCCGTCATACCAGCCGGAGATGACAAACATCGGAGCTTTAATCCGATCCGCACGCTCCGAGTGGGTGCAGTTCTTCCAGTAATCGTCGTACTCGGGATGCTGGCTCCAGAAGTCCCAGGGACCGGAATTCCTGCCGATCATCTGCTGCGGGATGTCTCGGATCGGCCGCGCTTCAACAGCCTTGGCCGGATCAACGGTAATGCCGCCAAAGATTTCGAAATCTGTCCGGGTGCCAACCGACTGGGCAAGCGTCCAGGAGAGCAGCGGCCAGGAGCAGACGGTGCCGCCGCGGCGGACCGTATCGACAAACGGAGATCCGACGTTAACTTCGTTCACAACCGCCTTCAGATTCGGATGTCCGCTGGTGGCCGCCGCCATGACGACGTAACCAAGGTAGGAGGCACCCCACATGCCAACATCGCCATTCGACCATTCCTGGGAAATAATCCAGTCGATCGTATCGCTGCCGTCTTCGCGTTCGTAATAGAACGGGACGAGCTCGCCTTCGGAATCGGCGCGTCCCCGGACATCTTGGTTCACAACCGCATACCCCTTGTTCGCCCAGCGCAGGAAATGCTCTTTCTTGCCAGCCCTGTCATAGCAGGTACGGACAAGAATCGTCGGCAGCTTTGCGCCCGGCTGAATGCCTTCCGGCAAATAGACGTCGGTTGCCAGCTTCAGACCGTCACGCATCGGAACAAGGAACGTTCCGAGATCATTTACGCCGTATTCGGGCTTGGACAGCAGGGGATCGTCGTACACGGCAAGCGGAGTAAGCTTCTCCAGCCCTTCCTGCACGATAATCTCCATGCCGTAGCGATTCGGGCAGAGGAAGGCGATAACGGTGCCGTCCAGCGTTACGATATCTACGGCGGTATCGACGCGTTTGGCCCATACCTGCGAAGTGCGTCCCTGCTCATCGGTATAAGCAAGGTGACGGTGATAGGTTTCGCCATTCGCGGTCACAACGCGCTCCCCGGACCATTCCGTCTGGCTGTAGACCGGGAGATTCTCGCGAATTTGCTGAAGCGGGAGAATATATTTCGCCTGCGGGTCCAGCGCATGCTCCCGCATCTGCGTGCGCCGTCTGCGGTCTACTCTGGCATGCATCACTTTATCCTCTGTAAAACGAATCTTGCCCTCGTAAACACCCGCGCAATAAAAGTTGTAAATCGCCATTTTGCAGCTCCTCCTATCCCCATACCTGTTCGAAAATACGCAGCCAGTTGCCGCCAATGATCTTGCTGACCTCTTCATCGGAATAACCCCTTGCGACAAGACCGCGGGTGAAGTTGATGAACAAGCCGTATTGCTCGAGTCCGGCGACAAGTTCGGTGGACGGTCCGTCTCCTTTGGCAAAGCCAAGCTTAGGGGCGATATGCTCCTTGAAATAGACGAGGGACCAGTCGACATCGCTCATAGGCCAGTCGGTACCGATGCCGACATGGTCAACGCCAATTAGGCGAACGATATAATCGATGTGATCGAGCACATGATCGATGGTTGTAGCCTGCGGATCGCCATGAACGAACCATGGCATGGCAAATACGCCGATTACGCCGCCCGTAGCGGCAATCGCGCGAAGCTCGGCATCGCTTTTGCAGCGGCGGTGAGGATAGATCGCTTCTACGCCCGTATGGGAAGCGATAACCGGCTTGGTGGAGAGACGGCAGGCATCCAGCGTTGTTTGCTCGCCGCAATGGCTGGTGTCGACAACGATGCCAAGCTCATTCATGCGGCTTATAAACGTCATGCCGAAGTTAGAGACGCCGCCATTAGCCAGCTCCATACAGCCGGATGCGATGGCATTCTGATTATTATAGGTTAATTGAAGCACCCGAAGGCCAAAGCCGTGAAGAGCTTCGAGCAGGTCGATGTTCTTGCCGAGACCGCCCGGATCCTGCGAAGTGACGATGCCGGCTTTAAGACCTTTGCGCTTGGCTTCGAGGATATCGTCCGCCGTCAGAGCTTTCACAAGCCAGTCGAACCGGTCGAACTGCTCCTGCATTTCGCCCATGCTGGTTATGATCGCTTCCGGGCTGGACAAGTCCACTTCCCGGTTGCCGGCCGTGATTCCGGAGCGGTACCACTCTTCCTTGAAGGCAGGCAGCTCGCCGCTAACGGACATTTGCCGCAGACGTTTGGCAGGGAGGGCGCTGTAAGCCATCGGGTCATCCTTCAGGGCTTCGCATTCTTCTTTGATTAGCGCCGATACTTCGGCGGGAACAACGCGGGGGGATAGAGGTCCCTGAAACAGCAGGTCGATTACGATGCTGCGTTCATGGATGTCCAGTGCCCGCTTTTCTTGCTCCGGGGTGAGGTGAAAGTCGTACAATCCTTGATGCTCCTTCATGATGACACGCTCCTAGATTGCGATAGTTATACCTTTGCCTTGAAGCTTGGCTTGCTCATGCAGATAAGACGCCACGGCCAAATCCTCAACGGCTAGGCCAAGCGATTTGAAGAGAGTAACGTCCTTGTCCGAGGCTCTGCCCGGAGCACGGCCAAGAAGGACCTGGCCGATCTCGCCGATAATATGATCGCTGCCAATCGCCCCCTCCTGAAGAGGGATCAGGTAGTCCCCGGCTTCGTTTACGGCCGATTCATACCGGTCGACGTATAGCTTAGCCTGCCGGACAACGCCTGTTGCCAGCTCCCGGTCCGGAGCGCGGCAGGCGCCAACGGCGTTAATATGCGCGCCTTCGGGAATCCACTCTCCCTGCAGAACGGGAGTTGTCGAGGAGGTGAGGGTACAGATGATATCGGCCTCCGCGACAGCCTGCTGTGCGGCAGCCGAAATTTCGATCGTCAGCTCCGCATATTTGGCGCCCATCTCCTTTTGAAATCTGGTTGCATGCTCCAGGTTAGGACTCCATATACGGACATGCTTGATCGGGCGGACAAGAAGCAACGCCTCGAGATGAGTGCGGGCTTGCTCGCCTGTTCCGATTAACGCAAGAACCCGCGAGTCTTCTCTCGCGAGCAGCTTCGTTGCGGCCGCACTGACGGCGGCGGTACGTATAGCTGTTACGTTACGGCCGTCAACAATGGCGTTTATTGCGCCATTCTCCGCGTCAAACAAGGCAATAACGCCCTGATGGGAGGGTAGGCCGCGGTTATGATTGTGAGGGAAGACGCTGATCAGCTTCGCTCCAACGACCTCCTGCGAGGCGAGATAGGCCGGCATTAGTCCCATTAAGCCGCCCTGGCGGACGGGAACAACGGACCGGAGCTGCTGCTCGGCTTGTCCGGCGGACAAATCGGACAGAACGTTTTCCATAAGCGGAATGCAGGCTTCCATCGTTAATAGTTCGGATACAACGTTACGGTCAATGACTAATATGATGCGCTCACCTGCTTGCTGTCGAATGTAGATCTATTTTATTTTACCTCAAAAATATTAGGGAGTGTAAGCGATGCTTGGAGCAGCGAAAAAAGAGCCCGCCGGTTATCCGGCGAGCTCTTCCGCAGCGGCCAATTCTAGCCGAACTGGCTTCGGTAGATGTTGTTTCGGCCGTTTCTTTTGGCCGTGTAGAGGGCCTGGTCGCATCTCGTATACATCGTTTCCATATGGGTGTGCTGATCCGGAACGACGGTGAGCACTCCCATGCTTATGGTGTAGGAGACAGGCAGGCTGGTTGGCGCGGATTGCAGCATGATCTTGATCCGTTCGGCCAGCGCGCTTGATTCCTGCTCGTCTTTGCCGGGAAGCAGAATGCCGAATTCGTCTCCGCCGTAACGCACGAATAAGTCGTCCTTGTCCAAGTAATGCCGGATTCGCTTCGTTACGTCCTGCAGCACGAGATCGCCGATATGATGGCCGTAATTATCGTTAATGTCCTTAAAGCTGTCGATGTCAAACAGCAGATACGAGACCGCTTCGCCTTTCTTGGCATAATGATTCAAGTAGCTTTTGGCGCTGGTCATAAACGTTCTTCGATTAAGCGCGCCGGTCAGATCGTCGTAGCTTGCGTAATGAAGCAGCTCTTGGTTGGTCTTTTCCTTCCACAGCAGCATAAAGCCCATTATCCCCAGGATCGTAAGAATATAGATGGTCACCAGATAGAACAACTGGTAGATCCCCGGCGTGAAGAAGCTTGCGGGAATATCCGTAAAGAGAGCGGTTGTTCCTCTGACCAGATTGGCCGCGATCACAAACAGATAAATATAGCCTATGACTTTCATTAGCGGGGATGGTCCTTTGATCAGCCTGTACATAGGGGCAAGTATGATGGCGAGAGCGGCAGAGCAATAGGCGATCCGGGCTTCCTCCTCGTTATGGACAAGCATGATGAGATGAAACCCCGCAATGCTGAGAGGGATAACCAGCTTGTACATGATTTTATAGCGCGTCCGCCATTCGTTCCTTAATCGTAACATGGAGATGGTCTCAAGGGAGGCTCCGACAAACATGAGGGAATTGGCAACGGAGATAGTAAGAAAGTCCGGGATATCTCCGCGCAGGACAACAAGAAACCAGGAGCAGGACTGAAGGCATTTGGCCAGGAAAAAGATTCTGACCGGCGAGGCTTTGATCACATCCCGCCAATAAGCGCTTATAAGTATGAATGTAAATAAATAGGCAATTCCAAGAAAGATGAGGATCGTTGTCGAATCCAGCAGTATGCTAATGGTGGTCACCAGCCTGACGAGAAAAATATCCGTTACTGCCGATTATATCAGGATGCAGGAAACGGTTGGAAGACGTTATTCGTAAAATTAATCCGGAATCTATTTCAGCTACGTTTAAGGAATAGGAGATACACTGTCAATTATAGGACATTTGATGGATGTAGAGGAGGCAATAATATGGCAAATTCCAAATGGGTGAAATGGGTTGTCGGGCTTTCCAGCGTAGCGTTATTCACGGGAATGGTCGGCGTTATTAATCATTCATCGGCAAATTCTACAACAGCTCCGGTCAGCAGCGACGTTCTAAATAGCAGTCCATCCGATGGAGGAATCCAGGGCAATGACGGCACAGGCTCCTTCGAGCAAAGGCCGTTTGGCCGCGGACGCGGCATGGGACAGGATTTCGGCTCGGGAACGGGCTCCGGAACAAGTTCCGGCGACGAAGGCATGCGAACGCATGCTTCATAGCAGGGAGGGATATAGATGGCATTGCATAGATTCCGGGCGATGAATTCGCAGTTTTTCACAAAAGGTCTGCATGAAGGCGCGCAGGCGATGGCGGAGAGCTGGATCACTGTCGTAGAGGAGAAGCTGAGCCGGTTTAATCCGCGCAGTGAGCTGTCCCAAATGAACCAATCTGCCGGACAACCTTTTTCCGCCTCCACGCTGCTCTATGAAGTAATGGCTGAAGCCAACCGTTACTATGAAGCAACGGACGGTCTGTTTAATCCCTATATGGGACATGTCATTCGCGAGCTTGGATATTCCGGGACGTTTGAATCCTTGGCGGAGAGGCCCGCGCATGTGAATCCGGTGTTTACGACTAACCCTTTTGATTGCGAGCTGCCTTTGATTCTGGACCCCGGCACGAGAGCATTAACGCTGAATGCGAAGCTTGCGGTCGACTTGGGGGGATTCGCAAAAGGCTGGAGCGCCAATCAGCTCTCTCTCATGATTCAGCATGCGGGCGTACGTTCCGGCGCGATTGGAGCGGGAGGAGATATTGCGTTGTGGGGTGTGCCGGACGAAGGCTGGTCGGTCAGCATCGGTGATCCATGGGAAGCAAGCCGGGATCTGATGACGCTTCAGGTAAGATACCCGGCTGGGATCGCTACAAGCAATACAGTTAGAAGGCAATGGAAGGACAGCGCCGGTCAAAGCCGCCATCATATTATTCATCCGCGCACGGGAGCGCCGGTCGAATCGGATCTGGCTCAGGTGACGCTGTTTGCGCCAAATCTGGCGGATGCCGAGGTATACGCGAAATGCGTTCTTCTTCTCGGCCGGGAGCAGGGCTTCGAATGGCTTGCCGGCAACCATCCGGCTTGCGCGGCAGTAGGCGTGCTGCATGACGGATCGATCCGGACGATTGGCGCTATCGGTCAGTATGTAGAGGAAAGGGGATTATGCGTATGAATCAGATATTGGATGCTCTAAGCGTATGGACCACAACTCGCGCCTCGGGCATTACGTCGTATTTGTTCCTGTTTCTGTCCACGATTGCCGGTATTTCAATGGGATCGCGACTAATCAAAAATAAGGCCAAAGCGACGGTGCTGACCATTCATCAATCCGCGGGCTGGTTCGGCTTCCTGTTCGGCATGATGCATGGAGCCGTGCTGCTGTTCGACCAATACGTGGGTTATTCCGTAAGCGGACTGCTCATCCCGTTCACGGCCGAATCGCATCCCGTTCTAACGGGCATGGGGACATTGTCGTTTTATATGTGCTTTATTGTTATCCTGTCCTCCGACATGATGAAAAAGCTTGGCAAGAAAGCTTGGAAGATGACGCATATGCTGGCATTTCCCGGTTACTTTCTAGCCCTCCTGCACGGTCTGCTGATCGGCTCGGATTCAAGCTATCCTTGGGCGCAGGCGATGTACGGGGCGACAGGCATTATTGTAGTGGCGCTTACGGTTTACAGGGTATGGACGGTGAAAAAGGATAAGCGTGAAGCGCCGAGGAGCGGGCGGGTAACCTATCCGCATGCGAAGCCAATCATTATTGAGCCCGGCGATTATAAAGTACGATAAGGCCCTTCAGAGGGTCTTTTTTTATTTTAAAGAATATGTCGATGATACAGGCTATTGAAGGAGACAACTTTCGCGCCTCCCGCATAAAATGTAAGCGTATCACATTCCTCGAATTCGGAGGTGATGAAAAGTGCTAGGATCGCTTACACTTTGGATGGAAGTTGCTTTGTGGGTCGTGCTGGGCTCGATGGGTGCAAACCTGTTGGTTGACTTGTTCAAAACGGTAACAGGCGGCAAATTCTCGATGGACTTCGTATTGGGCTACCTGAAAGACCTGTTGTACTACGTAATGCCGCTGCTTCTTCTTGCGGGACTTTCCTTGATGGACGTAACAGGCTGGGTCGTTCTGGTTGGTTATTACTTGGGCGCGCTCGCAGTGCTCCTGAAGTATCTCATGGACTTGAAAGGAAAATTATAATCCACGTTGGATGCAGCAGTCGGCAAGCCGTTAAACAAGGGCTGGGCATCTTCGGATAGGATAGGCCGGGGCTTCTTACGGGAGGGCTCCGGCCTTTGGTTTTGTGCGAAACGTATAGCAGAAGCCGTCGTGGAACCAATCGTGCGCCTTGTGCACCCTTGTGCCATCTGCATCTCGCCTAACGAAACTACATCATGCTATTCCATGCTTCAACCCTGCTTTTTACCGTCAAAATGTCCTATAGCGTTACTACGTTTCGTTAGACTCGGGAAACGGCCGATTTTCGCCAAATAAGCATATGACGTTTCGTTAGTGCGGAAAGCCCCCTGGCCCGGCACTTTTTGCAAGTGTATGGCGAGGGCTTTTTGGCATGATCAGCTTTCCTCAAGGCAATAGAGCCAGGAAGGACTTCGTCGCCGAGGACATCGGTATTCCCCGCAGCGTAGCAATGCCGATATGACGGCCGGGCAAAGGCTCGGCTAGAGGGATTTCAACCAGCTCTCCGCGCTGTAGCTCTTCCATGACGTAGTTGCGAATAACAAAGGCCAGGCCAAAGCCGCTTTTGGCGAATTGGACAAGCAGGTCCACGCTGCCGAGCTCGAATTCAGGGGTAAACGCGATCCCGTGCGATGCCGCGTAATCATCCAGGTAACGTCTCGTGCTGCTCCCCTTTTCGAGCAATAGCAGCGGATAGGGATTCAATTGCTCCAAGGTAAGTGGCGGGCCGTCAGAGAGCGATTGATAACCTTTGCCTCCGACAAAACAGTCTTGAAGCAGCGTGCTTTCGCGTATAGCGACTTGCTTGTCGGATACGGGCAGGCTGACAATGCCGAAGTCGATCCTGCCTTCTTTAAGGAGCGCAAGCGTCTCGGGGGTTGTCCGGTTGGTAACCCTGACGCGGACGCCGGGATGCTGCTCATGGAACCGCTCCAGGTAAGGCAGCAAATAATGCTTGCACAACGTGTCGCTCGCTCCTATCGCAATTTCCCCGGTATTGAGATTATTCATTTCGGCTATCGCTTTTTCGCCAATCTGAACGGATTGGAAGGCTTGCTCGATATATTGCAGCAGCACGGTTCCTTCTTGGGTTAAAGTGACTCCCTTAGGCGTACGGAAGAATAGCTGTCCTCCAAGCGTGCTCTCCAGCTGCTTGACCGTATGGCTTACCGCAGGCTGGGTAATATGCAGCTGCTCGGCGGCTTTCGATAAACTTCCGGTCTTGGCAATCCAATAAAAAACGCGGTACCACTCCAAATTCACTTCCATAGGTATTCCTCACATTTATATCAGATATTAGTTATATGAATTATTCTAATATACTTCCCGGGCTTTATCATTAGTAAGTAAGCAATTGATGAAGCGGAGGTTATGAGAATGACAGTAACGGCGATTGTAGGCGCAAATTGGGGAGACGAAGGAAAAGGGAAGATGACCGATGCATGGGCTGCGCAATCCTCCTATGTTGTCCGGTTCCAAGGAGGAAGCAATGCGGGGCATACGATTATTAACGATTTCGGGAAGTTTGCCCTGCATATGCTTCCCTCGGGTGTTTTTAACCCAAACGTTACGAATGTGATTGGTCCCGGCACGGCACTGGATATGGGAGTTTTGCTGGATGAGCTGAAGGCTTTGTCGGCACGGGGAGTTCCAGCTCCTAAATTGATCATTTCGGATAGAGCCCAGATTGTATTGCCGGTGCACCGGCTGTTCGATGAATTGGAAGAGGAGAGGCTGGGAAGCAACAGCTTTGGCTCCACGAGACGCGGCATTGCTCCTTTTTATGCGGATAAATATACCAAGCTTGGGATTCAGGCTGCCGATTTGCTGGAGCCTGCCCGTTTGCTTAAGCGCTTGGAGCGGCTGTTAGAATCGAAAAACGTACTTCTGCAGCATCTTTACGGCCGTCCTACCGTGCAGGCGGAAGACTTGATGCCGGAGCTGCTTGAGCAAGCGAAGCTTCTGGCACCGTATATAGGCGACACCGCATCGCTGCTTCAGAAAGCCTGTATCCATGGAGAACCTATTCTGCTGGAGGGACAATTAGGGGCGCTTCGGGATCCCGATCACGGGATCTATCCTTTTACCACCTCCTCTTCGACGCTTGCGGGCTTTGCGGCGGTTGGGGCAGGAATTCCTCCGTATGCCATCCAACAGGTCGTTGCCGTAACAAAAGCTTATTCCAGCTGCGTTGGCGCCGGTCCGTTTGTATCCGAGCTTCATGGAGCACAGGCGGAGGAGCTTAGGAAGCGGGGCGGAGATGCAGGGGAATACGGCGTAACGACCGGCCGGCCTAGACGCGTCGGTTGGTTTGACGCCGTTGCTACGCGATACGGCTGCCGTCTGCAGGGAGCGACATCCGTCGTATTAACGAACCTGGATGTCTTGGGTTATTTAGACGAAATCCCGGTTTGCGTCGGCTACGAAACGGATGAAGGGATTATCGATTGCTTCCCTATTACCTCCAAGCTTGAAGAAGCAAAGCCCGTGTACAAATCTATGCCCGGCTGGAAAAGCAATATCTCGGATATTAGGCAATTCGATGATTTGCCTCTTGCGGCCCAAAAATACGTAGAGTTCGTGGAGTCCGAAATTGGCGTTCCGATCACGACGATTTCCGTTGGACCAAGACGCGATCAGGTGATTGCGAGATAAGTGAATTGTAAGTGAAAGGGCAATTCTCCGAGCCTCCCGGAATACGATTGAAATAAGGCTTTTTAACGGTGTAAATACGGAGGTGGGCTTATGGGGAATAAAGCTGTACTGGAAGAGCTGCTGTTATCCTGGCCGGGCTTAACGACGGGCCCTCATCGGTTCGGCGGTATCGAATTTGCGGTGAACGGCAAGGAGATCGGACATCTTCACGGCGAGCGGCTGGTGGATCTGTTATTGCCGAAGGCCAAGCGGGATGAGGCGGTAACGACCGGAAAAGCCAGGTCTCATCATATCCTGCCGGAATCAGGCTGGGTCTCCGTCTATTTGAACACCGAAGACGATCTTGCCCATGCCATTGAGCTGCTGCGTTATAACTATGAACGGTTTGCCCAAGAAGGCAACGTTCCCTAACGGAATGGGCGCATATTCCATTCCTCCTTCGCTCATACTGTAAGGAGCTTGAAGCAGAGGAGGATTATACAGTGGACATTAACCGCGCCAAAGAAATTGCCGCATCTCCGGTAATGGAGGACGTGAAGTATAACGAAATGCAGGTATATATTCAGCATGTGGATGATGCGAGGGAGACAGCGCGCATTTATCCGTTATCCAATCCGGAGCAGGAGCTTGAAGTGCCGGTTCGCAGCTTGGTTGAGCAATCATCTACGATGGGAATGGAAGTTGATCAAGTGGCTTGCCGGGCTTCCTTAGACGGAAACTGAATAATTGAATTTTGTAAAACAAAGCATGGCGGGTTACCGCTGTGCTTTGTTTTTTGTATAATGAATCTTTCAGCAGTTAGTCAGCCGGTAGGAGAGAAGAACGTTCATGAAACAACAAGCGCAATTGAAATCCAGTTTACTATTAATACTTGCTGCCTTTATATGGGGGTTTGCTTTTGTAGCCCAGCGTCAGGGGATGGAGCATACAGGGCCGTTTACCTTTAATGCCGTTAGATTTGTATTGGGAGCCGTATCGTTATTGCCGTTAATTTGGATCATGGACCGGAAATCCGGCCAGACCAAGGCGCAGCTTCGCGGTTCCTTTAAGAGCGCTTCTATATACGGAGTATGCACGGGGCTTATCCTGTTCATCGGGGCTTCCTTGCAGCAAATCGGGCTGATGTATACAACCGCGGGCAAAGCGGCTTTCGTTACGGGACTTTATATTGTTATCGTGCCGTTCTTCGGCCTGTTTCTGAAGCAGCGGCTCGGCGTGAACAGCGGCATTGGCGCCGTTCTGGCGGTTATCGGCCTATATTTATTATGCATGACCAATGATCTCAAGTTGGGCAAAGGGGATTTGTACGAGCTTGTCGGCGCCTTATTCTGGTCCGTTCATATTCTGATGATCGACCGTTTCTCCCGCAGGACGGACGGGCTAAAGCTATCGCTTGTGCAGATTGCGACGTGCTCGGTGCTGAGCTTTATCGCAGCCTTCTCTACGGAAAAGGTGGAACTCTCAGGTCTGTCCGATGCCCTAATTCCATTGTTATACGGCGGAATTTGTTCCGTGGGTATTGCGTATACGCTGCAGATCGTTGGCCAGAAGAACGCTCATCCTACGCAGGCGGCCATCATTCTGAGCCTGGAGACGGTGTTTGCCGCCATCGGCGGCTACCTGCTGCTGGACGAAGTGCTCGGCGTCCGCGCAGGGATCGGCTGTATGTTTATGCTGGTCGGCATGATTGTGCCGCAGCTTCCGCCGCTCTGGCGGGTTAACCGTAAAAATCGTTCACTTCCTGAATAAAGAGGGCAAACAGGGGATGCGAGGAGCTATCCTCAGGCTTAGCGAACGCTTCGGCCAGGCTTTTGTAATACCAGGCTTGCTCTTTTTCGCCTCTTTTGAACCGGGACCAGAAAGATGGACCGGTTGTCTCAAACTCCCGTTTCATGCTTCGCAGGTTATGCAGTTTGTCGGCACAGGCTACCAACCGGATTTCCAGCGAAGAAGAGGGGAGAGTCTCGATCGTATGGGTTTTCCGTTCTTCCCAGCTTAAGGATTTATCCGGCTCGGAGCAGCCCTTCACAATAAACGTGATTTCTGGTCCAAACCGTTCGGTTAACTGCTGCTCGGTTGTATCCGTATCCTCGAGCACATCATGGAGAAGGGCTGCTATAATCACTTCTTCGCCGTAGTTGTACGAGGATAGGAGCATCGCCACTCCGAAAGGATGGGAGATGTAAGGTATGCCGGTTCCTTTGCGGTATTGGGCTTGATGGGCGGTTGCTGCAAACTCGATCGCGACATCCAGTAAGTTCATTTGATCAGCTCCTTTAACGTTATTGACTATATTATACGAAGAAGGAGCAAGTATTACGAGTAAAGTCGCCCGCGGCTAGCAGCACAACAGAAAGGCCCTCCCAGTCATCGGTGACTGGGAGGGCCTTCGTTATTTCTTACCAGTTATTCCCCGATACGCGGGTCACGGTGAAGTTCGGGCTTTGCGCTTCGCCGTAAATGGCGGAGATGCCCGGGTTGTTGACCTTCACGTTGGTGAAGCTTGCTCCCCCGTAAGCAGGGCCTTGGCCTTGCTCGGCGCGTACGACAAGCTTGATGCCGTAGCGGGACGGATTGTTAATGTTGACGTTCTCGACTCTGATATTTTGCATCACCATATTGTTTGGCGACATGGATTGGAACATAAGGCCGAAGTAGACCGGATTGTTGATGTCCACGTTTTTGATCAGAATGTTCTTGATCGCCCGGTCGCCGCCGTAGATCCAGATTGCGCCAAAGTTCTGGTACTCGTTAATTTTGTCGTCGGCGCCAACGCTGGTCCAGAAGTCGCCTCCCGTGCGGTCCAGCGTTGCTCCGTCAATGACGGTATCCTGGTCGCCGAAGCCAAGCGTATTGTAGCCGAAGCTGTAGCTGCTGATCGTAATGCCCGGATACGTCAACGTATCCGCGCCGTACAGGTTCTGGAACAGATTATCCGAACCGCCGTATACGGCAAAAGCAGCCGCGCGGCGCACGTTAGTCGCCGTCAGGTTCGTGTACTTGTTGCCAACGTTGTAAGAGCCGCCGGAGTCGGTAGCGCTGAATAGAGCGAAGGAGTCGTCGCCCGTACCACGCGCATAGTTGTTGTCGATCACGTTGTACGAGGAGCCGTTCGTCATGTTGATGCCGTCCGCAAAGGTGTTCTTGATCCGGTTGTTCTTGAACGTGTTGTAGGAGGAGTTAACCCCCCAGTAGAGGCAGACAAAATGCTCGACCCAGATGTTCTGAACCGTTACGTTCTGCATGCCGTTGCCGTCGATGAATTTGCCCGGTCCATCCACCCGGTTAATGTAGTTGCCCCATGCCGACAGGTCGCGGATCGTTGAACCGTTAGCCGCGGCGCTGATGTTAAAGCCAACATCCGTATTGGACTGGCTTTGAGGAGCAACCAGCTTCGTGTACCAAGGACCGGCGCCTACGATTTCCGTTGCGCGGCCATAGAGGAAGATCTTGCTGTTGATCGTCCATTCGCCGGCCGGGATGTAGATGCCTTTTTTCGTATTATCCTGTCTGAACTCCGTCAGCGCCTGATCAATCGACTTGGACGCCGATACGGCCACGTATTTGGTTGGATCCGGGTTCGCTTGAGGCGGTGCCACATTCTCGGTTTCGAGCAGATCGACGTAGATCCAGGATACGTCGCCGGCATCCTTCTGAATCTTGATTTTGGTTCCGGCCGGATACACCTGGTCCAGCATCAGCTGCGCGTCCTCATAGAGCCAGTAAGCCGTTAAGCCTGCGCCAGGCGCATTGTCGTAGCCAAGACGGCCAAGCGTGCTAGGCGTTGCGTACAGGTAAGAGAACTTGGAGGAAACGTTGAATTTTCCTTTGCTTACGCCATCCGCATAGATGCTTACCGTTCCGGTCGTATTCTCGGCAACCGCGTTGCGGAGAACAAACGCGTTCGCCGGGGAAGTCAGCGTAAATTCCACGTATTCTCCCGTAGCGTCCAGATAGACGGATGAACGGCCGGATGCTTCGCCGGCATAATCGCCAGGCTTGAAGTTAGGAGTCAGCTTTGTGCCGTTAGTCGCATTGGAGGTCGATTCCGCCTCAATGATAGTGAACGGCATATTTGCTCCGCGGCCCGAGTACAAGCTTACCGTATTGCTGTTATTGGTTTGCTTGGTGCTCACTTCGCTGCCGTCGGCGGCTACCGTCGTGGTTACCGAGTAGCTGCCGTTAACCGCAGTCCAGGTGCCCATCGTTACGTTAACGGATTGGCCTGCCGCAAGGGATCCGGTATACGAGCCGTTCCAGGTCTGAACGGTTGCGCCGGAAGCGTTCTTCAATACCACGGTAATCGGATGAGCGCCGGCCGCGGAAGCGATATTCCCTTGGTTCTTCAGGTTAGTCGTAAAAGTAACCGTGTTGCCCGCGCTTGGGTTGCTTGGGTTCCAGGTCGTCGATACGGTCAGGTCGGAGCTTTGCACGGCAGCAACGGTGATACCCGCCGAGTTGCTGTAGCTGTTGTTGTTATTGTTTTGCTCAATAACGGTATTGCTCTCATCGACCTTCGCGCTTACCGGATAATTGCCGGCATTTCTTGCCCCGGCATTAACCGATACCGTAGCTGTCGCATTGGCAGCCAAGGCAGCGACGGGAGCCGTGCCAACAAGCTCGCTGCCCAGGTAGAAGTTCACCGAAGAGGCAGGGGAGCTGGCGTTGCCGATATTTTTTACGGTTGCGTTAAGGGTAATGGCATCCGTCTCAACCGGATTGGTTGGCGTCCAGGTCATGCCTGTAATCGTCAGATCCGGGTTTGGTGCAGGCGTGCCGTAAATTTCGAATTCCGCTACCTGACCGCCGGGCGCGCCGGAGTTCGCCGTAATGTTCAGTTGAACCTTGCTCACGGTAGCGGTAACCGGAATGGTAACCGTATTCCCGGAGGAAGGGTTAAACGTATAGGACTGTGCGGATACCAGATTGCCGAAGGTTGTTGTGCTTTGATTGGCGCCCAATACTTGAATCGTTTGGGTACGCGTGCTCCATTCGGCGGCCGGATTCAGCTTCACCACGACGGAAGTAATGTCATGATTGGCGCCAAGATCAACGGTCAGCTGGCTTGGATTGCCGCTGCCTTCCCAGTAAGTAGAAGTGCTTCCGTCATTGCCGTTTGCCGCTACATACGTAAAGGTTGAAGAAGAAGCTGTAATGGTCTTGCCTAAAGCTACGTTCCCGCTGGACGGAGGCGTAGGTGTCGGTGTTGGTGTAGGTGTCGGTGTTGGTGTAGGCGTCGCAGTAGGTGTAGGTGTAGGAGTTGGAGTCGGCGTAGGAGTCGGTGTTGGTGTTGGTGTTGGTGTTGGAGTCGGCGTAGGCGTAGGAGTTGGTGTCGCCGAAGCTGCCACGGAGATCTGATCCAGATTTACATTGCCGGAATCGGTAGAGTCGTATTTGTAGGCGATCGTGTTGTTGCCTGCATTAAGAGTCAACGTCTCGGTCTTGGTGCCCCAAGTATCCCAGTTCGATAGGGTATTCAGCGTAGTCTGACGGATCTTGGTACCGTTGACGTAAATGCTTAATGTACGCGCGGAGCCTTGGGCGTTAGCGTATTTGAGCGTGACGTCGTAGCTGCCTGCGGAAGCTGCGTTTACCGTGAAGGCCGTTGAAGCGCCTTGCGTCCAGTAGCCGTCAACAAAGCCCGTTCCGGAGTAGCCGGTGTGGTCCGTGTTTACTTTAGCGCCGCCGGACAGCGCTGCGCTCTCGGCCTGATAAGTGCCGGATGGCGGAGGAGTTACGGCTGCTCCGTAAATTTCGAATTCGGAGAGTTGGCCGGCCTGCCAGCCTGTATTGGCCGTAATATTCAGACGGACGTAACGGGTGCTTGCTGCCGAGAAGTTAATGGTTACCGCGTTGTTGCTGACGGAAGGATTAAAAACGTAACTGGCAGAGCCAACAATGTCGGTGAATGTCGATCCGTTCGTGCTGCCTTGCACGGACAACGTCTGGGTGCGCGTGCCCCAGCCGGCAGGAAGCTTCAGAACGACCTGATCAATGCTGGTGCTTGCGCCAAGATCGACTTGGATCCATTGCGGAAAAGCATTGTTCGTGCTCTCCCAATATGTAGCCTGATTCCCGTCGGCTACATTGCCCGCGACATAAACATCCGCGTAGCCGCTTGCCGTTACCGTCTTGCCTATGGCAAGGTTGGAACCGCCCGCCGCCGACGAGACAGAAGGGTAGAGCGTAAGCTGCGATAACAAAATAGCCAGTGCAAGAGAGAACATCATCAGCGGATTGCGGCTTAGTCTTTTACTATTGGCGAACATAAAAAACCTCCTAGTATTAAGAATGGTCAATCATTAATGCGCTTACATTTTATTGCATAGCTGCATTCAACCACCTCCTAAGAAGAGTTCGGTATATCCGACCATTCTTGCTTCGCAAGCATCCATTCGATGAACAAAAAGCCAATACCTAACGGGATACGCGGTATTGGCGGTCTCGAATCTTTTCGTCATGAGGTTGTAATCGGAAGAGCAGTCGTATGTGCATAGCATAATCCAGTTGCCTGCCAGGCTGAAGATGCATTCCTACGATGAACATGTGCGATCTTATGTATCGGTGGAAGGCGCAAACAAAAAAACCGGCACCGCATCAGGGCGGTACCGGTTCTATAGATCCTGTTCTTTCAAATAAGAGAGCGCAGAGCGCATCTTCTCGATATAAGCGGCTTCTCCGCCTGTACACATGAACCGTACTTGGCCGCTACCGCGCCCCGTGCCGATTCCGTAACGGCTCAGCATCGCGGTTAAACGCCGGATCGTTCCCAGATTGCCGTTCACAATCTGAATATGCGGAGGCAGAACATCCCGGAGAATAGACGTGTAGAACGGGAAATGCGTGCAGCCCAGCACCAATATGCCGTATTCGTTCAAGTCGTAAGGCGCCAGCTTGGTGAGAAAATAATCCTTCAGCACTTCTTTATCGAATTGCAGCGACTCGCAATATTGCACCAGCTCGGGCATTGGAAGGGAATCCACGATTCCTTCTTCATCAACGCGGGAGACCAGCGCGTAATATTTCGGCATTCGAAGGGTTAGAGGAGTCGCCCAGACAAGAACCTTTTTCCCCGTTGCCCGGTTCATCTCCACGGCAGGCTTCACGGCAGGCTCCATCCCGATAATGGGAAAAGAATACCGCTCCCGCAGTTCGTTAATCGCGATGCTCGTCGCCGTATTGCAGGCTACGACCAGCGCATCGATCCCTTCCGCAACCATCTGCTCAACCGTCTGAAGCACGAAGTCGCGGACCTCCTCTTCCGATTTGGTCCCGTACGGAACATGCTTCGTGTCCGCCATATATAAATAATTCTCGGCAGGAAGACGCTTCAGCGCTTCCGCCAGTACCGTTAGTCCTCCGAGTCCGGAGTCGAAAATACCGATCGTCATAGTTCACAACGTTCCTATCCCATATGATTACACCCAGCATAACGCGGTCCGGGAAATTGGGCAAGACTCCGATCGGATTATTTTGAAGACGGCTATCCCGTCATCACTCTTTCTACCGGATAACGGTACTTCGAGGTTGTCTGCTGGCCGCCAATGATATAGAGGAAGGACGTCAGTCCGATTCTTCCGATAAACATCAGCAGCATGAGAATGCATTTGGCGAAAATGCTCAAATCCGGCGTAATCCCGGTAGATAAGCCTACCGTACCGAAGGCGGAGCACACCTCCAGAATGATCGCGACCAGCTGATGCTGCTTGTCGGAGAAGCTGATGGCAATCACGGACAACGAACACATGACGATCGCCATCATCGAGATGGCGAGGGATTTTAGAATATCGTCTATATGAAGCTCGCGCTTGAATACCTTGTAATCCCGCCGCCCTCTGGCGAAGTGGTAGATAAACAGCATATTGAGGGCGAAGGTGGTTGTCCGGATCCCGCCGCCAACCGAGTTGGGAGATCCTCCAATAAACATGTAGACGCACATCAGCAGAAGCGTCGGCAGCGTCAGATGGGTAATGTCCATCGTCGTAAGGCCGGCGCTCCGCGTCGTAGCCGCCTGGAAGAAGGCGTAGAAGAAGCTTTCGTGCCAGGTTAAGCCTTTGAAATAATGCTGCGACTCGAATAGCAGGATACAGACCGTGCCAATCCCAAGCAAAGCGAAATAGGTAAAAGTGGTAAGCTTCGTAAATAGCGAGAAGCGGAAAGGATGATTCAGATCCAGCTTGTTGCGGGAGAGAAATGCCTTCAGCTCGATTAAGACCGGGAAACCGATCGCACCGAAAATAATAAGCAGAATCGTCACCAACTGGACGAAATAGTCGTCCTTGAACGGGATTAGGGATTGGCCGGTAATGTCCATTCCGGCATTGGTTGTTGCGCTGACGGAGGCGAACAGACCCTGCATGAAGGCTTCCTGCCAGGTAGGGAAATATCGGAGGAATCGTACCCCAAAGATGACTGCGCCAATCAGCTCGGTCAGAAGAGTGATCCGCAATATTTCTTTTACGAGCTGGACTAGGCCCGATAAGGCGAATTGATTGTTGTCGACCATAATCAGCCTGCGCTCGCGGAGCCCGATTTTGCGCCCGATCAAGAGCCAGAAGAACGTGCTCATCGCCATAATACCGATTCCTCCGAACTGAAGGACAAGCATAATAACAAAATAACCGAACACGCTGTAGGTATCCGCCACGTTAAATACGCTCAGACCGGTATCGCTTACGACGCTGACGGCCGTAAAGACGGTATCGAAGAAAGAGACCTCGACCCCGGGCCTCCGCACGGCGGGAATGCTGAATAGAAGAATGGATATAAGCACAGCCAAAATATAGTAGCCGGTAATGACTTGGGCAGGCGAACGCCGGCTCACCCATTCCCGAGATGTTTTAAGCATAGAACCCTCCCGTTATCCCTAAGGCATAGCCATAATATGGTTGGATTCGCATGCAAATATGCGGCCTCTCGCTTTTACAATTTCTTTATCAAATTTTAAAATTGCCATTATAAAGCCCACCTACAATAAGGACAAGAATACAACTTATATACAACCTGAACACAATGATGAAACAACAAAACACAACCACATTGTAGGGGGAAAAATGAAAATGAAAGTATCCAAAATTTACGCAGCAACCGTACTCGCTGCATCTCTTGCGCTTGGCGCGGTAGTTGCACCGGCAGCAAGCTTCGCGGCACCGGCTGCGGTATCGCAGAAGAAAGTGCAAGGCGTATTCACGCAAGCAAGCGTTGAACGCACGTCTGACGGCAAGCTGAAAATTCACTGGAACTCCAATGCAGACCTTGGCGCCGCAAAAATCCTCTGGAGCACTTCGCCGGACAACATCGCCACAAACGGCAAGCAGCTGAAGCGCATTAATGCGAACTATAACGGTTACGTAACAACGGATCCAAAGCCGGGCTCCCGCTTATATTTCTACATTAAGACAAGCGGCGGCGCGACCGTTACGATTGCGGAACGCAAAGTAAACCTGCAAGGCGCATACAACTTCCGCGATCTCGGCGGCTACAAAACAACCGACGGCAAAACCGTAAAATGGGGCAAGCTGTTCCGCGGCGAAGAGCTTGGGCATTTGACGGACGCGGACATCAAGACGATTCAGGAAATGGGCATCAAAACAAACGTGGACTACCGTACGGATGCAGAGGTTAAGGCTCTTGCGGATCCGGTAATCCCGGGTATCACTAATATCCGCACGGATGCCGGGAATGCAGGTTCGGCAGCGGATCTGAACTCCATGATTGCTTCCGGCCTGATGAAAGACGAAGCTAGCGCGGTTGCCATGATGGCTGGCTTTAACAAACAGATGGTCGACTCTCCGAAGTTCTACGTCCAATTGATGGAGCTGCTTAACGACCCGAACAATATCGGTCTCGTTCAGCACTGCACAGCCGGTAAAGACCGTACGGGCCTGGGCTCCGCGATCATTCTTCTGGCGCTTGGCGTAGACGAGAAGACGGTTATGGATGACTACCTCTTGAGCAACGTATACCGTGCGGAAGCGAACAAGAAGGCGATTGAAGCCGTTAAAGCTCAGGTGAAGGATGAGAATGTTGTCGCGGCGATTACGGCTATGATGGGCGTTCAGAAGGAATTCCTGCAAGCGGCCATCGACGAGATGAAGGCGAAATACGGCTCGATCGACAATTTCCTTGAAAAAGGCCTCGGCATTACGAAACAAGAACGCGCGAAGCTGAAAGCGATGTACACGGAATAATAAGAATGAGGATCGCTGGCCTTTTACGGCCGGCGGTCTTTTTTTATGGCTAAGCGAAAGAAAAGGGTATAATAAGGAAAAAAGAGATTGGAGACAAAAGATGACGGACTATAATACAACCGCGGGTTGGAACCTTGAGAATAGCTACGCCGATCTGCCGGACTTATTATATACGAAGCAAAACCCTGCCCCCGTGCGCGCTCCCGGGTTAATCAAGTTAAACGAGTCGTTGGCGGCGGAGCTGGGGCTGAATGCCGATGTGCTGCGAGGCAGCGAAGGCATCCAAGCATTTGCGGGCAATCAAATCCCCGAAGGCGCGGAGCCTCTTGCCCAGGCTTATGCCGGACACCAATTCGCTTATTTCAACCGGCTTGGCGATGGCCGCGCCGTGCTGCTTGGCGAGCAGGTTACTCCGCAAGGAGAGAGAGTTGATATTCAGTTGAAGGGCTCCGGAAGAACGCCTTATTCCCGAGGTGGGGACGGTCGCGCGGCGCTAGGTCCCATGCTTCGGGAATATATCATCAGCGAAGCGATGCATGCGCTTGGCATTCCGACAACCCGCAGCCTTGCGGTTGTGACGACGGGCGAAGAAATCGTGCGCGAGAGCCTGCTCCCAGGCGCGATTCTGACCCGTGTTGCCGCAAGCCATATCCGCGTCGGTACCTTCCAGTTCGCTGCCCAGTGGGGGACACTCGAGGAGCTTCAAGCGTTGGCGGATTACGCGATCAAGAGGCATTACCCGGATATGGAGGATGGCGAGAACCGGTATGTCAGCTTCTTTAGGGAAGTGATCAAACGCCAGGCGGCGCTGATTGCGAAATGGCAGCTGGTAGGTTTTATCCACGGGGTTATGAATACGGACAATATGGCGATTAGCGGAGAAACGATAGATTACGGGCCATGCGCGTTTATGGATGCTTATGATCCGGCTACCGTGTTCAGCTCCATTGACCGTGAAGGCCGTTATGCGTTTGGCAATCAGCCATCCATCGGTGCATGGAACCTCGCGAGGCTGGCTGAAGCCTTGCTGCCGTTAATGGACGAGGAGGAAGAAGGGGCTATTGAGCTGGCTCAAGATGCGTTGTCGGATTACAGCGAGCTGTTCCAACAGTACTGGCTGCAAGGCATGCGCGCGAAGCTTGGAATCTTTAACGAGGAGCCGGAGGATGAGGCGCTGATTGAAGCGTTTGTGCTGCTGATGCAGCGGAACCAGGCGGATTACACCAATACGTTCCGGGCTTTATCGATGGACAAACCGGAGAATACCGTGCTGCACGGGACGGCGGAGTTTGCGGAATGGCAGCAGCAATGGCAGGCGAGACTAGGACGGCAAGCGGAGTCCAAGGAAGAAGCTCTCCGGCTGATGCGGAGCAGCAATCCGGCCGTTATTCCACGCAATCACCGGGTAGAGGAAGCACTCGAGGCGGCGGAGCAGGGGGATCTGTGCATATTGGATAATCTGCTTGCCGCGCTTGCGAAGCCTTATGCCTATTCGGATGAGCAAGAGGCTTACGCCTCCCTTCCGGAACAATCGCCGCGTCCATACCGGACGTTCTGCGGAACTTAAGGTCATAGGAGATTAATGCCATGAAATATGAATTGGGCCGCTGCTTGCTGCAGGAACGATTGGAGGAGCGGGGGATAAGCCGGGAGGCATTAGCCGGAGCCTTGTTGTATAAACCGGAACGGTTGGCCGACTATATGGAGAATAAGCGGTTAATGCCGTTAAAGACGGCGATCTCCATTGCGGATACCGTTGGTTGCTCGGTTAATGAGCTGTATGAATTATTGCCGGCGGAAAGCGGGAGATAGAGATGTCGGATAAAAATATCGCGATTGCCTTGTACCGGCCCCATGCCGGCAAGGAGCAAGAGCTTCATGAGATCGTTCGGGAGCATGGACCGGCTCTTAAGAGGGAGGGACTGATTTCGGAGCTGCCGTTGCTTCAGCTTGAAGCGGAGGACGGTACCGTTATCGAAATTTTCGAATGGAAATCCGAGGAGGCGAAGAGGCAGGCGCATAGCTCTCCGGTCATTTGGCCGATCTGGGAACGTATGATGGCAGTCGCGGAAATGACGGGACTTGGATCGCTGAAGGAAGCCGCCCAGCCGTTTCCGAATTTCAGGAGGCTGGAGCTATAGCAGTCGGCGCTTGCCGACCTGTGCGGGCGTGCGGCGTTGGGATAAGACCCTGGCAGGGCCTTATCGGGCGAATACGAGGTAATATTAGTCATTATAAGACCCTGAGAGGGTCTTATTTGCTTAGATTGGCGGGAAGTGTAAGTGTTGCGGACGTGCGGCGGCCGGGCTTAATGATGTACGACATCGTTAAGCACTAATGCAAAACAAAAAAGCGGGCTGTCCATTACAGGACAGCCCGCTTATCTTTCACTGCAGCTGCTGCAAGGCCTCCGCGTACTTCGCGTACCAGTGCTGCCAGTGCGCCTTGCGGTCCGCAAGGGGTTGTCCGCTGTCAAGCAGCGACACAATGACGTCGAGGCAGACATGCCAGCCCGCAAGGTCTTTAGGCGTATGCTCGGATGGCTTGTAGATGCTCTCGATCAACACAAGCCTGCAGCCGCCGTCCTCCCCGCGGAATTCAAAGCGCACGGCCATGTCCTCTCCCCAGGTAAAGGCTAGTACGGCCTGAGGCTCGTAAGCCGTGATAGCCATCGTCTCATAGCTGCCATCGCCCATGTTGAAGCTGAGATGCCCGCCTTCCCGCAGATCCTCGACGCGAAGCTCGGAGAACCACTTGGGGAGCTTTTCGTTATCGGTAAAATAAGACCAGACGTCTTCCTTGGAATGATTCAATCTGCGTTCGAACGTTACGGTATAACCTGTGCCTTCTTTCGCAATCGCGGCCAGCATAATAACGAAATCCCCCGCTTTCAAAATGGTATCTCATGCAAGATTACCAGATTGCCGCGGAGGATTCAAAAGGGCTATAGAAAGATAATTCCGGCTGCTCCCGCCGCCGCGATAACGGTTAACGGGTGCAGCTTGTATTTGAATAAAAGCCAAAGGCAGCCTGCGCAGACCAGCAGCGTAAACCCGGTCGTCCAGGTGTAGCTGCCCGGCTTGTCGAAGCCGCCGAAGTGAAGCGCCGCATAAAGGATTAACCCGGTAACGACGGGCCGCAGGCCGTAAAAGAGGGATTTCATCGTCTTGTTATTCCGAAGCTTAAAGAAGAAGGCCGACAACACGATTACGACGAGCAGCGAAGGGAGGACAATTCCCACACAGGCAGCAATGGCGCCGGCTATTCCCGCTGTATCGTAGCCGATTAACGTAACGGCATTTGTAGCGATTGGCCCCGGCGCCATTCCGGCAAGGGAAACGGCCTTCTGAAATTCGGCGGTTGTCATCCACCCGTGCGAGATCACCTTTGTTTGTATCATCGGAATAACGGAATAACCGCCGCCAAACGAGATAAATCCAATTTTGAAGAAAGTCAGGAATAAGTCCCAGATCATACGTAACTCTCCCTTGCGCTTGTCAAATATAATACTCCGGATACATCAGCTCTTGGCTGCTGGAGGATGGCTTTTCCGTATTGGCTTGTTTGCCCGTTTTCTCCTTGACCCGAACCATGCCTATACCAACCAGGACACCTGCTGCAACGATATATAACGGAGTAAGCGGAAGCGCGAGCAGAATGAGAAGCGCGAGGACCAGCATGACTAACGTTGTCTTGTCAAAGATAGCGGCTCTGGCCATTCGGTACGCGGACATTGCGATCAGCGCCACAACCGCGCCGTGAACCCCCTTCAGGGCAGCCACAACCTTGGGATTGTCTTGAAACTTCAGATAAAAAAGGCTAAGCGTGATGATAATAATAAAGGTTGGCAATGTTACGCCAATAACCGCCATAGCCGCTCCCGGTATGCCGGCTTTCCGGTATCCGATGAAGGCTGCGGCATTGACGCCAACGCCGCCCGGAGCGGATCCGGCTAGCGATACGACATCAGCAAGTTCTTTCTCGGCAATCCAATTACGCTTATTAACGACCTCACGTTCAATGACGGGCATCATGGCATAACCGCCGCCAAAGGTGGAAGGACCGATCCGTACAAATACCCAGAATAACTGTGCCAAAAAATAGAGTCGTTCTTTCCAGTTTGTCTGCATATACACTCTCTCCTTTTGACTCTTACATAGCTATTATAGCAACTTAAATTCATTTTGAATTAAAGTTTGGACAATTTGGATTATAAGAAATGCTTATACCGATAAAAACGAGTGAATAACCCTTTGTACTTTGTTTAGTTTTGTTCAAAATTGAATAAAGTGGAGAAAACCAATCGGCATAGCCCCTATTCTTGATCTGGGGTATAATTGCTGGTAGCAACGACAATCTACCCGGAAAGGATGAAACGATGAGTCATTCTCTGCGTTCCGTCCCCTCGCATAAACAGCTTATTTACGATTACATCGCTAATCTTGGACCAATTGCAAAAGCGGAGCTGCTTGAAGCCCATGATATTACCAGCAGCACAATGACCCGTCTATTGGACGATATGGCCAAGGAGGGGCTTATCCTCGTTACCGGATTAGGTCCGTCGAAGGGCGGCAGAAAACCGCTTCTCTATCAAATTAATCCCGATTACGGATATATATTTGGCCTCGAGATTTCCAGGTTCACCTCGACCCTTGGTTTATTTGACATGAATATGAATCAGAAGTCAGTTGTCCGGTGGCGGATGGACGAGACGATGACGCCCGAACGTCTGGTTGCCCATACGGTCAGTATGATGCTTGCCTTCATGAAGGATCACGCCCTATCTCAAAGCCGTATTCTTGGGCTGGGGATCGGGGCAGTAGGACCGCTTGACCGCAGCACCGGGGTTATTATTAATCCTCAGTATTTTCCGGCTAAAGGCTGGGAGCAGGTCCCGATCTGCGCGATGTTCGAGGAGGCCGCGGGGCTGCCAACCCTGCTTGAGAATGGGGCTAATACGGCTTTAGTCGGAGAGCATTGGTCCATGAGGCAAGAGAACGTGGAGCATGCGTTGTACGTCTCCGCGGGGATCAGCCTGCGTTCGGCCATGATGTCCCATGGGCAAATCGTGTACGGAAAGGTAGACATGGAGGGCTCCATCGGACAAATGATTATCGATGTGGACGGCCCAAGGCTGGAGGAATCCGGCAACTATGGCTCGCTTGAAACCTTTGCTTCGGTGCAAGCGCTGGAAAGACAGGTGCGGACGAGGCTGAAGGTTGGAGGCAGTTTATTATTAAGTAACGTTGTACCGGAAAAAGTAAATCTGGATACGATTACGGAGGGACTAAACGCCGGCGATCCTTTTATACGGGAGATGTTCCGGCAATCCGCCTCTTATTTCGGAGTAGGGCTGGCGAATCTGATCAATACGTTCCACCCGGAGCTGATTATTCTTGGCGGGGCTCTGATTAGCGCCAATCCGATGTATTATCGGGTAGCGACGGAGGTAGCGGTTAAGAAGACGTATTACGGCGAAGCGTATATCCCGCAGTTTTCGATGGGCCGATTAAAGGAAGACGCGGTTGTGACGGGTGCCGCATTAATGGTAAGAAGCCGCATGAAATTATAAGCAAATACCCAAGCCATTCCATACATACCTACTTATAATAAATAAGCGGTTATGTATGCTTGAGGAGGGGAAGCGAGTGAAAATGTATAGCCGGGGCAAAAAAGAATCCGCACCGCTGCTGATGTACCTGCCTCAGAAGCAGTCGGGCTTTCTAAGCCCCCCTAGTCGCATAGAACAAACAATGAAACCAAAGAAAAAACAGAAAAAAGCAGTAAAGCCAAGCGTTCCGAAGACAACGCCGGCAGCTGCTGCTGTAACCGTAACTCCTCAACAACGGCACAGACATCCGTTACGGAAGTTACGGAAAAGGAAATTGCAGCCGCTGCCGCAATGGCTGGATATGCTTGACGATGAGATCGGGCAAGAGATTGATTACGAAGATTACGAAGAGGAAGAGGTATCCGAGGCCGAACTTATAGAGGCACCGGTTCCTTCGATTAATCCGCCTTCGGCCGAAGTCCAGGTCTCGCAACTAGCGGTTGCCGTTCCGACTCCAATAGCAGCTCAAACACCAACTCCAGCCCCAGTATCAACTCCAACAGTAGCTCCACCATCACCAGTATCAACACCAACAGCAGCTCAAACATCATCTCCATCTTCAGCACCAACTCCAGCACCAACTCCAGCACCAACTCCAGCACCAACTCCAGCACCTACGCTAACGCCAATTCCTATGTCGGCTCCAACTGAGTCCAAAGCTGCGGCAGTAATGAGAGGTAATCAGCTTTTTGTGTCTTCATCGGATGAAGGACAGATTCTGGTTATCGACGGGGAGACGGATACCGTCACCGATACGATTCCGTTACCGTCTGCCGGCTCCGTTAAGGGGATAGCTCTTAACCCGGTGACGAACCGGATTTACGCGATTAACAGCAGCAAGCATCAGCTTTTTGTATTGGACGGGGGCACGAAGGAAGTGGTAGCCATTGTACCGGTAAGCCCGTTTCCGTCGCTCGCAGCCGTTAACGTGAAGACCAACCGCGTCTATATTACAAGCTCGCTTCTTAACACCGTAGATGTTCTGGATGGAGAGGCCAACCATCTTATCGATTCCGTTGGCGTCGGCAACATTCCTGCCGGAATCGTTATTAATACCGATACGAACCGGATTTATGTAGCAAACGGCAGCCCGGATCATGATATTTCGGTTATAGACGGATATACTCATACAAGGCTGTTCCCGGATATTCCTGTCGGTCATGAGCCGGGCCTTGCGGGTATTCACGAGGACGCGAATCTCCTCTATGTGCCGAATTACTTAAGCGATAGCTTAAGCGTTATTTATGGCGGGACCAACACGGTCTTAAAAACAATAACGGAAGGGATCGGCAAAAATCCTTATGCTGCCGGAGTGGATACCTTCGCCAATCTGGTATACGTCACGAATTCCGGAAGCGACAGCGTCTCGGTTATTGATGCATCCAAACACAGGGTTATCGAAACCATTCCGGTCGGCAGCTGCCCGAAGGCGGTGGCCGTTCATACAAAGACCAACCGGATCTATGTAGCGGTAAGCGACGGGGTAACCGTCATTGACGGAGAGACCTTTGAGGTGACGAACAAGATTGATACAGCTGCCAGCCCAAGCGGTATGGCTCTTTATGAATAATAGCGAAAGCCGGGGTGCACTCCAAATGGAGTAAACCCCGGCTTTTCTCATTCCGTACTTACATAGTTGCCGTTGTTTTATAGACTTCGCGGATAGCGTCTTCTACATTAGGCTCCTTGACGCTAATATCCTGAATCGGAAGCTTCTGCGAGAGGGCCGCGATAAGCTCCGATGCGGAGATGCTTTCCTTTTCGAACTGGTACCAGATTTTCAGCCCTTCCTGCTTAATAACCGTAGCGTGAGGAGTCGTGAGATCGTGGGCAGGCTCGTGAAGTTCCACTACCAGCATACGGTGAGGAGTAAGCTTGTGAATGATGGAGCCGATGGGACCGTCCTCTACAAGCTTGCCGTTATTAACTACAATAATTCTGCTGCACAGCTGCTCCACGTCATCGAGATCATGAGTGGTCAGAATAACGGTAACGCCGCGGGTTCGGTTAATCTCCTTGATGAAGTTGCGGATCGCATGCTTGGCGTCGGCATCCAGCCCAATCGTAGGCTCGTCGAGGAATAAGACCGACGGCGAATGCAGCATGGCCGCAGCGATATCGCCGCGCATGCGCTGGCCAAGCGACAGCTGGCGCACCGGGGTATTGATGAATTCCTGCAGCTTCAGCACGTCGGTTAATATCGCGAGATTGTCGTCGTAGGCTTGTTGATCAATCTGGTAAATCCGGCGCAGCAGCTCAAACGATTCCCCGAGACGCAAATCCCAATACAGCTGCGTGCGCTGCCCGAATACAACGCCAAGCTTGCGGACGACGGCCTTCCGGTCGGCTTGCGGGGAGATGCCGCATACCTTGATGGAGCCCGAGGTCGGATGAAGGATGCCGGTCAGCATTTTGATGGTGGTGCTTTTGCCGGCGCCGTTAGGTCCGATATAGCCGACAATCTCGCCGGGCGCGATCGAGAAGCTGATGCCGTTTACGCCGTTAAATTTCGTTTTTTTCGGGAAAAGAAGGCTCTTGATCGAGCCGCGCAGCCCGCTTTCTTTTTTTACGATAATGTATTCTTTCACGAGATCCTTAACCTCGATAACGGTTTCCATTCCAGTTCGATCCCCCTATGGCTTAAGAGCCTGCGCTCTCGTAATTTTTCATGCCGAATTTAAAGATGCCGCCCGCAATCAGGAAGCAGATCACGCCCACGAGCGGTGTCCACAGAGCAAAGCTTAGCGGAAGGTCGAGGCCGCCGCTGTCCGCATTCAGGAACTCGGCGGCAGGATAGAAGCTGATGAACCCGATTGGGATGATGAAGGTGAATAACGCCTGCAGAAAATACGGGTACATGCTAAGCGGATACATGGTTGCGCGCTCGAGCATCGTCAGGGCGAAGCCAACCATGGAGCCGTTGCGCTTGGTCCAGAAAGCGATAGCTCCAAGGCTGGTGAACAGCGCGGCACGGATCAGAATACCGCCGATCAGGACGAGAATCAGCTTGCCGATGTTCGCAATCGTCCAGTCAAAGCCGGCGATTTCGGCCCCATAGAGGAAGATGATAACGCCAGGTATGCAATCGATTAACCCGATAAAATTAACGTAGCTCGCAACGAGCTGGAAGAAAACATTCATCGGCCGGAGCAGAAGACGGTCGAAGCCGCCGTTAATGACCATATGGTCGATACTCCACGTATTGATGAAGAAGACGACAAAGATGCCGTGGCTGATCAGGCCAAGTCCATACAAAAAGGTAAGCTGCGGGAAATCCCAGCCGTTAAGGGCCTGGAAGCGGTCGACGATGATCTTGAGCATCCAGATGCCGGAGAAGTATTGAATCGGAATCATGAGGAGCCAGCTGAACAGGAACAGCGGATACTCCAGCTGCCGCTGCACGGCGAGACGCGCCCAGCAGGAAGCGACGGAAACATAATGCTTGATCGTAGATACCATAAGGACGTTCTCAGCCTCCCTGGATTAACGTTTTTTTCTTCGTGCGCGCCCATCCGGCTGCCAGGATCAGATACAATACCGCGATCCAGACGGCTTGAACAGCCATGGAGGTAAAGGCTTCTGGCATGCTTGTGTTGCCGATATAAATGCCGAGCGGAGTCTGGTACGTGTATTGGAACGGAAGAAATTTCGAGACGGTCTGCACCGATTCCGGGAAAAACCACAGCGGAACGATACTGCCGGACAATACGCGGACGATAGCGTCCTTGACATTGCCCATGTTGCCAAGCTCCATCACCCAGAACGCAATCAGTCCGATAAGCGCGCTGAGCAGCCATAGAATGGCGTAGCTTAGCAGGCAGCTTGGAAGGAAAAGCAGGAAGTTTTGGAAGGAAGCGGGCCATGGAATGCCAAAAAAGATGGAGGCAAATACGACTAGCGGAAGCGCCCTGTTTAACAAGGAGCTAAGCATCTCTCCGATATCTTCGGCCAGGTAGCAGGCAAAAAGAGGGATAGGACGGTAGAAGTCGGTCACAATTTGGCCTTCCCGTATTTTGTAATAGATGGTATTCTGTACATCGCATACGAAGATGGTAGAGATAATGATCGAGAGAATGGTGTAGGTCGTAATATCCTGCAGGCTAAGCGATTCTACCGATCCGGAGCCGCCTTTGTAAGCCGTCTGCCATAAGAATACGGAAGCCAGCATCAGAATAAGATTGGTTGCAACGGAAGTGAATACTTCAAACCGGTAAGTCAGATTAACGAGAAGCTTCATTTTCGTTATGTACCAGTAAGCTTGAAGCATATTAACCCCCTTAAAAGTGACTTCATATGTAAAATATTACAATTACAATGCTCTTATATTAATCGATTTCAATCCCGCAGGCTACGGATATTTTTAATATAGTTATTTATAAGGTTCGGCCTAAAATTGCAGGGGAGGCGTAACGGAAGTGGCAATGATTCTGATCATTCTTATCGTGGCATTTTACTTAACTTTGCTGAACTTTAAACGGCTTAGGAAGCTGTCCAAAGGGTTGAGATGGCTCTTATATGCTTTAATGCTTTTCCTATTATGCGACGGCATTTATTCCTCTGCGAGGCACTTTAATCCCGATAACGCCGTTAATAGTCTTATTCCCAGCCTTTGCATGGCAGTGCTGATTGAAGGAGCGCGATATGTCTTTAGAAAAAGGCGTGACTATGAAAAGAACTGGTCCGTGGATGATTATCCGATCGAATATTCCGAACAAAATTCCAATGCAGCAGCGATTCGCTGGAAAGCAGGCATAAAAGGCTGGAGCTGGATGAGCGGACACGGAAATGACAGGGAAGATGCTTATTTAGACCTTGTCAAAACATTTGATGCTTATAAAAAAGAAGGAAATACTTTGCCACGTCCGGGGACTACCGTACTTGGGGCCGCCAGCCAGACTCGGATGGACGAACTCGAGGAGGAAGCGGTTAGTTTTTTTTACAAAATATTCGGGTGGGATTATTATGATTTGTTTATTTCGGATAAGTCCACGTTCAAGGAGCTATGCTCGTCCGAAGAGTCCATGTACAGGAAGCTGCGGCGAGTCGAAGATGAGTTTGGGGTAAAGGTGCCTGATGATAAAATATTGATTGTTGATATTCTTGAACTTATTAGGGAGAAGAAGGAGGCGTAAGGCTATGCTCAACATAAAAATAACCGACAGCGATTTTATCGGGGGCCGCCCTTCCTATTTGGATACCGTCTCGCGTTGTGCCGCCAGGGGAGTTTTATTCAACAACCGGGGACAGGTTGCGATGATGTATATGGCCGAGCCTGATCTCTACAAGCTGCCTGGAGGGGGAATGGAAGAAGGGGAGTCCCCCGAGGAGGCTTTTGTTAGGGAAATAAAAGAGGAGACCGGTTGCGAAGCGGAAGTAATCCGCAGGCTTGGCTTTATAGAGGAGCATAAGAATCGAAACGGCTTTTTGCAGCATTCGCATTGTTATCTGGCAAAAGCGCGGCATGGCGAGGGTACGGCTGCACTCACCGAAGCCGAAAAACAGCTCGGAATGTCCGTTCAATGGCTGTCTGTCTCACAAGCGTTGGATATTATGGGAAAAGCAGTGGCGGGCGAAGAGGATAATCATTCCAACTTTTTTATGTTGATGCGTGACCGGATTATCCTGAAAGAAGCTGCGGAAATTATGGAAGGAGAAGGTCTTTTATAGGCCTTTTTTCCAATATATACTTTATTGAAATTGCCTATGAAGATTATTGTTTTTATATATTATTCAAATAGGCTTCTTGGTTATATGATGGATTAAATATATAAAAGGGGAGAGGGATTAATGATGAACAAGTCCATCTATGACATTCAGGTTAATGAGATAAATGGGGAGCCTATTCATCTGTCTGCTTTTTACGGCAGGGTTCTTCTAATCGTGAATACAGCAAGCCAATGCGGCTATTCCAAGCAGTTCGAAGGCCTGCAACATTTGTACGAAAAATATTGGATGCACGGCTTCGAAATATTGGGTTTCCCGTGCAATCAGTTCAATGGCAAAGAGCCCGGCAGCAATGCGGAGGTGGAAGAGCATTGCCGGCGCAATGTTGGAGTAACCTTCTCGCTGTTCGAAAAGGTGGAGCTCCGCGGTGAATCCGTTCATCCGCTCTTCCAATATTTGACGGAGCAGGCACCTTTCCGGGGCTTTGACACGGACAATTCCGATGAGCTTTGGATGAAGAATTTTCTCAAGCAGAATCATCCGGACCTGTATGAAGGCGACGGCGTAAAGTGGAACTTCTCCAAGTTCCTCGTTAACCGGGAAGGAAAAGTTATCGCGCGATTCGAGCCAACGACGCAGCCGGCCGATTTGGAACTGGCCATCGAGGAGGCATTATCCTCGGAGCAATAAGTCTAATTATTGCGAAAATGGTAAAGAAGCAGGATAAACATGCGCCCCGGAGAAGTTTCTTTTAAGAAAAATTTCGAGGGAGGCATTCGCATTGAGTAAGCTTGTGAAGGTAGCTATGGCGGTTACGGCTGTTTTTGCCCTGCTTATGCAACCGGTCTCGGCTTCGGACAAAACAACCAAGTTCAAAGTGACGCTTGTCAGCGTGGAGTTGGTTGAGAATAACCATGTCGGTAACGAGTGGTTGACTAAGGCTTACGTGAATGGCAAGGAAGTTCAGAAAAGCAAAAGCATTACCCTAAGCTTGAAATCAACGGATAGCATTAAGCTGAAGGCATATGCCGAAGAGCAGGACAAAATTCCCGATAGCAACTCAGCCAACGATACCGTAAAGGTATCGTCTATCACAAAAACCGTCAATAAAGCGTTGAAGGTCGTTGTGACGGAGAATCGCGGCAGGTATTCAGGGAACACGGCTGAGTGGAAGTTTACCTATAAAATTGAAAAGTAATCCATTGGCCGATGCTTCCCAAGAAGCTTCGGCTTCTATTTTTTTAGCGATCAAACCTGGCCTTAAATTGTTCTTTGTCTCCGTTAAAAACGTTAATGTCGACGTACGCATCGATACCGGGGATATGGCCCCGATTGTTGTATTGCCAGAATAACCAACTACGGTCTCCTCGTAAACGCGGATGCTTGACGATATCCCTGATCCAGATTTCGTAATCCTTAAAGCTGCCATCTATATAGGTATTAAAGGTATCGTAAGTTACGTACAGGATAGGCTTCTGCTTATAATGCTCCTCCAGATGGCTGGAGAGGATGGTCAGTTCCCGCTGAATGCGGGCGACATCCTTATCAAGCGCAATCTCGATATCGATAACGGGCGGGAGGTTAGCGGGATCATTGGGTACCTCTTCGATAAAATGCGCCGCCTGCTGGGTGCCGGTGCTCTGAGTTGTGAAAAAATGATAAGCGCCGATCCTCATTCCTTGGCTTCTGGCTTGCTCCCAATTCGACTTGAACTCCTTATCCGTCATATCCTTTCCTTCCGTTGCCTTGATATAGACGAACTGCCATTTGCCGCTGCCAGCAACCTTGCCCCAATCAATCTCGCCCTGATAGTGGGACACATCGATCCCTCTTACCTTGTATTTAGACGCAAACAGGTTGTTATGCCAAATGATGCCCTTATATTCCAAAACGCCGGAAATGATAAGGAGCAGCAGTATACACGCGGTGCTTTTCTGCCATCTGCTTAGCTTCATAGCCACCCATCCTTTGTACCTGCCTTTAATTTTACCTTGAACACTCCAATACATAGACGTCAGCTTGTCCTTATTTGTTTCCGCAATATTTAGCTTGCTCCGCGAATATGCCCGGTATATGATAAAAGTAAATATATGGTATGTGCGACTGGCGTAAACGTGGAGAACCACGAGGGAGCACATATGTCATCAGCCGTACGCCTGGGCAGAGTATCGTTTCTCGTGAAGAGAGGCGATGCTCTTTTTTATTGGGGAGGATGAAGCGGATGCAGAAGAGAAGAAATGTAGCTATTCTGATCTACGACAACGTGGAAGTGCTGGACTTTACGGGACCGTTCGAAGTGTTTATTACGGGCAGCAATCGAGGGCAGGATTTTCATGTGTTCACCGTGTCGGAAAAGACAGCTCCCGTTAAGGCCCTAGGCAATCTGAGCGTTAATCCGGCCTATACCATTGATAACTGTCCCAAGCCCGATATCGTACTTATCCCAGGCGGCTTGGGCTCCCGTCAGGAAATGCACAACAAGGTGCTGACCGATTGGATCAGGAAATGCGCTGACGAGTCGGAGCTGCTTCTATCCGTCTGCACGGGATCGCTGCTCCTTGCGAAGGCGGGAGTGCTGGAAGGGCTGAAGCTGACGACGAATCGTCTTGCAACCGACGAACTAAGGCAGGTCGCCCCGGCATCCGCCGAAATCTCCGAGACCGCCAGATATGTGGATAACGGGAAAATCGTAATGTCTGCCGGCATTTCCGCCGGCATCGACATGTCCCTCTATGTCATCAGTCGCCTTCATGGCAAGGAGAGAGCCTTGCATACCGCAAAATTGATGGAATACGATTGGGTGCAAAAAGAGCACTTCTGATCAAATATAAAAGACGTTTTCCTGATAGGATAGCCGTAACGATGAGCGAGGGAGCTGGATCAATCTTACGAATGGAACATTACGCACGAATCCAAAACGCGATTACCTTTATAGAAGAACAGCTGCAGGAGGCCCTTAGCTTGGAGGCGATAGCCGCCCGGGCGGGATTTTCGCTGTACCATTTTCAAAGGTTGTTCCATGCCATTACGGGCTTTACGGTGCAGGAATACATTCGGAAGAGAAGGTTAAGCAGAGCTGCCGAAGAGCTGAGAGTTACCCGTCAAACGGTGCTTGATATCTCGGTGTCTTACCAATACGGCTCGCAGGAGGCGTTTACCCGTGCTTTTGCCGGTTATTTCGGCATGGCTCCGGCACAGTACAGGAAGCATCAGGGGAAGGTTGCCTTGCAGCTCCCCATTGATCTCGTTGCACTAACGGCTAATATCCGAGGAGGATTGACGATGTACAAACCGGACATCATTGAACGGCCTGCGACTCGTATTATCGGTTATAACTACCCGACCAATCTGAACAACGAGCGGTATTTCGAGGAGATTCCGGGTTTCTATGCGCACTTTGGCAATCATGAATACTTTATGCGCATTCCTAACAAAGCGCGGCCGGCTTTTGCTTATGGCATCCCCCATGGCTACAGCGAGGATGGCGCCTTTTCGTTCCTTATCGGCGAGGAGGTCACTTCGTTTGCGGAGGTAGAGGACGGCTTCGCCTGTCTGGAGCTTCCCGCCGGCAAATATGCGGCTTTCCGCAACGGAACGATGCCCGAAGTTGGACAAAACGCATGGAAATACATCTATGGAACCTGGCTGCCTAACAGCAATTACGAGCGGGGAGAGGGACCGGACTTTGAAGTGACGGATGTTCTGAACTCCACACCGCAGAAAATCAGCATGACCATCTATATCCCGATTCGCTAAGCAAAGAAGAAACCTAGTAGAGCATGACGAAATTCTCGGCATGTTCTTTTTTTTGTGAGATTTGTTTTGATAAATTTTCCATAAACTATATTGACAGTCGATATATCGATACTTAATATATAAGCATAAGATATATCGATAGACGATATAGTTCGAGTAGTGGGAAGGATGAATGGTGTGAAAGAGATGCTGCCGCTTACTGAAGCGTTTTATTATATCCTGATTGTTCTCTATACGGAGCCATCGCATGGATACGGCATTATGCAGGATACCGAGAAAAGGAGCGGCGGACGCGTTAAGCTTGGTGCCGGCACTTTATATACGGCGCTTAATACCTTGCTGGGCAAAGGGCTGATTGAGCAATATCCCGTTCCGGAAGGAGCGGACTCGCGCCGCAAAATGTATGCCATTACGGAGAACGGCATGCTGGTAGTCGAAGCGGAGATCGCAAGACTGGAAGAGCTTCTGAACGTAGGGCGGCAAGCTCTGATTGCGAAGAAAGGGTGAGGCGGATGAGTGACAAGCTGATTAAGCGGCGCCGGCTGACGATGAGCTGGAACTTTGAGAAGGAAGAGCAGTGGCTTAACGATATGTCCCGTGACGGATTGCATTTCAAGAAGGCGAGTATGGCAAGCAGCTTCTTCGCAAAGGATGAATCGGTCCGGTATACGTACAGACTGGATTACCAGACGGGGCAAACGCTTGGAAGCAGCAAGTTTCAGGAGTATATTGATTTGTATCGGGACGCAGGCTGGGAATATGTCAGCTCTTACGGCTCGCTCTGGCATTATTTTCGCAGGGAATGGCATCCTGGGGAGGAGCCTCGGCTCTATACGGACCGAGACTCATTGATTCAGTTGTACAAAAGATTGCAAGGGGTTATGGCCGTTATGATGCTCGTTAACCTGGTCATCATGCTTGCCAATATGCTCAATCTGAGGAACCTCTTTAGCGACAGGTTATGGACGGTAGGCGTACCGCTGCTGGTCCTTTATCTATTCTTATTCGGCGTGTTGGGGTATGGCTGCTGGAGGATGCAGAAGAAAGTTAACGGACTTAAACTTTAAGGTGAATAGCAGAAAGGGGCAGATTCGGATGAGAAAAAATCAATTGGGCGGTTCGGAATTATACGTAGGGGAGATTGGACTTGGCTGCATGTCGCTGGGCACGGATGAAGAGAAGGCTATTTCCCTTGTTCATGAAGCCCTGGAACGTGGAGTTACTTTGCTGGATACAGCCGATCTGTATGACAGCGGCCGGAACGAAGAACTTGTTGGCAAGGCCATCCGCGGACGCCGTGAGCAGGTGGTGCTGGCGACCAAGGTCGGCAACCGGAGAATAGCCGGACAGGAGGGCTGGGCTTGGGATCCGTCGAAGGATTATATTTTATCCGCGGTGAAAGACAGCCTTAGACGGCTGGGAACCGACTACATCGATCTGTACCAGCTGCACGGAGGGACGATCGAGGATCCGATTGACGAGACAATCGAAGCGTTCGAGCAATTGAAGCGGGAGGGCGTAATCCGGGAATACGGCATTTCGTCTATCCGTCCGAATGTCATTCGGGAGTATGTTTCGCGGTCTTCCATCGTTAGCGTTATGAATCAATATAGCATCGTGGATCGTCGCGCAGAGGAAACGGTGCTTCCGCTATTGGAGGAAAAGGGTCTTAGCCTGATCGCGCGCGGGCCTGTTGCGAGCGGCGCGCTTGCGGCAAACCGCCAGCCGGCCAAAGGCGTGCCGGACTATGAGCTCGATGAGCTGCTTGAGCTTCGCGGTCAACTAGAGCAATTGACATCGGAGGGGCGGAGTCTCTCGCAGCTTGCGATTCGTTATTCTCTCAGCCATCCGGCAGTAGCCGTGGCGATTCCGGGAGCAAGCTCCCGCGAGCAGCTTCTGCAAAATATCTCTGCCGCGGATATTCCGCCATTGACGGACGAAGAAGTACAGCTTATTCGCCGCTTAAGCAAAGCTGGCGTGTACAAGGTTCACCGCTAACACCTATCCCAAAGTCCGGAGGTTGTCAGGCGCAATGGAAAATGCGAACAAGTACAGGTTGAATGACAAAGAGATCGAAACGATCGTACGGGAAGCTTTTGGACAGGTTTATAGTTCGGCAAGCGAACTTACGGACGGCTGGGCAAACATGGCTTACTCGATTGTGCTGGGGGATGGACGGAAGACCGTCCTGAAGATTGCACCTTCCGCGGATAAGCTGGTCATGCGTTACGAGAGGAATATGATGCGGACGGAAGTAGAAGCCATGCGCCTCGTTGCGAATACGCCAGGACTGCCTGTTCCGCGCGTCTATGCGTACGATGCTGCTTGTGCGATCATACCGGCGGAGTATTTTTTCATGGAATATGTAGAAGGAACAGCCATGAATAAAATAAGGGACTCTCTCTCTCTGGAAGAGCGGGAGAACATCGCACGCGAGCTTGGCGGCTACAGCCGTTCCATTAATGCCTATAAGAACAGCTTCTTTGGCTCGCTTCAGCCGGAGGGCCGCAGGAAGGATAACTGGGCGGAAGCGTTTGAGGGCATGATGGCGGATGTGCTGGCCGATGGCAAGGATGCAGGCGTCGAGCTGCCGGTGTCCTATGCGCAGATTGAGAAGGAAGTGCTTCGCTACAGGGAGCTGTTGGGTGTGGTTAAGGAAGCTTCGCTTATCCATTGGGATTTGTGGGACGGCAACGTGTTTGTCCATGAAGGCAGAATCTCCGGGCTGATCGACTTCGAGCGTGCCTTTTGGGGCGATCCGCTTAGCGAGTTCTATTTCGGACGTTTCGCGAAGAATACGTTGAGCGCGTTCTGCGGGGGATACGGCATCGACGGCTTAACCGAGTCCGAGCAGCGAAGACGCGTGTTGTACGATTTCTATCTCGATCTCATCATGGTCATTGAATGCACCTACCGCAAATACGAAAGCAAGGATCATATCAAGTGGGCTTACGAGAATTTCGCAGAGGGTTATAAGCAGCTGCAAAGCCTGTGAAAAAGCAAAGCTGATGACGGTTATCGAGCCGCCATCAGCTTTTTTTAGAGCTTCTTCATGACCTCGAATATGCGAAGATCGTTAATCGTCTGAATGACCATCGCCGAGTCGGGCATTTGGAATTTTCGCAGAATGGAATTAATCTGTTTCTTTATCGTTTCGTATTCGACGCAGCGTTCCTCCGCGATTTGCTTCCGTTTCTTGCCCTCGCATAACAGCCTTAGAACCTGCAGCTCGCTTGGCGTAAGATCGGAAATGATCTGAATAATATTGATCAGGCTGTTCTCGGCTCGTTTCACGCGCGCAAATTCCTCGCGGATTTTCTCGGCAATCATCGGGCGGATGGGAGAGGCATTCATGTAGGCTGCGCGGACAGCGTCCAGAACCTCGATGTCGGCTGCGTTTTTCAATAAATAATCGGTAATGCCGGTTTGGAAAGCTGCAAAAATGAAATTCTCATCCTTGTGAACGGTGAGGACGATAATTTTCATGCGCGGGTATTTCTCGTTGATTAATTTTGCTGCTTGAATACCCGCATATTGGGATTCCATCTCGATATCCATGAGAATGACATCGGGTTGGTGCAGGCCGGCCTGGAGGAGCGCATCATGTCCAGAGGAAGCACGCGCCACGCATATAAATTCATCATGCCCTGCGAAGGTTCTCTCCAGCCTTCGAAGATGGGCTTCCATGTCATCGGCGATGAGAATACGGATGGTTTGTTGTGTCATGGTACAAAAATCCCCTTTCATCTGCTTCTCTATCTAAATGCTCGGCAAGAACACCGTAAAGGTTGTTCCCGCCTCTTTTTTGCTGTCTACTACAATTTTGCCGTCATGTCCCAGGATAATTTTATGGCAATAGGACAAGCCGATTCCCCAGTTGTTTACCGAAGCTTTCGTGGTGAAGAAAGGATCAAAGATCGTCTCTAAATGCTCGTCCGCGATGCCGGGACCGTTATCTGAAATCCGGATAAGCGCCCAGCCGTTCTGCTGGCTGCTTTCGATAGCGATATGGCCGTCCTCCCGGAATTGCAAGGATTCGCTGGCATTAAGAAGCAGATTATAAATGGCTTCGCTCAAATGGTTCGAATCTATATAGCAAATGGCTGGCGACAAACTTGGCGAAGACTCCACCTTGCAGCGGACATTCAGCTCGGATAGCCGGGCAACCGCTTGTTGTACCGGCAGGTCGATAGACATCGGCTGCAGATTCAAGTTTATATTTTTTAATTTTTCAGCGGCGTCGTTGATGCTGTTTAACGCAGCATGAGAAGATTCGAGGATCAAATCAAGGCTATATGAGGATTCGTGATCAGCCTGATGGCGCTCTTTTAGATAAGCCGCTTCAGATTGAATACCGATCAAGTGATTCTTCAGGGCATGGGTAAAAGCTCGCGTACCGAGAGTGGCCGTATCAATGCTTTTGTTGATTTGGATATCGCGATTTTTGCGGTAATTCTCTATCGAATTAAACTTATAGACCAGATAGATCATCAAGAATAGAATCAAATAAATCGCATACGGAAACACCGGAAGAAGAATGGATTGATAGCTTAACGGCGGCTGCAAATAGTTATAATACCCTTTCAAATAGGTGGCTCTCACCAGTACTTTCGGGGCCCATGAGAAAAGAAACAGATGGATGACGACAAGCGGAATAAAGAGCAGGACATGATATAAGGTTAAATTTTTAATGAACCTAATTTTCGGATAATTCAAATAATAATTGAGCAGCAAGCCAAACGCAACAAAAAGTATGAGGTAGCGAAAGCCTTTTAAGACGGTTTCTATCATGTTAAACACTAGCGGATGATGAATTTCATTACTTAAAGAGATTTGAATGGAAGGATCAAAGTAGACGGTTTGAATCGCAAAATAGAATAGGATGCTCGCGTAGCCGATTCTCTGACTCTTCGGGCCAAGGCTATGCGTAAAGGCTATGGCGAAGCCTAGCAATGAGCAGTAGAAGAGTCCGACGCCGATATTCAGAATACGGATAAGCCAGTTCGGATTGAATTGGGTTAATACAAGATAGTTCCAGGTTCCTGGACTGAAGTCAAAGAAGCTATGAATGACATTAAAGTAATAATTGAATTTACTAAGGTACAAGGTGAACGAGATGAAAGAAAGCACCCAACCGATAATAATTCCGTACATGAAGCGGGTCGAGGCGTGATTTAGCTTTTTATACGTAAACAAAATCGTGAAGATGAGCAGTAAGAGTGTAATGAACAGCAAAAAAGTCACTTCCTTCTCTTCGTGCAAAGTGGGGGTATAAAACATTCATCTATCGGCCAGCCCGGCATTTACGTAATATTCAAATTAAGAAAACGCACACAAATCATATCAAAAAAAGGGTGAGTGTCAATGAGGAAAAGTTTAAAGCTTGCCGTAACGGGCTCATTATTGATGGGGTTGCTGGCCGGCTGCGGTTCTAACGGGCAGACTGCAAACAATAACAGCACAGCTTCATCTGCGCAGGATAAGACGGAGGTCGTTCACTTGAAGGCCACGGTCCTCCAGGATGATTTGGAAACGTTCAAGGCCGCTTACGCGGAGTTCAGCAAGGAAAATCCTAATATTCAAGTCGAATTCGCAACTATACCGCAAGCGCAATATTACGAAAAGCTTCGCATGCAGCTCTCCTCCGGGGACAATATCGATTTGTTCGGCGGCAACATGGACGTATTCCTGGACACGGGCATTCTGGAGCCGCTCGATGACTATATCAAGCAAGAAAACGTCGACGTCTCCGGTTATGGTCCGCTATACGACTCCTTGAAAGTAAACGGCAAAGTATACGGACTTCCCTACCGGAAATCCAACTGGATGCTGTACTACAACAAAACGCTATTCGATCAGGCGGGCGTAGCCTATCCGAAAGACGACATGACCTGGAGCGAATTCCGCGAACTGGCCAAACAAATGACCAAAGGCGAAGGGGCGAATAAAATTTACGGCGCGTTCCTGCAGCCTTGGGCGCAAACCTGGTATATGCAGGGCGTTCAGACCGGCGCTTCCATTATCGACAAGGATCTAACGCCGTTTAAGGAAGGGCTGCAATTCCGGATGGATCTGGAAAAGGACGGCTCCATTATGGGCTGGGCGGAGCAAATTTCGACCTCGGCTCATTACAACTCCGCCTTCCAGAAAGGCAATGTTGCGATGAACCTGATCGGGGACTGGCATGTCGCTCAGCTTAGACAAGCCGAGGCGGAGAAAAAGATAGACTTCGATTGGGATGTTGTGCCTATCCCGCATCCGGATGGCGTAGCTGCCAATACAAGCCTGGCTACTCCGGTATCTCTGATGGTAAATAAAGATTCCAAGCATAAAGAAGAGGCCTTTAAAGTGGTTCAATTCATGAGCGGCGCGAAAGGCGCAGAGCAGTTTGCGGCTAAGGGCTTCCTCACCGGCTACATGAATGACGATATTCGCAAGATCTATATTGGCGATGGCAGCTTGAAGCCCAAAAACATTCACTACTTCGTCGAGCAAAAGGAATATCCGGAATATCCGCTGCTGCCGGGCGTAAAAAACATTCTTGTGCAAGGCGTGTACTTGCAAGAAGGGGAGCTGGCCTTAACGGGTGCTCAATCGGCCGAACAGGCCATCGACAAGATTGGCCAGCGCATAGCCTCCGAATGGGCTGATAAATACGCCGACGATTACAAAGCCGGAAAATAAGGAACGCACAGAGCAGAGAGGGCGGGCTTTGCTTGAAGAGCAAAGCCCGGCTGCTTCAAATGAGGTGAGGAAATGTCAAGTAAGTCGCTAAGGCGTAATCGTTTGACAGGGTATACGTTTTTACTTCCCAACATTCTGGGATTCTTAATCTTTATCTGCTTTCCGGTCTGTGCATCCTTCCTGATAAGCTTTACCGAATGGAACGGATTCGGCGAAATCCAATTTACCGGATTATCAAACTATACGCGCCTCTGGAGCGATGACACGTTTCGGATTTCCTTGATTAACAGCTTGGTTATGACGGCGGTCTCCGTACCCGTTACGTTGATGCTCGCTATCTTGGCAGCAGTCGCCCTTAACAGAGGGATAAAAGGCGTTAAGTTGTTTAGAACGGCCATTTTCCTGCCTCACATTACAGCAACCATTGCCGTAGCCGTCGTATGGCAGCTGCTCTATAACCCGACCATGGGACCGATAAACGGATTACTGAGAAGCCTCGGCATTGCTAATCCTCCCGCCTGGCTTGCGTCAACGCAATGGGCGCTCATATCCGTCATTATCGTCAGTATCTGGCACTCCATTGGTTATTACATGGTCTTGTATTTGGCGGGCCTGCAAGGAATTCCGAAGGATCTCTATGAAGCGGCGGAAATTGACGGCGCGGGCAAGGTATCCCAATTCCGCAATATTACCCTGCCGATGCTGTCGCCGGTTATTTTCTTCACGGTTATCATGGGCATTATCAATTCGTTTAAGGTATTCGACCTGGTTTATGTTTTGACCAAGGGAGGACCGGGCCGCTCAACGCATATGCTTGTATACGATATTTACGATACAGCCTTCAAGCGTTACGAATATGGCTATGCCTCTGCCATGGCCTATGTCCTATTTGCGATCATCCTCGTCATTACGCTGATTCAATTTAGAGGCCAAAAACGATGGGTGAATTATTCCTAACGGATATAGCGGGTTAGAGAGGGGAGAAGCAAGCAATGAGTACGCGAGTAGAAGCAAGTCAGACAATGATCGCAATAGCAAGGCGTCAGCAATTTGGACAATGGTTTAGAAAAACAGCGCTGTACGCAGTTGTCACTGCCGTAGCCCTGTCGATGGTCGTTCCTTTCCTGTGGATGCTGTCCGCTTCAGTGAAATCGGAATCGGAAATATTCAGTTTTCCGATTCAGTGGATTCCAAGCCATTTTTTCTGGTCGAATTACAGCAAGGTATGGACAGAGCTTCCGTTTTTCACCTATTACCTCAACACGATAAAAATCGCCGTGCTAACCACGTTGCTGCAGATCATAACATGCTCGACGGCTGCGTATGCCTTTGCCAAAGTGAAGTTTCCGGAACGCGATAAGCTGTTCTTCTTATATGTAGCAACGATGATGGTGCCTTATCAAGTCATGATGATTCCCCAATTTGTGTTAATCAAGAAAATCGGACTGATGGATTCGCACTGGTCGCTCATTCTGCTCGGAGCTTTTAGCCCGTTTGGCGTCTTTCTGTTCAGACAGTTTTTTATGTCCATTCCGGAAGAACTCTCGGAGGCGGCCAGAATCGATGGACTAAGCGAATTTGGGGTGTATGCGCGTATTATCCTGCCGCTTATTCGTCCGGCGATTGCCAGCTTGACTATCTTTACCTTTATGCATTCCTGGAACGACTTTCTGGGTCCGTTAATCTACTTGAATTCGGACAGCCTGTTTACCCTTCAGCTTGGCATGCAGCATTTCCAATCCGAACATGCGACGGAGTATGGACCTTTAATGGCGGCAGCCGTGTGCGCGATTATACCGACTATAGTTATTTACTTTTTGGCCCAGGACCACTTTGTAGAGGGCATTTCCGCTGGCGCGGTTAAAGGGTGAACATCAGATGAAGCCAAACATCATTTATATATTTGCAGATCAATGGCGCAAGCAGGCTGCCGGGTTTGTGGGCGAAGATCAGGTGTTTACGCCGAATATCGACCGGTTCGCGCAGGAGAGTCTGGTATTCAACCATGCGCTTTCTTGTACGCCGCTTTGCTCCCCTCACCGCGCAGCGCTTATGACAGGCAGGTATCCGCAATCCAATGGCGTGTATACGAACTGCAAGAACGGGGCGGACGTCATGCTGAGTCCGGATGAGCTCTGTATCGGCGATGTTTTGAAGGAAGCGGGGTATCAGACCGGATATATCGGCAAATGGCATTTGGATCTGCCCGAGCAGAACGAATGCCCGGAGCCGGAATCCGGTGCTCGGGAGTGGGATGCTTATACCCCGCCGGGGCCGAAACGGCACGGCTTTGATTTCTGGTATTCCTACGGTGCGTACGATCATCACATGAGGCCGCATTATTGGAAGGACACGCCGGAGATGATTCAAGTGGAGCAGTGGTCTCTGGAGCATGAAACGGATGTGGCGCTGGACTTTATCCGGACAAAAGGACGCGAGGTTAACAAGGATCCGTTTGCGTTGTTTGTCTCTTGGAATCCGCCGCATAGTCCATTTGAGCTTGTACCTGAGCGATACAAAGACATATACAACGGACGGGAGCTGAATTTACGGCCGAATATCAGCCCGGATCAGCTAGCCGCCCATACGGGAGAGCCGTTTGAGAGCGGGATTAATGCGCTGCTCCGGTATACGCGTGATTATTTCGCGGCGATAACCGGAATGGACGAGCAATTTGGCCGCATCTGGCGGGAGGTGCAGGAGCTGGGGCTATCGGAGAACACGTTAATCGTGCTTTCTTCCGATCACGGGGAGCTCATGGGTTCGCATGGCTTGATGGCGAAGCATTCGTGGCATGAAGAATCCATCGGCATCCCTTGTTTGATGAGCTGGAGAGGCACGATCAAGCAGGGCAGCACGGATGTGCTTTTTAATAGCGTCGATATCATGCCTACGCTGCTTGGGCTAGCCGGAATTCCCGTTCCTGCCTCTGCCCAAGGGCTGAATGTATCGGGCGATATTCTCGGAACCAGCCATACGGATATTTCATCGGTGTTTCTTTGTGCCTTCCCTGGGAGAAAAGATGCAATCGAGAGCTACTCCGCCTTGGGGTTGGATAACCGGAAATACGGATGGCGGGGCATTCGAACAAGAAAGTACACGTATGTCGTTCATAAAGGGTACACGCCAGGCTCCGAAGTGCAGCGCATCTGGTATGACCTGGAGAAAGACCCGTACCAGCTTCATCCCGTTAGGATGAAGGAGCGGCCGCAAACGGGGCTGCTGTTGGCGTTGGAAGAGGAGCTGCAAGGCTGGTTAGACGTCACGCAGGATCCGTTTGAACTGGTATAAGGGCCATGACCAATTAGCCTTAAAGGGCAGGGAGGATACGGCAATGTGGCGTGAAGCGATTGAAGATGCAGTCGGCAAGGTTCGGCGGAATTTGGAAATGCATGAAGGAGCTTTTCCGCATATTACGAACGAAAAGCGCTATGAATGGTCCGGGAATGTGGATTGGATTGAAGGATTTCATACCGGGCTGACTTGGCTAAGCTATGAATATAGCCGGGATGTCTTTTTCAAAGAGCAGGCTAAGCGGCAGATTGCCGACTTTAAGAAGCGTTTGGATGCGAAAATAAGCATCGAGCATCACGATATCGGGTTTTTGTTTGGATTATCGGCACTTGCCGGATGGTTTGTAGAGAGGGACGGCAGCTATCAAGTGCTTTCGCTTAAGGCGGCCGATCATTTACTCGGCCGATGGCGTGAGCAAGGAGGCTTTTTGCAAGCATGGGGACCGGAAAACGACGAGCTTAACGGCGGCCGGATCATTATCGACTGCTTAATGAACCTGCCCTTGTTATATTGGGCTTCGGAAGTGATGGGAGAGCCGCGATATGCGGAGGTTGCCCGTAAGCAGGCCGAGCTTTCCAGAAGATATCTGGTGCGCGGTGACGATTCCTCCTACCATACCTTTTATTTCGATAGAGAAACCGGGGAGCCGCTTGGCGGCGGCACCCATCAAGGGTATACGGATGGTTCAACCTGGACGCGCGGTCAGGCATGGGGCATATACGGATTCGCGCTTTCCTACCGGTATACCAAGGATGCTGCATTCCTCAGGACGGCAAAACGGTTATTGAGCTACTTTCTTGAGCATTTGCCTGAAGATCATGTCGCCTACTGGGATTTCAATGCCCCGATTACGGCCGATACAAGCCGCGACAGCTCGGCGTCGGCCATAACGGCCTGCGGGATGCTGGAGCTGCTGGAGCTGCTGCCTGTAGATGATGCCGACCGCGGCTGGATCAAGCAGGGGCTGGATCAAACGATGCGCTCCCTCGTGAGCAAGTATGCTACGATTGGCGAAGAGGCGGAGGGCTTGCTGAAGCATGGCTCTTATCATGTCCGGGGAAATAATGGTCTGGATGACTATATGATCTGGGGAGATTATTATTACTTGGAAGCATTAATGCGATTGGAACGCGGCATACCGGGTTATTGGTATGAGCGGGATAAAAAATAATGCGTTTAAATTAGCTGATGATGGTCAAAGGCCTCCATCAGCTTTTTTTCGCGTGATTTTAGAAGATACGGGTGTGGGCACAGAGATTTAATTGTAAAATATGGGTAATGATATCACTGCCAGAAGGAGGTACTCGATTGCTTATCCGCCAGCTCCAACAAAACGATCAAGATCGTGTTATTCCTATCTTTCAAGAGTACCCCCTGCAATTTCCGCCTTTCGTTATTGCTAGATATCCCGTAAGGTGGGCGAACTATTTCGCCTCTTCTCCTTCTAGCAGCAGAAGCGATTATTTTGTTGCGGAGGATAAGAGTCAGGTCACCGGACACTCAGGTTATATTTTTAATGACGAGGTTGGTCTTTACGAAATTGTTGGCGTTGTTGTTAAAGAGAGTGCGGCACGGAAAGGTATTGGCCGGGCACTGCTAAGCGAAATCTGCGATAGACTGAGAGAGCTCGGAGAGAAGCAGGTGATTTTGTATACGCTTGGTCATCGGGGAAATCAAGGAACGATTGATTTTTACCGGAGTATCGGGTTTGATCTGGCTAATGAGGAGAAAAACTTTTTTGCCGAGGGGTATGACCGAGTTGCTTTTACAACAATGTTAATTTAGGAGGCCATTGATCATGGAGCATCTATATAACAATTACCGGTTTAGCGATGATAAGTCCTTGCTTGATTTGAATACGATTCAGGCCTTTCTGGCGAATAGTTATTGGGCAAACCAGCGGACAAGGGAGACGATTGAAAAATCGATCCAGAACTCCACATGCTACGGAATTTATTGCGAAGGCAGGCAAGTAGGCTTTGCCCGGGTCATAACGGATTGGGCTACCGTCTATTATTTGGCTGATGTTTATATAGATGAAGAACATCGGGGCCATGGCTTAGGCAAGGAGCTTGTGGGGTGGATCGTGCAGCAATACGAAGGACTGTCGGGACTGCTGGGTACGCTGGATGCCCATGGATTATATGAGCAGTTCGGCTTTAAGCGTAATGCGGAGCGGTTTATGGTAAGGAGGCCGGGAACCTAGCCATTCATTTACTTGTAAAAAAGAACGCTCCTGCTATTGAGGAGCGTTCTTAACTTCTATTTACTTCTTATCCGAGCTCAGGTCGAGCCAAGCCATCTCTTCGCGGGTCAGCTTGATGCGCGAGCCTTCGTCGCAGGAGCGGAGCTCCTCGAGCGATTGGGCGCCGATGAGGGCACAGGTCGGGAATGCTTGGTTCAGCACGTATGCGAGCGCGATCTGGATTTGCGTGACGTTCTTTTGCTCGGCCAGCTGCTTCGCGCGCTCATAACGCTCCCAGTTGTCGTCGCTGTAGAAGACGCGGACCAGATCGGCATTGCTGCGATCCTCCGGCGTGAAGCGGCCCGTAAAGAAGCCGCGAGCCTGGGAAGACCAGGAGAACAGCGGAAGCTGGTTGGCTTCATGCCAGGCAAGAGTCTCGTCGTCGACGGATACGCAGCCTGCCCAGAACGGCTCGTTAGCTTTGGCCAGGCTGAGGTTAGGGCTGCTGAACGAGAAGCCGACAAGCCCTTTTTCCGCCGCGTAGTCATTCGCCTCTTGAATGCGCTGCCAAGTCCAGTTGGATACGCCGATCGTTTGCACCGCGCCCGATTTGATATGCTCGTTAAGAATCTCGATCACTTCGCCTGCAGGGACGTTGGGATCATCGCGGTGCAGACCGTACATGTCGATCGTATCGACTTGGAGGCGCTCAAGGCTGGTCATCAGGTCGCTGCGGATCGCTTCGCGGCTGACGCGCGGGCCGTTATGGTCATGATGGGCACCTTTGGTCAAGATCACCCATTGATCGCGGTTGCCTCGCTCCTTCAGGTAACGGCCGATCACTTCCTCGCTTTGTCCGCCGCAGTAAATATGAGCGGAATCAAAACAGTTGCCGCCAATAGCGAAGTAGGCGTCCATGTTGGCAGCAGCTTTTTCATAAGAGTCATGGTAGAAATAGTCCGTCCCTTTCATCAAGCGGGATACCGGTTTGTCCAATCCTTGCAGCTTTAAGAATTCCATAGTTAGCAGCCTCCTCAGAGATTATTATTTTACAACACTGGGACTCTCGCGTGTTCACGGGCAGATAACAGACAAGCATCAATAACCTTCATATTGCGGATGGCATCGGATGTCGGGAATTCCAGAGGAATACCATTTGTAATGGAACGCGCAATGGAATCCGCTTGCGCCGTATACGAATTCACGTACGGTACCTCAATCTGGCGGCGCTCACCGTTTGCGTTCAGGTAGATCTGGCTGCTTTCCGCCGTTGGCGTAACAAACGCGGACGGAACTTCGATAATACCGTCTGTTCCAAGAATCTCCAGCGGATTGCGGAATGCCGCCCACATGCCGCAGTCGAAGGTAAGCGATACGTTGCCGTCAAATTCAATCAGGCCGGAGGCCATCATATCGACATCGTCATGCTCCGGCGAGAAGAGGGCGTTAACCGTAACCGCTTCCGGTTCTTTATCCAAGAGCAGACGCGCAACGTTAATCGGGTAACAGCCTACGTCATAGATGGAGCCGCCACCCCAAGCCTTGCGGAAGCGGACATTCTTGGAGTCGTTCGGGTTGTTGAAAGTAAACGCGCTTCGGATTCCGCGAATCTGACCGATTGCACCGGAAGCAATCAGCTCTTTAATCTGTTGATAGCGCGGATGATAGCGATACATAAACGCCTCGGACAGAAGAACGCCTGCTTTGTCGGCTGCTTCGGCCATCTCTGCCGCTTCGTGTGCGTTCAGAGCGAGAGGCTTCTCGCACAAAATATGCTTGCCTGCTTCGGCTGCGCGAATGGCCCATTCCTTATGTAGATGGTTCGGCAGCGGGATATAAATAACGTCAATCGAGCTGTCGGCAAGAAGCGCCTCGTAGCTGTCATAGGCAGTAGGAATGTTCAACTCTTCAGCCGTTTGTCTGGCTTTCTCTCCGTCGCGGCTCGCGATTGCGGCCACTTCGTTCGAATCGGATAAATGAAGGCCTGGAATTACCGCGTTTTTTGCAATATTAGCGCATCCCAGAATGCCCCATCTAAGCTTTTTGCTCATGCTTCACCCTCGCTTCGTTTGAATGATTTATGACTATATTGCGATTATAGGAGAAGATAATTAAAATTAAAATGATATTATTTTGTATACCATTAGAACAATATTGTCATAAAGAGGTGCCTGCTATGAAACGCCAAAGCCATCTGCTTACGCTTCCGAATATGCCGTATTTTTGCATGCCTGAATCGGTTGGCCATTATCGGTTTGACCACGAGCATAGCGTTTACCGGGAGGCGGGCGCTTTGAACAATTTCAACATCCATTATTGTGTTTCCGGCAAAGGCTACGCGGAGATTGACGGCGTTGTTCATGAGCTTCGGGGAGGGGAAGCCGTGCTGTATTTTCCGCTGCAGAAGCAGCGCTATTACAGCAGTCAAGATGAGCCGTGGGACGTGCGATGGATTCATTTCTACGGGGGTACGGGCCTTCGGGATTATTTGATCGAGCAGGGCTTTCATAAAAGTCCGCTATGGAAGCTCAGGCAGCCCCAGATTTGGGAGCAGGCGCATGAAGAGCTGTTATGCGAAGCGGAGACTCACCGGATGCTGCGGCCAGCCCAGTTATCTATGCTCATCTATATGCTGTTGACGGTTTTTGTTGAGCACGCGTCTGCCCTGCAAGGGAACAAGACGGGGACTTCAAGCGAGCGGATTATGGAGCTGCTTCCGCTTATGCAGCAGGATGCGGTGAAGCCTTTTATCCTGGAGGAGTGGGCAGAGCGGGTGGGAGTGTCGCCTTATTACTTCTGCAAGCTGTTCCGGAACGCCACGCGTATGACGCCCATGGATTTTATTACCCGCTGCCGCTTGCAGGCGGCAAAGCAATGGCTGCTCGAGCGGAAGGACGATAACATCGGCCAGATTGCGGAGGAGGCGGGTTATCCGAGCGTAAGCTACTTCAACAAACGGTTTATGGAGCATGAAGGGATGACGCCAACGGCATACCGGAGATTGTACGGGGTATAAAACAACGCCGGTAACCTGGCTAGGGTTACCGGCGTTATTCATTAGCCTTTCGGCATTTTGCTCTCATCCATGTACAGCAGATTCCAGCGGTGACCGTCCAGGTCGGCAAAGCCCGCGCCGTACATCCAGCCGTCCGATTCGCTAGGCTTGCCGAAGATGCTGCCGCCGGCAAACTCTACTTTTTGAATAAATTCATCAACTTCTTCTCTGCTGTTAACGCCAAGCGAGAACAACACCTCTGCATATTGGGAGGTATCGGCAACTTTCGCTCCAGAAAATTTCTCAAGCGCCGCATCGGGGAATAGCAGGAACGTGGTCTGGCCGATCGTAAGCTTGGCCCTTTCGCTGCCTACGTTAGTTGCTTGGAATCCGATTTGATTAAAAAAGGCAGTTGATTTCCGAACATCCTTGACCGGCAGGTTAATCCAAATCTCCTGTGACATGGCTCTAGCCTCCTGGAATATATTTATCTAGTCCTACTATACTCTAGTTCTTGCGGCAAAAGCGAATTCTATGTGGGGCAAGAGCTACATTGGATTTCATACAGCGTAGGGAACGTTTTTGTCCGGTCTCTCATGCTAGATTGGATTGAGTACAGCATAATGCGCTCATTTGGACGCTCGCGGCGTTTTCAGGTCCTTTTTACTGGCCCCATAAGAGAATCATTTTTTTAAAAACTTCTCAAGCGGTATGACATTTTATGTCATACCGCTTGTTTTATAATGGGCACATTACAACGAAACGAGGTCATGAACAATGTCAAAAACAAAACGAGGACGCGTATTGTGGAACCTTCCATCCCGAGGCAGAGGGACTTGTCCCGTATGCAGCAGAACAAGAATCAAGCTTTTGTATACGCAGACGACATCGGAAGGGAAAACGCTGAAAGTCTGCAAACGGTGCATAAATGCCGCACAAGAGAGAGTGGACGCAGCAATCTCTTAGAAAATTTAATTGCAGTCCATCTCTAGAAAATGATGTAATAAATAGAAACGACTAAGGAAGGCTGTGTGAGGATGAGCAATATGCATCGCATTGGATGGTTCGATCAACAAGTACGTGCGGGACATTATCCGAATAGCAGCCTTCTAGCTAAACAATTCGAGATTTCCAAGAGACAAGCGGCCAGGGATATTGAGTATATGGAAATGTCACTTCGCGCTCCGCTCAAATATGTGGCGAAGTATCGGGGCTATTGCTACGAGGATGAGGCGTTTGTTCTGCCGCATCTGTATTTGTCGGAAGAAGAGCAAAAAATATTGAAATATCTTGCGCTTCGATACCGTCACTACAATTATGATAACGCCGAGTCCGTAAAGCGCGTGGCCGATCTGCTAAGCAGGTTTGAGGCTTCCGATCATTCGGACGGAATCAGGCTTCCCATATTTGATGCCAATCCGAGGACTATTCAAGCCATGGAGCTGCTTTCCCAGGCTATAGCGGGCAAAAAATCCGTTCACCTGCTCTATAAGGATGAAGAAGGCGAACGTCACTTGCTTGTTGTCCCAGTCCGCTTCGTATCCCGTTATCATGCGGATTATGTTGCCGTGTATAACGGAGCGGATGAACGTCAGGTTCTTCTTAGACTGGACGGAATCCTGCAGATTTCCATTGCGGATGGGGCATCCGAGTGCGAGCCCAAGAGGAATGAATTCGACTGCTTGGAACATGGCAGCAAGCCAGCCCGCGCTCCGTATATGGCGAAGATTAGACTTAGCTCCCCTTTGAGCGGCAATAGCTGGAGGGGGTTTACCATACATGCGCAAGAAGAGCTTATCTATACCATTGCTTTTTATGATACGGACAGCTTTCTTCAGCATTTGCTTATTACCGAATGGGAAGAGCTGATTGCTCCGAGATGGCTTAAAAGTAAGCTGCAAAATAAGTGTGAGCAGATCGCACAGCGATTAGGCACAACGACGGAATTTAGTTAGGGGGAGGGCTATGCCAAGCGTACAATTGGGGCTGAACATGAAACGGGAATCCAAATCTTATATCGATAGTCTCTATGCCGTCCTAACTGCAGCCGGATTGTTTGAGGGCCCTAAATATCGGCTCTCGGGACTTACCGGAATGGCCTTCAAATTTACGGTCCATGAAAGACTGCTGCCTTTGTCCGTGTCAGCGTATGGGCAATGGATAAACGAGCATAAGCCGGGTATGGACAACCTTGGTGTTTATACGGTGTATGATTGCGGACGGACGAGACATCCGACCTTCCGCCATTACCAGCAGGATGCCGTTGAGTGGGTGAAGGATAGTCTTGATAAAGGGGCAGGGGTTATTTATTGGATTCCGGAGTTTGGAGTTATTGACGGCTATGATGACGAGGACCGGGTGTTTTTCGTGAAAGATGGCTGGTCGGATGAACCGCATGTTGTCCTGTATGACAATTTGGGTCTTAATTTTACGGAGTTCTGGTATTGTCAGGCGGTTGGCGGGAAGGTGGATATTGCAAGAGAGCTGATGATTCTTGAATCGCTGCGGCTTGCTATTTATGACTGGGACACTCCTTATAAAACACTGCCCAATACAGATATTGCATCCGGCAAGCTAGCGTATGACTTCTTGATCCAGTCTCTTCGGCAAGGAGACTATGATGAGGGCGGCGCCGTCTATATCCTTGATTCCTATTGCTATTCAAGAGAGGAAATTCTTTCTTATTTGCAAGAGGCGCAAGGACTTTGGCCTGAAATAGATGAAGCTATACGGCTCTATAAGCAGCTAAATGAGCTGCTCCCGCTGATTCGAAATGCCATTATCCATAACAAGGACTCCAGACAAATAGATCGCAATCAATTGGATGCCTTAATTGGCCATATAACGGAAGCAAAGCAGCTAGAGGATCAAGCGGTTAACGAATTCCGCCCAATATCCGACCGTTGCCCGGATCCGAAAAGGTCCATCATTCCCAGGTGGGGCATTCATACCCCTAAATGATTTACATGACGAGAGGTGAGCAGCGATGGTTATCCTCGCAGACTTGAAAATGACAGTGGATTCGGAATCTTATATTGATGCTATGCATGCTGTTCTTCATCATAAAGGTTGGATAAATGGCTCAAAAGCGATGTTGGCCGGCATGACCTCAATGGCTTTCCGTTTTACCGTAAACCGGCGTTTAACGGAGGAAGCTCCGACAGCTTACAATTGGGTAGCCGAGAATTTTCTCGCAGCGGACTTTATAGGAATTGGTTCTTCGCAAAATGCGGGTTTTAGCTTTGATGCTACATTACCGCTCTATAGGGAAGCGGCTGTATTCCAGATTAAAAAAGCAATAGACAGTGGAATAGGGGCCGTCATTTGGAGGAATCAATTTGTTGTGGTTGCTGGCTATGATGATGCGGAGCAATCCCTTATTCTCTCGAACGGAAGCGATGAAGTGGAATATATGCTGTATAACTCTTTCGGCAGTCCGATCTCGCCTTATTGGTATTACCAGATCTTCGAGAACAGGATTGCGTTAGACCATATGGAAATATGCAGGGAATCGCTGATGCAGGCGGTATACCGCTGGGAAACCCATAATCCGCTCCTGCCCGAGACGGAGTATGCCTGCGGCCGAGAAGCTTATGCGGCAATAGTATCAGCACTGCAAAGCGGAGACTATGATCATGAGGGATGGCAGGCAACATTGCGATCCTATACGGCTTCCAAGAGGGATATTCGCGACTATTTTACCGTGTTGGAAACCTATTGGCCTTCGCTTCTAGCCGCATCGGTTCAGTATGACTACGTGGCGGAGGCTTTCGGTGAGCTGGAAGGTTTAGCGCGGAATGACGGCCTAACAGAACCGATGATCTCCAAGCTTATACAGGCGGCTCAAGCCGAGGAGAAGGCAGTTGAGGAGATAAAGGCATTTATGCGGGAAACACTCGATATTCGAGAAGGCGATATTGCCTTGAGATAAACAAAAAAGACTTAAGCAGATAAATCTGCTTAAGTCTTTTTTGTTTGTTTTTTTATAAAAACGAGTTAACGAAGTGAAAAGATTTAAAAGGCTTCCGCTTGTATGATTTGTCTATCGGCTCAATCATCTCACAAATCGAGAGGGGATAGACAGAAATGAAAAAAGTGTTATCGATCCTGATGTTAACCGCATTAATCGTGGTGCTTGCCGCTTGCGGCGCGAACGGCAGCAGTAACAAAGGCGGCAACAGCAGTAACAATGGCGGCGAGAAAGCAACAAATAACGCGTCGGCCGGAAACAGCACGGAAAGCACAAATACGGGTGCCTCCGCCGAAAAAGGCAAAATCGGCATCTCCATGCCGACGAAATCGTCGGAGCGCTGGGTAGGCGACGGCGCCAACATGAAGAAAGAATTCGAAGCGCTTGGTTACACGGTAGACCTTCAATATGCGGAGGATGTGATCGAGAACCAGGTTTCCCAAATCGAGAACATGATCACGAAGGGCGCTAAGGTGCTTGTTATTGCGGCAATCGACGGCGAGTCCCTGACGGACGTGCTGCAAAAAGCGGCGGACCAGAACATTCAAGTAATCGCATATGACCGCCTGATCAAAAATACCGAGCATGTCAGCTACTACGCAACCTTCGACAACTTCAAAGTAGGCGTGCTGCAAGCCTCCTACCTCGAAGATAAGCTTGGCCTGAAGGACGGCAAAGGACCGTTTAACATCGAGCTGTTCGCCGGTTCCCCGGACGATAACAATGCTTACTTCTTCTTTGACGGCGCGATGTCCGTTCTCCAGCCTTACATCGACAGCGGCAAGCTGGTCGTGAAGAGCGGCCAGACGAAAATGGAGCAGGTTGCAACGCTCCGCTGGGATGGCGCAACCGCGCAATCCCGGATGGATAACCTGCTGAGCGCGAATTACGCTACCGACACGGTAAACGCGGTATTGTCGCCGTATGACGGCATCAGTATCGGCATTATCTCCTCCCTGAAGGGTGTAGGCTACGGCACGGCGGATAAGCCGATGCCAATCATTACGGGCCAGGACGCCGAGGTTGCTTCGGTGAAATCCATCATTGCCGGCGAGCAAACTTCCACGATCTTCAAAGATACTCGTGAGCTGGCGAAGGTAGCGGTTAGCATGGCTCAAGCGGTAATCGAAGGCAAAGAAGCGCAAGTGAACGACACGAAAACTTACAACAACGGCGTGAAGGTGGTTCCTTCCTTCCTGCTGGAGCCGGTATCGGTAGACAGCGCCAACTACAAGCAGGTTCTGGTCGATTCGGGCTACTACACCGAAGATGAACTGAAATAATCGTATTGAAGCATTGCGGCAGCCAAATGATTTAGCGACGGCCTCAAAGCCGTTGCTAAATCATTTTCCGTATTCCTTATCCAACTGAAGGCGTGGTGATAGCTTTGACTGATATCCTGCTCGAAATGCGGGGAATCACCAAAACCTTTCCGGGCGTAAAGGCGCTGGAGAACGTTAATTTAAAGGTAAAAGAAGGCGAAATACACGCGCTTATGGGAGAGAACGGCGCGGGCAAATCGACGCTGATGAAGGTACTCTCCGGCGTATATCCGTTTGGATCCTATGAAGGCGACATTTTATTCAAGGGCAAAGCCTGCGAATTTAAAGATATCGGAAGCAGCGAGCAGCTTGGCATCGTCATCATCCACCAAGAGCTTGCGCTTATTCCGCAGCTGTCCGTGGCTGAGAATATTTTCTTAGGCAACGAGCAGGCAAGCCGCGGCATTATCAACTGGAACGAGACGGTTGTGAAGACCCGGGAATTGCTCCAAACGGTAGGCTTGTCCGAATCCCCGAACACGCCTGCAGGGACGATGGGGGTAGGCAAGCAGCAGCTTGTGGAGATTGCGAAAGCTTTATCGAAGGAAGTAAAGCTGCTTATCCTGGACGAACCAACCGCAGCGCTAAACGAAGAGGACAGCGAGAATCTGCTGAATCTGATGCTGGCGTTCAAGGAACAGGGTCTGACGTCCATTATCATCTCCCACAAGCTTAACGAAATTATGAAGGTGGCCGATTCGATTACGATTCTGCGCGACGGCCAGACGATCGAGACGCTGCGGGTCCGGGAGGATCAAATTACAGAGGACCGGATTATAAAAGGGATGGTTGGACGCGATCTGACGCATCGTTATCCGGAGCGGGAGCCGCATATCGGAGATATCCTGTTCGAGGTCAAAGACTGGAACGTCTATCATCCGCAGCAATCGGACCGGAAAGTGATCGACGAGGTCAGCTTCCATATTAACCGCGGCGAAATTGTTGGCATTGCGGGGCTAATGGGGGCAGGACGGACGGAGCTTGCGATGAGTATTTTCGGTCAGTCCTACGGGAAAAAAATCAGCGGCCAGCTGTTCAAGGAAGGCCGGGAAATCCGGCTGCCCGATATCAGCAAAGCGATCGACGAGGGCATTGCTTACGTAACCGAGGACCGCAAGGAATACGGGCTTATCCTGATGGACGATATCAAACGCAATACAACGCTTGCCAACCTATGGGGCATTTCCAAATGGTTTGTGGTGGACGATTACAAAGAGATAACCGAGGCGGAAGGCTTCCGCAAGAAGCTGAACATCAAGACGCCAAGCGTCCATCAGAAAACCGGCAACCTGAGCGGAGGGAACCAACAGAAGGTCGTGCTGAGCAAGTGGATTTTTACCGGTCCGGACCTCCTTATTCTCGATGAACCAACCCGGGGCATCGACGTAGGGGCGAAATACGAGATTTACACCATTATCAATCAGCTGGCTGAGCAAGGGAAAGGCATTCTGATGATCTCCTCGGAGCTGCCGGAGCTGCTCGGGATGTGCGACCGGATTTACGTCATGAACGAAGGGCGTTTTACCGGGGAAGTGCCAAGAGCCGAAGCCAGTCAGGAAACGCTTATGAAGTATATGACGAAAAGCAGGAGGTAGGACAGCATGGAAACCGCACTGAAATTATTACGCAGCAACATCCGGCAGTACGGCATGTTTATTGCACTTATTCTAATCATGCTGCTCTTTCAGTTTCTATCCGACGGCATTCTGCTGAAGCCGCTTAATATTACGAACCTGATTTTGCAGAACAGCTATATTCTTATTCTGGCTATTGGCATGCTCCTTGTCATTATCACCGGTCATATCGATCTTTCCGTCGGCTCCGTTGCTGCCTTTGTTGGCGCGGTATCGGCCATCATGATGGTCAAACACGGGATGTCCTTCCCGGTAGCGATGGTGCTGTCGCTTGTGTTTGGCGCTATCGTTGGCGCTTGGCAAGGCTTCTGGGTTGCTTACGTACGGATTCCGTCCTTCATCGTCACGCTGGCGGGGATGTTATTATTCCGCGGCCTCACGATGCTGGTGCTGGACGGCAAGTCGGTAGCCCCGTTTCCGCAGGGCTTCCGCTCCATAAGCACGGGTTTCCTGCCCGACATTCCTGGCGGCTGGGACATTCATCTGCTCACGGTGTTGATCGGAATCGTGCTGTCGGTGCTGTACATCTTTATGGAGTGGCGCGGACGCCTGGCCCAGAAAAGATACAAGCTGGAGCTGCTGCCGATTCCGTTCTTCCTTATCAAGCTGGCGGCTATCGTGATTATTACAAACCTTTTCACGTACGTGCTTGCTTCCTACAAAGGTCTCCCGAACATTCTCATCATGCTGTTTATTCTGATTGCCTTGTACACCTTCGTGATGCGCAAAACGGTTATGGGCCGTCATATCTATGCGCTCGGAGGCAATGAGAAGGCAGCAAGACTGTCCGGGGTGAAGACGAAAAAAATGACCTTCTGGGTCTTCGTTAATATGGGCGTGCTTGCCGCCCTTGCGGGTCTTGTGTTTGCGGCAAGGCTGAACGCGGCTACTCCGAAAGCCGGAGTGAACTTCGAGCTGGATGCTATCGCAGCGGTCTTTATCGGCGGAGCTTCGGCAACGGGCGGAGTAGGTACGGTAATCGGGGCAATCGTTGGGGGTCTCGTTATGGGCGTCATGAATAACGGGATGTCGCTGGTTGGTCTCGGCATCGATTATCAGCAGGGCATCAAGGGTCTGGTGCTGCTGCTCGCGGTCGCTTTTGACCTCTATAACAAAAACAAATCTGCTTAGTAACAGAGCCGTCTCTTAGCGCGTCTAAACACTTCTTGTGTCTAGGCGCGCTTAACTGCTATGTTAATGAAAGCGGTTTTTTGCATATTGGGGGGGATCCGGGTGAAGAAGCTGTTGCTCGTCTATATCGTGCTGATTGGGACGCTAATGGCCTATTTGTATATGGTATTCGTCAAGGAAGACAACAGCGGACTGCTGGATGAGCCCGAGGGGCTGCACGGTACGCTGGACGAGAAGTATGTGATGGTGAATTTTCTGGCCGGTATCGATTATTGGAAAAATGGGCTAAAAGGCTTCGAGGACGCGGCGGAAGCGCTTGGCGTATCGGTGGAATACCGGGGCTCCACGCAATACGACGTGCAGGAGGAAATGATGGTGCTCGAGCAGGTTATCGCGCGGAGTCCCGCCGGAATAGCCGTAAGCGCCATCGATTCCGAGGCTCTAAACCCGGCGATTAATAAAGCGGTGGAGGCGGGCATTCCCGTTGTGATGTTCGACGCGGACGCTCCGCGCAGCAAAGCTTATTCCTACATCGGGACTAATAACTATAACGCCGGGGTAACGGCAGCCCGGAAGATGGCCGAGCTGACGGGCGGAACCGGCAAGGTTGGCGTCATTACGCTGCCTAATCAATTAAACCATCAGGAGAGAACAAGGGGCTTTGAGGAGACGCTGGAAAAGGAATTCCCTGATCTACAGCTGGTTGGGATTGCCGACGGCAAAGGCGATCAGATGATATCGGAGCAGAAGGTCCGCGATCTGCTGAGCAAGTTCCCGGATCTAAGCGGCATTTTCGTAACGGAAGCGAACGGAGGGGTTGGCGCGGGGAATGCCATTCTGCGGTTAAATAAGCTGGATCAGGTCAAGATCATCAGCTTTGACACGGATAAAGGAACGCTCGATATGGTTAAGAGCGGCACGATCTCGGCGACTCTGGCGCAGGGGACGTGGAACATGGGATATTGGTCGCTTATGCAGCTGTTCCATCTCCGCAACCATATCGTAAATCCGATGTCGGATAACGGGGATTCCAGCATTCCGCCGCTGCCGACGAACATCGATACGGGCATTACGGTAGTGACTCCGGGTGACGTAGACCAGTTTTATGCCAAGTAACGGGTAAAGGGGAGCGCTAACCATGGTATTCAAGCAACTGCAGAAGAGCTTCCAGCTGAACAACTGGTCTATCCGATACAAGCTTATTCTTCATTTTCTATTGATCAGCATTTTGCCTTCCCTTGTTATTGGATTATTAATGGGGTGGATCGTTAACGGCATCGTTGAGAAGCAGGTTAACGGCCATACGATGCAGCTTATCGACAACGTGAACAAGTCGCTGGATTATTACGCGGGCAATATTCAGAATATCTCCTATTTTATATCGATGAATCCGGAAATTCAGGCTTTCCTGAGCGAAGGGAAGAAGGCCATTGACGATGACCATGAGGAATACCGCATGTCCAAATTTCTGCAGGGCTTTACCTCGCTCTACTCGGAGGTTGCGGGAATTATCGTTGTGCGGCCTAACGGCGATTATTTCAGCAATGAGATGTATGCCCGGACGAACGATAGTTTAGCGAAGGAGACCTGGTACCAGGAGGCCGTTGGGGCCAAAGGGATATTCAAAATCATCGGCCATCCGGCTAACCGGAACGTGACGACCCATTCCAATTACAAGGACAGCGAGGTCGTCTCTGTTGTACGTGCCATACAGGATCCGGACACGCAGAAGACGTTAGGCGTTGTCCTTATTGATCTTAAGCTTAGGGTAATCGCAGAAACGGTACGCGATGTGCGGCTTGGGAAATCCGGCTACTTGATGGTTATCGACGATAAGGGCGAGAGCATTTACGCGCCAAAAAACTCCAAGGTCGGAAGTCTGGGCGTTGCCCTGCCCGGCCAGCAGTTATCCGGCATGTTCGCTCAAACGGTAGGAGGCCAGAAGCTGCAGTTTATTTATCAGAAATCCTCTTTTACCAATTGGACGACTGTTGGGGTCTTTGCCGTTCAGGACAGCGTGCAGGAGATTAAGGATATTAACCTCTATCTCGTTACCTTCGTATTTATCGTGTGCATGCTTGGCATTGCCGCGTCGTATTACCTGTCTCATTCGATCTCTCGGCCGATCTCGCAGCTGGCCTCCTTCATGCGCAAGGTTGAGGAGGGCAATATGAGCATTCGTATTCCGGAGGAGCGGGAGGATGAGATTGGCCTGCTCGGCCGCAGCTTTAACAAGATGCTGTCGCAGATGACCCGGCTTATCTCGCAGGTGTGGGCAGAGCAGCGGCTCAAGCGGGAGGCGGAGCTTCGCAGCCTGCAGGCCCATATTCAGCCGCATTTTCTGTACAATACGCTGGATACGATCCAGTGGCTGGCCCGCAAGGACGGCGCGAAGGAAGCGACGGAGATGGTCGAGGCTTTGTCCAAGCTGTTCCGGATCGGGCTGAGCAAAGGCCAAGAGATGATCCCGCTCACCGATGAGATCGAGCATATCCGCAGCTATTTGAAAATCCAGCAAACCCGCTATAAAGATAAGCTGAACTATAACATCGAAGTAGACGGAAGCTGCGACGACTTGTTCGTGCTGAAGCTTATTCTTCAGCCGCTTGTCGAGAATGCGATCTATCACGGCATTAAGGAACGCCGCGGGCCGGGGATGATTACGATTCGCGCCATTATTAGCGAAGAGATATTGGAGCTGGTTATTCAAGATGACGGAGCGGGAATGACGGAAGCCAGACTCGAAGCGCTGCGAGCCGTGCTTCAGGCCGTGCCTTCGGTTCATGAAGCAACTGCCGCGCAGAGGGCAGCCGAAGAGCGTCAGCAAGGACAGGGGCAAGCGGCCAGCTACGGACTCCGTAACGTGCAGGAGCGAATTCGGCTGAGCTTTGGCGAGACCTACGGGATTACGATTGAGAGCAAAGAGAAAGCCGGAACGACGGTAATCATTAAGCATCCTATCATTCATCGGAAGGGGCAGGGTACGCATGATACGCACATGGAAGGTGTTAATCGCGGATGATGAGTCCATTATCCGGGAAGGAATCCGCAGCTCTATACCATGGGAGGAGCTGCAGCTTGAGGTTGTTGGGGAAGCCGAGGACGGAGAGGAAGCGCTGGAGCTGGCCGTGGAAAAGCAGGCGAATATTCTTCTCGTCGATCTGAGCATGCCTATTATGAATGGCCTCACCTTGATCAGCCATCTTCGGGAGCAGCTTCCCAAATGCAAGATTGTCATCATTACCGGCCATGACGAATTTAATTACGCTTATGAAGCAATCAAGCTGGAGGTGGACGATTATATTCTGAAGCCGGTTAATCCCGATATGCTGGGAGAGGTGCTGGCAAGAGTTGTTCAGAAGCTGGAGGATACCACCGTTAACGAAGAGCTTCTGCAGATGGCTTCCAAGCAGATTGATAAAAACTTCGCGCTCCTGAGGGAAAGATTTTGCCTCGAATGGATAAAGGGGGAGCTCGGAGAAGCGGAGATTCGCGAGCAGCTTGCGTTCCTTCGGATGCCGGGCGAGGAACCGGACTATGTGGGCGTCATCCGGTGGCCGGAGCAGTCTAAGGGCAAGGCGTTTTTTTCCGAGAAGGACCGCCAGCTTCTGTTGTTTGCCATCGAGAATATTATGGAAGAGCATCTTGAGCCGTTTACTTCCGTTCACTTCCGGGATAAAGTAGGATTAATTGTTGTTCTGATCTGGGGCAAGCCGCCGGAAGCGGTCTTTAGGCAGATTGAAGCGGATGTGGCGGGCTATTTGAAGATTGAGATTGTGGCCAGCTATCAGCATAGCTCTTCCGGGGATGTACCCTCGCTTTATGCGGAGGCACGGGCTTCCGTTAACCGGGAAACGAAGCTTAGTCCCTTTGTCCGGCGGACGAAGGAAATTATCGCTAACCGTTATGAGGACCGCGACTTGTCGCTTGAGGGAATTGCGGGTGAGCTGAACGTGTCGGCCGTGTATCTGAGCCGTATTTTCAAGCAAGAGATGGGGGCTTCTTTTATAAGCATGCTGACATCCGCCCGGATGAAGGAAGCGATTCGGCTGCTGAACGAGACGGATCTGGCTATTCATGAAATCGCCGAGAAGACGGGTTACGAGTCGCAGCATTATTTCAGCACGGCATTCAAGAAAACAACGGGACTGCCCCCGAATCAATATCGTAAACGGAATTAGCTTGCTTTTGGCGAAAAGGAGGGTTCTTGCGTGGAATTAACCTATTTAAAAACCTTCTGCGAAGTCGCGAAGCACGGAAGCTTCACCCGCGCGGCGGAAATTCTGGGTTATGCCCAGTCCAGCATTACGACGCAAATCCAGCGGCTGGAGGAGTCGTACGGAGCCGTACTAGTTGAACGGTTCGGCCGGAGCATGAGGCTGACGATCGCCGGCGAGGCTCTGCTTCCCTATGCCAAGGAAGTGATCAGGCTCCACGAAGAATCGAAGGAAGTCGTGTCGAAGCAGTCCAAAGGGACGCTATCTATCGGGACAATTGAGACGCTGGCTGCTTATTACTTGCCGCCCTATTTGCAGGCTTACCGCCAGCAGTACCCGGATATCAGTATCATGCTGCAGCCGGGAAATGAGCCTCTTATTATAGAAGCCGTCAAAGAGGGGACGCTGGATGTAGGCATTATCCTGGACCCGCCGTTCTCGGATCCGGAGCTCCATACGGTGGTGTTGAGGGAAGAGGAGCTTGTTATTATCGCGAATCCCGAGCATCGATTCTCGGCGTTAAGCGAGGTTCGTGCAGAGGATTTATCGGGCGAGCCTCTCATCCTCACCGAGGATGGCTGCACGTACCGGGCCATGCTGCTCAAAGTGCTGCGGGACGGCGAGATTGACAGCAAGCCCTCTTATGAATTCGGGAACATGGAGGCCATCAAGCAATGCGTGGTGTATGGCCTTGGCGTTGCTTTGCTGCCGCGTATCGCGGCTGCCGAAGAAATTCGGAGGCAGCAGCTGATTGCATTGCCTTTTAACCATCCGGCTTGCAGGTTTTATACCCAGCTGATCTATTCGAAGAAGAAATGGCAGTCCAAAGCCTTTCTTGGCTTCGTGGATCTAATTGGCGGAGGCAATCATCAGAATCATTGAAGTATGCCATCGAAAACCATCGATAACTCCGTTGTTAGGGATCATGCTATATTGAATTCAACAAGCCAAGGCATTTGGCAAATCCCTAACTGGAGGTACTCGTTATGACAAACCAACCCTTTTCGCTCGTCCTTGAAACTCCTGCCGCAGCACCGGAAGCTACGCACCGCCACTATATGAACAAGCTGTCCGTTGAGACGGACGTAGCGGATGTGTACTACGACATGCAGCATGGCCTCAATGACTTTTTACTGATTGATGTACGCAGTCCAAAAGCGTATGCCGAGTGCCACATTCCGGGGGCGGTTAACCTGCCTTCGAGAGAAATGACGGCTGAGACAACGGCATCGTTCTCGAAGGAGCAGCTCATCGTGGTTTACTGCTGGAGCCCGGCATGCAACGGCGGCACCAAAGGCGCGGCGCGCTTGTCCGGTCTAGGCTTCAAAGTAAAAGAGATGATTGGCGGCATCGAGTACTGGCGCAAAGAAGGCAACCCGGTAGAAGGCACGCATGCGGAGACCGCGCCGATGGTGGGGTAGTGAGTGAGTGGTAGGCCAGATTCCCAGAGGGGAATCTGGCTTTTTGCTAAAGTTACGCAGCATGACACGGGGGGTCTTGATGCAGCCTGCACCTCGGCTCCCCTCGCTAACGATAGCTGTCCGACACCGCGCATACCTTCCCCACTAGCAAGTACCGCTCTATCCGTCTTCCCCTCTAACGAGCGCCTTTCGATTCCGCTTTTTCGCGAATGTTCACCGTCTGATCCCGCTCGTTCCCGCTAATGTACGCTGTCGGATTCCAGCATTCCCAGCTAATGGCCGCCGTCGCTCCCGCACACTCCCCGCTAACGAAACTACGTATGCTTATTTGACCCCAAACACCATGATTTCTAAACTAACGAAACGTGGTAACGCTATTTGGCCGTTTTGAGCTAAAAGAGGCACTTATATTGGGAATAACGATACGTAGTTTCGTTAGAATTCCCAACGGCTCCATTTCGCTGAAATAGCGTGTTACAGTTTCGTTAGTGTTACCCGCCTCCGGCCGAAGGGGCATCGCCCGATTGGTATTTTTTTTTGCTAAAGCCAAAAGAAACGCTCATGCGTCTAATCTATAGAACAGAGAGGTTAAAGCAAAGTAGGTGAGGGGCATTATTGATCTGGTGAGAAGGGCGCAGCGCGGCGACGAGTCCGCGTACTTGGAGCTTTTTCAGCAGTATGAAGAGGATTTGTATAGGGCGGCTTATGTGCATGTGGGGAATGAAGAGGATGCCTTGGATGTCATACAGGAGACGGCGTATCGGTCTTTCAAGGGAATACGCAAGCTGAAGGAGCCTGCTTATTTCAAAACTTGGCTCATTAAGATTGCGATAAGCTGTTCGATCGATCTGCTGCGCAAACGGAAGAGACAAATTCAATGGAAGCCGGAATATCTGGAATCGATAACCGTCAGCGATGAGGAGGATTTTTCGTTGTCGATTACGTTAAAGGAACTGGTGGAGGCTCTGGAGCCGGAGGAGAAAAGCGTCGTTATTCTAAGATTCTATTATGATCTAACGATCCGGGAAGTTACGGAAGTATTGGATATACCGCTAGGCACGGGAAAGACCTTGCTGTATCGGGCGTTGAAAAAGCTAAGGAAACGGGTAGAGGAGGATGGAGATTATGGATACGGGCTCCGATAAAATAAAGCAGCAAATGCAGACCATTCCCATCCCCTCTGAGCAGCTTCGTTACAGGGCGCGCCTTGGTATAGAGCAAGCAGGAACAGAGAGGCGGAAGGCAACGCGATTAAGACGCGGCTGGGCATCTATTGCTGCTGTAATTGTTGTCCTTCTATTATCTACGGCGCTAGTTAACCATACGAAGGTATGGGCGGCTATTCAGAATGCCTTGCAGTTTGTCCCTGGAATGGGAATGGTGAAAGAAGAGAAGTCGCCGGAGGTCCGGTACATCCTAAGCAAGCCCATCAACGTAAAGGTCGGGGAAGAGGGATCCGTTGTTATTACCGGCATGATGTCCGACCATGAAATGACGTATATAACGATGACCGGGCAAAATGCAACCAGATTGAAGGATGTTACTCTAGTTAATGCACAAGGTGAGGCCGTAACGATTGACGCATCTATGGCTTCTTGGGGAGGAACGGTCTGGACGTCTGCTTTCTGGCATAAAGGAGAACTGGATGTACAGGGGGGGAGCAAGCTGATTATTGGGGAGCAAGCTCCGATAGAAGTACCCATTCATCTAACGAAGGCGGAATCCTTCGACAGCTATTCCGAGCTTGGTCCAACCTCCACAGCAAATGGGCTGTCCATAACGGCTATAACGGATAAGGTAGACGGAAAAGCAAGGGTGTCTATAATTACCCCTCCACGGCAGGATTTTCGGATTATCGATTACGGAATACATGGCGTCTACATGCATGATGAAAGTCTCAAGCTGAATGTCGTGAATAAGGAAGGCAAAAAGCTGGAGATCACCACGGTTCAGGGCTTGAGCAGCCCCCAAAGCGAGTTGTATTTTCCGCTTGGCCGCACGCTAGATGAACCATATACGCTTACGATTCCGGAAATAAACGTCGAATACAAGGATGAGGTCAGCGTGAAAGTGCCGGCCGAAACAACGGATAACCTGAACAAAACATTCGAAATTGCTGGTTATCCGGTTACGATTACTCAAGTAGAAAAGATTTCTCCAACGACGCTTAGGGTTTACACGGATTTTCACTATGACAAGCAGGCGCCTTCCTCGCTGTACATGATTGGCGCCGAGGAAAGCGGAATGGCTAAGCTTAAGGAGAAAACGGGCGAAGTGGAGTACTTGGAATGTACGATGGAACCGGGGAGCAAGCAGTTAACTTTGCATATCAATCGACCTAATTTTGTCCTTCGGGGACCATGGGTGTTTCATTTGCGGCAAAGTGATTTCTCCGGTTAAACAAGAAAGAAGACAGCGGATGCCGCTGTCTTCTTTCTTGTTATGGGGTACTTAGAACGAATCAGGAGTTGGAGGCGAATTTCTGCCGGTCACTTCATCATAGAAATGAGCTTGCGTAACGCTGATGTATGGACACAGCCAAAGATAACCCAGCCCAAAAGGAATCGCGGCCAGGATTGCCCAGCCGATAAAGGTCAGCTGCAGCACGAAGTAGCGCCATTTATTGCCCTTCATAATTTGTTTGCTTTCGTTAATGGCATCCATAACGCCGATATCCGGATTATCCCGGAGAATAAAATACGCTTGCGAGTAGCGAAACGACGCAATAATTCCCGGAATGACAAACAGAAGCGTCCATAATAAAGTGAATAGTCCGATCATAAAGTACAGACAGAACGCTTTAATAAAGTGGGCGAAGCCGCTAAAGACCTCCGATACAGGAGGGTTCTCTTTCCTGGCAATGCCCAGATAGAAGCTGATGAGCCCAAGTGAGATGGAGCCGCTAATCAGGATGCTTACGACATTGCCGAGTACCGGGATCAAATAGTTGATCAGTCCTACAACGGCCCCCATTAATATGGCCAGCAGAAAGCCTCCGATCGCTTTTCCCCAATTGCCGCTCAGGCTTTCTCTCGCTCTGGCCCGCAGTTCCGAGTACGATGCGTTCATATGTACCTCCTTAAAAGAATTATCACTCAAACAGCCTGGTTTAGGGCTGTTATGATGATTCTTGCGTCGAAAGCATAAGCTTAAAAGAATTATCACTCAAACAGCCTGGTTTAGGGCTGTTATGGATATCCATCTAAATATACGGGGGGAACAGCGTGAACATTCCTGAAAATAAGCAAAAGGATATTTTTTCCGCATAGCGAACTATTAAGGTCATATAGAATTTAGGGGGATAAAATTGAAGAAATATCTCGTTATTAGCCAGATTATTTATTTGCTGTTTCTGATTCCGTGGCTGTTTACGTTCGGGATGTCTTTTATGTCGTTTGACGGAGGTTTCACGGCATTAAACATTTTGTTTGTATTGGGCCTTGGCGTTTATCCGCTCTTTATGATCGCTAGCGCCATTATTGCCTGGTCCATACACAGGCGCTATAAGAGGGCTGCAATAATAACAAACTGTGTACCTTTGTTATGGGTGGGCAGCATTGGGACATTGCTTTTATACGCGACATTATCCTAGACGGGGAATACACACCAATATAACGACATTAACGCTATCTCCGGCTGAGCGCTTGAAGCGATTAACAAGGCTTTTTCCTCCGGTATAATGAATGGTGCCGGCTACGGAAACTTCGCTACGGATAAGGAAGTTGCCCGCTCGAAAGCGGCGGTTGGATTGGTGCGACTGCTCGATAGGCTACTGTAATAAAGCAGAATAAAAAGGCGCCATTTAACGGCTTTTATGGCGCCTTTTTATAATAGTGACAGGGGAAGGGCTCTTGTATAATAAAGCTAGTACTTATTTACAATCGGATGGAGCTGATTAGATGCTGAAAGGGTTAACGCGTGCAGGACTTGGACCAATCGGTGATGACAAAGCATTTATTGAACAGGCGGCACGTTACGGGTTTCAATCGGTAGATCTGGATGCTGCAAAACTTATTCATACATATGGCTTGGACGGCGCGCGGGAATTGCTGTCGTCAAACGGGATTTCGATAGGATCTTGCGGCTTTCCTGTAGAATGGCGCGCTACGGATGAGGCGTTCCGGGACGGGTTGCCTCAACTGGAGGAGGAGGCGAAAGCCGCGGCACAGCTGGGTTGTACGGCGAGCTGCACTTATATTTTGCCGGCTACAGACGTATCTCCGGGAATTTTCACCATTCAGGCCGTCCGCCGTCTTAGAGAATGTGCAAACGTGTTAAATAGTTACGGCGTTAAGCTTGGATTGGAGTTTGTTGGACCGCATCATTTGCGTACGGCTTGGAATTATCCGTTTATCTACTCGATGGAGGACACGCTTGCGTTTGCGGATGCAATCAATGCTCCGAACGTTGGCCTGCTGTTTGATGCATATCATTGGTATACCAACGGGCTTGGCACGGAGGATATCGAAAAGCTGTCCCCTGAGCAGATTGTCCATGTCCATATTAACGATGCAAAAGACATTCCGGTCGAGCAAGTACTGGACAATGACCGCGTGTATCCGGGCGAAGGCGTCATCGATCTGCCTGGTTTCCTTCGCAGTCTGAAGAAAATCGGCTACACCGGCGCGGTTGCCCAAGAAATTCTTGCTCCAGGCGACATCGTCAGCTCGGTCGAAGAAGCGCTCGAGCGCTCTAAAGCCGGGTTTGACAAGGTGTTTGCGAATATCTAATAGAGTGTATGAAAGTGAAAAAGGTTCTCCCTGTCGGGAGAGCCTTTTTCTATTGGGCTGATCTCGGCCGGATTATCGTGTGGCACACCATCATCCCGTATGGAGCTGTAGCACGAAAAAGCAACTATCGATTGCCTCAGCTACCGCAAGTAACTGATTATTAATAGCAAGCAGCAGCCACTCTCTATTCCAACTAACCCCTAAACTAACGCATCCAGCTGCAAAAGTGCAGGTTAATCGAGTGAATCGAGGCATTTATGGGGTGCAACTAGCGAATGACCTGTACTTTTGCATTACGATGGCCCGCCGCGCCACGGTGGATCATATTTACCTGTACTTCTGCATTTTGTTGTCGACAGCGCGCCTTAGAGCTCCTATACACGAAATCTAGCTGCCTTCCACGTAAACCATTCTAATCTTAACGATGCGCCGCATCGCTAAGACTCCAAAAAAATAACTTTACCAGCTCCTTAACAATGTTGGACATTGTTAAGCAACCCTTAAACGTCAAAGTCTGGCCCGAAACGGGCTGAATCAGTCATTGCTGATGCCCAGCATCGTTAGCCCCTCGCGAAGAGCCCACTTGACGAGGCATGGCCTGATACGCAAGCCTCACGGAAACACCAGCTGCACCGGCACAACGATATGCCGCGGGTCGTAGGTTTGCCCGATTTGGTCCTGCAGCAGCATAACCGCGGAGCGGGCGAGCTCCTGCTCGTCCTGCTGGACGTAAGGGACATTCGGGATGTCCGGATTGTCGAAGGAGAAGAGCTCGACGTCCGTGCGGCGCTCGAGAAGCTGGAGAGACTGCCAGGTCAGGCCGGCAATTTCCTCGGTTAGCGTAAAGGCGGCACTGATAGTCGGATGCGACTTCAGGAAGTCCGTTACATAATCAAGAGCCCCCTCGCTGCGCAGCACATCCAGCGGCACATGGCACCAGAGGCTTTTGTCGATGGATTCGCCTTGATCGATATAGGCTTTCTCGAAACCCGTCGTCCGGTCTTCAATAGTCGTGTTGGCGTTCTCCGGCGAGATCAGCGCGATCTGCCGATGCCCCTTCGATAACAAATGCGTTACGGTCCGGTAGGCGCCGCCATCGTTATCCGAAGTAATGGTATACGTCTCGATATTGCGCAGGAAACGGTCAATAAACACAAAGGGGAACTTATCGAGAGACAGCCGCAGAAGGGACTCGTTATATTTCTCATCCTCAGTCGGAAACACGATAAGCCCCTGAACGCCGGCATCGACCAAAGCGGTTATCGCCCTGGATTCCTCTGCCGCATGCTCGCGGGTAATGCTCAGAATCATTTGGAAGCCGGCTTCCTTCAAATAGAACTCTATATAATCAACGAGCTTCTGGATAACGGTTGTTTTCATGGTAGGGATAATGAAGCCAACAAGAGGGACTTGGACAGGTTCAGGCTCAGGCTCGGGAGCAGGCGTCTTCACTTCGACAGGCTTCAAATCCGCCGCAACAAACGTTCCTTTGCCTTGAATGCGAGTGACGAGTCCTTCATCCGCTAACTCCGTCAATGCATTCTTAACGGTAATCTTGCTGACCTTGAATTCATCCATTAATTCTTGCTCGGAAGGAATGCGGTCGAGCGGCCGGAGCTGCCCGGAGGCAATTCGTTCCTTGATCTCAATCTGGATTTGCTTATACAGAGCTGTCTTTTTCATGAAGGCACCTACTCTCAATAAATAAATATGTTTTTATAACCAATTGGATATATAAATAATACTTTACGCCTATTATAATCTAATTGTGAAGCGCTTACAATGGTCAGGTAACAAAAGCTTAACCAATATGTGAGGGGGAAACGTCAAATGAAAAAAGGGATTACGTTAACAGCAACCTTGGCATTGGCACTCATGTTGGTCTTATCCGCTTGCAGCAGTTCCGGGGGGTCCTCGGGCAAAGCAACCAAGGTTGTCTTTTGGACTTTTAATGAACTTCATCAGCAATTTTTCGAGAGCATGGCGGACAAATGGAATGCGGCGCATCCGGACGAGAAGATTAAGCTGGTAGCTACGACATTCCCGTACGACGATAACCACAACAAACTGCAGGTTGCGCTGCAATCCGGAAAAGGCGCTCCGGACATGGCCGACATCGAGATCAGCAAAATCGGCAACTTCCTCAAAGGCGAGCCTCAGCTCGTACCGCTCAACGATATCGTAGAACCGAATAAAGACAATCTCGTTATGTCCCGCCTCGACAACTACGCCAAGGACGGACAATACTACGGAATCGACTACCACGTAGGCGCGGAAGTGATTTACTACAATAAAGAAATTCTCGATCAAGCAGGCGTAGATGCCGACAAGATCATCACCTGGGATGATTACGAAGCAGCAGGCAAGCAGGTGCTCGAGAAAACCGGCAAGCCGATGACTACCGTTGAAACAACGGACCAATGGTCGTTCTGGCCGCTGGTCGTTCAGCACGGTTCGGACTTCCTCGATAAAGACGGCAATGTAACGCTTAACGACCAAGCGAATGTGGATGTGCTGACCTATCTGCAGAAGCTTGTAAAAGAAAAGGTAGCCGTTGTAGCGCCGGGCGGCTTCCATCACGCGGAAGAATACTACGGATTTATGAACGGCGGCGGCGCCGCTTCCATCTGGATGCCAATGTGGTACATGGGCCGTTTCACGGACTACATGCCTGACCTGAAAGGCAAAATCATCATCAAACCAATGCCTGTATTCAAACAAGGCGAAATGCGTTCCTCCGGTATGGGCGGTACGGGTACGGTTATTACCAATCAATCGAAGAACCAAGAGTTGGTTAAGAAGTTCCTCGAGTTCGCGAAAGTATCCAAAGAAGGCAATATCGAGATCTGGAAACAGCTTGGCTTTGACCCGATCCGTACGGATGCGTGGACGGATCCGGCTATGAACGAGTCGAACAAATATACCGACTACTTCGGCAAAGATATCTTTACGTTCCTCAGCAGCCTCAAGGACGAAATCGCGCCTACGAATATCAAAGAGAAAACGCCTGCCGTATCCGACGTGATCAAGACAAAGGCGATGTTCCAGGCGCTTAACGATCTGAAGGATCCGAAGCAAGTATTGGACGATGCAGCGGCGAGCATTAAGTAGAAGGAAGCTGACAGTCTAGCTGAAAAAACAAGCTTAACCGCTTCGTTGAAGGACCCAATGCAATGCATGGCGGTCCTTCAGCGAAGTGATCCTGATCAGGAAGGAGCGAGTGAGCGTCCGAATGAAAAAGATACTATACAATCAGCGAGTCGCCCCTTATGTTTTTGTGCTGCCGTTTGTGCTTTCGCTTGCGATCTTTTTCGTCTATCCCGTTATATCGACCTTCATTATGAGCTTTCAGGAAGTACTGCCGGGCCAGACCCATTTCATTGGCTTAGACAACTACAGGAATCTCTGGGATGATTCCTTTTATACCGCGCTTTGGAACAGCTCGAAATATACGTTCTGGACGATTCTCGTCCTCATTCCGCTGCCGCTCGTGCTTGCGGTGTTCCTTAACTCGAAGCTGATGAAGTGGAGCGCGTTTTTCCGCTCGACCCTGTTTCTGCCGGCTTTGACTTCGGTTGTTGTAGCGGGCATCGTATTCCGGCTCGTATTTGGCTCGCTCGATAACTCCGTCATGAATACGTTCCGCCATGCCTTTGGCTTCGAGACCATCAACTGGCTTGGCAGCAGCGCGTCGGGCATGCTCGTGTTGGTCATCTTGGCGACATGGCGTTATCTGGGCATTAACATCATTTACTTTATGTCGGCCTTGCAGTCTATTCCAAGCGAGCTTTACGAATCGGCAAGCATCGACGGGGCGAATACCTGGAACAAATTCTGGCGTATTACGCTGCCGCTGCTCAAACCGATTTCGATTTACGTCATTACGATCAGCATTTACGGCGGGTACTCCATGTTTACGGAAAGCTTCATTCTGTGGAGCGGCAACCACTCGCCAAACGATATTGGCCTTACCATGATCGGCTTGTTATACCGCAGCGGCATCGAAAAGAACGAGCTTGGGCTTGGTTCGGCAATCGGGATGATCCTGCTGCTCCTTACGATGGTCCTTAATGTCATTCAGCTTCGCTTATTCGGCTTGTTTAGGAAGGAGGATTGAACGTGAGTACCAAATGGAATCGTCCTCAAACCTGGCTTTTGCTGGCCTTATTCGTTCTATTTGCGGCCTTGTCGGTCTTTCCTTTCTACAGCCTGCTGTTAGCTTCGTTCAAGCCGTCAAAGGAATTGCTTCGCTTCGGTCTGAACATTCGCCTGCAGCCGGAGCTGCTATCCTTCCATAACTATTCGTTTATTTTCTCGAGCGGGGCGGAGAAATACCTGATCTGGTACAAAAACAGTTTAATCGTAACCGTTATATATACGATCTTCTGCATGCTGCTCTCCTCCATGGTTGGATATGGGCTAGCGATGTATCGTTTCAGGGGCCGCAATATCATCTTCCTGTTTGTCCTTCTGGTCATGATGGTACCGGTAGAGATTATCATGCTGCCGCTGTACAAGCAGATGATCGCGATGAACCTGATCAATACGTTCAGCGGCGTGATCCTGCCGTTTGTCGTATCGCCGCTGCCGATCTTCTTCTTCCGCCAATACGCGGCGGGGCTTCCGAAGGATTTCATGGATGCGGGTAGAATCGACGGCTGCTCCGAATACGGCATTTTCTTCAAAATTTTCGTGCCGCTTATGACTCCGGCGTTTGGCGCGATGATTATCGTGCAGGCGCTCGCCAGCTGGAACAGCTTTGTCTGGCCGCTTATCGTCCTGAACTCGGGAGAGAAGCTGACGCTGCCGATCGGTCTGTCCAGTCTCGTTACGCCGTACGGCAACAACTACGATATTCTTATTGCCGGCTCCGTGCTGGCGATTGTGCCGATTATGATCGTCTTTATTTTCTTCCAGCGCTATTTCGTCTCCGGCTTAACCGTGGGTGGCGTTAAAGGCTAATGACTAATACTAATAGAAGCAGGTGACAGGATGGGAGTCCACCAATCGGGAATTAACGGAGTTAAACCACTAATCGAACAAAGAGCAGATCCTTTCATTTATAGACATACGGATGGCTGTTATTACTTTGTTGCTTCCGTCCCCGAGTATGACCGAATTGAAATCCGCAAAGCGGATACGATTCAAGGACTTGCGGAGGCCGTGCCGGCCGTTGTTTGGAGAAAGCACGAGACTGGGCTGCTAAGCGCGAATATTTGGGCGCCGGAGCTGCATTTTATCGATGGCAAATGGTATGTCTACTTCGCCGCGGCGCATACTTCGGAGACCAATGAAGGCTTGTTCGACCATCGGATGTTTGTTCTGGAGTGCGGCGCTGCCGACCCGCTGGAAGGCGTGTGGGTGGAAAAGGGGCAGGTGCGCGCGGCTTGGGAGAGCTTCTCGCTGGATGCCACAACCTTCGAACATAACGGGGAAAGGTACTACGTCTGGGCGCAGAAGGATCCGGCTATTGAAGGGAATTCCAATCTGTATATTTCGAAAATGAGCAATCCGTGGACGCTCACAGGCAAGCAAACGATGATTTCTATTCCGGATCTGGACTGGGAAAGAATCGGCTTTAAGGTGAATGAAGGGGCAGCCTTTATCCGCAGAGGAGACCGCGTCTTCCTGTCCTACTCCGCAAGCGCAACGGACTTCAACTATTGCATGGGAATTCTGGAAGCCTCCGCCGATGCGGATTTGCTTGATGCGGCTTCGTGGGACAAATCGCCGGTACCGGTGCTGACAACCGATGAGCTGCTTGGCCTTTATGGTCCCGGCCATAATAACTTTACGGTAGCAGAGGACGGTTCAACCGCGCTGTTTGTCTTCCACGCCAGAACCTACAAAGAGATTGTAGGCGACCCGCTGTATGACCCGAACCGTCATACCTTTGTGACGGAGCTGAAGTGGACCGAAGACGGAAGACCGGATTTCCGGGCATCCGTTGCGGCATTGAACCAATAATAAAAGAAGAAGGACGGCTTCGAGATCATTCTCGAGCCGTCCTTTTTTGCGCATGCTATTGTTATTGCGATTGCGATACCGACTTGAACCAGTCGTTAACTTCCTGGGTAATCTGATCGCCGCCGTTGGATTTCCAGCTGGAGACGAAGGTATCGAATGCGTCGATCGGAAGCTTGTTGTAAATGATCTTGTTGAACGTCTCCAGCTCGGACTGACGGAGGAGGTTCCATTTGGAGATCATTGTTGGCGTTGCCGCGCCCGTGAAGTAGTTCTGCTTGCGGACGTCGATCTGCGACATAACCACCTTCGCAGCGTACCAGTTCTCCGGTTTGCGGAATTCGAACAGCTGCTTCTCGTAAGGTGTTTCCGGCTTATTGCCTTCCGCCAGCTTCACCAGCGTCTTCATGTACAAGTCCGGAATACGGGCAGGGCCGGTAATGAACTGGAAGTCATTGTTGAAGTCCTTGATTTTCGATTGGTCGCTTGTTGGTTCCCCGTCGACGACATCCCAGTCGTAGCCTTTGGCGAAGCCGTACTCGTATTCGCTGCCAACGGCCGGGTTCGCGAGATTATCCAGCAAGTAGTTGTAATAAAGAATGATAGCTTCCGGATGCTCGGCGTTTTTGTTGATCATAAAGCTGCTGTTAACGCCGGAGTTTTGCCATTTCGTGCCGATCTTGCCGTCCGGTCCGGCCGGAACCGGATAAGCTTTGTATTTGGCTCCTTTTACGTTCTTCAGAAGGTCGGGAGCCGGCCAGTCCGGAACCCAGTTTGCGCCAGGCAAGACGCCTGCATTGCCTTTGGTCCAGATTTCGGCAGACTTGCCTTCATCCCAGAGGGCAGCGTCCGGATGGATGTAGCCTTTTTGCATCCATTCCTGCATTTTCGCGAGCGCTTGCTTTGCGCCCGGATTTACGGAGCCGTATTCCAGGTTGCCGTTAGCATCCTTGTTCCATTGCTCCTCAATCGTGCCGTAAGCGCCGAACAGCCAATCCAGGCCGCCCATCCACGTATTCGTGTTGTTCTTAAGCGAGACGGCGAGAGGATAAACATCCTTCGCAGCCAGGCCGTCCGGGTTCTCGTTCTTGAACTTATCCAGAATGTTCTCGAGATCCGCGATGGTTTTCGGAGCTTGCAGGTTCAGCTTCTCCATCCAGTCCTCGCGCAGCCAGAGCACGGTATCGTCGTTATCGGTGTATTCCATAATAGGCAGGTTCCACTTCTTGCCGTCCTTGGTGAACGGGTACCACAGCTCCGGATGCTTGGCTGCGTGGTCCTTCCAGGTTTGGTTCGCGTACTTGTCGAACAGCTCGTCGATCGGCATAAATTCGCCGGAATCGATCAGCTGGTTGGTCAGAACCGGATCGGTTGGCACCATAATGAAGTCGGGCAGCTTCTCTCCGGAAGTCAGGGCAAGCTGGAGCTGCTGCTTGTATTGGTCGCTGCCTGCCGGGAACCAGGTATCCTTGCTCAGCTTAATGCCAAGCTTTTCCTCCATAAAGCGGGTGTGGACGTTGTTTTCCTTGGTCTCGCCCTCTCTATACTTCTTCGGCATAAGAATGGTGCTGATCTCGATTGCCGGGTCGTATTTGCCTGCCGCGAAAGCCTTGTCGGCAGCGGATTGCTCCGCGGATGCCGTAGCGGAAGGGCTTGCGTCGGCATTAGCGGAAGGACTTGCGTTGTTTCCGCCGTTATTATTCGAGCAGCCGGCCAGAACGACGAGCGACATGGCAGCAGGTACGAGCCAATTTTTCTTGAGTTTGCTCATTTATCTATCCCCCAACGTTGTTTGGTGTCTTCATGTGTAACTCTATCAAGAGTTCGGGGACGGCATCTATATGGCGATATTAGTTTTCGTAGGACTCTCTTAGGCTGTTGGCGAAAAATCAACGTCCATCCCGATATTCCTGCGGTGTGACATCGAACTGCCGCTTGAACACCTTGATGAAATAAGCGGGATCCAGGTAGCCGATGTCGGCGCTGATTTCGTAAATCTTCTTGTCGGTCGCCTTCAGCAGGTGGCAGGCGCGTTCCATCCGAACGGAAGCTACGTAGTCGCTGATCCCTTCACCGGTCTCCAGCTTATAGATTTTCGACAGGTGAGTAGGGTGAAGGTTGACGTAATCCGCCAGCGCGCGCAGTGATACGTCGAGATGAAGATGCTTGTCCACGTAATCCCTGATCTTCTGCACGTATTGGGAGCGGGCATTCTTTGCGTCGTGGGCCGTTCCTTCGCGCAGCTTCGCCAGAGCGTTAAGCGACCACTTCCGCAGCTTGCCGATCGAAGCGAAGGCTTCCCCGCTTTGCAGCAGCTCCATATCCGGCCCAATTAAATCCGCCAAGGTGTGGCCGCTTCGATGGGCAAGGTGCATGAAGGCGGAGCTGATCGTATAGCCCATCTCGAGACAATGCTCCCATGACTCGGAGCCTTTGTCCTCCAGCTCGTCGAACGCTGCGGCCAGCTTGTCTTCCGCAGCATCCCAGCGGCCAGCTTCCGCGAGGTTGAGGAGCCCCGGATGACCGTGAATGACATCAAGCGCGCCAAAAGCGGCCGTTTTCTTCGTACCGTCCACCTTCATGACAAATTCCTGTTCATCCCCGACGATTTGCCGGAAGTAGGAGACCGCTTGCCGGTATTGCTCCGGCAGCTCTTCGGGGAAGAGGAACGTATCCGTCACCACGATGGAGACGGCACCCTTCAGGAATTGCTTCACCTTGGCCTGTATCTGCATAGCTAGCTTCTCGAGCAGAATGTCGGGCCGGTCTACCGCCGGATGCTCCTTGGCTTGCAGCAGAAAGGCCAGGTATCCGTGCTCCTCTTTAACACTCCATACGCCCATGAATTCCTGGAGAATCTCTTCCGCAATATTCATAATGGCGTATTCCACAAGATGCTGTCCGTTGCCCCGGTAATGGCCGAATTCATCCTCCAGGCGCACGAGCGCCAGCGCGCAGGATCCGCTCCGGAATGGCAAGCCGTACATGTCCAGCTTCCGGATCCATTCCTCTTCCGCTATCCGTTCTCCCCGGAAGGCGCCAAGAAGCAGCTGGCCCCTAAGGAGCGGAAGGTTCTCGCGCAGGGCGAACTCCGTTCGTTCCTGGGAGCTGATGCTTTCCCATTCCGCCTTAAGCTGATCGATCGCGGTTTGCGCGGCGCCAAGCAGCTCCTCGTTGGTCGGCGGCTTCAGTAAATAGTCTACGGCATGGTGCCGAAGCGCCTCCTTGGCGTATTCGAAGTCGGCATGGCCGGACAGGATGATGCACTTGATTCGCTTGTCCTGCTCCCGAATCTTTTCGATAAGCTCGATCCCGGTCATCTCCGGCATAAGCACGTCCGAAATGACGATATCGATCGGATTCGTGCCGATGATTTGCAGCGCTTCGCGGGCGGAATAGGCGCGGTGGACATGCTCGATCCCAAGCGTATGCCAAGGCTTGTGCATGGACAGGTTCTCAACCCAGTGGGCTTCGTCGTCTACGATTAACAATTGCATGGAAGAGCCTCCTTGTATGTGTGCTGCTTAATTGGAATTATGAAGCTTCCTTCGGAATCTCCCATACGATCTCGGTCCGGAAGCCTCCAAGCTCGGAGGAGGAGAAGGACAGGGAGGAGCGGGGGCCAAAGCAATGGATAATCCGCTGATTGGTGTTCCAAAGCCCGTACCCCATCTCGTCCTGCATAGGGCCTTTCATTTTTTGATTCATCAGCTCCAGCTTTTCTCCGTCCAGACCGGGTCCGTCGTCATCGACGAAGATTCGCCAGAAGCCGCCGTCGATCCGTCCGGCGATGCGGATCTCCCCGGAGGAATAGGATTTGCTTACCCCATGAATGACGGCGTTTTCCACCAGGGGCTGCAGCATAAGCCGCGGTACCTGTTGTCCCCGCATCTCATCCGGGATATCTATGGAATAGTGGATCCGTCCGTTCCGCATTTTTTGAATATCCAGGTAGTTAACGATTAACTGTATTTCGTCCTGAAGGCTGGATACCGGCTTCTCCATCCGGGTGATGTAGCGATAGTAAGCGCTAAGGCTGTAGCCCATCTTGACGACGGCCTCTTCATCCTTCATCTGCGCCATATTGATCATGTACCCTAGACAGTTATATAAAAAATGGGGATTGATCTGCGCCTGCAGCTGCTTCATCGTTGCTTCCTGCGCGATCAGCCGCTCCTTCAGCACGTTGTCGATCAACGTCTCGATCTGCGCCGACATATCGTTAAACCGATAGAACAGAAAGGTAAATTCGCTGTTCGCCTTGGCATGGATGCGAGCCGAGAAATCGCCGAGCTGAACTTTCTTCAGTCCGCGGATCAGCTTCAGAATCGGGCGCTGCACGTCGCGGTAGAGCACGATCGAGAAGAAAGCTCCGATAACGAGCAACAGGGCCATAGCCAGGTAAAACAAATTCCGGCTGGACGAGATCGGGCCGAGAATTTGGTCAAGAGGCACCGGATCAACGAGATACCACTCCAGCTGCGGCGACTTCACCAGGCTGACGAGATAGCTTTGCCCGTTCAGCTTGATCGTCTTCTGCATCGAATCCTCCAGCTTTTGGCCGTCCAAGTAACGCGTCAACTCCTCCGCAAGCTCCGGGGAGGCGCTTCTGTTCAGAATCGGCTTCTGGCCCGGGGCGTAGAAGAGGGGATCGCCTTGTCCGCCTTCCTTGTACGTATCCAGCATATTCTGGATGTTCGAGGCGCCGAAGCTGGCTCCTACGACCAGATTGCTGCCCGTAAGCTTCTGCTGGCCAAGCGAGTCGGCATAAAACCAGCGGAATGCCATTCCTTCCGTCCCCGACGCTCCTTCGCTATAGGTCCAGTTCTTCGATATATGGCGCTCCAGATACTCCTCGTCATACGCGGCGCTTGTACTGGAATTTGAGAGCGCTTCCTTGTGCAGCTGCGAATACACCGTGAACTCGACCGGCCAGATGTTGACGACGCCGGACTGAAGCGCCATTTTCTCCAAAACCATATATCGCGTCTGCATCCAGTCGTAGTTATCGTCCCAGATGTTAAGTCCGTTGTATTTCTGCACGTTGGGATCCTTCGAAAAGGTAAACACGAAATCCATCGTCTGGTTAATCCGGGATTCAATCTGGCTGGACAGGAAGCTGAGCTGCTTGATGTTCGAGTTGCGGATTTCCTTGCCGATGACGCCTGTGGCGACATTATTGGAATATGCGAATAAAATGCCGATCGGTATAAACAGCAGGATAATAAGCCCCAAGTATTTGACGAACAGGCTGATCTGCAATGACTGTCTCGTTTTCTTCATAGATTCCGTTCCCCCCGGAGATATGCCTAACAAAACCCTATCGATCCTAACAATGTCCTATAGTGGGACGATGCGCTTGATTGCTACGATAGCTAAGCAAGGATTTGCTCCATTATACCAGTTAACGATTTTTAGAAAATAGATAGGAGAGAGTGCCATGGAAAATACAACAAACAGTCTCGAATTATCGACACCGCCGAAAGCCGGCAAAAGACGACGCTACAAGCAGCCATGGATTCTCCACTTCATGGTGCTGCCGGCCGTTCTGCTGTCGTTTGTCTTCTCCTACATCCCGATGTCGGGTGTCGTGATGGCCTTTCAGGATTATAAGGCCCGGCTTGGCTTCCTTCATTCGCCATGGGTGGGATTCAAGCATTTCAATTACATGTTCTCCAACGATTACTTTGTGAAAATCATAGGGAATACGTTGCTGTTCGCCAGTTCAAAAATCGTCCTGAACCTCATCATCCCGTTCGCCTTCGCGCTTCTGCTCAACGAAGTCCGCAACATGGGACTGAAGCGCTCCGTTCAGACGCTGGTCTACCTGCCCCACTTCCTGTCCTGGGTTACGCTGTCCGGCATCCTGATCGACGTGCTGGGCCAGACCGGTATCGTCAATCAGTTCCTGACAAGCGTTTTTGGCATTCAGCCGATCTTCTTTCTCGGGGATGGCAGCTGGTTCCGGATGACCATCGTCGTAAGCGACGTCTGGAAGGAATTTGGCTTCAACACCATCGTCTTCCTGGCTGCGCTCTCTGGGATTAATCCGGCCCTTTACGAGGCGGCGGAGGTAGACGGGGCGACCCGCTGGAAGCAGACGATGCACATCACGCTTCCGTCGCTCCTGCCAATGCTGATCGTAGTCGCAACGCTTGCCATGGGTAACGTGCTGAACGCCAACTTCGACCAGGTGTTCAACCTGTACAGCCCGATGATCTACCAGCAGGGCGACATCATCGACACGTTTGTTTATCGTGAAGGCCTGTTGAGCGGTCAGTTCAGCTTCGCAACGGCGGTTGGTCTGTTCAAGTCGGTCATCAGTCTGGTTCTGATCGTGATCTCGTACCGGATTGCCTACAAATTCGCCGGTTACCGGATTTTCTAGGAAAGGGGAGGGGAACCCATGTATCACAAAACGATACCCTATCGCGTGTTCAGCGCGTTTAATAACGTCATTCTGCTCGTCATCGGGATTCTTTGCCTGCTGCCCATGTTCCATTTGCTCATGGTGTCCTTAAGCTCCAGCGCCGCCGCGAACGGAGGCTTGGTCACGTTCTGGCCGAAAGGCTTTACCTTCGAGGCGTATGCCAAGACGTTCGACAATAAGAACTTTCTTACCGCGTTGTGGGTAGCCATCGAGCGTACCTTGCTCGGCACGGCGCTTGGCCTGTTCGTGAACGCGATTGCGGCTTATGCATTGTCCAAGGACACTAGAGTATTCCGCGCGAGAAACATTTACCTGTGGTACTTCGTCATTACGATGCTGTTCAGCGGCGGCCTCATTCCAAGCTACATTCTTATCCTGAAGCTGCATCTGATCAATAACCTTATGGCGCTTATCCTGCCGGGTCTCGTGGCGGCTTACAATATGATTCTGCTCTTGAACTTCTTCCGCACGGTGCCCAAGGAGCTGGAGGAAGCGGCATTTATGGACGGTTCGGGCCATCTTCGGAGCTTCTTCTCCATCTATCTGCCGATCTCGCTGCCTTCGCTTGCGACCGTAGGGCTGTTCACGATGGTTGGCCACTGGAACGCGTACTTTGACGGCCTGATCTACATGAAGGACGCGGCCAAGCTTCCGCTCGCGAGCTTTATGCAGACGCTTATCGTGCAGTCGGACATGACGTCATTCGACGCAGCCGCTATCGCGAATATGTCGCAGCGGACGCTCCGCGCTTCGCAGATCTTCATCGGCGCTTTGCCGATTCTGATCGTATATCCGTTTCTCCAGCGCTTCTTCGTGAAAGGTGTCGTAATCGGCGCCGTGAAGGAATAGACCGGAATTCCATACGGAAACAAAATTAGCCTCTAAACGCGGCCGCTCATCCCGAGTGGTTACGATTAGAGGTTTTTTTTGTCATCAAACGCAACATTTATGAGAGGAGCACCGAATAGGGATCGTGTTTGCGTTTCTTCCTATAATTAAGGATTGACTTTGATAATGAGAATTGTTATCATCACTTTAGTCAATTAACGAGATTACGGCGTAACAGCTTATAGGGGGACGTATTTGTGTTCGGTAAAGGGAAGAAGCTAATTATTGTACTTCTGAGTGTAATGTCTCTTTCGCTTGTACTTGCGGCATGCGGAGGGAATAAAGAAAATAACGGTAATGCGAATAACGCGGCGGCAACGGAAAGCGCATCGCCGACACCTGCAACGACGGAGACGGCTGCAGCACCAACGGAGCAGAAGCTGACGGACGGCATGGGTCACGAAGTTACGATTCCGGCTAATCCGCAACGAATTATCGCTTCCTACCTGGAAGATTACCTGGTCGCTCTTGGCGTGAAGCCGGTTGCGCAATGGAGCGTAGCAAACGGTATTCAAGAATACCTGCAAGGCGATTTGAAGGATATTCCGACAATCGCGTATGATCTTCCTTACGAAGCGGTAACAAGCTTCACTCCGGATCTGCTGATCCTTGGCGCTAACAGCACGGCTGACGGAGGCAAATACGATCAATACGCGAAGATTGCCCCAACCTTTGTTCTGGGCGACGAAGTGAATAGCGATTGGCGCAAAGCGCTTCTGAAAATCGGTGAAGTGCTGCAGAAGAAAGATCAAGCTCAAAAGGTGCTTGACGATTACAATGCGAAAGCGGCAGACGCGAAAACAAAGCTTCAGGCAGCCATTCCAGACCAATCGGTTGCGGCAATTTGGCTTGTAGGCAACAAATTCTTTGTGGTTAGCGATAAACTTTCGAGCGGCACGGTTCTTTATAACGACCTTGGCCTGAAAGTTCCGAATGTCGTGAAAGAAATTTCCGCTTCCGGAACGGGCAGCTGGAATGAAATCTCCCTTGAGAAGCTTGCCGATCTGGACGCTGACCATCTGATTCTGGTTAACAGCGACAAAGCGACCGGCTCTGAAGCGTTGAAAGATCCGATCTGGCAATCCATTCCGGCTGTTAAGAACGGTCATGTTTATGAATATGACAGGACGTCCAGCTGGTTGTACTACGGACCGGTAGCAAGCTCCCAAATGATCGACAATGTCTTGAAAGATCTCTTGAAATAATGAAATACGGAGTAGTAGGGATTAGAGGGAGCTGCTGCTCCCTTTTTTGCCGTTCTGAACGGCGTTTCGCCTTGCGTTAGTAAAGAGAGTATAATTTCCTCTATACAGTACTTATATTAATTCAGTTGGAGCGGAGATAAGACGATATGGCTGAGAACTCTAGGCTGCATAACTCTCAATTGGAATCCGAACCCGCGTTGGCGGGCCAGGAGGTTGAACGGCTGTATTCCCGGCCGCTAACCGCAATTCTTATCATTCTCGGAGGTCTTGTTGCGCTGGTTCTGGCGCTGGGACTATCGGTTTCTTTTGGCGCGATGGACATCAAATTTTTGATGGTATGGGATGCCGTTTTTCATTTTAATCCGGAATTGAAGGAGCATCAGGTTATTCAGGAGCTGCGCTTGCCGCGGGTACTAGGCTGTATGCTGGTAGGCAGCGCGTTTGCGGTTGCGGGCGCGATTATGCAAGGCATGACGCGTAACCCGCTTGCCGATTCCGGTCTGCTTGGCCTGAACTCCGGCGCCGGCTTTGCTATTGCTTTATGCTTTGCTTTTTTCCCGGGTCTTTCTTATCCCTACCTTATTCTATTCTCTTTCCTTGGCGCGGCAGTCAGCACTATTGTTGTCGTTGTTCTTGGGGCATCCGTACGCGGAGGGCTGACTCCAATGCGGATGGTGCTTGCGGGCGTAACGCTGTCCGCTTTGTTAACCGCATTAAGCGAAGGAATTGCGTTATACTTCCGCATTGGCCAGGAGCTTGCCTTCTGGTATGCCGGAGGGGTTGCAGGTATCCGCTGGGAGCAGCTTAAAATTATGTTTCCGTGGGTAGGCGTTGCGCTTATCGCGGCAATGGTGCTGTCCCGTTCCATCACGATGCTGAGTCTAGGCGAAGAAGTGTCCAAGGGTCTTGGCCTGCGGACGGGACCCGTTAAGCTGGCAGGCGTTATCATCGTCATTATGCTGGCGGGTTCGGCGGTATCGGTGGCAGGGGCGGTATCTTTTATCGGCCTACTTGTTCCGCATGTGGCCCGCAAGCTGGTAGGCGTGGATTACAAATGGATTATTCCAACCTCGGCCGTGCTTGGCGCTTTGCTTGTTGTGCTTGCGGATTTGGCTGCCAGAACGGTCCATCCTCCTTATGAGACACCTATTGGCACAATGATTGCGCTGATTGGCGTTCCATTCTTCCTGTACCTTGCCAACAAGGAAAGGAGGGAGCTGTAAGCGATGAAAGGGACGATCATTTCCTTAACCGAACTACGCAGAAAACGGCGAAGTACTCTTGTTATTTCCGTCATGTTAATCGGTATTCTTGCAGCCTTTCTAATAAGCATGAACACCGGGGTTATCCGGATGTCGCCTCTTGACGTGGTCAAAACGCTCTTTGGCTTCGGAACCGCCCAGCAGCATCTGGTGCTGTTTGATTTTCGGCTGCCCCGTATTGTCATTTCCATTCTGATCGGCATGGGACTGGCCGTATCCGGCGCCGTACTTCAGGCTCTGACCAGAAATGCGCTGGCTGACCCCGGCATAATCGGAATTAACTCCGGTGCAGGCATGGTTATTCTGCTCTATGTAGCATTCTATTCTTCACCGACAGCAGCGCCGGCGTATTTGCTACCGATTCTCGCTTGGCTGGGAGGCGGCGTTGCCGCATTGCTGGTCTTTATTATCTCTTACCGCAAGCATAAGGGACTGTCCTCGAACCGGCTTGTGCTGAACGGCGTAGCGATCAGCTCGGGCTTCTCGGCGGTGACGATTCTGGTCTCCTTGCGGATTAATCCGGAGCAGTATCAATTCGTATCGACATGGATAGCGGGAAGCATCTGGAGCAAGGACTGGAGCTACGTTACGGCATTGCTGCCATTTATCGTAGTGTTGCTGCCTTTCGTTTATTTCAAGTCGCAAACGATTAATGTCCTTAATCTTGGCGCACCGCTTGCTACGGGACTTGGAGCAGCCGTTGCGAAGCAGCAGATCTGGCTTCTAGCCGCTGCCGTTGGCCTGGCAAGCTCCTGCGTAGCGGTCAGCGGCAGTATCGGCTTTGTTGGGCTGATCGCGCCGCATTTGGCCAGAAGACTGGTCGGCCAGCGCTACCAGATCCTGCTTCCCGCCACGGCGCTTGCCGGAGGTCTGCTTGTTCTTGTAGCCGATACGCTTGGCAGATGGATTCTGCAGCCGTCGGAGATCCCGACAGGTATCGTTGTTGCGGTTATTGGAGCTCCATATTTCCTCTACTTAATGTTTCGGACAAAAGGATAAGCGGTAGATGATGGAGCCCGTATTCCCATGCGTATAGGCAAAGAGGCAGTTACCAAAAGCCATATCATTGGCTTAGGCAACTGCCTCTTTTTCGTATTAGCTAACGAAACGTCATATTCTTATTTTGCCGATTTCGTCCTCTTATGAAATCTAACGAAACCTGGTATCGTTATTTGCCTGTTTAAGCTGCCTTGCGAGGCATTTTCGTGAAAATAGCGTGTCTACGTTTCGTTAGAATCTCGTAATGCTGGATTTTCGCCAAATAAGCATTCTACGTTTCGTTAGAAGGATGCGGGATGAGGAGGAGGCGTTGTTCTGCCCGTAATCTCGTCGTAGAAATGAGCTTGGGTGACAAAGATATAAGGGTAGAGCCATAGGAATCCTATACCGAAAGTAAGGAGTGCAAGGAACATCCAGCCAATAAACGTAAGATTAAGCACAAAAAACTTCCACTTGCGGCCTTTCATTAATTGTTTGCTTTGACGAATCGCTTCAAGCGCCCCGATATCCGGATTATCCTGCAGAATGTAATAAGCCTGCGAATAACGAAGGTACGCAATAATACCGGGAATAATGAGCAATAGCGACCACAAAACGGTGAAGAGAGTCATAAGGAAATAGACACAAAAAGCTTTAATAAAATGAGAAAAGCCGCTGAATACTTCACTAATTTGCGGACCCTCATTCCGTGCAATGCCAACAAAGAAAATAATTAAGCCTAGTGCAAAAGCTCCGCCTGTAAGTATCTGAATAATATAGCCGATTACAGGGATGAAATTTAGCAAACCGATGAGGCCGGCAACAATGCCGTATACAATGATGGCCAGAATCGATTTGCCCCAATTGCCTTGCAGACTTTCCCTTGCTCTTGCTCGAAGTTCTGAATAAGTAACGTTCATTGCGAAAATAACACTCTCCTATTTGTCTGTATATTATCTAATCGGCAGCAATATTGGTTTAATTTAGGTAAATGCCCTAATTCCATGTGATAAAAAAAAGGCCGGCAGTCCTATATGGATTGCCGGCCTTAACGATTTACTTCACATTGTCGTCAATTGCTTTAACGAAATGCTCGTTGCCGTCCGAAGTGCGCTTAGCTTCGTGGCTTCTTGTTGCTTCTTCGACTTGACCAAACGCCCAGTTGCTCTTCCCAACATCCGGGAAGGATGGTTCTACGTCAGTCAGCGGGCCTCTGTACAGAAGACGGTTGATCAGCGTTACGGCTTCAAGACGAACGATGTCTTTGCCCGGTTGGAACGTGCCGTCCGGATAACCCGTTGTCAGGCCGTTACGGAACAATGCCTCGATTGCCGAGGAGGACCAGCGTCCGTCGCTGTCTCCGAATTGCGGAGTGATTGGCATAGACGTCTCCAGCTTCAGGTAACGTACCATAACCGTAGCCAATTCTTCGCGGGTTACAGGCTGGTTCGGACGGAAGGTGCCGTCTGCAAAGCCTTTAAAGATACCGCTGTCCGTTACGATCCGGATATAGCCGCTAGCCCATTGGGTTGAAGGCACATCCTTGAATTCAGCTTTCAGCGTTGTCGAGCCGCCGTTCAGGAGGCGTGCGATAATGGCCGCAAGCTCCGCGCGGGTCAGCTTCTGGCTTGGTTTGAATTTGCCGTCAGGGAAGCCGAGAATGTAGCGTTGATGCTTCACAGTCTCGTCTCCGGTCTTGAACAGCAATACTTTCACGGATGCTTTTGCCGCTTCAGGGTTCAGCAGCTCTTGGCTCGCTTTGCCCTCTGCGGAAATCGTTACGAGAAGCTCTGTCTCTTTGATAGAAGGGTACTTCACTTCCACATTGCGTACGCCTTTATCTCCGATGTTCAAATCTCCCACGTTCCACGTCACTTTATTGCCTTCTACCTTGCCGCCGTCGGCATTGGTTACCGTTGTTCCCTCAGGAAGGGTCAACGTCACGGTTGCGCCGGTAGTTTGGTTTGTACCGTTGTTCAGGTACTCCACTTTAATCTTGCCTGCTGTTCCTTCTTCCTGTCTGTCCTTGTCTACGGATACGTTAACAACGACGTTAGGCTTGCCGGCAGGGGCAACAGACGCTTTGGACATCTGAATGTCATGGCGGACAATCGCAAACTCGACAGGGATCGTTGGGCTCGTATAAGTGACATAGCCTGGAGCCGTTGCAACGATGTAGTAATCGGTCGTCGGATAAACCATGTACGCGTATTTACCGCCGTCTTTACTTGTCTGCGGGTTCGCGTTGTCGCTTGGAGCGAAGCCTGCGATTGCAGGCAGCTTAACTTCCGTGCCAGGCGTATTGCCGTTTGTAATATTACGCGGCGTGTTTGCGTAATACAGCTTTACGATTGCCCCGTCAATGGCAGCATGGGTATTGATGTCGGTAATGTCGCCATACGGGTCAATGAGTTCGTTAAGAATGTTCATTTCGCCGTTGGCTGCCAGCTTGATTGTCGGGAGGGTACCGTTGTTGTCCAATGCGTTAATAATGATGTCTTTGAAGCCGCCGTGTTCCGCATCGGGAACCTTGAAGATGATTGCAATCTGATATTCCGTATTCCGCTCAAGGCCTGGAATATTAAATACGCCACCGTTCAAAGGTGCTGTGTATTCTTTATGATCCGGTGCCGGACCAATCAGCTTCACAGTTACCTGGTTCATGAAATCCTGTTGAAGCACGTCATTTTGACCGGTTGGAAGCTTCTGAGTAAGGAGGCCGGTAATGGTCTTCGTCGATTCAAAAACCTCGCCAGCATTTCCGCTTACCGCGCCAACCTCAACGGTTTGCCTGAAGGAAACCTCTTTGGTCTGGCCGCCTACTTGAACGGTTTTGATGACTTCGATATCGTAGCTTTCGTCACCGCGCGGAACGGCGATGCTGTACTTGCCGTCTGCGTCGGTAATGGCTTCAGCTGCGAAATCGATAATGCCGTCGCCGTCAAAGTCTTTTGTGATTTTAACGACTGCGCCTGCAACGATCGTGCGCGTTCCGTTATCCGTTGTAGCAACAACGCCCGTTACGGAAGCAGGCTCAAAGGTAATGATAATTTGCTCTTGCGCGTAAATGCTGCGTTCTACGTCATTAGCCGTAGCCGTTACCGGAACGCTTTGCGATAAAATACCTTCTATCTTGGACGATTGGTAATCTATCGTAGCCTTGCCTGCCGCATCGGTCACCGCGGTTGGGGAACCGCCTAGGAAGGTTCCGAGCGATGCGGAGAAGGTGATGTTGACATCCTTGAGCGGTTTGCCGTCAATGTCAGTCAGAATGGCCGTCAGTTTCGAAACCGTATGGCCATCACCTACGATGGAGCTAGGGTTAGCGCTAAGCTTCAAGATGTATTTCACAAGCTCGAAGTTTTGATGAATCGTTGTTTCAGCCGCCAAGCCCGGCAAAGCATTAATGACTTGATTGCGTGTTGCGTAGCCTTGCTTCTCTACGACAATCAGGTAATGCTCGGTACGGACATTCGGGAATTTATAGTAACCGGAAGCATCCGTAGTTGTATTAGCAACTTTATTGGTTCCTGTCGGATCATACAAGGTTACCTTTGCTCCTTCAATCGGAGCCTGGGTGTTGCGATCTTTAACCGTTCCGTCAACGGACACGGTGCGGATCACGGTAAAATTATTGTTTAGAAGCTTGGAAGCAGCTTCAGCCGGTAAAACCTCGTTACCCTTCGAAGAGGTGAAGGTTACCGAATGAGCGCCGCTCGTTACTTCGGAAGGAAGACGGTATTGCACGTTTTCCCATTTCTTGAAACCGTCTGTCTGGTAAGTATCGCCGTTAGCCAATGCCAGGGTAACCGAATCGTTGTCCGTTCCGCTATCCGGACCGTCGAAGTCAAAGGTTGCCGTAACGGCCGTTGCGGTTACTTCCGTAATAGCCGAGATTTTGAGCGGTTTGTTAGGCGCTACGGTCCATTCGGATGTATCCGTAACAGGACGATCGCCAACCCAACCGTCAAGCAGACGAACGGTTAAAGTGATGGTAGCCGTATTGGAATTAAGCTCTCCGTCGTTAGCCTTGAACGTAAAGCTGTCTGTGCTGCCATAGCCAGCGTCTGGCGTGTACGTGTAAGTTCCATCGTTATTGATAACAACCGTACCATGCGTCGGCGGAGTTACAACCGAGAAGGTAAGAGTATCGCCATCAACATCATTAGCCTTGAAGCTGTCCGTCACGCTGGAGCCGGAATCAACAACTTTGGAATCGTCCGATGCCGTTGGTGCGTCATTCACGGCAGTAACCGTAATCTCTACAACTGCCGGCACGGAATCGGCCTTTCCGTCGGTTGCTTTAAAGGTGAAGCTGTCCGGACCGTTGTAATTAGGATCCGGCGTATACGTATAAGTGCCGTCCGGATTCAGAATAACCGTGCCGTGCTCAGGCTCCGTTACAAGAACGTAGGTAGGCGTTGTGCCGTCTACATCATTGCCGGTTACTGTGCCGGTTACCGGCTTATCCTCAAGCGTTGTGTTGGTTCCTGCATTTGCCGTTGGCGCGTCGTTTACAGGAGTTACGGTAATGCTGACAGCAGCTTCGGTAGAATCCAGCTCTCCGTCATTTGCCGTAAAGGTGAAGCTGTCCGGGCCGTTGTAATCCGGGTCTGGCGTGTAAGTAAAGGTACCGTCCGGATTGAAAATAATTATCCCGTGTTCCGGTTCATTAACAAGCGTATAAGTCAAAGTATCGCCGTCTACGTCGCTTGCTTTGACCTTATCGTTAAGTGCTGTATCTTCTGCCGTGCTGAAGGTGCTGTTCTCCGAAGCCGGCGCATCGTTTACCGGAGTAACGGTGATGTCCACTTTAGCAGGAGCAGAATCATCCGTGCCGTCGTTTGCCTTAAACGTAAAGCTGTCCATGCCGTTAAAGTTAGGATCCGGCGTATACGTATAAGTGCCGTCCGGCTTCAAATCAACCGTACCATGCTGCGGCGGAGTCACAATCGTGTAAGTCAGCGTGCTGCCTTCCACGTCGCTTCCCGAAACCGATCCGTTAACCGGAGTATCTTCGGTAGCTGTTTTCGTTCCGGCTTCCGCAACCGGCGCGTCATTTACCGGAGTGACATTAATCGTAACGGTGCCGGTAGACTTGCCGCCATGGCCGTCATTCGCTTCGAATGTGAAGCTGTCTTCGCCGTTAAAGTTAGGATCCGGCGTGTACGTATAAGTACCGTCCGACTTCAAATCCAACGTACCATGTTCGGGTTCGGTTTTAACCGTATAAGTGATGGTGTCGTTATCCACGTCGTTAGCGGACACGGAGTTGTTGATCGGTGTATCTTCGTTTGTTGTAACGCCGCTGTTAACCGCGGAAGGAGCATCGTTGACCGGTGTAACCGTGATTGTAACGGTTGCCGGTGCAGAGTCGAGTTCTCCGTCATTGGCTTTAAACGTAAAGCTGTCGGGACCGTTATAGTCCTTATCTGGTGTATAGGTATAAGTGCCGTTCGGAGTAAGCACAAGATCGCCATGCGCAGGTTCCGTAACAACCGTATAGGTCAACGTGCTGTTTTCTACATCTTGGCCGGATACGCTGCCGTTTAATGCGGTATCCTCAGGCGTTGTCTTGCTGGAAGCGTCGGCCGTAGGCGCATCGTTGACCGATGTTACCGTGATGTTCACGGATGCCGTATTCGAATCTTCCAAGCCGTCATTCGCCTTAAACGTAAAGCTGTCCGGTCCGTTGTAATTAGGATCTGGCGTATAGGTGAACGTTCCGTCCGAGTTCAGAGTCAAATCGCCATGAGCAGGCTGATTGACTACCGAATAGTGAAGCGTATCGCCGTCGCCGTCTGTTGCATGAACGCTGCCGTTAAGAGGTTTATCTTCCTCGGTTTGCAGAGTATCGTTTTGAGCAACAGGAGCCTCATTGACTTCATTAATCGTGATACTTACGGTAGCAGGCGAGGAGTAAAGCTGACCATCGTAAGCTTTAAAGGTGAAGCTGTCCGAGCCGGAGTAATTATGGTTTGGCGTATACGTGTAGGTGCCATCGCTGTTTAAGACGATCGTACCGTTAACAGGCGCAGTATACAGCTCATAAGATAGCGAGCTGCTATCGATATCCTGTCCAGTAACAACTCCGCTTACCGACTGGTTCTCATCCGTTGTTTTGCTCGAATTGTTCGCGGTAGGTGCATCGTTAACTGCATTAATCGTCAGAGTAACGGTTGCGACGTTGGAGTCGGCTTTGCCGTCATTCGCTTTATAGGTAAAGCTGTCTGTGCCGTTGTAATTTGCATTTGGATTATACGTGTAAGTACCGTCCGCATTCAGTACGACCGTACCGTTAACCGGTGCTGTAACAAGCGTATAGGTTAGAGTGTCATTGTCTCCGTCCGTTGCAGATACTGCATCGGTAACCGGAATGTCTTCATTTGTAGTCTTACTGCCATCCTGCGCTACCGGAGCAGCGTTAGGCGCCGCTGTAACGGTGATGGTGACAGTTGCCGTGTTCGAGCCCAAGTCGCCGTCGTTGGCAGTAAACGTAAAGCTGTCCGTTCCAACGAACCCATTGTCAGGTGTGTAGGTGTATGAACCCGTTATCGCGTCCAGAGCTAAAGTACCGTGCTGCGGCAAGTCTTGTTCTAGGTACAGCAATAGATCTCCATCTATATCTGAACCATTCACATTGCCGTCAACCGGCGTATTTTCCACGGTGCTTGTACTGGAATCATGAGCGATTGGAGCATCATTCACCGGGTTAACGGTAAGAGTTACCGTCGCAGTATTCGAGGTCAGCGAGCTATCGTTTACCTTGTAAGCGAAGCTGTCCGAGCCGTTGAAATTCGCGCTTGGCGTGTATGTAAACGAGCCGTTTGCATTTAGAACCAAAGTGCCGTGAGTAGGAGCAGTGACAAGCGAATAGATGATAGAGTCACCGTCGATATCGCTGCCTTTATCGCTCAGGGATTTGTTAAAGATCGTATCTTCGTCTCCCGAGAAAGAAGCGTCTGCGGCAACTGGGGCCGTATTCACTTTATCCGTTGTATCCGTTGCCGTCTTGGCCGGATTGCCGTCGGAGCTGACCGTGTCCGCCGATACGGTTACGGTTCCGTATTTCAGAGCGGAGAAGTCAAGCTGAGCGGCATATTTCCCGTCGGGCCCAACGGTTGCCGCATAATTTCGTTCCGTGCCCGAGGAATCCTTCACCGTAAGGGTGACAGGCTGTCCAGCGCCCGCATTTGTGGATCCGGAGATATTAACCAGTTTAAGATTATCTTGTCCTGCGGTCAGTTTGCCGTCTCCACCGTCGTCAATGGAAACGTTGATAGTTGGGGAAGCGCTGTTGTCTACCTGCTTCGGATCGCTGAATGTACCGCCAGGAGCACCGAAGTTGACCGAGAATTGACGGGAGCTTAAATTGCTCGTGTTGCCAACGACAAGATCCAGCCCGTTTATTGGTGCGGTGTAATTGATGATTACGGAAGCGGTATCTTCAAAAGATGTACCATTAAGGGAGGACCCTCTTCCTGCAAATTGCGTTCTGCCGGCGGTTACCGAGCTTATGACAAGCTGTGTATTTTTATTCACAGAATAGCTTGCGAAGCCGGACAATTGGACAAATTCCTTAGAGGTGGAACTACTGCCGTCAATGTCTATGACCGTTACAAAGAAGTTCTTGATTTGAACCGGATTGCCGGTTGCCTGATCAATGAAATCAAAGTGAAGGGTCAATGAGCCGCTTCCGGGACTGGTTGTGACCCATGGGTTAAACCGCTCATCAAAGCCGGTTCCCGGATTATCCAATACATTACCTGCAAGGGATGCCCCGCTAGCCCCTTTAATCGTTACTTTGGCATCAATCGTAACACCGTCTCTTGTAATGACGTTCGTATACTTGTAGACGGCCCCTACTTGTCCGGCAGTGCCGGAAACCAGGGTAGGTGTACCCAAATTCATCGCATTACTCTTGATGTCAACCACATTTACTGCTGCTTTGGTGGCAGTTGGATGCGTGACTGCGAGCATGACTCCTAATACAAGAAGCAATAGAGCGATTCTTGTAAAGGCCGATGATCGAGACAACATAGACTCACTTCCTTTCTGTTAATAGAGTTGTTTTCGTTGTGTCAAATTTTAGGAAAAAAGTCCCTGTTAAATTAGACACCAAACTAGTACTAAATAACTATAAATGACAGCAGGCGACAGCGTCAACTTGAATTTTTCTAGTAATATCCATTTTTTCGACAAGAGATTACGTTCCTTAATTTGGAATAAGGCTATTAAAGGAGAGTTAAGCGAGAATAACTTGTTTTAGGCGGAAATTATTAACTGCTGAAGCTTTGAATAATAGGAAAACAGATAGTGCGTTAAAGAATAATAGATTAAAAAAATAATATTTTTTTTATTTACATATCTAGTAAACGAGGGCATCGGGGAACATTTTTTTCTAGAATCCAAGAAGGCAAAGACAAAGGAGAGTAACAATTTTACGAATTCTTAAATGGATGTATTTACAATTTAAGGAACTTCGCTTATTATATAAATAAACGTTCATATATTTAATTGGAAAGAGGTCTTTCGTACATGGCAAGGACTGTCAATGAGCAGGCCAGACAAGAGAGAAGGGAGCTTATCTTACAGACAGCCGTCACCGTTTTTCCCGAAAATGGCTTTTCCGGTACCACATTTGCTTTGCTAGCTAAAAGCTTGGGGATGAGCGCGGCAACGATTCTGCTCTACTTCGATAGCAAGGAGGAGCTGTTCCGTTGTGCCGTGCTGGAGCCGCTCGAGCGGTTCCGTGAGCCCTTCCTTGCCTTCGTGCACGGGGAAGGAACGCCGCTGGACAGGATCAAGTCCATGATTGACGCGCATATTCAAATTGCCGCCAGCAACTCTTCTTTCCTGCGGTTGGTGCAATATGTGCTGGGTCAGCATCAACGGTTTCCGGAGGAAGCGGAAGCGATGTACCGGTTCGCCAATGATTATACGGTGGGGCTGACCACGGTTATCGCCGAAGGCCAATCGGCGGGCCAGCTTCAGTCTTATGATGCGCATGAAGTCGCGTGGGGGTACTTTTGCTTTATTCAAGGCGTAGGACTGGTCAACACCGATGATCCTTCATCACCGGTATGGGATGGGATGCGCCGGGTTGGATTGCAGCTGTTTGCACCCGTAATAAACCAATAACCTTGGAAACAAGAGGTGGATTGCCGATGGATCTAATCGAGATTGACCAGATCAACAAGGTATATAAGAAGGGGAAAAAGCAAGCTAACATCGACATCAGCTTTTCCATCCGGGAAGGTGAGATTCTTGGACTGCTTGGGCCTAACGGCGCGGGCAAGAGCACGTTAATCAAGCAGATCGTCGGACTGCTTGCTCCAACCTCCGGCGAAGTCCGGTACGCAGGGGTCAATGTGCTTAAGCAAGCTAAGAAGGTGGCGTCGGAGTTTGGCTATTATGCGCAAGAGCCGCATGCCCTTGGCGCGCTGACGGCCAGAGAGGCGCTTCTCTTCACCGGCGTTCTTCGCGGCTTGCCCAAAAAGGAGGCCGAGAAGCAGACCATGGAGCTGCTGGAGCGGTTCGGCATGGCGGAGTTTGCGAGCAAGCCGCTTAAGAAGCTGTCCGGCGGACAGAAGCGGATGGTCGGAATCGGAACAACCATTATTGGCGATTCCCGCGTGCTTGTGCTGGATGAGCCGACGAACGAGCTTGATCCTCTGAACCGGCGGCTGGTGTGGGATATTATCGTGGAGCGGAATCGCCAAGGGGCTACCATTCTTCTCGTCACCCATAACGTGCTGGAAGCGGAGCGGGTGGTGGACCGGGTTGCTTTTATCAACTACGGAAGACTTCTGGAGATCGATAGCGTTCCTCACCTGAAACAAAGGGTGGACGGAAGGCTGAAGCTTGAGCTGACGGCAGCGGAAGGCGAAGCGGGGAATCTGATGAAGCAGCTGGAGGAATGGGGAGATATCCAGCAGACTGGCGAGAACCGGCTGAGGCTTCTGATCGATAAGAATCGGGCCGGTACGATGCTGGACTGGATGGTTCATGCGAACGATCTGCCTATTGATGAATACGCGATGCTTCCTCCCAATCTGGAGGACGTCTATCTCTACATTGACAGTCAGAAGGAGAAGGCTGCGGGGTATGTTATCAATGAGGAAAAGGTGGGGAGCTTCATTGGCTAATGCGCTTGCTTTTGTCAAAGGACGAATGTGGACCGAGCTGTATATCCTGTTGCGAATCCAAGTTGCCATCGTGCGGGAGCAATGGATATGGATCTTTATTATGGCGACGATCTTTCCGCTTACCACGCTGTTGTTCATGAAGTTTATGTACGGGATATCCTCCGGACAGATCATGGTAAATGTCATCGTTGGCAATATCGTATTTGCCATTATTATGATGGGCTTTAACGCGCTGGGGCAGGAAATTTCCTGGCAAAAGCATGCGGGGTACTTTACCTTCTACTCCTCTCTTCCAATCTCAAAAGCAGTCTTTGTCGTCACTCAGCTGGTGCGCGGACTGATGACGGCAATGCCTTCGGTTATCATCATGGCGTTTATCGGGCAGTTTGCTTACGGGATCAGGCTGCATTACGAGTGGGGACTTATTCCGATCTTCCTGCTGGCCGTATTAAGCATGGTCGGCATTGGGGCTGGAATCGGGTTCTGGTCCCCGGACCACCAGATGACGAATATGCTTGTGCAGGGGCTGATGATGTTTGTCGGATTCCTGTCGCCGGTTATGATGGAAGCCAGTCAGCTGCCGCCGGTTCTGAGATATATCGGGGTTATTTTTCCGACCACCTATTCTGCCTCCGCGCTCCGGGAGATGCTCACCAAAGGCTGGACGCATCAAGTGACCGTGGATATGTTCGTCCTGATTGGTTTCATTATTGTATCGTTTGCCTTCATTTCGAGAATGATCAACTGGCGTGCAGCCGATTAACTCCTAAGATAGCAATGACCGCTGGCCTTCAAGGCGGCGGTTTTTTGTTATTCGGCTTTTGGCCATGGTCCACCGGAATGATACAATAATCTACGGTAAAGAAAGACTGGAGGATGCTCGATATGACAACGATTGAAATACGGGAAGCGGGACTGCGGGATCTTCAGGATTTGGCCAAGCTATTCGAGATGCTGATGGAGGTTCCTTCTAATATGGAAGCGATGGGCAGACAGCTGGCAATAGTGACGGAGGCTCCGCATTATTTTCTGGCAGTCGCTTGTGAGGGCGATAAGGTGATTGGCACCGCAATGGGTATTGAGTGTTATGATCTCGTCGGGAGCTGCCATCCGTTCCTGGTTGTGGAGAATGTTGTGGTGAATCCTGATTATAGAGGACAAGGCGTTGGAAAGATGCTAATGAAGCGACTCGAGCAGTTCGCAGAAGAGCGCGTGTGCAGCTACATTATTTTTGTATCCAGCGGTTACCGGGAGAAGGCTCATCAGTTCTACCGCGCGCTGGGCTACTCCAGCGATAATCAGGGGTTCAAGAAGCAGCTTAGGGAACTGGGTTAACGACGGCGGAAAAGGCAGCTATTCAAGGCTGACTGCTTCGGCAGCCGGCTTTTTGTTTATCCATTTTTAAATGGAAAAGGTATGGGATTTTACCAAATTCGGCATTCTAGATAAATCACGGATAACAGAACATTCCTATAATGGAAAGATGGCTTAACTATAGTCAGGAGGTGTTGATGGTTGCCGATGTACCGCAAGCTGGCGCCAACGGTGCTCAAGGTCGCTGTCTTGGCCATCATCGTCGTATTTATCGTTCGCAACATTCCGCTTAAGCTGGAGGATCTTACTTCCTTCCTGGTACATGCGAACGACCGGTTTTACTTGTCCTTGCTCTTATTCTCGATCTTTCTGATGCTTCAAGCCGGTATCTGGGTGTTAATCGTCAATGCCTCCTTATCCGATACCGGACGCTTAAGCGGCAGTACGGGACTTCCGATGCTAGGCGGTCTCCGTATTTTTATTGAAACCCAGTTCGGCAAGTACATTCCCGGAGGCTTCTGGAACGTTGCCGGACGGATTGTGATGGCGACCAAAGCGGGAGTTCCGCTGGATGCCCAATTCGCCGCTATTGTATACGAGAATATTCTGCTCGTTGCAGCGGCACTGGTCTACGCCATGATGCTGATTGTCAGCCTGCATATTGTCCCGGTCTGGGTGGGGCTTTTGCTGGTTTTCGTGTTTGCGCTTATTTATTTGTTCTACAGCCCGCTCACGGTAGCGGTCAAAAGCTTGTTCGTCAAAGCTTCGAAGTGGAAATTCCTGCAGAAGATGATCGGAAAAATGTCCAAGTCGTTTGGCGGCGCGCAGATGGCCGGCTCGGAGGTCAGCCTGACTCGGAATCAGTTTTTTGTTTATTTGGCATGCTTTCTGGCCAGCCACTTTGTCATGGGTATCGCTTTTTGGCTATTAACCAACAGCTTTGATAGAGGGAAGGTAGGTTTGTTTTACGCTGCGGGAACGTTTGCGACTTCCTGGCTCCTTGGGCTTGTAAGTCCGCTGCCCGGCGGGCTTGGCGTAAGGGAGGGCTTCCTGGTCTATTTCCTGTCCATGAAGCTTGGGACGGAGACGGCGCTTCAAATTTCGGTTATTGCCCGGCTGTGGAATATTATGGCGGAGGTGCTGTTCTGGGCGGTTATTCGGGCTGTATGCTATCTGACGCGAAGGGAGAAGGTATATGAAACGTAGGAAGATCGTGCTCGTCGCGGGGGTTTTTCCGCCGGGTGTCGGAGGTATGCAAAACTACTATTACAATCTGTCCAGACATACAAAGCATCAGATGACCGTAATAGCACCGGTATATCCGGACTATGCTTCGTTTGACGAGGGTCAGCCTTACCGGACCATAAGAGGGGCGTTTATGCGGGGGGAGCGTGCCGATGTGTTCAGCTGGGGACGGCTGTTCCGGCAGGTCAAAAAAACGCTGCGCAGCGAAGAACCGGATGTCACGGTGTACGGGTATGTGTTAATCGGCTTTATCGGTTTGTTATTCCGCGTGTTTGGCGGACGTCGTTATATTATCTCGGCCCATGGCATGGATATGCTGATGTTCCGTCGTTATTTCGGTCTTAATCATATTGTGAAGCTGATTCTGCGCAAGGCGGACGGCGTGCTGGTCAACAGCGAATTCACCCGCCGCCTGGTCGAAGAGTACGGGGTGGAGCCCGGCAGAATCGGGATTGTTCATCCCGGCGTTGAAAGCTTGTTCGGGCCAAAGGCGGTTGACGAGGAGTTAAGGCGGGAGCATGGGTTGGAAGGGAAGTATGTGCTGCTGTCGGTAGGGCGGCTTGTTACCCGCAAAGGCCATGACAAGGTAATCGAAGCAATGCCTGCGATTCTGCGCCATATTCCGGGCGCCGTCTATGTCATCGTAGGAGACGGGCCGGAGCGGGATAGACTGGAGCAGCTGGCCGGAACGGTTGGCGTGGTAGGCAAGGTCCGGTTCGTAGGCGGAGTGAGCGGCACGGAACGGCTGAACGATTATTACAATCTGGCCAATCAATTCATTATGGTAAGCCGGCAGCTCGAGAAGGGTGACGCCGAAGGATTCGGCATCGTCTATCTGGAGGCGGCTTCCGCCTGCGTACCGGTTATTGCCGGACGCTCCGGCGGAGCTTCGGAAGCGGTGCTTGACGGAGAGACGGGGCTCCTTGTGGAGCCGGAGTCCGTTATGGCTATTACGGATGCTGTTGTAAAGCTGGCGAGCGATACGCCGCTGCGCGAAAAACTCGTTCGTGAAGGTTATAAACGCGCAAAGCTGCAATTCCAGCATGATGTGCTTGCGGAGGTTTTTGATCAATATGCGGGACGTATCTGCTCCAGTCCGGTTGCCGCTAGCTATAAACGGGCAGGGAAAAGAGCAGCCCAGCGGATGTAGCGCTTAAAGGGAAAAACGCTGTAAAGCTGGCGGTAGACCAGCTTTACAGCGTTTTTTCTTGTGTGCGTTATTTTCTTAAACGGTGGATCAGCCATACGGAAAAGCTGAGCAGTCCTACCATTCCGCCCGCAAATGAGACGCCGCTCCAGCCCCATTCATGCCAGGCGAAGCTGCCTACAGACGACCCAATCGCTCCGCCAAGGAAGGTGGTCACCATCTGTACCGTATTCAGACGGCTGCGCGCCGGTGGCTCGAGGGCATAGATGCGGGTCTGGTTGGCAACCTGAGTGCCTTGTACACCCAGATCGAGCAAAATAACGCCCGCAATAAGGGCCCATAACATGCCGCCGAGCAGCCCAAAGAACAGGTACGCGATGATATTAAGCGCGATTAAAGCGCCAATCATCCACTTGGTCGGGATACGGTCGGCGAGTCTGCCGACGAAGGGAGCACCTAATGCTCCTGCCGCTCCGATAAGGCCAAACAGGCCGGCGATCTGACTGCTGTAATGATAAGGCTCGCCTTCGAGGTAGAAGGATAACGCCGTCCAGAAAATACTGAAGGCGGCAAAGTTGGCGGCGCCAATCAAAGCGGACTCCCGCAGCGTGGAGTACTTTTTCACGAGTCTGCCCATGGAGAGCAGCAGCTCGCTATAGCGCAGCTCGGCGGTTGCGCGGGCGACGGGAAGCTTGATACGGAGCAGAAGCAGCAGAGCCAGCATGGCAGCGGCAGCTACGGCGTACATGAAACGCCAGCCCCAGGTTCCGCCGATCAAGCCGGACACGGTCCGGGTGAGCAGGATGCCCAGCAGCAGACCGCTTGTTACGGTGCCGACGGCTTTGCCTTGCTCGCCGGGTGCTGCCAGTGTTGCAGCAAGCGGGATAAGGATTTGCGGCACAACGGTTGTCAGGCCAACGGCAAAGCTTGCGATAAACATCCATGCGAGATTTTGCGCGGTGGCTACGCCAATCAGGGAAAGACTGACCAGCGAGAGCAGGACGGTAATAAGTCCTTTGCGTTCTTTGATGTCGCCAAGCGGCACAAACAGGAACATGCCCAAGGCGTAGCCGATCTGGGTGCAGGTGGAGACAAAACCAACCTCATCGGGGGCAACACCAAAGGAACGGCCGATATCCGCCAAGAGCGGCTGGTTGTAATACAAATTCGCAACGGTCATACCGGCGGTAAAAGCCATCAGAAGCAGCAGCCCCTTAGAAAGCGAAGCTTTGTCCGCCGGTGCTGCCGGTGATTGTAGCGTATGAGTGGAAGACATGACGACGGTTCCTTTCGAGCATAAGATTTGACTGTCTTAACAATCTTACTCGTAAATTTCTTAATGTAAAGTGGAAGATGGCGGCTGGTAGATTAAGTTTTTGCAGCATGGTATTATTTGGGCATAACTGGAAGTTGCGTATCTATAGGGAAGGGAGGCTGTTGGCGTGATCTATTTCGGAAGTGTTATTCTGGGCTTTATCTTTATTTTGCTTATCTATCGGATATTCCGCTATAAACTAACGAAGTACAATCGCGAGAATGTTGGTCTAAGTATGATTGCGTGCGTGGAGCTTATTGTCTTTCGCGGTGAATTTGTTAAGTACCGGGTAGCTTATATCCTCCTTATTTCCGCTGCGTTGCTCTTTGCGGTTGTGTTCTTTTATGGTTTATTGTTTAAAAGTAATGGGGTTAATGAAAAACCTGGCCATCGTTGATGACCAGGTTTTTCTTAACGATACGGCGCATCGTTAAGGCTGTGAAAAAGCCGCTGGTTAACCGCCTTAATGATGCCGCACATCACTAAGCTGGCCCACACAAGGGCTAGCGAATAGGAATCGAATAAAGGCAGTCCGTACCACCGGTACGGACTGCCTTTATTATGAACCACGGTAATGCGTAACCCGGTTACGCCCGTTGTTTTTGGAGAGATAGAGCGCTTGGTCGGCCTGCTGGAGCAGGGAAAGTTCGGTTTCCGAGGCAGCAAAGGTTGCTGCACCGATACTGATGGTGATCCTAAGATCGCCAAGCGGAGTTGTCTCCGTAGCCGCACGGTACCGCTCCGCGGCAGCGAGTGCCTGCTCCTGATCCAGTCCAGGCAGCAGAATGACAAACTCTTCTCCGCCGAACCGGGCGACAACCGCCTCATCCGGCGACTGCTCCTGCAGCAGCTGGGCCAGTCTGGTCAGGACAAGGTCGCCGACAGGGTGGCCGTATGTATCGTTGATGCTTTTGAAGCGGTCGATATCAACGATACAAAGCGAGAGTACAGCCTCCGTCTGCTCGGACAGGTCCGTATACTTTTGCAGCTGCTCTTGGAAATACCGCCGGTTCTTTAGTCCGGTTAACGGGTCAGTCGAAGCCAAGGCCTCGAGCCGCTCATTGAGCTCCATTAACTCCTGCTGCTTGTTCTCGTATTGGGCATGCAGCAGCTCCAGCCTATGATTGGCTTCATTCGTCTGCTGATACAAGACCTCTAGCTGCTGCTTGGTCTTCATAATATCCTTTTCATGCTCAATCCGTTTCCGCATCTCCAATGCTACGCAATCGATCATGGCTTTGCCGTCCCGGTTCCGCCTGATGCCGTTCAAAAGAACGGGAAGATCCTTGCCTTCCTTCGTCCGGAGCGAGAGGTACATTTCATTCACCTGACCGTAAAGCTGGATGTAGGGATAGAAGTACGTATGGAAAAACATTTTATTCGCCACCGACATCGTGGATTCGATATGCCTTTCCAGCAATTCCTCGCGGTCATAACCCAGCATCGTTAACAGTGTCTGATTGACCGATTGAATTAGTCCCTTGTCGGTAATAGAGAAATAACCGCAAGGTGCTTCATTTAACAGGGTATCCATTCAAATACTGCCTTTCTATTAAGAAATCGCCAAATAATCCTTAATATTCTGCGTTGTCTCTTCCGGATGACTGAGATGCGGGTAATGTCCGGTTGCCTTCATATGCCTTAACGTGCTGTTCTTCAGCTTCGTATGCATGTACTCTCCGACCTCTGGGGGCGAGATGCTGTCATCCGCGCATTGCAAAATAAGCGTAGGGATTGAAGCGAAGGCCAGCTCCGTCCGGCAATCGGACAAGAAGGTCACTTCCGCGAACTGCCTCGCGATATGCGGATCTCTGGAGCAGAAGCTTTGCTCAAGCTCGGTTGACAGCTCCTGGCGATCCTGATTCTGCATAACGATAGGGGCGAGGTAGCTTGCCCAGCCGATAAAATTCATCTGCATCATCTGCAGCAGCTCGTCAATTTCGTTGCGGTCAAAGCCCCCATAATAGCTTGGGAGATCGTTGACGTACCTCGGAGATGCGCCAAGCATAACAATCCGCCGAAAATATTTCTTTTCCCGAATGGAAGCAAGCATGCCAATCATACCGCTAACGGAGTGGCCAACGAATATGGCATCCTCCAAACGAAGCGTATCCATCACATCAAGCACATCTTCGGCATAGCCGTTTAAGCTGTTGTATTTGTCTGGGCTGTAATCGTTGATTTGGGATGCTCCGGAGCCGACGTAGTCGAATAGAACGATCCGATAGTCCTTTTCGAAAAGGGGGACCATATGCCGCCACATATTCTGGTCGCAGCCAAAACCGTGGGCGAATACGATAGCCTGTTTTCCGCGGCCAAGCACTTTTACGTTATTGCGTGTGAGAATATCCGTATTCATAGACGGTCTCCTCTCTTAAGAGAAGTATAACACTATGAACATTATATCGGATTATTTTGGAATTGGGATGAACATTTGTAGATTTGTGTCGAATTTACTAGAGGAAGGATGAGGAAGGTTTAAGGTGTTTCCGTAGCTGAATAGGGGTGAGCTGACTGAAAGATTTGAATTCCTTCATAAAATGGGATTGATCGAAATAACCGCCTTCCATCGCTACATCCGTCAAGGAGGATGCTCCTCTTACAATGCCGCCGAGCGAACGCTGGAAACGGATAATCCGATTGTACAGCTTGGGGGAGATGCCGAGGGACTGCTCGAACTTTGAGCGGATATAACGCTCGGAGTAGCCGGTATCCTCTGCCAGCTCGCGGATCGTAACGCTGCCGTTTGATCGCTGCATGGAGGTCAGGCAGTAATCAATCATCCGGATGGAACGGACATCGCCGGACAGAATGGGCATGCAAAGCTTTTCAAAGCTTGTTATCCGCTCGGAAAAACCTTCAAGCTCCGCAATAATAGCTCCCGTATCTTTGTATTTAGATAAAGAATCCTCGAATGGGACCTGGATTTCAATGACTTCCTTCAACGGCAGATTAGGCAGCAGAAGACTTAGCCTCGCGGACAGACGAACCCCGAAATAGGTAGTATCAGATTCGAAATAAAGCTCTTTTCCCTGCAGCACGGTGCCGCAAACCCTGGCGGAAGGCTTTCCGGGATGGCAGCAGAAGAGGAGGTCGACACAGCCGTCCGGCACGACATGGATCATCCGCCCGGACGCATCCGTCTTGAACTGATAATAGATGACGGGCTGCCCGCTATAATAAATTTTCCGTTCTATATAGCTCGTTGTTTCCCATTCAAAGCCGTATTGGATGCCGCTAATAAGTTCCTCCATCATCTGTGTCCGTTCCTCCCGCAACCTTAATATGCGTACAACAATAACAAAGGCATTGTTCTTTCGTCAATGTGTTTAAGTTATGTTTTCTAACATAATTTTCGGATTAGTTCCGTTTTTTACAATCCCCCACTCCATAATGTCAGGTAAATTAACGTCAAGAAGAGGCGCAAGAGAATGGGGAGGCAAACAAAGATGAAGAAATTAAAGGGTTCGCTTGCTAAAAAATCGGCGGTATTAGGCACGGCTTTAACCGTTGCGCTTGGCAGCGGGGTAGTCGCTCCGCTATCTGCACCAACAGCTGAAGCGCATGGAGGCTCGGAGGATTTTGTTCCGCTTCGCACAACCTTGGAGGAGTTTGGGGCTGAGGTGAAATGGGACAGCTTCGCGGGCACCATTACAATTACCAAGAACAGCACGCTGGTCAAGGTAAAGCCAAATTCCAATGTCGCCTTGGTGAACGGCCAACGCCTGGAGATGGAAGCCCCGGTCATTATGAAAAAAAGCCTGGCGTACGTATCCCATCATTTTATCGGTGAAGTATTCCAATCTGGTCTGGACCAGACGTTCCAGGTAGAGAAAAAGACTAATCCGCTAAACCCGCTTACTTCCGCCGAGATTGCGGAGACGGTTAATATTTTGAAGGCGGAAGGGAAGCTCGGGGACAACTACCGCTTTACCGAAATTACGCTGAAGGCTCCGCCAAAGGAGCAGGTGTGGAAGTTTGCGCTTGACGGCACGGCCGTATCGGCTCACCGCTCGGCTGCGGTCGTAATTCTGGACGGCAAGCATGTTATTGAGGGGACGGTTGATCTGGCAGCCAAAAAAGTGACCGCATGGCAGCCGATTGAAGGCGCGCATGGAATGGTGCTGCTTGATGATTTCGGTACGGTGCAGACCGCTATTGAAGAAAGCGCGGAATATGCGGCTGCTCTGAAGAAACGCGGCATTACCGATGTGAAGCAAGTCGTCTCGACGCCGCTGACGGTTGGTTATTTCGACGGCAAGGACGAGCTGCAGCAGGACAAGAGGCTGCTTAAGGTAGTCGCTTATCTGAACACGGGGGATGGCAATTACTGGGCGCATCCGATCGAGAATCTGGTCGCGGTGGTCGATCTCGAGCAGAAAAAGGTTATTAAGATTGAAGATGCCGGCGTCGTGCCGATCCCAATGAAGGCAACCCCGTACGATGGCAGCAATATGACTGCCGCAACGCCTTCTAAGCCCCTTGAAATTACGGAACCGGAAGGCAAGAACTACACGATTACCGGCAATACGATTCATTGGCAAAATTGGGACTTCCACCTTCGCCTGGACTCCCGCGTAGGTCCGATTCTGTCGACGGTCACTTATAACGATCAGGGCAAAAAGCGCAAAATCATGTACGAGGGCTCGCTTGGCGGCATGATTGTTCCTTACGGGGATCCGGATGTAGGCTGGTACTTCAAGGCTTACCTCGATTCGGGCGAATATGGCATGGGGACCTTGACCTCCTCGCTTGCCCGGGGCAAGGATGTGCCAGACAACGCTGTGTTGCTCGATGCGACGATCGCCGATTACACGGGCGCGGCGATGAACATTCCAAGCGCGATGGCGATCTTCGAGCGATACGCAGGCCCGGAATACAAGCATCAGGAGATGGGACAGGATAATGTCAGCGCCGAAAGACGCGAGCTTGTTGTCCGCTGGATCAGTACGGTTGGCAATTACGATTATATTTTCGACTGGGTATTCGCGCAAAACGGCACGATCGGCATTAACGCCGGTGCTACCGGCATTGAAGCCGTAAAGGGCGTAGAATCCAGCACGATGCATGACGAGACCGCTGCCGATGATACGAAATACGGCACGCTGATTGACCATAACATCGTGGGTACGACACATCAGCATATTTATAATTTCCGTCTCGATATGGACGTGGACGGCGAGCAAAACTTCCTGATGGAGATTAATCCCGTCGTGGCGGATAATACGGCAGGCGGCCCGCGCAAGAGCACGATGCAGACCGAGACGCGTATTGTGGGGACGGAGCAGGAGGCGGCTCAGAAGTTCGATGCTTCGACAATCCGCCTGATCACAAACACGAATAAAGAGAACAAGGTAGGCAATCCGGTCTCCTATCAGATTATCCCGTATGCCGGAGGCACTCATCCGATTGCCAAAGGAGCGAACTTCAGCGAGGACGAATGGCTGTTCAACCGCGTTAACTTTATGGATAAGCAGCTTTGGGTTACGCGATATTACGAGAACGAGCGATATCCCGAGGGCAAATACCCGAACCGCGCGAAGACGGATACAGGTCTTGGGTTATTCACCTCGGATAATGAATCCATCGTCAATACGGACAACGTGGTCTGGATGACGACGGGCACCACTCATGTGGCGCGCGCCGAGGAATGGCCGATTATGCCGACGGAATGGGTGTATACGATGCTGAAGCCATGGAACTTCTTCGACCAGACGCCAACGCTGAATTTGAACGGCAAAAAATAAGCATGGTATTGTACAGGGGTCTCTTGAGGGGACCCTTGTTTTTAGTTGTTCCTCCAAGTCTAGCAAGCTATAATGTTAGAAAATATAACGTACAGGCTGGGATGCCGGGAAAGAGGAGCTGTCAATGGATAGAGAGATTGTCCAGGTTGCCCATGACAACAAAGATTTGCATGAATTAATCCGGAAGCTGGACGAGGATTTGGCAGAGCGCTATTCCAATCAGGACGAAGTGTTTACGGTGGATTTTTCGGATCCGAAAGTGAAGGATATGATCTTTATGGTCGCGTATATCCACGGAACTCCGGTCGGCTGCGGCGCTATTCGCCCGCTGGATGAGGCAACCGTTGAACTGAAGCGCTTCTATGTAGATCCCAGCTACCGTAGGCAGGGGATTGCAGGCGCCGTCTTATCAGCTCTGGAGGATAAGGCGATTGCGATGAACCGACGCATCATGCGGTTGGAAGCGGGAGCGCCGCAGCCGGAGGCCCTTCGTTTTTACAACAGCAAAGGCTATTACGAGATCGACCGCTTCGGCGAATATACCGATTGCGAATCTAGCCTCTGTTATGAGAAGGTGCTGTAACTTATAGAAGATCAACTCCGTCCTTCGAGGCGGAGTTTTATTTTTGAAAGCTTAGCTTGCGGCTGGAGATGGTTCTCGATTAACATTATCGGTAGAAAATGACAAATGGAACACGAACCTTTAAGGAGGGAGTTGCAGGGGAGATGAATGACGGTCTGATTGGCGGAGCGTTGGAGAAGGTTAATCCTTATTATTATCTAGGCGGGGTTGTTGGTTGTATTGCCGGTTACGCCATGGCGAAGATTTATCTGATCTGGGCGATGATGTTTATTGATGGCGGATACGACCGATTTACCAGCGATGCATGGAATCCGGGCTCGACGCCGCTGTGGTATACGGCTACAAGACATACGGGCGCGTTTACGTTTTGGGTTACCGTTCTTTTTATCGTAATAGGGATTCTATTCGTTAAGCTATGCAGGGTTGCCTACGATAGAAATGCAGCTCTAGCCTCTCGTAAAAACAAGGAGAAGATACAAACGCATGAATACGGCCAATAAAAATGAGGTGCAGCAACCATGACAATTACGCATGAAGATAAAGATAAGATAATCCGCGAGGCGGAAGAGTTCAGCCGATCCGTATTGGAGAATGATGCAAGCGGCCACGACTGGTGGCATATTCACCGGGTCGTACAGATGGCGAAGCGGATCGCCCGCGAGGAAGGAGCGGATCTGTTCGTCTGCACGATTGCGGCGCTGCTGCATGATGTGGCGGACGAGAAGCTGAATCCTTCGAAGGAAGCGGGCCTGCACAAGGTTCAGGCTTGGCTGGAAGCCAATCTGTCGGAGGAAGAACATCGCGCTCACGTGATGGATATTATCTCGAACATGTCCTACAACGGCGGGAAAAATCCCCCGATGCGCTCGCTGGAAGGCAAGGTTGTGCAGGACGCAGATCGGCTTGACGCCATTGGGGCTATCTCGATCGCGAGAGCTTTTGTATACGCGGGCTGGAAGGGTACGCCGATCCATGATCCGGCTATTCCGCCCCGCAGCGAAATGACCGCCGAGGAATACCGGAACGGGAAGAGTACGGCGATCAATCATTTTCACGAGAAGCTTCTGAAGCTTAAAGACCTGGTTAATACGGACTCTGCCAGACGTATAGCCGAAGAGCGTCACCTCTATATGGAGCAATTCGTGGAACGGTTCTACGAGGAATGGGACGGGAACCGGTAGAGCAGGTAGTGGCGAATGACGTCATTGCACGAATTGCAGTATATTCGCCTAATTAACCCCTATACATAGAAATATCCTGTTCGAAGTGCAGGATATTAGCAGCTAAACCGCCCATTCAGCCATAATCCATCTAATATGCTGTATTCTGTACAGCATAATTCACCAAACGCCCTCACTCACAGTCCATATCCTGCATTTCGTGCAGCGGGATCTGTTCAACTGCCTTGTGCAGACACAAGTAAGAAAAATAAGACCCCTGGAGGTCTTATTTTTTTGCCTTGGTTTCATTCCACTCGCTTAAGTAAGGAACATAGTTAAGATTCTGCGGCTCTTCGTCCAGCCAAGCCATGAATTCGAGCTCATTGCCGTCATGGTCGTTGAAATAGACGCTTGCAGCCGGCATCCACGCATGAACGAAAGGCTCTTGAGGAGCCTCTTGTTTGCCAAAGCCCGGAAGGGGGTGGATTCCCCGCTCGATCAGCCAGTCCGAAGCCGTAAGCAGCTGATCAAGCTGAACGCCAAAAGCGAAGTGACGCGGCTGCAGCTTTTGTCCTTTCGGCAGCTCCTTTAACGCAAGCAGGTCTCTGCGTTCTCCTACATAGAAAAAGGCAGACCTCCGCTCGGGCTTATGCAACGCAAGGGTTAGCCCCAGCTTCTTATAAAACTTGATGGAACGGTCTAAATCCGTCACCTGCAAATGGGTTTCGAAGATGGAATCAATCATGTCGGTAAACTCCTTTAATAAATGCCTGTTTATCCTATTGTAACTTATCATGTCGGTGATATGACATTTGTCATCCCAAAGAGATTACGTTCATGCGTGGGAGTAAGCTGCTCGAAAAGGTAAGATATGTATGTGAGAAAGACAACAACTTGAGACGTGAACAGCACAACAAATCATAGATAGCGGGAGTGAAGCAGACAATGAGTTATGCAATCGAATTGGATCAGGTCTCGAAGATCTACCAAGGCAAAAAAGCGGTAGACAATCTATCACTGAAGGTGGAAAAGGGGACGGTGATCGCGTTGCTCGGGCCAAACGGCGCCGGCAAAACAACAACGATCTCCATGATTCTGGGACTGAAGTTGCCAACCTCCGGAACCATCAAGCTGCTGGGCGGAAGCCCGAAGGACATTAAGGTCCGCAACCGGATTGGCGCGATGCTGCAGGATGTCAGCGTTATTGATAACTTGAAGGTAGCGGAGACGATTGAGCTGTTCCGCAATTACTACAGCAATCCGCTCTCCTTGCAGGAGCTGCTCCGGATCTCCGGTCTGGAGAAGGAAAAGGATAAAATGGCCGCATCCCTCTCCGGCGGACAACAGCGCCGTCTAGGCTTCGCGCTAGCAGCGGCAGGCGATCCCGAAATTATTTTCCTCGACGAACCTACGGTAGGCATGGATGTCACCTCCCGCCAAATGTTCTGGGATACGATCCGTTCAATGGCGGACAAAGGCCGCACGGTTGTTCTGACGACGCATTACCTGGAAGAAGCGGATAGCCTCGCCGATCGTATCGTCGTTATTAATCAGGGCAAGGTTGTAGCGGACGGCTCGCCAAGTCAGATCAAAGCCGAAACAACGGGCCGGGTCATTTCTTTTACGGCTGGTGCTTCCGTAACGAACGATCAGCTGCAGGCGCTGCCTGGAGTTATCGACGTGGAATGGAACGGAAGACGCGTGAAGCTTCATAGCCGGGATACCGACCGTTTGATTATAACGTTGATCGAACAGCGTATTGAGATGAAAGATATCGAAATTCAAAGTGGCGGCCTTGAGGATGCATTCCAGGCGATTGTCCACTCCACGAACTAAGGGGGATCTATAACCATGAGTCAATCCACAAGCATGAAGGCAACGCTGGCGCAATGCAAGGCGGAGCTGCTGCGTACCGTCCGTAACCGTCGATTCGTTATTTTCTCGTTTATTATGCCGGTTGTGCTCTACTTTATCTTTACCAATACCGTTGGCGATAATGTGCAAGTTGGCAATGTCGATTGGAAAGCCTATTACCTGATGTCGATGACGGTATACGGGGTTGTAGGGGCAAGCTTGACCTCCTATGCGCAGCGACTGTCGAGAGAACGAAGCCAAGGCTGGCTGGCTCTGCTGAAAATCACGCCGCTCCCGTCCTGGTCATACGTCCTGTCCAAAGTATTGTCGCAAGGCGTTATTAACTTGGCCATTATCATCGTCATGTTTATCGTTGGCGGAGTGTTTAAGGATGTTCACTTAAGCGCATCGACCTGGATCACTTGCGGATTGTTTATCTTTATCGGCGGCTTCTCGTTTATGGGTCTTGGCACCTTGATCGGATCGATCAAAAATGCGGATTTTGTTCAGGTCCTTTCCATGATATGCTATATGGGACTGTCCATTCTGGGTGGTCTGTGGTTCCCGACGGACACAATGTCGAGCACGATGAAGACTATTGCTCATCTGACGCCTACCTACCGTCTTGGCCAAGGGGCTTGGGATGCGGTTGCCGGAGTGTCCATTAACTGGACCGGCGTAGGTATATTGGCAGCTTATGTGGTGGTATTCCTTGCGATTTCGTCTTATATCATGAAAAAACAGGAAGCGGTGTAATGCAAAAACACTTGCATGATTTACGTCGATTTATAATGAAGCGGTCCCCCGAAGGAGGGCCGCCCATTTTCTTTATGCTATTATGGCTCATCTATATCTTATTCCCGGTCATGGCACTCGCCGAAAGGCCGTCCGATGAGCAGTGGATAGGCTTCCCGCTTATTGTTTTGTTTATCGCAAGTTACATTGCGGGGCATTTGAGCAAAGCCTGGCGTATTTGGGCGGTTATTATTCAATTGCTCGTAATCGGGTATTTCAGTTGGCGGTATGATGAAAGTTTCATGTATATGGGCTTTTTTACGGCATCGCTCGTCGGCATGCTGCCAAACCTTCGTCAGATCGGAATTGCCATGTCCGGCGTGCTTCTGTTGTACGGGATGGAGGTCTGGCACTATGAAGAAACGAACGGCCTGGAAGGGCTCTATAATTTATTGCCTGCTATGCTTGCGGTACTGCTGGTTCCTTTTGTCATGTTTATCGGACGACGGTCCAGAGTACTTCGTACCCAGCTCGAGCTGGCCAATGACGAGATTGCCCGTTTATCCATTCAGGAGGAGCGGCAGCGGATTTCCCGCGAGCTCCATGATACGCTTGGCCATACCCTTACGATGATCACGCTCAAGAGTGAATTGGCCGAGAAGCTTATTGTCCATCATCCGGACCGGGCGAAGCAGGAAATAAGGGATGTTCAGCTTACCTCCCGTGCGGCGCTGAAGCAGGTTCGGGAGCTGGTTACGGGGATGAATACGGTAACGCTGCAGGATGAACTGTCGAATGCCAAGCGGATTCTGGCAGCAGCTTTTATAACCATTAAGGTGCAAGGCGATCCCGCTTCCGCATCCTTAAGCCCACTCATCGATAATATGCTGGGCATGTGCCTGCGGGAAGCCGTAACCAATGTCGTGAAGCATAGCGAAGCCCGTCAGTGTGTCATTGAATGGGCCATGACGCCTGACCAGTACCGCTTGGCTATCCGGGATAACGGGGTTGGCTGCGATCTGGCCAACAAAGGGCCGGCGCATAACGGACTTAGAGGGATGCAGGAACGACTAAATCTGGTGGACGGCAAATTTGAATTCAAGTCCACGAAAGGCAGCGGCAGCGTTATTACGATTACCGTGCCTAGAGTACGCTCGTCATCGAAGAAGGGAGACTCCACATAAATGAGAGTACTTGTAGCCGAGGATCAGGGAATGCTGCGCGGTGCGCTCAGCGCCCTATTGGATTTGGAAGAGGATATCGAGGTCGTCGGACAAGCGGAGGACGGTGAGCAGGCGTTAGAAATGATTCGCAGCCTGAAGCCCGATATTTGCGTGATGGATATCGAGATGCCCAAGCTGACCGGGCTGGAAGTTGCGGAACGCTTGCGTGCGGATAAGCATCCTTGCCTGGTTGTCATTCTGACAACGTTCTCCCGCTCCGGATACTTTCAGCGGGCCATGAAGGCTGGGGTAAAGGGCTTCCTTCTTAAGGATTCCCCGATCGATGAGCTGTCCGCGGCGCTTCGCAACGTCTATGCCGGGAAGCGGGCGATTAGTCCGGAGCTTGCCCTATCGTTCTGGGAAGCGGAAAATCCGCTCACCGAGCGGGAGCGGGAGGTGCTGCGTCTGGCGCGTGAAGGTCTGCCTGCCGGCGAGATTGCCTCCCGGCTGTTTCTGTCCGCGGGTACCGTGCGTAACTACTTGTCCGAAGCCATTCAGAAGCTTGACGCCAAGAACCGGATTGACGCGATCGGAATCGCGGAGAAAAACGGCTGGCTCGATTAGAAGTTTGCTTTTACCTGCAAAAGTGCAGGTGAATTGGATGGTTTAGGCCTGCAAATAGAATGAAAAAGCAAAAGTACAGTTCATTCCGATGAAAAATGCTCCAATGAGCATCTTGCCGCGGATGAGCTGTACTTTTGCATTTTAATCGGAATTTTTGCTGTTGCAGGAGGAATTCACCTGCATTTTCGCAATTCAACTGTTTGAGTATGGATTTGGGAATTATCTTACCCGCTTAATCAGGAACGCGTTATCGGCTTTGTTAAAGCCGATCTGAGGGTAATAGTCCATGGCGGAGGGCGCGGACAGCAGAAGAAGGGCAACCTCTTCGCCTACGTGTTCCCGCAGCCGGTTCACCAGCTCCGTGCCGATTCCGAGACGTTGATGCGTCTTGCTTACGGCCAGATCGGAAAGATAGCAGCAATAGGAGAAGTCGGTAACCGCCCGGGCAATGCCGACAAGCTCTTCGCCATCCCAAGCCGTGAGGATGAGATCGGCGTTATCGATCATTTTCTGAATGCGGGCCAGGTCGTCAACGGGTCGTTTGATGCCGGAGCTTCGGAATACTTCGGCGACTTGCACGGCTGTAACGGGAGCTCCAATGCGGTATTCAACTGGCATGGCGGATACACCTCTTTTTTACGATTTGTTTATTAAGAAAAATATAGGGGATCGCTCGTTCTGTCAACGGTCTTTTTCGTCAAGCCTCATTGAACCAGACCTCTTTGAGGATACCGATAAGCCGCTCGCGCGCAGCCGACGGATATACCGTATCCCGCCGTTCAAGCAGTCCAACGGGAATTATGTGCTCCTCCCAGTCAACGGCAAGCGGCAATACTCCATCGGGGAGAGGGGTGGAAGCAAGGACAACGCCGATAAACGGCGGACGTGCCGTAAAGCCCGGAATAGCAGAGATTTGGCTGACCGAATGGAGCATCGGCATGCTGTCGAATCTGGCGAGCTGCCTCGATAAGTGCAGATAGTACAGGCAGGTTGGCCCGCCAACCACCATCGGATAGGGCAGCAGCTCCTGAAAGGGAAGACTGCCTCCGTCACGTTGGTGGAGAGGATGGTCTTTGGCCGCCGCAAATACAATCCTCTCCTCATACAAAGGTTCGAAGCGCAGACCCGACAGGTCGGGGGGCTCGCCGCATATCGCAAAGTCCAGCTGTTTGTGGCGAAGCTCGCTGGCCGCCAGGTCGGTGTTGCCAATCACGAATTGGCAGGCGATTTGCGGCTTTTCTTCCCGGAACCGCCATAACGCTTCCGGCATGACCTGCCGGGCAAGCATCTCCAGCATGCCAATTCGAAGGGTACCGGTCTCCTCCCGCACAATCGCTTTTGCCTGATCGGACACATAATGCCAATGCTGAATAAGCCGTTCTACCTCCGCGGCGTAGATCTGTCCGGCGGGGGTCAGCTCGGCTTCCCATCCCCGGTCAAACAGCTGGAAGCCCAGTTCTTTTTCCAGGCGCTGAATCTGGTTCGTTATGGTGGACTGGGCGTAATTCAGCTTGGCTGCCGCCTTCGCGAAGCTGCCTTCCTGCAATATCGTCTGAAAAGCGGTTAGTTCCTTCAGATCCATTTATGAAGCATCTCCATCGTCAAATTTGAATGAGTTATTTAATTAATTCAATTATATAGATGAAACAAAGGGATATACAATAAAGTCATCTCATTCAGGGAGTGATGACAGATGCCCTTTATCCGGGTCAGCTATAGGGAAGATCAATATAAGCAGGAGGAGCTGCCGGCGATCAGCCATGCGATTCATCAGGCGTTAACCGAGTATTTCCGCGTGCCGGCGGATGATTACTTTCAAGTGTTTCATGGCCATAAGCCAGCGGAGTTCTATTACGATCAGGCCTATCTGAATGTCTCGCGTACGGACCGGCTGCTCTATATCCAGATTACTTTGAAGTCTGGACGGACGGAGGAACAGAAGAGGGGCTTTTATGCACGGCTTGCGGAGCTTTTGCCAGCGTGCGGAGTGAGAGCGGAGGATATCTTTGTTGTGCTTGTTGGCACGGGGTTCGAGGACTGGACGTTTGGGGACGGGATAGCCCAGATGCTTGAACGGAAGAGGGAGGTACAACCCGATGCATAAAAAAATCGATACGTCTCATATCGGTCCTGCCTATGAAGATACCGCTTTTGCTCGTTATACCGAGGATATTCTGTTCGGTGACTTGTGGCGGAGGGAGGAGCTTTCGCTGCGCGAGCGAAGCTTGATTACCGTATCTGCTCTAGTATCCGGCGGGCATATGGAGCAGCTTCCTTATCATCTGCAGCTTGCCAGGGAGAATGGTCTGACCCAAGAGGAGCTGATCGAAGCGGTCACGCACTTGGCTTTTTATGCGGGATGGCCTAGAGCCGCTTCTGCAATGGACCGTATTCGGGCTCAAAAATAATATAAACCGCAGGTTATGGCATCGCGAGATGCTTATCCTGCGGTTTTTCTTGTCTTGACAAGCAAGGATGATCATGAAAATAATAGTAAAAAATGGATATATTTCATTGATCATGGAGAGGACTGCTGCGATGAATATTACGGCGCTGGATGGCGATACAACAACCTCGCATCATCGATCCCAGCGGGCGATAGAACGGCTTGGAGCAACGCGCGAAGGCGTGCTCCGCAAGAAATATAATGGCATGGATTATGTTATATTTAGCATTATTTCGGAAGAATGGCTTCCGGTGAAAGAGCGTTTGGAGAAGCTTTTGAGGAGGGAGGTAAAGCCGTGATTTTTGCTCCAAAAAGGGATTTGTGGCTGTCGGTTACGATCTGGGTTACGGTGGGCATCCTCGCTTTCTCGGCAATCTCTCCGTTTGTCATTGGCGGAACCGGCGTTTTTGAGACCATCCTTGTTCTTGCCTTATGTCTTCCTGTCGCCGTATTTATGCTATGGATATGGCTTGGCGTATCCTATGAGCTGACAGGCTCCGACCTGCTCGTCAGGATGGGGCCGATCCGAACCGTTATCCCTCTTGCCAGCATCCGCAAAATCAAGCAGGTCCGCTCGATTATTGCCAGTACGGCTACTTCGGTGGACAGATTGGAAATCCATTACAAAGCTTATGATATGATCTATATTTCTCCGCTTGACCGGGAAGCCTTCCTTGCCGAGCTGAAACAAAGATGCCCCCAGCTGAAGTTGGAATAGCCATGACTGCTAAATAGCCAAGCCCCGATGAAGGGGCTTTCTTTTTTTTATTTATATTGTGTATAGTAATGGCGACAGATATTAGACGGGGGTGTCCGGGTTGTTCCAGTTTAATCGCATGAACACATTGCGGAATCAGATTTTCCTCGGATTCGTGCTCGTTATGCTGCTCGTTCTTGCTTCGGTAGGCTTTTTTACTTACGGACAAGTATCGGAGCTCTTGCGCAATAATGCCGAAAATCATATTCAACAGACAGCGGTGCAGGCGACCGGCAAGATGGACGTTCTTCTCCATCAGATGGAGACGTTCACGATGCAGGTAGCCACCAACGCATCGATTCAGAGCCTGATGGCCAAGGAAGCGGGCGGCACCAACCTAACCTTCGAGGAACGGCAAGTGCTTCAGCATGAAATCCGGAAGCAGCAGGCGTATGTGAGCGGTGTCCAGTCTATCGAGCTATACTCGAATGACTTCCGGGTATTGTTCCCGCTCACGGATATCAGCCTATACAACCGGGTGCCCAATGAATGGATCCGGGAGGCGGACCGTGCCGCAGGTCAGCTCGTATGGTTCGGCATCGATCCGAACAATCCGAATCAGATCACGGCGATCCGCCGCGTACGACTGATTGACCAATCCTTTTCCAATGCCGGGTATTTATTGGTCCGGATTGACAAAAAATATTTTGAGCTAATCGATACCAATACTTCCTCGGACGGCAAAGAGGAAATGGGGCTGATCGACGGCTCCGGCCAGATTATCGCGGCGAACTTCTCGGCGGACATTCCGCAGGACGTTCTTCAGAAGACGGACGGGAAGACCATCAGCATGCACGGCCGATTGTATATTCCCATTCAGAAGCAGCTTGAGGCAGCGGCAGGCTGGAAGGTGTTAATCCTGACGCCGGCCGAATATGCCGCTGAAGGAGTATCGGTTCTGCGCACGGCCATACTTGTATCGGTTATGGTTGGGGTTCTGTTGTTCCTGATCTTAACCTTTATCTTGTCGACCATGATTACGAGTCCGATTCTTAATCTGATCAAGGCGATGAGAGGAGCAAAATACGGCTCGCTGAGGCCTATTCCGGTAGCGTCCTCGACGCTGGAGATTAACGAGCTGAACAATACGTATAACCAGATGGTCGCCTATTTGAACGAGCTGATTGAAGTGGTGTACGAGAAGGAGATTATTCAGAGCCGAACGGAGCTGAAGGCGCTGCAGGCGCAGATCAATCCGCATTTCCTTTTCAACACGCTGGAGGCATTATATTGGGCGCTTGAGGACAAGGATGAAGAAGAGCTGTCCCAGGTCGTCGTAGCGATGTCCGGCCTGTTCCGGTATGTGATTAACCGGGCGGACGATGACGAATGGGTAACGGTAGCCGATGAGCTGGAGCATGCGGAGCGTTATCTGAAAATCATGGAGATGCGCTTGATCGACCGGCTGAAGTGGTCGATTGAAGGCGATGAGAGCCTCCGGGGCGTTCCGATTCCGAAGCTGCTGATCCAGCCGCTTGTCGAGAATGCGATCTCGCATGGGGTAGAGCAGAGAATCGGACAAGGCTCGATTGTGATCGGCATAGAGAAAACCGAACGGCCGGGTTATATCCGGATTTCCGTTACGGATAACGGCCCGGGCATGAGCTTTGACAAGGTGCAGTCGCTGTATGCGGCGATGAAGCAGGGACATGTCCATGATGCAAAGGGAAATGGGGTTGGCATCTCCAACGTCGACCGAAGACTCAGGCTTTACTACGGGGAAGAGACGGAAGGCCTGCAGATTCAAAGCGAGCAGGGAACGGGCACAAGGATGTCCTTTGAAATACCGATTGAACATGGGGGCGAGGCAAGATGAAGACGATTCTGATCGTAGACGATGAGCCAAGAACAAGGGAAGGCGTGCGGAAGGTGCTGGAGTCGTGGTCGGCAGGTCGCTATGAAATCACGACATCGTCCAGTGCCGTGGAAGCGTTGGAATGGCTGAAGGCGAATGAAGCCAATCTGGTTATTACCGATATCCGGATGCCCGAGATTAACGGGCTGGAGCTGGTGGAGAAGCTGAGGGACAGGCAGCATCCGCCGGTCGTCATCGTCATTTCCGGCCATCCGCAGTTCGACTATGCCCATAAGGCTTTGCAATTTGGCGTTATCGAGTATTTGCTCAAGCCGCTGGACAAGAAGAAGCTGGTGGAAGCCGTGGAGCTTGCGTTCCGCAAAGAGGAAGAGCTGAACCGGATTGAACGCATGGAACGTCTTGTCGATACGAAGTTGCTGGAGACAACCGAACAGGAGACGCAATACAGCGCGCCGGTGAAGGAAGCGATTCAGTATCTGGATGAGCATCTGCATGAGCCGGTTACGATGCGGGATATTGCCGATCATCTGCATATGAACGCAAGCTATTTCAGCGTCCTCTTCAAGGAGCAGATCGGGCTGACCTTCAGCGATTATTTGACAAGACGCAGGGTGCAAAGAGCCAAGGAATTACTGACCAATACGCGTTTATCCATCAATGAAATCGCCGAGAAAGCGGGGTATCAGACGGCCAAATATTTCGTCAAAGTGTTCCGTTCGCATGAAGGTGTAAGTCCAGGGCAATACCGAAAAAACGTCTCGCACGCGGAGGAAACGATCCAATAAAAGTAGTATTTTTCCCAACTCGCGATACCTTATGCTGCTGTGAAAGCGCTGTTACAATTTGTTTAGCAACACAAACACATCAGTCAAAAAGGGGTTGTAAACGTGTTCAAGAATTCGAAATGGATGACACTCGGACTTATTCTCTGTCTCGCCATCGTAACGGCAGCATGCGGCAACAACAGCGGCAGCAGCTCAAATAACGGCAACACGGCTTCTAACGGGGGCTCGTCTGAAAGCGGTTCCGACAAGAAGGTAACGATCAATTTCATGCATCTGTGGCCGGAAGGCGTATCCGCGGGCCAGAACAAAATCGTTAACCAAATCATCAACGATTATCAAAAAGAACACCCTAACGTAACGATCAAGCAAGAGGTCCTGGATAACGAGCAATACAAAAACAAATTAAAAGTCCTTTCTGCTTCGAATCAGCTTCCTGATGTGGGCGTAACTTGGGCGGCCGGCTTCCTGAAGCCGTATGTAGACGGCAAGCTGTTCACGCCGGTTGACGATCTGCTCAGCGGCGAGCTGAACGGCAAATTCGTGGCAGGCACAACGGAAGCTTACGCGATCGACGGCAAAACGTATGCGCTTCCGCTGGAGTTCAACATCGCTCCGATCTACTACAACAAAGAAATTTTCAAGAAATACAATCTTGAAATCCCAACAACGTATGAGCAATTTAAGCAAGTTGTGAAAACGCTGTCCGATAACGGCGTAGCTCCAATCGCGCTCGGCAACAAAGACCGCTGGACAGGTTCCCTGTGGTACATGTATCTGGCTGACCGCATTGCAGGTCAAGAAACGGTAGCCAACGCCATTAAAGGCACGGCGAAATTTACGGATCCGGGCTTGCAGCAAGCCGCTTCCGAAGTGCAATCCCTGGTTGACGCAAACGCATTCGTCAAAGGCTTTAACGGCCTGTCGAACGAAGAAGCGAAATCCGAATTCCTGAACGGCAATGCCGCGATGTACCTGATGGGTACTTGGGAGCTGCCGAACTTCACAACCAACGAAGACATTCCTCAATCGTTCCGCGACAGCGTCGGATTCTTTAAATTCCCGACGGTTGAGGGCGGCAAAGGCAACGCCGACAGCTGGGTTGGCGGTCCTGGCGTAGGCTTATTCGTTGGGGAAAACTCCAAAGTAAAAGAAGAAGCGAAAGCATTCGTTCAATACTTCGTAACGAAGTGGGGCGAGCAATCCGTAACCGGCGCAGGCGTTATCCCGGCTACGAAGATCGATACTTCCTCGATCCAGCTTCCACAGCTGTACATCGATCTGTTCAACGAACTGAACAAAGCAAGCAGCATTACCTTGTTCGCGGACGTTCAATTGCCTGCTAATGCGGCTGAGACTCATCTGAACATGATCCAATCGCTGTTCGGCAAAGCGGTTAAACCAGAGAAATTTGCATCCGAGCAAGATGCGGCCATCGCGAAAGGCAACTAGTTCAGACATCCAAAAATAAAGGGAGGCCTATCCGGATGGTCGGGTTCGAAATACCGGATAGGCGGCTCTCCTTATTTTTGACAGAGAAAGGAGTCGGCCAAATTGGATAAGGTGTTATCTAACAAGAAAGTCATCGCTTTATACGTTCTGCCATCCCTTCTGCTCATTCTGGCCGTCGTTTATATCCCAATCGTTCTGACGGGCTACTACGGATTGAACGAATGGAATGGCATTGGCGCAATGAAGTGGGTGGGCCTCGACAATTACGCAACGCTGGTTAAGGATCATGCTTTCTGGAGCAGTGCGGGACATTCGCTTCTGCTAGCCGTATTTTCCATGTTGAGTCTTATCGTTTATCTCGTCGTAGCCATGGTGCTTGCGGCAAAAATCAAAGGAGCAAACCTGTTCCGCAAAATTTACTTAATCCCGATGCTGCTGTCCTCGGTGGCAATCGCTCAGCTATGGCTCAAAATCTATCATCCTACTAACGGCATTATGAATAGCTTGCTGGAATTCCTTGGCGTTGCAAATCCTCCCGCTTGGCTTGCAGAGACGGATCTTGTTTTGTTCGCTTTGTTCATTCCGATTCTGTGGCAGTACGCGGGCTTCTATATTCTGATCTACTATGCGGCGTTGAAGAACATCCCTTCTTCCTTGGAAGAAGCGGCTAAGATCGATGGGGCGAATTCGTTCCAAATCGCTTGGAGAATCAAATTCCCGCTTGTTATGGAAGTGGTGAAAGTAACGGTTGTCCTGGCGGTTGTAGGTTCCCTGAAGTACTTCGATCTGATCTATGTCATGACGGACGGCGGTCCGAACGGCTCCAGTGAAGTGATGGCATCGTACATGTACCATAAAGCGTTTAAAGCTTACGACTTCGGTTACGGCAGCGCGGTGGGCTTCTTCCTGCTAATTATCTGTCTGGTAGCAACATGGATCATCCGCAAGGCAACAGCCAGCAAAGACACGATCCAGTATTCCTAAGTAAAATAAATTCTTTAAGCTAATGCTTACGAGGTAAGAATCATCACAAACAGCCTTGTAAAGGCTGTTTGGGTGATAATTCTTTAAGATCATGCTTACGAAGTAAGAATCATCACAATAAGTCAATGACATTGACAATTTGGGTGATAATTCTTTTCAGGAGGTACGCTTCATGTCATCGACAACTATGAAACTGGGCGGAGAAGCGAAATCCGGTTCGAGAATAGGAATGAAGGTCGGCTACGCTGCACTGTACATTGTTCTCATCGCCGTAGCGGTGTTCCAGGTTTACCCGCTCATCTGGCTTTTGTTCTTCTCATTGAAAAACAACCAGGAAGTTTTTAATCTATCGCCGTTTGCTTTGCCGTCGCCTCCGCACTGGAGCAACTACAGCAAAGTATGGAATGCCGGCAATATCGATACGTATTTCCTGAACAGCGTATGGATTACGGTTGCGGCAACGGCCGCAACGATTGTGCTTGGCAGTCTTGTAACGTTTGCGATTACCCGCATGAAATGGAAGCTCAGCTCGCTTGTCCTTGGCCTCTTTATGGTCGCGATGATGATTCCGGTTCACTCGACGCTGATTCCGCTGTTCAGCATGTTCAACAAGGTTCATCTGATCGACAATCCGTTGTCTCTCATCCTGTCTTATGTAGCATTCAACATGCCGATCACGATTATGATCCTGCTTGGCTTCTATGTCGCTCTGCCGAAGGAAGTGGAGGAAGCGGCTATCATTGACGGAGCGAGCATCCATAAGGTATTCTTCAGCATCGTGTTCCCGATGACCAGCTCCGTGCTGGCGACAACGGGCATCATTAACATGATCTACAACTGGAACGAATTTATTTTCGTCAACACGTTTATCAGCTCGGATAAATTCAAAACGCTGACCGTTGGCGTACAGAACTTTATCGGCCAATACACCACCGATTGGGGCGCAATCGGCGCTACGCTGATGATCAGCATCCTGCCTATCCTTATCACGTTTCTGTTCCTCAGCGATAGGATCGTGGAAGGTATCGCGGCCGGTTCGGTAAAAGGTTAATTAAACATTCAAGCGAGGCTGTGCCATTGTCATTTTTAATGACTTTGTTACAGCCTCTGCCTTTGTTCCTCCTCATACGTTGGATTTACTCCAGTGAAATAAGAGGGGAAGGAAGATGACTTATGGGACAGCCCAGCCCCGTTTCATTTCAGCCGTACAGCTTGCTTCCGGACATTTTGAACGAATCCGCCTGTTCTTTCATTCCGGCCTCGAAAGCCTCTTCGTTATTCAGTCCTCGCGTTTCCGCGTATTCCCGAATGTCCTGCGTTATCCGCATGCTGCAGAACTTTGGTCCGCACATCGAGCAAAAGTGAGCCGTTTTCGCCGCCTCGGCGGGCAGTGTCTCGTCATGATAAGCGATTGCCCGTTCAGGATCAAGGGACAAATGGAACTGGTCTCGCCATCGGAATTCGAACCTTGCCTTCGAGAGGGCATCATCCCGGAGCTTCGCCATAGGATGTCCTTTGGCAAGGTCGGCGGCATGCGCAGCTATTTTGTAGGCGATGACACCGTCTTTAACGTCTTCTTTATTTGGGAGGCCCAGATGCTCCTTAGGCGTTACATAGCATAACATTGCCGTTCCGAGCCAACCGATCATCGCTGCTCCTATCGCCGATGTGATATGGTCGTAGCCCGGCGCGATGTCCGTCGTCAGCGGCCCCAGGGTATAAAACGGCGCTTCCTTGCAGATCTCCATTTGGAGGTCAACGTTTTCTTTGATGAGATGCATGGGGACGTGGCCCGGACCTTCGATCATAACCTGAACATCATGCTTCCAAGCGATTTCCGTCAATTCTCCAAGCGTTCTAAGTTCCGCGAATTGAGCTTCGTCGTTAGCGTCTGCGATGGAGCCTGGACGAAGGCCATCCCCGAGCGAAAATGCTACGTCGTAAGTTTTCATAATCTCGCAAATTTCCTCGAAATGGGTGTAGAGGAAGTTTTCCTTGTGGTGGGCAAGACACCAGGCAGCCATGATGGAGCCGCCCCGGGAAACGATGCCTGTAAGGCGTTTGGCCGTAAGCGGGATGTAACGCAGCAGCACGCCGGCATGAATAGTGAAATAATCGACGCCTTGTTCAGCCTGTTCGATTAACGTATCGCGAAACACTTCCCAGCTCAGGTCTTCCGCTTTTCCGTTCACTTTTTCAAGCGCCTGGTAAATGGGTACGGTGCCAACGGGAACGGGGGAGTTGCGGATAATCCATTCGCGGGTCGTATGGATGTTTTTGCCCGTGGACAAGTCCATAATCGTATCCGCTCCCCAGCGGGTCGCCCACGTCATTTTCTCGACTTCCTCTTCGATGGAGGAGGCAACAGCCGAATTGCCGATGTTGGCGTTAATCTTTACATGGAAGCGGCTCCCGATGATCATCGGTTCGAGTTCGGGATGGTTGATGTTTGCCGGTATAACCGCACGCCCGCGGGCTACCTCCGAACGGACCAGCTCCGGATCAACACCTTCGCGAATCGCAATAAACTCCATTTCCGGAGTGACGATGCCTTTACGCGCGTAGTGAAGCTGGGTTACGTTTCGCCCCGACTTTGCCTGAAGAGGCCGGTGGTTCAGGCCGGGGAATATCTCTGCGCCTTTCTCCTTCGCACGTTCCTCGTCTGCAAATCCGTTGTCTTCCGGCCTAACTATTCGGCCGTCGTATGCTTCCGTGTCGCTGCGTTCGTTAATCCACCCGCCTCGCAGAATGGGGAGTCCTTTGCGTACATCGGCCTCGTAGGATTCGTCCGTGTACGGACCGCTTGAGTCATACACCCGCACTGGCTCATTCTGTTGCGGCTGTCCGTCTTTTCCCCGACTATCGGATAATACGATTTCGCGCATGGGAACCCGTATATCTTCCATGGATCCTCTCACATACGTTTTGCGGCTGCCCGGCAGCGGCTTTGATAAAATCGGCATTAAAAAAACCTCCTCAGAACATTCGATAGGTTCGGAATGTCCGCTAGGAGGCCGTTGTTTAGGGAAAATGAGAATGTACGCGGCATAGCTTCAGCAGCTCGTTAATTAGACACGGGCGAATAGGCAGAGCTCACCCTGGAAGGGCAAAGCCCGCAACCCCGGGTCGCTCCTGACGGGGCAGCTTTCGATGCGGCCGGACGATCGCCGACAACAAAAAAAGCCGCCCCGTCGGGAGCGGCTTGAGGTGTCGAAATCCGTGCAAACCGAAACGGACGAATGACAACAGCACCCGTTTCTATCGCATATGGCTGACGCGCACAAGACCACTTTCCTACGCTGGCATAACCCAGATCAGGTTCAAAGGGACCAAGGCTAAGCCTTATCTCAGCCCTTGCGGGCGCCCCTAGTGGAATTCCTAGTCAAAGAGTACACTCGAAGCAGACGTCTGTCAAGCAGCCGTTCAAGCGGAATCTTTCATTTTATGGCTGATAGGCAGGATGATTTGACCGTTTATTGAATAGTAATATACAATCTCGTACTTGATCAGGGGAGGTTGGATGAATTGGACAAACAACCATTCAAGCATGCGGTCAGAAACCCTTCGGGCGTGAAGAACATTTTTGGGATGACGGTGCTGTATTCACTCTTTCTTGTTAGTACGCTGCGGGAAAAAGACGATGATACGATCCTGTACGTATTGGGTATCGCGGTGTTCTGCTTCTGCGCTGCCGTATTGCTCTGGTCTCTGTACCGGGCGGTACAGAAGCCGATTGATTTCTGCCTGCAGGAGGATACGCTTTTGCTTAATGGAAATACAATCACCCCGGAGCAGATTAAGGTCATCATGATCAGACGGGACTCGGTTCACCCGATTATCGGAATCAAGCCTTATGGCGCGAGAATAGTTCCTGTCCGTTTGTGCTTCAGGTATGTGGACAAAGAGGAGCAAGGCTTCGCTGATATCGCTGACTGGGCGAAGAAGAATAACGTAAAAGTCGATTACGGTTTCTTTTTTAGATGGATATAGAGAGGTAAATGAAATGAGAAAATTAACTGGTATCTTGCTGGTTACGTTTGTCCTAATGCTGTCTGCTTGTGCAGGCAAGGGAGCCTTAAAGGCCGATGGCGTGAGCAAAGCTTTCCAGGAGCAAGGCCTTGAAGTTCGTGAGTTAACGTCTGATGACGTTAAACAGCTGGCATCCACACCGGTAAATATCAACGGAACAGAACCCGTAACCTTTGAATTAACTTTGCCTGCTGCAGATATGGCCCATCGCGAGTTTGTGCTTGTCTATGTATTTTCTTCGGAAAAGGAACGTATTCGTATTGAGAGTTTAGACGGAACGCCTGCCCCGATAGAGATGAAGGATTTGTACCCGAATGTCATACGCAAGAAGAATCTGATCGTCAACTATTGGTCTTACAACAAGGATAGCCCGCTGCTAATCAAGCAGATTAGCGGAGCGATCGATAAGCTGTAGCTAATATATCTCCTATTTGGAGGAGGACGGACATGAGTGTTCGCAAGATGAAAGCGCTGGTCTATGAAGCTTACGGTTCACCGGAGGTTCTCGAGCTCAAAGAAGTGGATATTCCCGTGCCGAAGGAGCATGAAGTGCTGATCGAGGTTCATGCCGCTTCGGTCAATTCATGGGATTGGGACCTGCTCCGCGGCAAACCGTACATAACCCGCATTGGCGGATTCCGAAAGCCGCGGTTCCCGATTCTTGGCGCGGATATTGCCGGGAAAATAATTGCCGTTGGCGCCTCCGTTACGCGGTTCCGGCCCGGGGATGAGGTGTTCGGCGATCTGTCCGGCTGCAGCTGGGGCGGATTTGCCGAATATGCATGCGCGGACGAGAATGCCTTGACGCCAATGCCGAAGCGGTTAAGCTTCGAGCAGGCGGCGGCGATTCCGCAAGCCGCCGTGCTTGCCCTGCAGGGAATGCGCGATAAAGGAAATTTGCAGAAAGGCCAGAAAGTGCTCATCAATGGGGCAGGAGGCGGTGTCGGTACGTTTGCCATCCAGTATGCCAAGCTGCATGAGGCGGAGGTAACCGCCGTTGACCGTGCGGGCAAGCGGGACATGCTGATATCCCTCGGAGCGGATCATGTACTGGATTACAAGAAAGAGGACTTTACCGAAACCGGAGGGGAATACGATCTTATTCTGGATGTAGTGGGGACCCGTTCCGTCTTTGATATGAAGCGCGCGCTTAAGAAAGGCGGCACATACGTTATGATTGGCGGATTGATGCCTCGTCTTCTCCAGACGCTGCTCGCCGCACCGCTGATCCGCAGGTTTGAGAAGAAGAACATGACGATTCTGGTTCATAAGCCGAATGACGCCGATCAGCAGGTATGGAAGTCGCTTGCCGAAGCGGGCCGGGTTGCTCCCGTCATTGACCGGCTGTATGGCTTGCAGGATGCCGCCGAAGCTCTCCGGTATTTCGGGGGAGGGGAGTTTAAAGGGAAAGTTGTTGTCCGCATAAAAAGCGAAAACCCCATGCCATAAAAGCATGGGGTTTCTTGTCGATCGTTTGTTAAGCCATTATTTCTTGACGGTAACGGTAATCGTATCGCTGGAGGTAACGCCTGCCGCATTCACGAGCTCACAGCGGTATTCGTAGGTGCCGGACGTTTTGCCCGAAATGGCGGTTACGGCGTTTTGCGCCGCAGGAGTAACATCCTTCAGCGATTGACTATCGATAAGTACGCCATTCTCGTATAAGCGGTATTCCGTGGCATTCGTACCCCACCACAAATTCATCGTTACTTTGTAGCTTCCGTCTTGATCCCAGTTGTCATGGGACAGAACCGCTTTGCCCGGGGAAGCATCGGTTACTTTGACGACCAGCGTACTGCTGGTTGTTTTGCCATACGCATTAATCAATTCCGCCGAATACGTGTAGGTTCCGTTAGCTTTGCCTGCGATTTTCGTTGAAACGGATTGGGCGGAAGGAGAAGCGTCTTTCAATTCGACGGTATCGATCAGGACGCCATTCTCGTACAGCCGGTATTCTGAACCGTTATTGCCCCACCAGAGGTTCATCGTTACCGTATAGCTTCCGTCTTGAAGGCCGTTATCCCAGCCGTTGTTATGGGACAAGACCGGTGTTCCCGGAGCACCGGCGGCAAGCGGTTTGCTTGTCACTTTGAACGTATAGCTTGCAGTTGAGGTATTGCCTGCTTTGTCGGTTACCGTGTATTTGACCGTGTGGCTTCCGATGCCAAGCTTGGAGGCTGCGACAGAATAGCCGCTTGCAATCGCATTATTGTCCAAGAGCAACTGCTCCGAAGCAACACCGGAAAGCGAATCGCTGCTTGCAAGGTCATAGACAAGGGTCGCCGTCTCAACAACGTCCGCCACTTGTCCGCCGGATTGCGTTAGTACCGCTGTTGGAGCGGTCTTGTCCAATCGAACATGAACCGAAGACACGCTGCTTTTGTTGCCTGATGCATCCACCGCATAATAAGAGAATGTATGATTGCCTTCTGAGGTTACGTTAACGGGCGATGTATAATCCGAAAAGCTGTTATCGTTTAACGCGTAAAACGAATCTACTTTACCTTCCGAGTTGTCCCGAGCGGTGACGCTCACTTGAACATCCTGATTAAACCAGCCTTCCGCATTAGGGGAAGCGGACAGCGTAGCTTCAGCGGTTGGCGGTTCGTTATCCACCGGCTGTACAACCGTGAAATCCGCGAGGCTGCGAGGCTTCAGCTGGAACAAGTCTTTAAAGATAGCGGCTACGCCGGTGATCGTTACCTTTTGGCCAACGTTGTAAGGGAAGCTGCTTTGCGTAAGTCCGGTACGTCCGTCAACACGGATATGATTAACCGTTCCGTTGCCGCTGACAGCGTCAAATTCGAAGGAGCCGGCTGGCGTGGCGGAGATCATGTTGGCAATCGTCACGTCATTCAGCTGAAGCAGCTGGCCTTGATTGGAGCTGTCCACTGCGGTTACCGGGCTTGGGGCCGGCAAAGCTGCCGTCCCTGTTTTTTCGATGGCGACAATATCTCCAAGCTCAAGCTCGGTATTGTAGAGCGCTGTCGTCGCGGTTACTTTGACAACATCGCCCTGATGATATCCGGCAGCGTTCTGGTAAACGTAAATACCGCCTGTCTGATCTTGCAGGTAGAAGGTTTGTCCGCCGAAAATACCGGGCTCCGTCGTCACCACGCCTTCAACCGTAACGGTAGCGCCCACGGTTTTGGCACGGGATTCCGCAATGGTGATTTTGGCGGGGATTCCGCCTTCATCGCCCGGAAGCGGCTCAGCGGCTACATTGCCGAGCGTAACGCCTTCTGTCAGCAGGTTCGTACTATTTTGTCTAAGGCGAAGATTAGCAGCGCCAGTAGAACCGGCTTTTAAGCGAACGGTTAAATCCTTATAAGCATGTCCCGCAGCATCGGCCGTAACGCTAAAATTCGCGCTGTAGCCGTAAGCGGTTGGCCAAGTTCCGTCTGCATTTTGCACTTGAGCGATTTGAGTGCCGCCGCTCGTTAAGTAAACGCCAATCTGATAATTGCTCACAGTCGAATTAGGAGCCAGGTTGTTAAATACGACACGAACCGGGAACGACGTTCCGCTGCTGGGCAGCGTTGCCTGATGGACAAAGCTGTACGCCGGATTGGAGGCAGCTGTCGCGCCGCCGTAAGAACCGGCTTTAAAGGTCGTGCGGTCATACCATTTGTAGCCTGCATTCGGAGCAGACCATGGTTCAGGCTGCGGCTCCGTGGACAGGGATGGAGTCTCGAATGGAAGAAGAGCGGTAGGCTGGTCAAGCAGCAGGCCATTTACTTGGCTCAGGCTTGTATAGCTTTCTTTCGTCGACAGCCAGTCGATAAGGTTAACGAGCAAAACACCGTCACTTACTTCTTTGAAGCCGTCGTAAGTTGTTTTCTTCGCGCCCGTATCTTCACGCAAATATTTAGGCGTTGCATCCTCAACCGGGGAGGAATCGCCGATAAAAGCCGCTTTCCCGCCGCCAAGCTTGGATACGGCTACATAAGGGCCTTCCGCTTTCCCGCCGCCGTTATAGACCCCTTGGTCAACCGCGCTAGCCCATGCTTCGTTCGTTTGCGGCAGGTACGCAATGCCTTTTGCTTTTGTCGGATCAATAATGGCAAGCGTCGAGCCGGCATGCATGGCTACGGCCGATACGCCTTCCGTAATGCCAAACGCCTGGTTTGGAGCCACAATGTTGGTTGCGTTAATGTCGCCAAGCGCATTGTAACGGAAGCGGACGCCGAAATTATCGGCCAGCCAGTCCGAGCTTGCGACATTTTGCATGGCATAGGAATTGGCTTCCTCCGTACTCATGCCTTGTGCGGGATTCGTCCATGCACCGCGGCGGTAGCCGTTAATGGACTCCGAGCCGTCCCAGCGGTTTTTATTCCGGTCTGCGTTGTAATGGTCGCCGATAAAGAAAATGCTGCCGCCGCCTTCGACATATTGCTCCATGACCGCTTGCTCCGAGGTTTTGAACGGAATGTTAGGTTCAGCTATAACAAAGACGTCATAGCCTTTCAGATCGTCATACGTAAAAGCGGTAGACTTGCGAAGCTCTTGGACATAGTAGCCATTGTTGGCAAGCCCGTTGGCGAAATCCGAGAATCCGCCGTCGATTACCCAGTCTGCAGCTCCTGCCGTTTGTGCGTGCGTGTTGTCGAACAACACCTTTTTGCCCGCATTCTCGTTGACGACCTTAGCGTTGATGTAAGGGGCAGGATCCGATGGTCCCTCCGCATGAGCGCTATTGCTTGTCCATTGATACTGAACCGGCACAACCAGCAGCATCATCAGCAACAGCTTTAGCCATTTGTGTCTCACTTGAAGCAATCTCTCCATAACCATACCTCCCATTGTATCTTTCCGGCGTTTAGTTTACCACGTGCTTCCAGATTTGTGTGATAGGGTATTGTAAAAGAGGGACCGCACGGACTAGTTCAAAAGTAGTGTTCTTTCCGGTTTTATTTGTTTTTTCTCTTTTGAAGGACAGCCATTAACGTATACTTGAAGAAAGGTTGAAAGGAGGACTACAACATGCGTATCGACGGCAAAACCTTAGCGCTTAGAACCATTGAACGAGAAGATATGTTCCGGCTGTGGCAGTTAAAATACGGGGAAGAAAATCCGGAGTGGAAAAAGTGGGACGCCCCTTATTTCCCTCATAACCGAATAGATTTCGAAGCCTTTCAAGCCCAAACGGAGGTCCGGCTGTCCGCCGATGACGTTCCTTCCATGTTGATCATGGAATCGGAAGGACAGATCATCGGGGTCGTATCCTACTATTGGGAGGACAGACCTTCCCTTTGGCTTGAGCTTGGCATTACGATCTACAGCCCCGAGCATTGGAGCGGGGGTTACGGAACGGAGGCTTTGACGTTATGGATCGACTATCTGTTCGGGGCGATGCCGCTCGTGCGAGTCGGGCTCACCACTTGGTCGGGCAATAATCGAATGATCCGCTGCGCCGAGAAGCTTGGAATGACGATGGAAGCAAGAATCCGCAAGGTACGCTTGTATAACGGCGAGTACTACGATTCTATTCGGATGGGGATTTTGCGCGAGGAATGGGAAGGGCCATAAAATTCGGCCGTTTGTCCAGTGGATAGCAAGGGCGCATTCAACTTCTTATTTTGGGAATAAATAGAAGTATCCCATCAATGAGGTGTTTGCTATTGAAAAAGTGGATATGGACAATTGTGATAATCTTCGGATGTACTTCGTTAGCCGGAACGCCTGCTTTTGCCAAAGAGAATGACCCTGCAATCGAATTCGCCAATGCCATTACGCGTAATGACTATAAAAAAGCGCAAAGCTTTATCGATCAAGATTATGTGCGTATTCCCGAGATTCCGGAGCATGTTTCCGCTCAAAGCTATAAGCTTGCGCCTTCGCCAATAAGCGGAGAACAAATCCTTATGGTGAGCTTCTATGACGAGAAACGAAAAACCGAGCGACTGGCTTATATATGGGAATTGTCCGTTAACTACGGCCGTATCACTCAGATTCACGTTTTATATGAGGGCTTTAATCCGCTGGCAGACGAGGCACGCTTAATAAGAGAATATCAAACCAAATTCAAGCGTCATCTTTTAACCCTAACCGAACTGCCTTTTAGGAAAGTTACTGAATTTCATGGCTTTATCGAGGATGACAGCTCGATTGAGCTTTTGTATCGGAGCGATGAAATAAACGGTTTTCTTAAGGTTAAAGCAGCCCCTGTAACCGTAGATTTGGATCGGTTCAAATTTGATAACGATGACGCGTATTACACATTGAAAGATGGAACCAAGGCACTTTATAGGGTAAATAATAATTTAGCCTATGAGTTGAGGTTTCAGAAGAACGGGATGCAGTATATGCTTGCTATCGGGAACAAGAAATATTTGAAGGTCAAATACAAACCGGAAACTTTGCTGAAAATCGCGAATTCCATGGTATAACCAGGGCTGTCTCCCGTTAGAGGGGGGGCAGCTTTTTTGTTTTAGTTTCTTATCGTGCGAAAGGAGGATATTATTTGCTTTATAACGTATTTTTTTAGAAATACCATAAAAACTTAACGTTGAAAGCAGGGGCAGTAATGAAGAAGCGTAGGCTACTGGCATTCTTTATTGATTATATCTTGGTTCTCCTTATCTTTGTTCCAATTAGTATCCTTATTAATATCAGTTCGACTGAAGAAAACTCTAATCGACCATTTGAAATATTTTATCCGCTTCTGTTCCTAGTCACGGGGAGAAGACTAGGGGACAGGCTCTTGAAAACTAAGGTGGTCGAATTGACCAAAAAGCTTTTCTTAAAAGAGGAAAAGACCCCCGTATGATTCGGGGGCCGATAAGGTAAGCGCGGGTTTACTCAGCCGTTTCATCGAGATTTTCCTTGTAATAATTTATTCCGCGTTTGAAATAATGAAGCTTCTCGTCCGTGGTGCTTTCCATTAAGTTAGTGATCAGAAGCTCCACGCTTTCCTTGTAGCTCTGGCTGTTATACAGCGCCATGGCGAGAAATACTTGAATAGCGCGGTTATCGGGGAATTCCTTCATCCCTTTGCGAAGAGTCGCGACCGCTTTATCGTATTCTCCCCAGTAACGGTAAGTACTGCCGAGTCCCATCAGGCATCTTTCCAGATCGGCGCCGGACAAGCCTAGCTCAATCGCACGCACATAATAAGGGATCGCCTTATCTCCTAGACCGGAATTATCGCAGGCGATTCCCATCTGGTAATTAATCTCCGCATCATCGGGGTACAAGGAAAGCAGTTCTAACAGCTGCCCGCGCACCTCGCTTAAAATCTCTTGATCCTGCTTGGCTCGTCCTTCTTCACGGCGTTCTATAAGTCTTTTTAAATCGTCTCTTGTCATCGTCTCATCATTCCCTATCATATTCATGTATTCAAGGTAATGGAATTCCCTCACAGTTTCAAGGAATAATATGCCTATAAAAAAAGGAAGGCCCCAATTATAAACTGGACCCTACGTCAAGGACACTTTGAAAAAAAGGGTTAAGCCGCCGACAAAAGATGATTCCTGTATTGAACAGGGGTCATCTTTTTTAATCCCCATTGATATCTG
>NZ_JBBCVY010000011.1:0-240040 GCF_037146255.1 Paenibacillus sp. MMO-58
GAATAGGTTATAGCTTTGTCGCTTACATTCTTGACGTTTTTGTTCTTAGAGAGCAGCTCCTGATCTGCCTTGGAGAAAAGTTTCTTACTCATGATAACCTCCTTAGATGCCAATACCAGTATACAAAAAGGACCCCACAGCCTAAACACTTTTTTTTTCAAGTGTTCAGTCTATGGGGTCCAGTTTAACATACCCCTCCTTCTTTCTTTTTTTGTCCAGACAAATAAATGCCAAATAGAGGGAACTTTTGGATCTATTCGGAAGTCTAATAGATAGTAATTGCAAAGAATACGAACAGAGACGAGGGAATCCGATTTTGCTGAAACGTAAAACTAGCGCATGCCAACTCCTTATGGGGTTAGCGGCGGCTTCATTATTATTTACAGGCTGTTCATTTGAAAAGGAAGCCGCTTATTCTTCTTCAGCAGCAGATGAGAAAGCTGGAGCTCCGCTGGCATCGCTGCCTGAACACCATATTTTTCTGTATGCTGGAACAAATGACACGGTAAGGCTGCAAATAGAGGATAATGAGCATGAGATGAGTTGGATTCCTACAACGCCAAGAGGAATGATGCCAGAGCTAAAGGTATATGATTTTGACGAGGATGGAAAAGAAGAGCTTGCTGTTATTCTTAATGTCGGGTCGGGAACGGGCATTAGCCTTTATGAGCTTCATGTTGTTGAATATCAATCTACGGGAGTACACGCAGGTCAAGAACTGCTGGACTACATCTTTGCGCAGGAAGACTACAAGAGAAAACTTGCAAAGGCAATTCAATTCAAAAAATCCATAAAAAACAATGAATTAATTGGACAGATTGCCCTTGATGGTCAAACGTATGAAGTAAATCTAGGTGCTTATCAAAAGGATTATGGAGAAGAGAAAATTGGTAACCAGCTTGGTTATGGCGGAATTGTACGTTTTGAAGCCGTAGAACAAGGACTAAAAATAGTCGTAGCTGTAGGTCTGGTAATAGAGGGTGTTGCAGAACCCCAGTATATTGGCGAGGTAGAAGCGAAAGTGACCTATTCTCCCGAAGGTATTTTTGCCTTGGGGGATTTTCAATTTAGAGCAGTCTGAAAATAAAGAAGGAGGGGGCAGTTTGCCTCCTCCTTCGACTTTTATTCCTATTTTTTCTTACAGCTTCCAGATGCGGTACAGAATAACCGCTGCTTCCGCGCGTGTCAGCTGGTCTTGCGGAGCAAGCTTGCTGCCGCTGCCTTGAACAACACCGGCTTTTACAAGCGCTGCTACGCTGTCTTGCGCATAGCCCGCAACGCTTGCTGCGTCGGAGAATGCGTTCAGGGAACCGCCAGCCGGCAGCTGCTTGCCGAGTACGGCAAGAGCGCGCGTGGTCAGCACCATCATGTCTTGGCGGGAGATACTGCTGTCCGGTTTAAAGGTATTGTCTTCAAAGCCAGTCGCGATGCCAAGCTGCTTCGCAACAGCCAGTTCATTATAGTAATAAGCGTTTGCCGGTACATCGCTGAACATGGCGTTATTCGTGGTAACGGTACCTTGAAGCTCAAGCGCTCTAACGAGAAGAGCGATAAAGTCTGCCCGCTTAATGGAGGAAGCAGGGGAGAAGGTGTTCTCTCCGGTGCCATTAATCACGCCGCGGGAGGCCATAGCGTCAATCGCTTCTTTGGCCCAAGGTACTTTTGCCAGATCGCCAAATGTCTTGAAGACGGATACGGCTGCATAAGTGCTGAAATGCGTCGTTTGGAAAACGACGGCTCCAAGCGTTGCGTCGTAGCGGCTGTTTGGTACCGGCGTTGCTTTGCCGCTGCCATCGATATACCAGATTACAATATGCTCCGGATGCTTCAGCTCATCCGCTGTTGGCGAATAAGGAATAGCTACCGTGACCGGAGCAGCAGGGTTGTTCCATGCGATCACATTGCCGCCCGCAACAAGGCTCAGGTCGATAACCGGACGGTTGCCGATCAGCTCGCGAGTCGCGGCATCCACATTATCAAGAGATGCTTTCGCTACCCGGATCGATACTTGATCCGTTGTTACGTTCGTGTTCGCAAGCATATTGCTTGGAATTTGAATAAAAGCGTTGGCGATTTTCGCCGTCAGCTGGTAGCCGTCTTGGCTCTTTAAGCTTTGCGTCGGCAGTTGAACGGCATACGTAGCGGCATTGGCCTGCAGCGGCACGTCAATAATGACTTGCTTCTTGCCGCCTGCAGCCGGAGCTGCTTGCTCAAGCGCTTTTTTTAGATCGTCGCCGGTAACCGTACCAACGGCATTGCCGCTAGCGGTCTGGACTTCAGGCTTCAGCGTTGTGGAGCCATCAGGATTCTTCACCACGTTGCTCGTTTGCGGTATGGAGGTACTGCCTGTGCCTCCTGTGCTTTTGCCAGTGAGCGTGAGCTCGCCGTATACCGAAGTGTCCTGGTAACCGTTGCCGGTTGTATCGTTCCAAGCGGCAACGCTGGTGCGCGCTCCGTCCGTTGCGTCATTGATTTGTACGTCAAAGCCAAGCTTTTTCTGGTTGGCAGGCGTTACAGCCGTAAGCGGAATTTTCAGCTCAACGGTGTAGCTGTTAGCCGTTTTCTTGGTTTGCGATTCGAAGCCCGCTGCAATGCTTGGCGGACTAAACGAAGTTTCGTTGTCAAAGTTAACGCGGTATTGTCCGTCATCGCTTTGATAGGAGGTTGTTTTCCCATTGTTTTGGTCCAGGAAGACCTCCACGGAATCCTGTTCCCATGCGTTGTCGTTAGCCTTGTTGAGCTGAGTGTCACTGACTTGCACAAGCACGTACAGGTTCTGATCGTCCCAGAGCGCTTTAGCGGTACCCGTTGCACCCTGCCAAGCCATCTGATAACGGTTGACCGGAATAGTCTGTGCGCTGTTCCATAAGGAGTCTACGGTGCCGTCAATAACCGGCGTACCGTATTGGGCATTTGCCTGGTTGGCATCCTTGGACTCAGGCGCATGTTCTTCCATGTATTTGTCCGGATCGATAACGCCGTAGTAGGCCGGTTTAGCCTGCAGGTTCTTATCGAACAGGAGCGGGTTGTTCTCGGCTCTCCAGCTTGTGTTGTCGTCCATGCCCCAGAACGTTACGCGTGCGATATGATCCGCATGCTCATGGTAAAGCTTGAACAACTGGGCGTACAGATAGGCCTGAGCTGTAGACAGATTTTCAGGAAGCGTGTAGTTGGTTCCTGCTGTAACGTCAAGCTCGCTTACGCTGACTTCAACGCCCAGAGATATAAATTTCTCCAAGGAAAGCTTCACGTTCTCCGGATTGGTGTTGATGTTGTAATGCCCCTGCATGCCAATACCGTCGATCAGCAGCTTGCCGTTGTGGGCTGCCGCGTAACGATCGTTAATATCTTTTACCATGTTGTAGATAGCCGTTGCTTTGTTCTGGTTGTCATCGTTGTAATCGTTGTAGTACAGCTTGATGTTCCAGCTAGGATTTTCGTCAAGCACTTCTCTTGCGGCAAGGAATGCCTGCTCCACGTAGTCCGGCCCGATGGCTTGATACCAAGGAGTCTGACGCAGCGAAGCCTTATAATCCGCCGGATTCGGCGGGTTATCATTCATGGCTTCGTTTACAACATCCCATGAGATAACCTTGTTGCCGAAATGCTTCATAACGGTCTGAATATGCGTTCTCAGATTGTCGAGAGCTTCCTCGCGTCCGAGCGGTACCGTGTTGTTATTGTCGTCTTTCTTGGTATTCAGCCAAGCAGGCGATTGCTGATGCCAGACAAGCACGTGGCCGTGCATTTTCATGCCTTCCGCCAGCACTTTGTCAACCATGGCGTCTGCTGCCGTAAAGGTAAAGTTGCCCTTCGTTGGCTGCAGGGCATCCGGCTTCATCGCATTGCCCGCGGTTACGACGTCATGATGCATTTTCAGCAGCTCAAGACGTGTTCCTTCCAGATCTTCGGCGGAGATCGCGTTGCCGATCAGGAAGTCGTTTTTATATACGTCTTTAAGCGGAGCGAGATCCTTCTGAATGCCGACAGGGCCGGACCCCGTGCTTTCAAAGCTGATATCGTCGATATAGTAGGATGCGGTTGCATTGGAGCTTTGCACGTAAATGGTCAGATATTCGCCGCCTACGCTGTTATAGCGATAGTTGCCTTGCAGCTGAACCCAGCCGTCGGCTGCGGTAATCGTTTTACTTGCCAGGCTTGGGTAGTTGGCGCTGCCGCCGTCTCCGACTTGGGAGGCGAGCTCCAGCTTGGTGCTGGTTTCAGGAGACAACAGCTTCACCCAAGCGGTCACCTTATACTCGTAGCCTTTATTCACGTACTTCTCTACGCGTAGGGAAGGGCCATGCCAGCTTGTTGTTCTGCCTTCTACCTTCAGGGAGTAGGAGCCGTCTGCCGTATGGTTAGCTTCGTTCGTAACCGTCAGAGTCTCGGTACCTGCACGGCCCGTAAAACCTCCGGTTGTTTGATCCTCAAACGTAATCGTGTTGAAAGGCAAGGCTGGAGGTCTAGTAGGTTCTTCCCCACCGCCCGAATTGACGGTCTCGGTGATCAGAATATCTCCGATGTAGAAAGGAACGGCTTTGCCTTCCTCGCTTGACTGAACTCGTAATTGCGTGCTCACGCTTGTATCGACCGTGAACTCTTTGGTCAGCGTAAAGGCGGCTCCTGCCGCGATAGCTGAGCTTGTTAAAAAGCCGTAGTTTTTGCTGTCCACTGCTTGGAGATAGGCTTGCGCGCCCGCAGGCACGGTCACATCCCCATCCACATAGCCTTTTACGGTTACGGTATAGGTTTTGCCGTTTTCCAGCCCAATGTCAGAGAATTTGAAGTCGGCTGCATCCCAGCTGTCCTTCCGATTACTTACGTACAAAGCTTTTCCGTCATCGTTGCCATCAAATACTTTGTTGGCAACTTGGGATAGTACAGCACCACCTGATTGAGTTGCTTTTCCTTTGTCGATAGAAAAGTCCTCGTGGTACACCGTTTTTGTTGTTGTGGTTGGTTGTGCCGTAATTGAAATATCGCCGATATAGAAGGGAACGGCTTTGCCCTCTTCGCTTGACTGAACTCGTAATTGTGTGCTCACGCTTGTATCCACGGTAAACTCTTTCGTTAGCGTGAAAGCGGCACCTGCCGCGATGGTTGAGCTTGTTAAAAAGCCGTAATTTTTGCTGTCCACTGCTTGAAGATAGGCTTGAGCGCCTGCAGGCACCGTCACATCCCCATCCACATAACCTTTTACGGTTACGGTATAGGTTTTGCCGTTTTGCAGACCGATGTCAGAGAATTTAAAGTCGGCTGCATCCCAGCTGTCTTTCCGGTTGCTTACATATAAAGCGCTTCCATCATTGTTGCCGTCAAAAACCTTCCCTGTTACCTGCGTCAGACTGGCACCGCCGGATTGAATAGCCTTTCCTTTATCAATAGCAAAGTCTTCGTGATAAACAACGGTTGGATTCTCTGCAGCTGCCGCAACCGGTGCAAGTCTGCCAATCGGAATCAGCAGGGCCGCCGCGAGCAGGATCGAGACGAACTTTTTCAAGGATCTACTCATTTATTGCATTCCCCTTCGAAAAGAATTTTTATTAAGCGCTTACAAAAAGTTGTGGAAGTCCCTCCTTTCCTAGAGAGATTATAGCGTGTATTAAATTTCGAGTTACTATAAGAACTAAATGACTTACTGCACTTATTTAACATTTTGTGAAAAAAAGGGGGCTGCAGGGGGGGAGCAGTTCGAGTTGGAAAGGTCGGGCATATCTAAGCAGTGAGGGAAGAGCGTGTGAGGGGGATGCGTGTTCGAGCAGGGCCCTTAACGATGCAAAAGTAGTAGAAAATGAGTGGCTTAATGATGTGCGACATCGCTAAGCCATACGAAAGGCCCGTATATCGTATCAAAACACGGTATACGGGCCTTTATTAACCGGCAAGCTTCTTCCGCTTTTCGCGGAAAAGCACTAAGAAGAGCAGCGAAGCCGTCACGTATAGGCATCCCGTGATGCTGAACGTAATCGCATAGCCCCAGTAGTAGCCGTGGGACGCGATAATATGCGATTGCACCGGGCCCATGGTGGCCCAGCCCATCATGAAGGCGGTCTGCATAACCGAGTTGGCCAGGCTTTGACTTCGGGCGGATACCCGGTTCATGAGTGTCGCGGACAGAAGCGGGTTTGCCGCGTTCATCAACGCCTGGCGAAATAAGAAGCTGACCGAAGCGACAAGCAGCATATTCGTAAAGCCGGTAATAAGCAGGAACGGCAGCGACAACGTCTGGAAGATGACGATGGCCTTCACCTGTCCGACCCGGCTGGCTAGCGTTGGGCCAATCAGCATGGAGAAGATGGTCATCACTTGCCCAAGCGAGAGCAGGAAGCTCATGCCGCTGAGCGAGATTTCGAAGCGGTTCGTGAAATACAGATTCAGGTAAGGGATTACGAGCCCGGAACCGATGCCAATCAGCAGCTCTACGGCGGCAAAAGCGGCAATGAAGCGCAGCTCCTTGTTAACCGTAACGGGCGGAGACGCTGCTGCCGGTTGGTTGCGCTGCTGTTCTGCCCCGTCGTTTGCCCGCAATTTGCTTTCCCGCATCGCCTGCAGCGGCACGAATGCCCCGATTGTCGCGATACTGCCCGCCAGCAGGACAAGCTTGAACGAGAGCAGCGTGCTTACTCCGGCATCCTGCAGCACATCGGAGATAACTCCGCCGCCAAGACTGCCGGCGACTTGGGCTGCCAAGACAAACGCGGAGTAGATGCTGAAGATGCGCAGACGGTCTTTTTTATCGATGTTGTCGGCAAGGAAAGGAATGGCCAGCACCTGAAATACGGTCGCGAAAATCCCGGTCAGAACGGCCATCGTTACCAGACTGCTCTCCGATTCGAACAGCGAACGCCCGGCCAATATGATGCCGCTGCATAAGGCGCCGATAACAAGCAGCCGCTTGCGGCTGATGCGGTCTCCAAACAGGCCAATCGGAATAAAGCAGATTGCCGTTGCGAGAGACTGCATGCTGACGACCGTCCCACTCATGGCGTCGGGGTAGCCTAGCTCGTGGATATATAAGTTGTAGAGTACCGAGAACAAGCCCGTACCGAATTGATATAACATGTTCGACAGGAAGAAGAGACGGATGCTGCGTGACCATCCTCTCCATTCCGCAGTGGTAGATTGAATGAATTTCATGATGTAGGTGCCTCCTGATGCTGTTCCAACCAACAACAATACTACCGGTCGGGCTGTAAAGCAATCGGAAATTATTGCGGATCATGATATGCTAGAGGAAAAAATTGAAGAGATGAGGGAACAAAATGCAGACGTTTGTTGTGCTGGGTTGTATTTTGATGGCTGTAGCGGTAGCCATTGGCGCGTTCGGCGCCCATGCGCTGAAGAGCCGAATCGAACCGGACAAGCTGAAGGTGTATGAGACCGGCGTGCAGTATCATATCATTCATGCGTTAGGATTAATTGGCGTTGGTCTTCTGGCGGACCGTTATCCGGATTCCGGCATCATCGTAACGGGAGGCTGGCTCCTGGCGGTGGGGATTGTATTGTTCTCCGGAAGCCTTTACGTGCTCAGTCTAAAAAGAGTACGACTGCTTGGTCCGGTTACGCCGCTTGGCGGCTTGTCCTTTATTGTAGGCTGGGTGCTCATTGCGATTGGCGTGCTGTAAAAAATGGGACAGCGTCCTGTATTCGACACTTTGCTTGCTGCTAGGTGTTTGTCTTATCATCATCGCTTCTTCGAAGTAACGCAGAGGAGGCAGCCAAGCTTCGCATGGAACATGGCTGCCGCTGCCATTCCAGACGCATCTACTCGGAACCGTTGCCAAAACGCTTTGCGTTTCGAATCCGAGCGCGCTCGATCTCGATCTCGCGATTGCGCGGCTCGGCATTCGTGACCAGCGAGCCGAGCAGCTTGCGCGCCGCCTCCGTGACCTCCTCGATCGCTAGATGGAACACTTCCTCATTCGCCTTGGACGGCGTGTTGAATCCAGACAGCTTGCGGACGAACTGGAGCGCTGCCGCCTTAATTTCCTCATCGGATGCCGGCGGATCGAAATTATACAGCGTCTTAATATTTCGGCACATAAAGCTTCTCCTTTCGGTTGTCCAGCGTTGCCTTTATGATACTATATCGACTGCGGCCGGGCCAGCCGGGTTCTTGCCGCTCCATGTTTATCGCGCCGGTCATGAAGGATGATGGGCACCAAATCTAAAAAGCCAGCCGCAAGAGGCTGGCTTTTGTGCGTAAGGATAAAGAGAGAGAGGAGATTACTCGGCTAAAGCTTCTTTCGTAATCTGTTCGATATCAATCGGGGATTTTACGCCCTGCGAGACGAGGTCGGGGAGAATATGCGCGAGGAAGTAATCGACGCAATGGAGCTTGATTTCTTTGATTTTGATCAACGCCGACCGGTACATCACGATAAATTCTTTTTCCGTGTTGCCCAGCTGCAGCTCGATAAAAGCTTCGTAGATCTGATCCAGCTTATCCGCCACTTCGAGGATTTGGCCCTCCACGGACTGGTCCTTCCCTTCGCGCAGCTGTCTGCGGAAAGTCGGTTTGAACTCCTCGGGAATATGATCGTCGATAAAATGCGCGACCATGCCTTCCTCCACCTGCAGCAGCATCGAGCGCAGCTCCATGGAGTAGTGCTTAACCGGGGTCTTGATGTCTCCGATGAAAATCTCGCCATAGTCATGACTGCTCGTAATTTCATAGAGCTTCTTCCAATCCACGGCAACGCCGTTCATTTCTTCAATATCCGCCAAGGTCTTCGCATATTGAACGACCTTCCAGGAATGCTCGGCTACGCTATGCGCTTGAAATTTAAATTTCCCCGGGCAGCGAATAATCCTCTCGAGGTCGGTTAACGACTGAAAGTACGTATGAATTCCCATAGGCTGAATTCCTTTCTTGGAATAAGGTAGTTTATATTCTGCTGCACTGCTCCAGTATATATCCCAATTGTTATTGGATCGTTAACGACATTTGGGAATTAATGTTTAAACCCGCATTTGTACAATTAATAGGGGAAAATAGTTAAATGTTTATTATGTTTTCGCGATATAGAATTTGTTATGATAATACCTAGTGCTTGTAGAAACTGATTAGGAGATAACATAATGAATACACATGGCATTCCATTAGAGGGTTTTGCGGCGTTCAGCAGGAAGGTAGCGGCGGAAGGCGCGGTGCTGCTTAAGAACGACGGACAAGTGCTTCCGGTTCGAACCGGTGAAAGCGTTGCAATCTTTGGCCGGACGCAAGTGAATTACTACCGCAGCGGAACAGGATCGGGCGGCAGCGTAAACGTAACCCATACGACAAATCTGCTGGACGGCATGCGAAGCAAGAAGAACGTTAAGGTTAACGAAGAGCTGGCAGCTGTTTATGAGAAATGGATTGAGCAAAATCCTTTCGATAACGGCGGAGGCGGCTGGGCGGCAGAGCCTTGGCATCAGAAGGAAATGCCGCTGTCGGCAGAGCTTGTATCGCAAGCTAGAAGCCAATCGGACAAGGCAATTGTTGTGATTGGACGTACGGCAGGCGAGGATCAGGACAATGCGGCAAAGCCGGGTAGCTATCTGCTTACGGATGAAGAGATCGCTATGCTGCAAGCCGTTGCGGCTCAGTTCGAGCAAACGGCGGTCGTGCTAAACGTATCCAACATTATCGATATGAGCTGGTTAAACAGAGAGGAAATGAAATCGATTCCATCCATTATCTACGCATGGCAAGGCGGTATGGAGGGTGGCAACGCGATTGTTGACGTGCTGGTTGGAGACGTAACGCCAAGCGGCAAATTAACGGATACGATTGCTTATTCGATTGACGATTACCCGTCGACGCGCAACTATGGCAATGAGCTCAACAACTTGTACGAGGAAGATATTTATGTCGGCTACCGCTACTTCGAGACGTTTGCGCCGGAGAAGGTTCAGTACGAATTTGGATATGGCTTGTCTTACGCAAGCTTCACCAGCTTGCCGGAGCAGGCGAAGCTTGCGGTCAAAGACGGGCAGGAATTTATCGAACTTGGCGTTACGGTGACCAATACCGGTTCGGTCCACTCGGGTAAAGAAACGGTACAGGTCTACTACGAAGCGCCTCAAGGCCAGCTGGGCAAGCCTGCAAAAGCACTGGCGGCATTCGCCAAGACCAAGGAGCTTGGGCCGGGCCAGTCGCAGCGGCTTACGTTAACCTTCCCGGTTCATGCAATGGCTTCCTATGATGATGCGGGCGTAACGGGTTATCCTTCCGCTTACGTGCTGGAAGCGGGAACGTACCGCATTTTTGTCGGGAACAGCGTGCGGAATGTCTCGGCGGCAGCCGTGGACGGTAAAGAAGGCTATATCGTAGACGCTCTTCAAGTGGTAGAGCAGCTGGCGGAAGCGATGGCCCCAACGGTTAACTTCTCGCGTCTGAAGCCGGGCGCCCGCAAGGAGGACGGCACGTATGAGCTGACTTCCGCGGAAGTGCCGGTTCGCAAGATTTCACTTGCGGAGCGAATCGAGAAGAATCTGCCGGCGAGCCTCGCGCAGACGGGCGACCAAGGATACAAGCTGCAGGATGTAGCGAGCGGCAAAGCAAGCATGGAGGCCTTCATCGCGCAGCTAAGCGATGAGGATCTGGCCGCTATCGTCCGGGGTGAAGGCATGTCCAGCCCGAAGGTAACGGCCGGTACGGCGTCGGCATTTGGCGGGGTCAGCGAAAATCTACTTGGCTTCGGCATTCCGGTTGCCTGCACAGCGGACGGTCCATCGGGTATCCGCATGGACAGCGGCCATAAAGCTACGCAGGTAGCCATCGGTACCCTGCTTGCAGCGACTTGGAATACGGAGCTTGTAGAAGAGCTGTATGTGCTGGAAGGGCGGGAGCTGCTCAGCAACGATATTGATGCCCTCCTTGGACCGGGTCTTAATATCCGCCGCAGTCCGCTCAACGGCCGCAACTTCGAATATTTCTCCGAGGATCCGCTGGTATCCGGAGCCTTTGCGGCAGCATGCACGCGCGGTATTATGAAAGGCGGCTCGAATGCGACGCTGAAGCATTTCGCCTGCAACAATCAGGAGCAATACCGTCACCGCGTGAACGCGGTTGTATCGGAGCGCGCGCTTCGCGAGATTTATCTGAAAGGGTTCGAGATTGCGGTCAAAGAGGGCGGTGCCAATTCGATCATGACCTCCTACAATCCGATTAACGGCCATTGGGCAGCCTCGAACTATGATTTGAACACAACGGTTCTTCGCGGCGAATGGGGCTTTAAAGGTATCGTCATGACCGACTGGTGGGCGATGATGAATGATGTTGTAGAGGGCGGCCAGGCTGACCGCAAGTACACGAACTGGATGGTCCGCTCCCAGAACGATCTGTACATGGTCGTGTCCAACTACGGCGCGGAATCCAACGTATGGGGAGACAATACGCTGGAATCGCTGGAGAACGGAATGTTAACCCGCGGAGAGCTGCAGCGCAGCGCCATGAACATCTGCGATTTTATTATGAAAGCGCCGGTATTCGGGAGAGAGCTGGTGACGGAGGAGAAGGCAGAGCGGTTCGAGCCTGACGCGGAGCTGTCCGCGCCGCAAGCGCAGTCGCTGACCGACCGTGCTCAGGTAACGTTTACGGCGGGAGAGCCGGCTGTGATGAAGGTCGAGCAAAACGGCGTATACCGGATTACGGTGCATTTGATGTCGACCGAGTTCGCGTGGGCGCAAAGCGCATGCAACGTGCTGATCAACGGCGAGCTGATGACCACCGTTCAGACGAACGGCACGGAAAGCGCCTGGATCCGCCAGAAGTTGGTGAAGGTGGAGCTCCAGGCAGGTTTATATGAGCTTAAGCTGGATTTCGTGAAGCCGGGCATGCAGATTGACTGGATTGAGTTCGTGCAGGAATAACAGCCGTCCGTATGCGAAAGGGATGCCTTTGGGCATCTCTTTTTTACGGCTTTATTTGAAATTCGTCAGCTGTCCGTGTATGGTAGAAGCAGCAGATAAGGGATATTTACCGATATCGTACAAAGGAATGGTGTGAAGTCTTGGAATTATTAATAAAAGAATTGCAGCAGATGAACATCCAGTATGCGATTAAAGGCGAGGTTAAGACCAGGCTTGCGGAGATTTTGCAGCTTCTGACGAAGGACAAGCTGAATCTGCTGGCCGGTAATTACGAGATTAAAGGACGCTCCAAGCTGAAGAAGCAGGAGCTTGCGGATGCGGTTCAAGTATCGATTATGGCTTCGGAAGAATTGAACATGGCGCTGCTCATGGCTACTTCCCAAGAGTGGGAGCTAATGCAGAAGCTTCTGCCTGTTCCATCACTGCAGGATGACACTTTGGTTCCCGGGGCATATATTTTTCTGATGAACGCAGGACTTGTCTACTCGTTCTACGAAGAGGACAAGCTGTATTACGTGTTGCCCGAAGAAGTAAAGGAGACATACGCGAAGGTTGTGAATCCGGCCTTGCTGAAAGAGCGCGAACGCTGCCAGCAGGTATTCGACTATATTCTTGCGGCCACGAATTTATATGGAACATGCACGTTTGATCAATTGATCGAGATCTATAATGCGCAGAATGAGGATCAGCTGAATGAAGCGGAGCTTGACCGCATCTGCCAATTGCTGACCCGCCGGGAGCAAAGCTGGCATGTAGAGGGCAACAGACTGCTTGCGGACTATTATGATGAGGACAATCAGGAGGAACTGGAAGAGCTGCTGGCGAGCGTTGCCGGCAAGCCCTACTATATCCCGGACAAACAAGAGTTTCTCCGTTACGCGGAATATGGCTATTATGAGGTAACGCCTCAATTGGCCGGACTCGAGAAGTATGTTCTCCAATATTTATGCCCGGAGACGGAGGTTGTCGAGGATCTCATCTCGGAGATTCAATTCGACTGCTCCATGGCAAAACCGCTCGAAGAGATCATGATGGGGTTCGAGGCACGGGGAATCGAAATTCCGTCGAGAGAGCAGCTGGAGATGGTTGTTCATCTGGTTATCAATGTCTACAACAATACCCGGATGTGGTCGAATGGCGGCTTCAAGCCTAATGAACTGGATTCGTTTGGCGTAGGCGTTGCGCCTGTCAATAACGTTGTGCCGATGCAGCAGCGTGCCGGATCGGTCAAGGTTGGCCGGAATGAGCCTTGTCCATGCGGAAGCGGGAAAAAATACAAGAAATGCTGCGGCGCTTAATCTCGCCTAGGCGAGAACACCTTTAACCTTTACGGTTAAAGGTGTTTTTGTTTTTGCCCAATGGAGGAAAATGCCAAGGTTATGTCGAAACCTAAGGAAAATTAGGGAAATTTGTAGGATGACAATTGGAATAATTAGTCGAAGGGGTAAAGACAGCATGTATATGTTTCGGAGCCGGTTAATACTGAAGTTAGCTGTGATGATATTGGCGATTCTCGTTCTTCTGTCATCTGCCTTGATCTACATTCAGGTTCAGAATACGAAGAAGGCAAGCGAGGAAGCGATCGGCAACTTCAATATTCATATGGCGAAGGCTTATGCCGGGCAGTTTGATGTAAGCGCTTATGCGGATTTTTTGAAAGACCAGCAGGAGAATGAACTGTACTGGACGATCCGGGAGCAGATGAATGCGTACCGGGAACGTATCGGGGCGATGTACGTCTATACGGTGCAGATTAATGATAAGGGAGAGCCTATTCTGCTTATCGACGGGCAGCCGAAGGATTCGGATTCCGCTTCGCCGATTGGCGAAGTAACGGATATTCCATTGGACGCGATCGGGAAGCTGAATAACGGGGAAACGGCAAAGTCCGGCATCATCCGCAATGAGGAGTACGGAGATTATATTTCTTCGTACGCTCCTTTGCTCGATGCGGGCGGTAAGATGATCGGCGTGCTTGGCATCGATACCGACGTATCGGTATCGAAAACGATCTATAAGGACGTTATTGTGGACAGCGTGCCTCTTTTTATCATTATGGGAGTGCTCACCCTACTCGTGTTCCTGTTTATTGCTTTCTTCCTGGCACGTACGCTTAGACCGCTCGGGGTTATCGTAAAAGGAGCCGAAGCGATCGCCAATGGCAATCTTGCAGAGGCGCGGCAGCAGCTTCAGGTAACGAAAGTGAAGTCGAAGGACGAAATTGGACAGGTCTATTCGGCCATGACCCAGATGATCGCGCGGCTTGGGGTTACGCTTGAGGATGTCGTCCGCGACATGGCGTTGACGACGCAAAGCATTGTTCATTCCACGGAGCAGTTCGGAACCGAAGCAGCCCAGATGGTCGCGATGAACGAGAAGCTCGAGCATTCCGTAACAACGATGGCCGATGGCGCGCGTCATCAACGAATTGGAGCGGAGGAGAGCGCCAGCTCGATGGAGGATATCACGCAGGCGATTCAGCGGGTATCCGAAGCTTCCATGCAGGTATCAAGCGTATCGCATGATGCGCTGGAGTCGGCCGAGCACGGAAGGGAATCCATTCACGGGTTGCGGCAGCAGGTCGAGCTGATGGCCTCGGTAGCCAAGCAGACGGCAGACTCGGTGGACCTTCTGCAGAGCTATATGCAGCAGATTGAGCCGGTGCTTCAGTCGATTACGAGCATCTCGGACCAGACGAAGCTGCTTGCGCTGAACGCTTCCATCGAAGCGGCTCGCGCAGGCGAGCACGGTTCGGGTTTCGCCATTGTAGCGGGAGAGGTGCGCAAGCTGGCCGAAGCGTCCGCTATCTCGGCCTCCCAGGTAACATCTTTACTGGAACAGATTGGACAGGAGTCCGTCCATATCGGAGTGAGAATGCAGGCGGGCAGTGCCGAGATGGTAAAAGGCACGGAGCTGTCGGGCCAAGTAGAAGCATTGTTTGACCGGACGATGAATCAGTTCATTCATGTAAACAGCCAGATTCAGGAGATATCGGCGGCGGCTGAAGAGGTGCTGGCCGGCTCCGAGGAAGTAGCGGCTTCGGTGGAACAGATCGCCCAGATCTCCCGCACGACCGCCGACAGCTCGGCCACGCTAGAGCAGATGTCGAAGCATCAGCTGGAAGCGGCCAAGCGGATTGCCGATACCACCGCACAGCTGAAGAGCCGCAGCGCGGGCTTGGAAGCGGCGGTAGGCAAATTTAAGCTCTAGTCTTTTCTATATAAAAGAAGAAGCCCGGCCTCTTATGGTCGGGCTTCTTCCTCTTCTTCTTCGTAATACACTTGCAGCGTGCTCAGAGAATGAACAATCCGGTCGATGACGGCTTGCGTTTGAAAGTATCTGCGGTGGGATAATGGCGTCCAGCTTAGCAGACCCGGGCACTCTACCTCGATATCCGCGGTGACGACTTTTTTATAGCGTTCGTTCAATGGCTTGATGGGATAGGCGATGACATCATCGGTGTCGTAGAAGTTCACCCACTCGCCAATCCCAAGTCCTTGAAGCGGTGGGGCGGGAACCGCAATCGGCACGCCAAAGTCCTTAAAGCGCAAAGCCCATACGGCAAGCGGGCTTCCAAGCGTATAAAAGTGAGTCAAGGTCTTGCCATGCACCAGCCTGGACTCGCTTGCCCCGATAACCTCCGAGACCTTAGGCGTCAGTTTGTTACATTGCAAGTCGTGGAAAAAGTTGCTCGATATGATAGACCCCAGGCTGTGAGAGATAATGCAGAGCGGAGCATCTTGTCCCGCGAGATCGGACAGGCGCTGCAGGCATACGGCAAAACGCCGGTGAATCTCGTCATATATATAATCATCGGGTGAAGGATCATTGTCGCGGGGGACAGCCTGATAGGCAATGGCTTCGCCCAGCTGGTTAACGAAGAAGGGTCTTAACCGCATCCATTTGGCCCAGCGCAGCGGCTTGCCCCGAATTCGGCTCCATAACCTTTCCTCCAGCCGGTTCACAATATCTCCCCAATAGATGCCTTCCACATACAGCTTTACGCTCGGATTCACAATAGCCATCTGGGCACACAGATTGTTGGCCAGCTCGGCATGGAAATTCTCCCTGCTCTGTCCGATCCCATGTATGACAGCAACGGCAATTTTCACGGGGACAACCCCTTCCTATGCGTAGATCATACATTAATGTATTCGCATACATTCGCTTTCGTCAAAGCTAGAGCCCTGCTAGATACGGGAAGATGATGCCTTCCTATGGGCGCTTAAAGGGATTTACGTTGGTGATAGAGGAGGGCGGTGGGCTGAGGTGGAACGGAGAATGGCTTATGCCCGAATGGGTTTTTTACGCTACGCTGGATTTCATCCAGCGTAGCGTAGGTTAAATGTATCGCAACCCGTCTACATTGGATTCCGTGCAGTAAAATTCGCTTATATCGCCCAGTAAACTCGCTTTTGGATGATTACGCTGGAATGAATCCAGCATAGAGGCTTGATAGCAGCGGAATAGCACAATATTACTGAAGAGATTCCAACGTACGCTGCGGTGAGGTGTTGTTGGTTGCAGGTTAAGGTCCTTAAGGGACCTTAAAAAAGCCAAATAGCTGGCCAGATAAGAGGATAAAGTCCCTGAGGGACCTTAAAGTCTGCTGAATGCAGCAAAACCCGCCGATATTCGGCCGCTACAGGGCGGTTAAGGTCCCTAGGGGACCTTAAAAAAGCCAAATAGCTGGCCAGATAAGAGGATAAAGTCCCTGAGGGACCTTAATTTCTGCCGAATGCAGCAAAACCTGCCGATATTCGGCCGCTATAGGGTGGTTAAGGTCCTTAGGGGACCTTAACCTAGCGAAATAGCTGGCTAGATAGGAGGATAAGGCCCCTTGGGGATCTTATCCATACCAACTCCAAACGATAAGACCCTGCCAGGGTCTTATGCAATCTAAAAAAGTCATCAGGTAGCTCGATAGGGGATCAGCAGGGTCTTATTTCAAGCGAACCGTTAGTTAAGGGAGTGAAGTCGGCCGGGTTACCAGACGATAAGACCCTGCCAGGGTCGTATCCAATTGAAAAAAGCCATCAGATAGCTCGATAGGGGGCTTGCAGGGTCTTATTTCATATTTCATTCGGATATAGTGCATGCGGGGTGACTTGAGCCTGCTTACATTTTCCCGAAGAAGCTGATCACGAACTCGCGGAAACGGACCGCTGCTTGGGACAGGTAATGCTTCCGGTTCCAGGCGATGCCGAAGGTGCGGCGGCAGACCGGGTCCGAGATCTTGAGCTGCACGGTACCCGGGCTGGATGCCCGGTTGCCTAGCGACAGCGGTAGGGTAAAGGTGATGCCAAGACCCATCTCGACAAGCGTCTGGATGGAGCTGACCTCTTCAAGCTCGAAGGCGATCCGCGGCTCGAAGCCGGCTTTCCGGCAGAAGCCGTCCGTAATTTCGCGGAAGTTGGAGCGGGAGGAGAGCGAGATAAACGGCTCGTTCGCCGCTTCAATCAAGGAGATGCTTTCCCGAGAAGCGAAAGGATGCCCTTTTGGTACCGTCAAGCAGAGTTCCTCTTCCGCAAGGGTAAGCCACTCAATGTCGGGTCCGTTCATTTGGGTGGTTGAAATGCAGAAATCGATATCCGCATTCTCCAGCTCGCTAAGCATGTCCGAGACGGAGCCAAGCTGATGCTGGATAATCCGGACATGCGGATGCTGCGTCAGAAATTCCTTCAGCATCATGGGCAGCACATAAGGCAGCGTAACGGAGATGGACACGGTGCCATGCTCAAGACCCGCCATATCCGTAATTTCGCGCTCGCCTTCTTCCAGCTCAAGGAAGGCTCGTTCGACGCGTTTGAGATAAGTCTTGCCGAAGGCATTCAGCTTCACATGCCTGCCTTGCCGCTCGAAGAGAGGCACGCCAAGCCGCTTCTCCAGCCGGTTGATGGAGTTGCTGAGCGACGGCTGCGAGACGTTCAGTTCCTTCGCGGCTTTCGTAATATGCTCATGCCGGGCGACGGCTTGAAAATATTTTAACTGGAGAAACTCCAAGCGGATCACTCTCCCCTATATAACTTCCATGTGATGATTTCATTATAAAATAAGTATTATACTTTATAAATTTGAGATTTTATAATGATTCAGCATATACAGAAAGTTTCAAAACAGGGATTGGAGAGCGTTGACCTTGCTAAGAGAGAAAATCTGGACGAGAAACTTCGTCACTATTTGCGTGAGCAGTTTTTTCATGTTCCTGACCTTTTACGTCCTGACGACGGCGTTTCCGCTGTATGTCCGGGATAGTCTGCACGGCGGCCAGCAGCAGATGGGTCTTGTCATTACGATTTATGTCATCGGCGGCGTGCTGATCCGGCCGTTCTCCGGCCAGTGGGTCGACCGCTTCGGCAAACGAAAAATGGCGATTATCGGGATGGTTATTTTCCTGCTCGCCTGCCTTAGTTATTTCGGAACAAAAGGCATTATTCTGTTCCTTATTGTCCGCTTCATTCACGGCATGAGCTACGCGGTTGCCTCAACGGCGATGAGCACGGTTGCGGCAACGATCGTTCCCGTATCCCGGCAGGGTGAAGGAATGGGCTATTATACGATGTTTATGAGTATCGCGATGGTCGTGGGTCCGGCGCTGGGGCTGTTCCTGTGGAAGGACCAGAATATTAACGTGCTGTTGCTAGCGATAAGTATCATTGCGGCATTGTCTCTTGGCTTCGCCTTTGTGCTGAAGATGCCGGGCGAAAAAGGCCTGAAGACAGCGGCCGTTCAAGCCGCTGCTGCAACCGCCGATCCAATTGTCCAGGAGCAGCCGGCGAAAAAAGGCTGGCGCCTGAGCAGCTTCCTTGAGCCCGCGGCACTGCCGATTTCGCTTGTGGGCTTTATTCTTTCTTTTGCCTATAGCTCTTTATCCAGCTTTATGGCCTCGTTTACCGATGAGATTCACCAGTCGCAAGTGACGGGCACCTTCTTTATGGTGTTTGCCGTGATGATCGTTGTTTTCCGGCCGGTTATCGGCAAAGTATTCGACCGTTACAAGGAGCATTATTTGTATTATCCGGGCATTGGCCTGTTTGCGGTGGGCATGTTCCTGCTGAGCCAAGCGCATTCCGCGGCTATGGTATTGTTCGCCGGCGTCATTATGGGGATCGGCTATGGCGCCTTGCTTCCGTGCTTTCAGACGCTTGCGATCAAGCTGTCGCCGGAGCATCGGCGGGGCAGCGCCAACGGCACGTTTTTCCTCATGTTTGACCTTGGTTACGGGCTAGGCTCGTATTTCATGGGGATGATCGCATCCCTGACGGATTACCGGATGATGTACCTGGTGGCGGGCATTATAGCTGTTATTTGCGCCGGAGGTTACTACATTCTTCATCACCGCCCTCGGGCAAGAGAAGCTGTTCGCACTCAGCAAGCAGATGTTGCGTAAGGCAGGGGATAGACAAAAGAAGAGGCCATGACGGGCCCGATGCAAACGGAAACGGACTAGCGCAACACGAGCGCTAGTCCGTTTTTGTTTGTTCATTTTTCGCCTTTTTGAGCTGGTTTCGCTCGACATGGACTTTTCCCCACTGATGCAAGGACTCCAAAATCGGAGACAGGCTTTTGCCGTATTCCGTGATGGAGTATTCCACTTTCGGCGGTATTTGCGGATAAATGACTCGTTTAACGATTTCTTCCTCTTCCAATTCGCGCAGATGGAGCGTAAGCATCCTTTGGGTGATATCGGGCAGCAATCTTCTTAGTTCATTGAACCGCAAAGGTTCGCCTTGAAGCAAATGATAAAGGATTATCGGCTTCCATTTGCCTACGATCGAATCCAGCGCCGCAACGAATTGACATTGGACAGGATTCTTTTGCATACCGTTCGCCTCCTCCGTTTACAGTACCTTTTTTAATACTATACTACAATATTGTGCGTACTTAAAATAAGTGATTATATATATTATCATCTACCTAGCAAGGTATTTCATTTCACAACAGAAGGGAAGTTTCGAATCATGGCAACAATATTGTACATCACCGCACACCCCCTTGATCCAGAGCAATCCTATAGCCTCGCGGTAGGCAAAGAATTTATTGAAGCGTATCGCAAAGCAAATCCAACGGATGAAGTTATTCATTTGGATCTGTATAACGAACATATTCCGCAATTTGATGCTGATGTTTTGAGAGGCTGGGAAAAGCTTCGGTCGGGTTCCTCTTTCGATCAGCTGACGGATGGTGAGAAAACAAAGACAGCCCGTCTTGAGGAGGTTGTTGATCAATTCGTGGCAGCCGATAAGTACGTCTACGTGTCCCCGATGTGGAATTTCACGGTTCCGCCGGTTTTGAAAGCATATACGGATGCGACTTCAATTCCGGGCAAGACTTTCAGATATACCTCGAGTGGTCCCGAAGGCTTGTTAACCGGTAAAAAAGCGTTACACATTCAAGCTAGCGGTTCCGTGTACTCGGAGGGTCCTTTAGCTCCGCTTGAAATGGGCTACAGCTATCTGAGAAAGATTTTACAGTTCTATGGGATTCAATCCATGGAGGCCATTTTTGTCGAGGGAACGGCGTTACAATCACAGGAGCAAGCACCCGCTATCAAAGAAAAAGCAATCGCGCATGCTAAAGAGGTCGCCAAACGCTTCTAATAGGTTTGATTTCCTAATAAAAAATCCCCACTTAGGTGGGGGTTTTTATTTCGTTTCGGCGTCCTCGAGCTTGCGATCCTCACTGTACAGCTCGTTCAGATGCTGGATATGCATGGTGCCCCATGCATTAATCGCTTCCAGGAGAGGGGTCATTTTCATCCCGTATTCGGTAATCGAATATTCGACCTTTGGAGGGATTTGCATATAGATTTTCCGGTGCACGATGTCGTGGTATTCCAACTCTCTGAGCTGAGAGGTCAGCATCTTTTTCGTAATGTCCGGCAGCGCCCGTTGGAGCTCGCTAAAGCGCATCGTGCCGTTGGTGAACAGCTGATATAAAATAACAGGCTTCCATTTGCCGACTAAAATTTCTAATGCGGTCTCCACCCGGCTGCAGTTTTCGTCTGCCATAATTCCTCCAATCCCAAGCGGGGCTTAAGGTTTCTTTTTGGATACTAGGTTTATTTGAGGTGCCTACTTCCGCACCTTAACCCTTGGGTTTATTATATCGCTATAAACAACACGTTATCAAGGAGGACCTATCTTATGAATATTGCATTGTGGATCGCGCAAGCATTGTTAGCTTTAATGTTTATTCCGGCAGGCGTCATGAAAACCTTCCAGCCTAATAAAGTAAAAAGCACGATGCCTTGGGCAAAGGATGCTTCTACGGGCTATGTTGCTTTTATCGGCTTGTCCGAGCTGCTTGGCGGATTGGGATTAATTCTTCCGTGGGCAACCGATATCGCGCCGGTACTGACGCCAATCGCGGCAATCGGAATCGCGGTCATTATGCTGTTTGCCGCCGTATTCCATGCCAGACGCGCGGAATACAGCAGCATCGGGATGAACATTATTATGCTTGCCGTGGCTTTGTTTGTGGCAATCGGCCGTTTTTAAGCGCGCCGAATGAAAGAAGGAGGGTACTGCCTCAGGCAGTACCCTCCTTCTATTTTCTCGCTACATCATAATGGCTCGCACAACGCTGTAGATCTTCGTATCCAGCAGCTTGCCGTATGGCGCAAGAGCCGGCTGATGGAGCGCGCCAAGGAACGAAGATGGCCGGTCAAACGAGATGATCGCCCCGCGCGGGCTGCCATTATCGTACAAGGTGACGCGGAACGGAACGTACAGGCTGGCTCTTCGGTCAATAGCAAGGATAGGCTCCGCGATAAGCGGATTGCCAACCAGATAAAGACGGCTTTGCTTGATACCGTTCTGAAGCGACAGGAGCTCTCCCTGGTTCACCTCAGAGAAAATCATCAGTCCATGCGGGCCTTCCATCTGTTTAACAGCTGATTCTACCTGTTCCCAGGAAGCCTGCTGCTGGACCAGCCGGTTCCCGATATACGGATCCCATCTTCCCATCTGCCGCTCGAATGCGGCGACAAGCGCTTCATAAGAAAGTCCTGTCGGAATATCGTCTCTTACGATCATCGCATAACCAGCTGTTATTGGCTCTCCGTGTCTCATCCGCGATCCTCCTTTTTTGCCGGATAAGCAGTCAGCAAATTGTATGAGAGGAAGAGGAAGCATATGACAGAAAAATTACGATAGGCCAAGCATCCGGAGAGCAAGCATAACGCTTATGCTCTGCCGCTGGTCGGTTAAATAGGTGGCGTATGCCCGGATCGGCGGCGCCTTGACGGCACAAGACAGCTCGAACAAAGTCTGCGAATCGAGATAAGGCTGCGCAATGGCGCGTGGCAGGAACCCGAATCGATCGCCTTGCAGCAGAATGGTCAGCATAATGGAGGAATGATCGAGCTCCAGGGCAGGGACGTAACCCGTGCCTGCTAGCTCGGCGAACCATTCCGGAAAAGGAGCGCCCCACGCAAGGTGGCAATAATCCGGAGACCGGAAATCCTCTTGCCGCATAACCCCGGCTTCAGGCTGCTTGGACACGAGCAGGAGCTCATCCTCGAACAGCAGCTGCCGGGTTACTTTCGGATGCTCGGGCGGATCAAACCGGATCGCTAGATGCACCATACCATCCAGGAGCAGGTCGCGGACCATATAGCTGGGGTCGATATGACTGAAGAATTTCACGGCGACCTGAGGATTGTCCCTCTTGAAGGCGAGAATCCGGGACAAATACCGGTAGTGCCAGACCGAGCCGGGACCGCTCATCACAACCGAATGCTCGAACGTATCCGACAGCGTCAGCTTGCTTTCCTCGAAAAGTCGGAGCATTCTTTCGGCATAAGGGTAAAAGGCGATGCCTCCTTGAGTCAGGCTCACATTCCGGTTATCCCGCTGAAACAGCTCTTTGCCGACCGCTGCCTCCAGTGCCTTGATCCTTGCGGTTATGGCCGACTGGGAGATATGAAGATGCTCTGCCGCTTTCGTAAAGTTAAGAAGGTGAGCGACCGCGATAAACGCTTCAAGCTGGGAAGAATCCATAGGAATGATTAACGCCCTTTCATTATCGAAAATATGAATCACATCAACCTATATTATTCGTTATACAAATGATAATCATGCCATTATGATGGGGGTATAGGCAAGCTTTGAAGAAAGATGGAGGGAGACAGCAGTATGAGCAATGATATCGTTATCGAACAATTAACATCGTTAGAAACCTCGCTTGAGGAACTGGCAACCGTGCTGGTTCAAGTCGTTGAGGACGGTGCATCCGTCGGGTTCCTGCCGCCGCTCAGCCAAGAGGAAGCGATAGAATACTGGAGGAGCGTAACGGATCCGGAGGTCCTGCTGTTTGTCGCCAGGCTTGACGGGAGAATCGCGGCTACCGTACAGCTTCAGCTATGCGGCAAATCAAACGGCTCGCATCGCGCAGAGATTGCGAAGCTGATGACTCATCCGGAGTACCGTCGCAGAGGGATTGCCCGAATGCTGATGCTTGCGGCGGAGGAGGCGGCGCTTGAGGAGAATCGGTCGCTGCTTGTACTGGATACCAGGGAAGGAGATCCGTCGAATCTGCTGTACGCGTCTTTGGGTTATCAGCCGGCGGGCCGTATTCCGGGTTTCGCGAGATCGGCTGACGGAAGCCTGGACGCGACAATGATTTACTACAAGAATATCGGCTGAATCTGGATAAGCAAAACCAACCCCGGACCTTACAAGGCCGGGGTTTTCCGTTTGCCGCCCGGCTTCCACACGGACAGAATATACATGATGATTATGGATACCGTCTGCAAAGCAATGCCGATCATAAGCCAGGTATGGTGAACGGTCAGGGTTCCATTGTCACCCAGCCCCCGCAAGGTCCATTCGTATAAACCGAAAAAGCCGATACCGATGGCAAGCAGAGTAAGCACCTCTTTGACGATCACCCAATAGTACCGGAACAGTCCCCAGGAGGTCAGCACCGACAACGCAATGCCCGTTACCGTGGTGCCAATCGTAGAGGCGCGTACGCTGGAATCGGCAAGCAGATGCATAATGGTATAACAGGACCTCAGCACGGCGGCATCATCCGTAACGGATGCGGTTAAAGCCAGGATAATAAACGCAACCTGCACGCCAAACATAATCGCCGCAAAAAGAATATGAAGCAGGAGTAAGATTCGCCGCTGCTGCAAGGTAATTTTTTTCAAGCGTTTCATTCCTCCCCCTCAAATATTGAACCGGTATCCGACTCCCCAGATCGTCTCGACATATTGAGGCTTTGACGGATCGCGTTCGATTTTCTCCCGCAGCTTGCTGATGTGGACGGTAACCGTTGCGTGATCGCTGCCGATCGCATCCATTCCCCAAATCTGCTCGAACAGATCCTCTTTCCGGAAGACACGGTTCGGGTGGGTGACGAGATAGAGGAGAAGATCGTATTCCTTGGCTGTAAAAGGCACCTCGCGCTCGTTCACGAACACCCGGCGGGACTGCTTCTCGATCCGGATGCCGTTCAGCCGCAGCTCATCCCGGCGCTGACCGTTTTGACCCTGCCCAACCAGCCGCTCATAGCGCGACAGATGGGCTTTCACCCGGGCTACCAGCTCGCCAAGGCCAAACGGCTTCAGGATGTAATCATCCGCTCCAAGTCCAAAGCCGCGGATCTTATCGATCTCTTCCTTCTTAGCCGACACGATAAGGATAGGAACGTTGCTTGCCTCGCGAATCCGGCGGCATACCTCGTAACCGTCCATGGACGGGAGCATCAGATCCAGCAGGATGAGGTCATACCCGCCTTGAAGCGCCATCTCTAAGCCCGAATCACCGCGCTCGGCAATATCGACCTCAAGGCTGTGGGCGAGCAGATAATCCTTCTGCACCTCGGCAATAACCGGATCATCTTCAATTATCAAAATCCGTTTCATTGTATACCTCCATTCTCCGGCTTCGTCCTGTCTTGTTTCCATGAAGGGAGCCGAAGCAGTATCGTTGTTCCTTCACCCGGCTGGCTGGCAGCCGCTGCGGTTCCGCCATGCGCTTCTATAATTTGCTTCACAATGGCGAGGCCAAGTCCGTTGTTGCCTTTGCCGGGACTCCGCGAAGACTGCGCCCGGAAGAACCGGTCGAATACGCGGGGCAGAGCATCGGCAGGAATGCCTTCGCCGTTGTCCCGTATTTGCAGGAGATAAATGCCGCCAGGCTCTTCATCAAGCGAGAATTGCAGCTTTTTCGTCTCGCCTTTCATGTATTGGAGGCTGTTGTCGGCCAGATTCATAAGGGCGCGGTGGAGCTTTTGCCGGTCAGCTCGGATAAGGACCTGCTCCGTGCTCGCGCCTGGGGTGAAGGTAACCTCCGTCCCGCTGAAGCGGGGATCAAGCCGCAATTCGTTAACGAGCTGAATCATATAGGCCGTTAAATCAACCGTATCCCAATGGAAAGGCAGCTTGCCCGTATCCAGAGTCGAATACAGCTGCAGCTCCTCGATCATCCGATTCATCTCGGTTGTTTTGCCGGCGATCATTTGCACGTACTTTTGCCGCTTCTCTTCCGTATCGGCAATGCCGTCCCGCAGGCAATCCGTGCAGCCTTGAATCGCGGTGATCGGCGTCTTCAGATCATGGGAGATGTTCGCCAGCAGCTCCTTGCGGTCTTGCTCCAGCTCAAGCTGGGCTCCCAGGGAGGCCTGAAGGCGAACGCGCATTTCTTCGAAAGCCGCCCCAAGCTGCCCGATCTCATCTTGCCTTCGCAGTTGAATCGGATGATCCAGATCGCCTTCCCGAATATGGCCGGCTGCTTCCCTCAAGGCATACAGCGGCTTAATGATACTGCGGGAGACAAGATAGGTAAGCAGGCCGTTAGTGATGATAAGCGCTCCGAGCAGGGTAATCAGTACCAGCGGTACGAGCCGCTTGAAGAAGTCCGCGACCGGCTTCATATCGGAGACGATGATCAGCTTGCCGCTGCTGCCGTCCGGACTCAAGAAGGGGATCGTTTCCCATTGGTTGCCGCTTGGCGGACCGGGATGCTCCGCTTTCATGCGTCCGTCAGACAGGTTAGCCAGAATTTTATCCATAGGCAATCCGGACGAGGCATACGTTACTTCATCATGCCGGATGACAATCATCCCGGAATCGACCTCCTCGAGCTTCGCTCCCGTATCCGTTAGGAATGCTTGATCGGACAGCAGCTTGGGATCATGCTCGGCGATGAACTTTAGGCCGGAGCTCAGCTCAATGCGTCCCGTAAAGAGATCGCGAATGGAGCTGAGCGGGAACGAATGCCCGGCTTTGCCGCCTCCGGCTCCCGGAAGGGCGTCTTTTATGAGTAGATTCCCCAGCAGCGCGATCGTCAGTCCGAACAATAGGATAGGCACGGCGATCATGGCCGCATAGGAGAAAATCAGTTTTTTTCGGATGGACATAACTCCATGCACCTCATTTCTCTATCATTGTAGCCTGCCCGTTCAAATTTTCTATAAAATAAACCTGAAAAAAGTATAAATTAATGCGGTATACATTTGTTTCGCACCTCCGTTATACTACAGTCGAATGCATCCGTTTACGCGAAACCATTGGCAATGGCCTTATATTTAGGAGGATTCTAATGAGCGAGTTGAAGTGGCAGATTTCGAACTGGACGTTTAAGAATAGCGAAGAGCAGGAGTGGAAGCCGGCTTTTGTACCGGGCTGCGTGCACACGGACCTGCTGAAGAATGGCCTGATTTCCGAGCCGTTTATCGGGACCAACGAGAAGGACCTGCAGTGGATTGATAAAAAAGTATGGGAATACGAGTCCGTCTTCGACGCTCCGGGCGAACTGCTTGGGCATGCCAAGCTCGAGCTGGTGTTCGAAATGCTGGACACGTACGCGGACGTGTATTTGAATGATGCTTTGGTGCTGTCGGCGGACAATATGTTCCGCACTTGGACGGTTGACGCGAAGCCTTACGTACGGGAAAAAGGCAACCGCCTGTATATTCGCTTCCGCTCCCCGATCGAGGAGGGATTGGCTAAGCTTGAGTCTTACGGTCCCGGATTGCCGGCGCCTAATGACGATTCCGTTATTGGCGGACTTGAAGGCAAAAAAGTAAGCGTATTCTCGCGTAAAGCGCCGTATCATTACGGCTGGGACTGGGGGCCGCGGTTTGTCACAAGCGGACTTGGCCGACCGGTGTATTTGCGGGGCTGGAGCGGTGCGCGAATCACGGACCTGTATGTTCGGCAGGATGAAGTGACGGCGGCCGAGGCAAAATTAACGGTTCAGCTTGCGGTGGAATCGGAGCAAGGCGGCGAGTTTGAGCTTAAGCTTCATACCGATCACGGACAGGAATGGACCCGCAAGGTCGTTCTTGAGAGTGGCGCGCAGACAATTGCTTGGCCGCTTACGATTGAACAGCCGAAGCTGTGGTGGTCGCGTGGTCTTGGAGAGCCACATTTGTATACGTTTACAGCTGTTCTCTCGCAAGAGCGGGAGGAACTGGCTCAAGCTTCCGCAGTGACCGGTCTTCGTTCCATTAAGCTTATCCGCAAGCCGGACGAGCGGGGATCATCGTTCTACTTCGAGGTGAACGGCATTCCGGTCTTCGCAAAAGGCGCTAACCATATTCCGAACGACAGCTTCTTCGCCGAGGTAACCGATGAACGTTACCGCCACGAGATTGCAAGCGCGGTGGAATCGAACTTCAATATGCTCCGCGTATGGGGCGGGGGGATTTACGAACAGGATATTTTCTACCAGTTATGCGATGAGAACGGGATTCTGGTCTGGCAGGACTTTATGTTCGCCTGCAGCATGTATCCCGGCGACGAGTCTTTCCTGAGCAGCGTGCGTGCGGAAGCAGAGGACAATGTGCGTCGTCTGCGCAACCATCCAAGTATCGCGTTATGGTGCGGGAATAACGAGATTGATACGGCTTGGTCGCAGTTTGAGGAGGATAAAGGCTGGGGCTGGAAGCAGTTGTACACCGCCGAGCAGCGGGAACAAATCTGGGCGGATTACGAGGCTGTCTTCCATCAGGTGCTGCCGGAGGTTGTGGCGGTTATGGCGCCGGACGTTGAATACTGGCCGTCATCGCCGATGCAGCGCCTGACGGGCAATAGCGAGCAGCATGCGACTAACAACTCTTCGCATGGCGATATTCACTATTGGGCGGTGTGGCATGCACAGGAGCCTTTCGAGCATTATAACCAGAATATCGGACGTTTCATGAGCGAGTACGGCTTCCAGTCCTTCCCGGAATACAAGACGGTGCTTGCTTATGCGGAAGAGAAGGATATGGCGCTGGATTCCGAAGTGATGCTTCATCATCAGAAGAATGGCCGGGGCAACTTCCTGATCAAGGATTATGCGGACCGGTATATGAAGCAGCCGAAGGATTTCCCTTCCTTCCTTTATATCAGCCAGGTGCTGCAGGCCGAAGCGATGAAGCAGGCGATTGAGGCTCACCGCCGGAGCATGGACTATTGCATGGGATCGTTATATTGGCAGATCAACGACTGCTGGCCGGTTGCCTCCTGGGCAAGCATGGATTACTACGGCAGATGGAAAGCCGCTCAATATCTGATCAAGAACAGCTTTGCCGATGTTCTCTTGTCCTTTGACCAGAAGGACGACGTGACGAACCTCCATGTCGTATCCGATCTCGGACAGTCCATTGACGCCGTGCTGGAATGGAGCCTGCATGAGCTGGACGGCTGCCTGCTGAAATCGGGCTCCGAGACGATTGCTATTGGCGCCCGCTCGGCCAAGCTGGTTCTCTCCCTGTCGGCCGAACAGTTGGGCGAGTTTGATCCAAACGGCACGGTACTTGTTGGCCGCCTGATTCAAGCTGGTCATGAGCTGGCTAGCTCCAAGCATTATTTTGTCTACACGAAGGAGCTTGCGCTTACGGATCCCGAGATTGCGGTGGAAGAAGCCGCCGGCAGCGAAGGAACGGCCTTTGTACTAACGGCCAAGCGGCTGGCCAAGCAGGTCTTGGTGCAAGCGGAGGAGGAAGGGATCTTTACGGATAACTTCTTCGATCTGATCCCGGGTATCCCCGTAACGGTTCAGTTCAAGAAAAAAGCGGCAAACCGCGTTGGGTTTGTCCCTGCAGCGCCAGGACAGGTAACCGTGCAGTCGATGTTTAACTACGCGAAGTAATAAATATAAGAGAAGATGCAACGTTGCTGAGTTGGCAATGGGGCATCTTTTTTGTTTGCCGGAGCGTTGGCATGGAAGTTAAGGTCCCTAAGGGACCTTAAGCAAGCGAAAAGAGCAGCTAGTTAGACGGTTAAGGTCCCTGAGGGGCCTTAAAGCCGTTGAAGTGGCTTCCTTGAGCGCCAAAGTGGACGCTGGCATGGAAGTTAAGGTCCCTAAGGGACCTTAAGCAAGCGAAAAGAGCAGCTAGTTAGACGGTTAAGGTCCCTAAGGGGCCTTAAAGCCGTTGAAGTGGCTTCCTTGAGCGCCGAAGCGGACGTTGGCATGGAAGTTAAGGTCCCTAAGTGACCTTAAGCAAGCGAAAAGAGCAGCTAGTTAGACGGTTAAGGTCCCTGAGGGGTCTTAACGCCGCTGAAGTGGCAGTCTCGAGCGCCGAAGCGGGTGCTGGCATGGAAGTTAAGTCTTCTAGTTCTTCTTTAAGATTCGTCATGCACACGAAACAAATCACAGTGCTTTTATAAAAAATTAATGGATCAAGCCTCCCCCGGGCAGATAAACGTTCTTAGAACGACCGCCAAAGCCATATATTTGCTATATAAGCTTATTGGGGGGTGTGAGACATGGGGGTATTGATCACAGCCTTACTCGTATGCGCCTCAGCCATGGGGTTTGTGCTCTTCCGAAGAAATACGGTGCCTGTCTGCAGCGAAGGTCCCTTTCAGGAAAGGAAGCTGTCGATTATAATTCCAGCCCGTAATGAAGAGGGGAATTTACCTTTTTTACTGGGTTCCCTTAAGGCTCAGTCCTATAAACCGTTTGAGATTATTGTGGTAGACGATCATTCGGAGGACCGCACGCAGGCCGTTGCGGAGAGCTATGGCATAAAAGTCATCTCGAACCCGGAACTTCCGTCCGGATGGACAGGCAAGAACTGGGCGGTATGGAACGGATATCTGCAGGCTGAGGGCGATCTGATCCTGTTTCTGGATGCGGATGTCCGGCTTGCGCCCGATGCGGTACGCTCCCTGCTGGCTGCTAGAGAGAAGGAGGGAGGGGTCATCTCCGTTGTTCCTTTTCACGTGGCGGAAAAATTTTACGAGCGGTTGGCGCTTATCCCGAACCTGCTTGGCTTATTTGCCTTTACGTCTCCCATGGAGCGGACAAACCCGGATAAAGGCTTATACGGCTCCTGTATTCTCGCCACTAGAGAGGATTACGAGCAAGCGAAAGGGCATGAGAGCGTCAAAGGCGAGGTGCTTGACGATCTGAACCTGGGAGCGCGGTTTATCCAGGCTGGAGTGAAAGTGGCGAATTATATCGGCCGGGGCGTGGTGTCCTTCCGTATGTATCCGGGCGGGATCAAGAGCGAAATTCAAGGCTTCAGCAAAGGGGCGGTGCTCAGCACAAGCAAGCTGCATATCCGGACAACATTGCTTGTAGCCGTCTGGCTGATCGGGCTGATTGCGGCGGAAGCGGCTCCTTTTGTCATTGGAACGTCCGCCCTGCTGCCCCTCGCCATCGGTTATGTAGTCTACACGCTGCAGATTTATTATTTTGTCCGTTATACGGGGCGCTTCGGAAGCTGGCTTCCTGCAGTTCATCTATTAAGTACCGTCTTCTTCTTGTACATTATGCTTTATTCCTTGTATCAAGTGGTATGTCTGCGGAAGGTGGCCTGGAAGGGCAGAAGCATTGAGGTAGGGGGGCGTGGCAATCCATGATCATCGGATGGACGGCACTAGCGTTTCTGGCGGGTTCCTTGATGTTCTCGTATTGGATCGGCAGAATAAAGAAGCTTAATCTGAAAACTTACGGAGACGGTAATCCGGGTGCGATTAACCTGTGGAAGGCAGCGGGATACGGTTATGGCCTTGCCGGCATTGTGCTGGATTTTGCAAAGGGTTACCTGCCGATGGCCTTGATGCAGCACGGCGGATCGGTTACCGGTTTCGATATTATTTTTCCCGCGGCGGCAGCTATCCTTGGCCATATATTCTCTCCGTTTACCGCCTGGAAGGGGGGCAAGGCGATTGCCGTTACCTTTGGCGTCTGGAGCGGACTCACCGGCTTTTCGGCATCTCTCGCCTACGCGATTATTTTGGCGGTGCTGCTTTTGGCATCCAGACGGCTGAGCAAGGGCAGGCCTATCTCCTCGGAGACTGACGCCTTTCATGTTGTGCTGGGGATGCTGCTCTTATCCATCTATCTGGTGCTGGACAATTACACCTGGCCTTACGTACTTCTGGGGTTGATTACCTTTATTCTGCTGGCCTATTCGCACCGGAAAGAGCTGATAGGTATTAAGGATACGAACTGAGTTGCTATAAGAGAAAAAGCAAAGCCCTCCTGCAGAAATGCAGAAGGGCTTTTTGCCAATTATAAGAGTTTATTTGTTTGAACTTATTTTTGAGCCTGCGGCTTTTTGAAAGTGAAGGCCTTGTGCCAGGTCTTGCCGCCGTCGGAGGACGTGTTCAGCACGGCTGCATTGGCTCCGTCCGTCGTGATGAACCAGATATGGCTGGCATCCGATGCACCGATAAATTGCGTGCCGTAGCCCGTGAATTCAGACTTGCTGATTGTCCAGTGCTTGCCGCCGTCCGTTGTTTTCATGATGGTGTTTGGTTTGTCGCAAGCCGAGCATTGTCCGCCCATAATCGCGGTTTGCGGATTTACGACATACAAGGTGCCGGGGGCTGAGCTGGTCATGCCTTTAGGAACCGATGCATCGTCCATCGTAAAGCCTGGTGCCGGGCCGGAACCCGCCCCGTTCCTCACGATTGCCGGAAGCCAGGTTTTGCCGCCGTCCGTCGTATGGAACAGCGAGTAGGAGGTTTGGGACATGCCGGAGCCCCCAACAAGCTCAATCCAGGCATCGTTAGCCGCTGTGGAACGGATGATGACGTTAGTAGGAGCCTCTTCCGTTTTGCGCGTCATTACGGTATTCCAAGTCTTGCCGCCGTTTCCGGTATGCATGAAGAGAAGCCGGCCGTTGACCACTTGTACCGCCCAGCCGTTGTTCACGTCATGGAAGTATACCTCGCCAATCTCTTTGCCCGGCGTCTGCAGTTCCGTCCATGTTTTACCGCCGTCCTTGGTCATCGCATTGCCGCTGAAGGCCGTTTTGTCATTCGTGAAATGGAGGAAGCCATGATTAGGCACGGTGCCAGCCTTCGTCCATGATTTGCCGCCATTGGTCGATTGAATGAGGATCAGGCTCTTGGCATTGCTGTCGCCAATGGTTGCCCACACTTTATTGCTGCTAAGGGCAAAAATCTGATTAATCGGCTTGCTTCCGGAATATTGCAGCTTCCAGTGTGCGCCGCCGTCATCGGTTCTTGCGATTTGGCCATTGCCGGCTACCCAGCCCGCCTTCGAATCGGCAAGACGAAGTGCCGTAATGTTGCCGATCTGAACGGTTTTCTCATTCGTGCTGATCGGAGTTGGATTCTCGGAAGTGCTGCCGCCGTTATTGCTTGGCTGCTGCGAGGGAGTGTTCTCCGGTTCCGTGCTAGGCGCATTCGTGCTCGTATTCGTCGAGCCTGTATCCGTATCGTTAGAGTTTGACGACTGGTTGGTGGAGTTGTTAGCGGATGGTGTATTGGCCGAGTTATCAGCCTTTGAACAGCCTGCCATAAGCAGGGTCAAACTGAGCGTTACCAGTAAAACAAGGGTGCTGATTTTTTTCATGATGTTCACCGCCTGGTTTTTTATTAATAGCTTAACCTTCCTCCCCTTAGACGAACCATGTTTCTGCAGAGTTGCAGGGAATTTTAGTAATAAAGTATTTTAGTCATTCGGTAGGGGGGATTCGACAATTAAGTGTGGAAATTCATGCCTCTATATAAAGGATTTTGCCAAATAACGTCGAAACATAGGGATAAAGACTCATATAAAGGCGCGAAAATAGTTCCTTAGTCTTTCTTGGTTCGCAGCGTAGAGTCCAAACATCAGGAAGGGAACGATGACATGAACGTACGAATGAACAGCTCTCGTCTTCCGAAGAGAGCAGCATGCGCCTTATCTGCTTTCCTGCTTACAGTTCCGCTAGTTGGCGGACAAACCGTACATGCAGAGCCGGTCAATACGGTGTTGACGCCGGTTACGGGAGACAGCGGGTGGCTGAATGCCGGCATGGCGGTGAACGGAGACTCCTTCAGCTTTGACGTTAGCGGCGTATTCCCGCAGTTTACGGGTCCGGTCACCGTAACGGCCTCCTCGAGCAAGCCCAATGTGGCAACTGCAACAGCGGCTAATGGCCGGATCGAAGTCCGTGTTAAAGAGCCTGGTGTTACCCGTCTCGCGATTACGGGCAGTGATTCTACCTCGCTTGCTTTAACCGATTACGTAGATCTGAACGTAACTCTCCTTGGAGATACAACGGGGGACGGTCTATTAACCTCAGCCGACGTGCTGTACATCTATAAAGTGATTAATTCCAAGCTTCCCATAACGGATCAGGAGAAAAACAGGCTCGACGTTAACCGCGACGGCGTTATTACGACGGCCGATGCAACCGTTCTGATGAACAGCTATGTCGGCAAGACGCCGGCAACGGGCGGAGTAAAGTTTATTGCCGATCTGAAGGACAGCAATGATGCGCCTTCGGCTGACCGTATTGCCGTTACGGGAACCGTGCATACCGGAAGCACGTTAACCGGCAGCTACCGTTATGCCGATCCGGAGAATGATGGGGAAGGAACCTCGCTCTATCAGTGGTACCGCGGTACGCTGGCAGACGGCTCCGATAAGACGCCGATTACCGGTGAAGTTACCACTGCCTATACCGTAAAGGACGCTGACGTCGACCATTATCTATTCTTCGAGGTTGTACCGGTAGATTCCCGCGGGGCAGCAGGCTCTGCCGTGCATACAGGCACAACCGGGACCGTTCCGGACACTTCGCCGCCTGTCGTAACAGGAACTACGCCGGTTGTTCTTTCGAATACCGCAAGCCGGACCGAACAGCTGCAGATAGATTTTAATGAGCCAATCAAAGCGTCAGCAGGCAAAAGCATACATATATACCGTGCGTCGGACAACCAACTGGTGACCACCTACCTGGCATCGGATCCTTCGAAAGTGGCGGTTACGGGCAGCACCGCCGTTCTTGTGAATCCGGGACTTGGCAATGCAACCGCTTATTACGTCACGATTGATACTGGCGCCTTTACCGATCTTGTTGGAAATCCGTTTGAAGGTATTTCCGGCAGCATGGGCTGGGGCTTTACAACCGTAGATACGGAAGGACCGGTTACGGCTGCGTTATCTCCTGCGAACGGAGCGGCAGACGCCAATAAAGCCTCGAACTTCACCTTGACGCTGGATGAGAACGTGCAGGCGTTTAGCGGTAAAAAAATAACGATTCTTAACGCGGATCAAAGCGAGCTTGTCTCCTATGACGCTGCGGATACATCGAAAGTGACGATCAGCGGCAAGTCGGTGACGATTCATAATCCGGGCTTGGCCGAGACATCGTCTTATTCCATCGAAGTGGAGGCGGGGGCGTTGACCGACCTTAGCGGTAATGCTTTTGCGGGAATCAACGGTACGGATTGGTCGTTCACCACGCCGGATACGATTGCGCCGGTTCTTAAGGCAACGACGCCTGCAGATGACGATTCCGGCGTAGACCGGACGGCCTCGATCTCGATGGTATTCTCGGAGCCTGTACAAGCCGTAAGCGGAAAGACCGTGCGTATTTACCGGGCTTCCGGCAACAGTCTTTTCAAGAGTTATAACATTACGGACACAAGCAATGTCCAGATTAATGGTAATACCGTAACGCTACTTAACCCGAACCTGGCGGACGGCGCTGATTTCTATGTGGAAATCGATGCGGGAGCCTTTAGAGATGCGGCGGGTAACACTTATGCAGGACTGCAAGGAATATTGGCATGGAACTTCACCACGCCGGATACGATTGCGCCGGTTGTGAGCAGCTTGAATCCTACGGATAACGGTACGGGAGTAGGACTGGCGGATGAGCTTGCGGTGACGTTTAGCGAATCGGTTATACCGGTTAACGGCAAGACGGTGAAGATTGTTAATGCCAAGGATCAAACCGTGTTTGCCGTCTATACCTTTGGCAGCGATTCGGAGGTAGCGGTTAACGGCGACACTCTGACAATCCAGCATGCTCCGTTTGATGCGTTGAAGGGATATGTTATTCAGATTGAAGCGGGGGCCGTGAAGGATGCGGCAGGGAACGGCTTTGCCGGGATCACGGATTGGAAATTTACGTCCAAGGATACGCGTAAATTACTGGCTGCCGAAGACCCTGGCGCACCGCTCTTAGAAAGCAAATTAAATGCCGGAGCTTTTGTAACGCTGACGCTTGACGGGGATACATTCCTGGCTGATGCGGATAAAGATGATTTTGTCTTGAACCATGCCCCGGCGGGCTTATCGATTATCGGAGCGGGAGTATATCCTGATGGATCGGCTTACGTCATATTCGATTATGACGGTACCGATTTTGATACGGATATTACGGATTTCTCGGTTACCGCATTATCTTCGGCTGTCGCAAGCGGTCAGGCGATTACCTCGCAGAACCTGACGATTAAGGCGGAAATCGAACCGGACGTAATCAGCACGGTTCCTGCAGCGGGAGCAACCAAGGTGAAGAAGGCAGATCCGCTTACGATGACCTTTGACAAGAACGTTACGGCTGCAGCAGGGAAAAAGATTACGATCTACAAGAAAGCCGATAACAGCGTAGTCGAGACGATGGATGCGGCCAACGGATCGAAGGTATCCGTAAACGGTTCAACCGTTACGATTCAGCATAATGCTTTCACGACTAATACGGAGTATTATGCAGTGGTCGAAGCGGGAGCTTTCGTGGATGCCAGCCTGATCGGCAACAAAAAGGTCAATGCGTTTGCCTTCAAAACAACGTCGGTTGAGATCGTGCCAGATATGTATATTTCAGAGTTCCTGAGAGGTTCGGATTCTCAAATAGCCATAGAACTCTATGCGCCAATGGCGGCTGCAGGCGGCGACAAGGTCCCTGCGAATACCTACTCGGTGTCGGTGTACCGCTATGACACGAAGAGCAACACAACCGTGGTCAGCGACTATCCAATCACTTTTGAAATCTACAAAAACATGCCGTTTATTTTTATTGACCGAACGTTTTACGACTTTTTTGATGTTACGCATGCAGCGTATTACAACGATGAAGTTATTATTAACGACCCCGACAAGATTCTAAAAGCAATCGTTCTAAAAAGAGGCAATCAAGCGATCGACGTACTTGGCGATCCAGCCGAGACAGGCCCGGGCGGGTTATTAGCCAGCGGTAAAACCCTTGTCCGCAAATCCGGGGTTAACGGCGCTTCGATTGAATATGACGAAGATCAGTGGAACGTCTATCCGAAGGGTTCATTCCAGTATATAGGCAATCATACGCCGTAAAACAACTTAATGGAGGCTCAACATGACCATACAGCAGAAGATGTTTAACCCTTTATTGACGGGGATGCTGGCTCTTGCCTTGCTGCTGAGCGGACTTTTTATCGGGAGTACCCGCGTACATGCCACGCCAGCTTTTCCTGTTCAACTGAAAATTAGCGACGTAGCGGTTATGTCAGGCCGAACGGTTGATGTTCCGGTATCGATTAATAAGCAGGAGACGGGGATCGGCTCTTATAACATCCAGTTGAATTATGATCCAAAGGCGATTGAAGTTATCAGCGTAACGCCGAAATACGGGGACGCGAATGCGGAAACCTGCAGTCAATCCGAAGAGGGCTGCTTTGCCTCCAATATTGATCAGGAGAATGGATGGCTTCGCGTCATCTGGGTGGATACAACGGGCGGAGAGCGGTTGATTAACGCGGCAAAACAGCTGTTTGTGGTACAAATCAAAGCCAAACCCGGCTCGGAATCGGCCAAGCAGACGTTAACCGTAAACTCGGAGGACCCTGCCAATCTGACGTTCACCGACGGTGATATGCACACCTTGGCCGTTACGGTGGCTGAGGGTACCGTTACCGTTTACCGGAACCTGCCGGCTGACTCCGGCAAAGTGAAGGTGATTGTAGACGGCAAGGAGCAAGGCGAATCGGCGACTCAGTCGAATGCCACCGTCAACGGGCGCGATGTGACGACAATCAGCGTCGATAATGACAAGGTTGCCGAGCAGCTCAGCAAAAATCAGATCAAGACGCTGATGCTTCCCGTTGGCGGCAGTCGTGATGTCGTGGTTGGCGAGCTGAACGGGCAGCTGGTGAAGCTGATGGAAAATATGGCCGCCAAGCTTGTCATTCAGACAGGCCAGGCAAGCTACACGTTGTCTGCGTCGCAAATGAATATCGATCAGGTTGCTAGTCAATTAGATGCGGGAACGGCTCTGCAGGATATTAAGATCCATGTGACGATCTCGGCTGTAAAAGATAAGCAAGGCGTGGAGCAAGCGGCCGCTGCCGGCGGTGCGGACCTTATCGCTTCTCCGGTTGAGTTTGAAGTTACGGCAAGCTATGGAGGCAAGTCGGTCACGATCGACCGTTTCTCGAATTACGTAAACCGTACAATTGCGATTCCGGACGGCGTTGATCCATCCCGTATTACGACTGGCGTTGTGATGGCAAGCGACGGTACGGTTATGCATGTACCTACTCTGATTACCCAGTCGGAAGGCCGCTACTACGCGCAGATCAACAGCTTGACGAACAGCACGTATGCGGTAGTATGGCATTCCAAAACCTTTGCCGACGTAACGAAGCATTGGGCGAAAGCCGACATTAACGATCTGGCATCCCGCATGGTTATCCAGGGCGTATCAGCAGACACCTTTGCGCCGGACCGCTCCGTAACGCGGGCGGAATTCACCGCTATTTTGCTGCGGGCTCTAGGCATTCATGCTTCCAAGGACGATACCCAAGTATCCTTCCGCGACGTGGGTGCGACAGCATGGTACCATGACGCGGTATTGGAGGCCGTATCGTACGGTCTTATTACGGGATATTCGGACGGAAGCTTCCATCCGAATGCTTCGATCTCCCGCCAAGAAGCCATTGTGATGATTAACCGGGCTTCCGCCATGACTGGCCTGGTACAAGCTTCGGCTAACGAAACCGCAGGGCTCATCGGCCAGTTTAGCGACAGGAAGAACATCGACAGCTGGGCGCTTGAGGCGGTAGCATCCGGAGCGAAGCAGGGCATTGTAAAAGGAACAAACGGCAAGCTTCTGCCGAAGCAGCCGATTACCCGCGCGGAATCGGCTGTTATGATGAAGCGTGTGCTGGTTGCAGCCGGACTTATTAATTCATAAGCAGGCTATAAAAAAGGCTATCCCCACGCTGGGGATAGCCTTTTTCGCTTCATTAAGCCTTTTTCTTGATTGGGATATAGATGTCCATCTGAATCTCCGCCAACTCATGATTGCTGCGCTCGTCATACAGCTCGAACTCCGGCTTGCCGGTATGCTCATAGCCCGAATGTGGGAACCACTCGCTGAAGACGGTCATCCACGTATTCTGAATCGAGGAGGAGAACTGCTCGCGCGGCACCTTCGGCGTGGTGAACACGGCATATTCGGCTCCGTCAAACTCGCGGCATACCAGGCCTTCGCCTTCCACGCCGTCAAAGGTTTCCGCTTCCATGCCAATCAGGTAAGAGAAGCTGTCCGAGCCCATATCGAAGTTGTAGCAGATGCCAAGCTCGACCGGAGAATCCTTGTGCACGCGGTTCGGGATATTTTTGTACAGCTCTTTCTGAATATACTCCTGCCAGAAGGCCGGAATCTCTTTATGATTGTCTCCGTTTGCCCGGGTACGGATCTCGTAGCCGATAACCTTGAAGGCAGGCTTGGTGATGATCTTGTATTCCATTCGTATTCCTCCTAAATAGGGATTGTACTTGCGCTGCAGCATGTTCAGCCTGGAGTAGGCAGGAGGCTTGATCTCCCGCTTGCGGTACTCGGCCGGCGTCATTTCGAACATGCGCTTGAAGGCGCGGGTGAAGGTCTCATGGTTCTGAAACCCGGTATCGAGAGCGATATCAATCAGCTTTGCATCCGAATAAGCCACTTGGTAAGCGGATATCGCCAGACGCCGTTTCCGCACATATTCCATCACGGTCTCTCCTGCCATGGATAGAAAGACCCGGTGGAAATGAAAGTCCGAGAGCCTCGCAACCTGCGCCAGCCGCGATAAAGACAGCTCCTCGCCGATATGGGCTTCAATGTAATCGATCGTCTGCTGAATCTGCACCAGATAGTCCTGCTTCACTCGAATGTTTGCCTCCTTGTTCTCCGGGTGACCTTATTGTATACGAATGGAAACATCCGTTCTTGATGATTCTTGCTATAGGAAAAGAAACAGCCCCCGGTTGTTGAACCAGAGGCTGTTTGTAAATCTAGAAGGCATCTTATGGCAAAATGTTGCCTGCCGCGCGATAAATTTCGTACCACTCTTCGCGGGTAAGCGTAATGTCGGCTGCTTTAACGCAGTCCTTCAGACGCTCGATGTTCATCGAGCCGATAACCGGCTGCATTTTGGCAGGGTGGCGGAGCAGCCACGCAATGGCGATCGTTGTGTTGCTCACGTCATATTTGCCGGCAATCGCGTCGATGGCTTTGTTCAGCTCAGGGAACTTGTCGTTATCCAGGAATACGCCTTCGAAGAAGCCGTATTGGAATGGCGACCATGGCTGAACCGTAATGTCGTGCAGGCGGCAGTAGTCCAGGATGCTGCCGTCGCGGTTAATTGCGGAGCTGTTCTCCATGTTCACGTTAATGCCATTGGAGATCATGTTCGCGTTCGTGATGCTCAGCTGAAGCTGGTTCGCCACGATCGGCTGTTTCACCGATTTTTTGAGCAGCTCGATTTGCATCGGGTTTTGGTTCGATACGCCGAAGTGGCGTACTTTGCCGGAGCTTTCCAGACGGTCGAACGCTTCAGCCACTTCATCCGGCTCAACCAGCGCATCCGGACGGTGCAGGAGCAGAATGTCGAGGTAGTCGGTTTTGAGACGCTTCAGGATCGCGTCCGTCGAAGCAAGGATATGCTCCTTCGAGAAGTCGAACATAACGCCCGGCTTAATGCCGCATTTGGACTGCAAAATAATATTTTCACGAACGCTGTCGTTCATATGAATCGCTTCGGCGAAGATTTCCTCGCATGTGCCGGCGCCGTAAATGTCCGCATGGTCGAAGAAATTCGCCCCTTGCTCCAGTGCCGTTTGGACAAAACGCTCTGCCCCTGCTTTATCCAAGGAATTGATACGCATACAGCCAACCGCAACTACCGGTACCTCAAGCGCAGTGCTTCCGAGTTTAATGGTTCTCATTGATAAGTCCCTCCTAAAATGGATGATTACACAAAGCGTGAATCACGCTATTTGTGATGATTCTTGTTGCTGGAATCGGATTGGAATGCCGCCAACTATGTAATCGGTTGCAGACTTACGGTGCAGAGATAACTGTCCCGTGTATCCTTCTCGATTGTGACATAGTTGATGGCTGGTTTCAAGGCATGGACTTAGGAAAGTTTGTTAAGTTTCTTTAGCGTTTACGCTACAATGAAAGGAACGAATAGAGGCAAAGCCTCAGGCAGGGGGCAGAAAGCATGAGCACGGCGCATGATATCGGACTGGTACTGGAAGGCGGCGGCATGCGGGGCGTGTATACGGCCGGCGTGCTGGAGTATTTTTCGGAGCATAACTTGTATTTCCCTTATATGATCGGCGTGTCGGCAGGGGCTTGCATGGGGGCGAGCTATCTGTCGAGACAGCTTGGGCGCAACCGGACCGTCAACGTGGAATGGATAAGCGATCCGCGGTATATCTCTTGGAAAAATCTTTGGAAGAAGGGGCAGCTCTTCGGCATGGACTTTATCTTCGACGAGATTCCGAATAAGCATGTGCCGTTCGATTACGCGGCTTTCGAGCGGAGCCCGGAGGAGTTCGTCATTGGTACAACCGACTGCGAGACGAGAGACGGTCTATTACCGGAAAAGCGATCCGGACTTCGATCTGCTGCAGCTGCTCCGGGCATCCAGCTCGCTTCCTTTTATCGCGCCGATTGTGGAATACGGCGGGCGGAAGCTGCTGGACGGCGGGATCTCCGATCCGATTCCGCTCGGAAGGGCTGAAAGCGATGGCTATAAGCGCAATCTGCTTATTCTGACGAGGAACGAGGACTACCGGAAATCGGCTGGCAAGTTCGGCTGGATCGTGCAGCGCGCTTACCGGAAGTATCCAAAGCTGGTGGAGCAGATGCTCGGCAGGCATGAACGTTATAACGGGACGCTGGATTACATCGTCGAGCAGGAGAGGCGCGGCACGGTTTTTGTGATCCGTCCGCAAGAGACGCTCGTGGTGGGAAGAATGGAGCGGGATCCGGCGAAGCTTGATGCCTTGTACAAGCAAGGCTACGAGGATGCGAAGCGGATGATGCCGCAGCTGCGGGAATGGATGGAAGGGTAAGCCGAGACGATTGCGGGCGGAGCCGGATTTATTTTATAATCGAGTAGTAAAGGGAGGCGGTAACAATGGCAAATCAATTTGCCGGATTACGAATCAGCTTCATGCAGAGCCTGAATTAGGGGCGATACTTTGCATGGGGCGTACTTGAAGGATGGTCGCCCGGCTATCGTTTCTAATAATGGGCTTTGCACCTTATTTGAGAGTAAGTCGATCAAATAAAAATAAGGGGCTGACAAAGCAATGTGTACACCATTTATTAGAAACCATCAACTGAATTTGATTAAGAAGCAAGTAGGAGACCTGCAAAAGGCCTGCAGCACGGTATCCGATCCCAAGGTTATTGCATCGGTGCGGTCAAACACGCCTTTTAAAGTGATGGAAGCATTCCCGGGGGCAACGGAGGCTGAGCAGAAGCTGCTCGAAAGCTTTGCGTCGTTAAATACCCCGCTGGAGTTCCAGAGTTATCTGAGGTCGCTTGAGGAATACGTGAAGCCGTTCGATACAGTAGAGGAGAAGCAGCTGAAGAAGCTGTTCCCGAAGGCCAAAAAGCTGAAGGTTCCCGATCTCGCTGCGATCGATCTGCGTTATGTGACTTATCTCGGCTGGACGGATATCGCAACGAATAAAATGTATCTCGCGTATCATCTGAACGGCCGGCTTGTAGGCGTGGAAGGCAGATTTACGCCGGTGCAGAAGAAAAGCGTATGCTTCCTGTGCAACCGGCATAAGGAAGTGGCATTGTTCTCGGCCGTAACGAAGTCGAGACCCGCTAATGCTTCGCCGGATTACTACAAGGCCATCGGCAATTATATGTGCGTGAACAGCGAGAGCTGTAACAAAAATATTACCGATGTGACGGTATTGGAACGGTTTATTTCCGATATTGTTCTTTAATCGAATAGAGAGAAAGCCCGCCGGAGACGGCGGGCTTTTCGTTATTTCATTTGGCTTTTGCAGCCTGGCGATAGCGGAACTGCTTGTATTGAAAGTACATGAAGCAGCCGAGGCAGAAGCCGCTTAAGGCAGCGACAACGGCGGCAGTCAGCATGCCGAGGGCGATGTAAGACAGAATCGTCAGCCCGAGATAATGGGAGGCAAGGGTGACGACAAGGAACAGAATGGCGAGCAGATTGTTAAAGCGCAGCAGCTCGCGAGCTTCGGTCCGCTGGCTCACCGGGAGCAAGGGCGAGAGCAGGCGGACAAACAGGTTATATTTGACTCCGTACGTACGGCTGACGAGCTGAACGGCCAGCGGCAGGATTAGAATCCACCATTGATGGGTTAATACCGTTGCGATCACGCTTAACAGTATGCCAAGCTGATTGCCGCGGACGCGGTGCAGGGGCACTTCCTCGACACACTCGTAACTGAGGTTAACGGTAGGCTGGGACATATAAATCCTCCATTCACGCGAAATGGTTTACGTTATGATTACTCTCAGTATATAATAATTCTGAGTTTTCTGGTAGGGATTTAAGTATAAATAACTGAGAATATTTTGAGATTGACGCTCTTTCCAAAACTCATTAAAATGGAACGAGCGCAATTTTGTACGGCAGCTGACTGGAGGTATAACAAGAAGCTCATGAACTTGAAAACCATAGCAATTTGCCTGTATGTGATGCTGATTTATTGGCTTTCCCTGCATTTTTCCTTCCTGGACACCTTATTTTTCCCAACGCTTGGCGCGTTTAGCTTTCTGTTCATATCCCGTTCTTCGAAGATATCCGAAGTGGGCAAAGTCACCTTTGGTGCAGTAGTATCCTCTGTCATCGGGACGGTGTTGTACTACATTTATCCAAGCCCGATATCGTTGTTTGTTAATGTCATTATCACGATCTGGTTAATCAATAAATTCAAATGGAATGCCCCGCCGATTGTGGCTGTGGCATTGATCCCGTTCTTCTCGCACTCCAACCATCATTGGGCTATTCCGATCTCTGTAGGCGGGGCGCTGCTTGGTCTTATGCTGGTGCTCTACGTGTCCCAGCAGCTTGAGAGCAGAAGAGCTCAGACGTATGAATCCTCCGAATCCACGGCCGCTTAAGGCAGGTGGATTTTTTGTAGTCATTTGGAAATCCGTCATGGACAAATCATGGCGATAGTAGTAGCTTAGTAGGTAGTTTAGGCTTCACCAATTCAACGAGAAGAATGAGATGATGATATGGGTATAGGACGACCCAGACTGAGAGGAAAGCATGAGGCTTTCCTGGAACGGCACTTCACGGGAGTGTCGATTGATTACCGGCAAATTATTGCCTTGTTTATTCCGATTTTGATTGACCAAGCGTTTATCGTTGGCCTCAACCTGGTGAATACGGCAATGGTGAGCTCGTCTGGCGTAGATGCGGTCAGTGCCGTCAACATGGTCGATTCGCTGAACATCTTCCTGATCAGCGTCTTTATCGCCGTATCGACAGGGGGAACGGTTGTTGTTGCGCAATACAAAGGCAGCGGCAATCATCAGATGGTATCGAAGTCTGCGGCGAGCTCCGTCTCGTCGGTTACGCTTGTCGCTTTTGCAATCAGCCTGATTGTTGTGGTGTTCCATAGCCAGATGCTCAATCTGCTGTTTGGAGCTGCTTCGCCGGAGGTATTCCGGGAGGGTCGGACGTATCTGATCGGCAGCGGCTTGTCTTATGTCGGCATCGCCATGATGGAGGCGGTATGCGGGGCGCTTCGCGGTATCGGAAGAAGCCGGGCATCGCTGATGCTATCGCTTGTCATGAACCTGACGTACGTGCTGCTCAACATCGTCTTTATTAACCTGATGAATATGGGCGTGCTGGGGCTTGCCATCTCCGTTAATATTTCGCGGTATGCGGCAGCTATTCTGGCTATTGTCTACCTCGTAAAGATTGATACGAACCTGAGACTTCGCCTTCGGGATATGCTGTCGGTCAATTTTTCGATGCTTCGGAAAATCCTGTTCGTTGGACTGCCGTTTGCGGCAGAGCAGATGTTCTTCAACGGCGGCAAAATCGTTACTCAAACGTTTGTCGTTGGTTTGGGTACTTTTGCTATCGCAACCAACGCGATTAGCGGCTCGCTTGCCAACGTGCTTCAGATTCCGTCCAATGCGCTGGCGATTACCGCAATCACGGTTATTGGCCAATGCATGGGGCAGCGGAATATCGAGGATGCCCGGAAGTTCACCCGATCCTTCCTCTGGTTGTCCACGGCTTGCCTGTTCGTGATGGCTTGCCTGATGCTGCCGCTATTCTATCCGCTGGTTGGGTTGTTCCATCCGCCGGCTGAGATTGTAGACGATATCTTCATCATTACGATTATTAATGCTCTTATGCAGGTAGTGTTCTGGTCCATCAGCTTTATCATGCCGTCAGCCCTTCGGGCGGCGGGCGACTCGAAGTTCACGTCGGTCGTATCGCTGCTGTCGATGTGGCTGTTCCGGATTGTGCTTGGTTATCTGCTCGCGATCGTCTTCGACTTCGGAATCATCGGAGTCTGGCTTGCGATGAACCTCGAGTGGGGCGTAAGGGGTACGATCTTCCTCTGGCGCTTCCGCGGCAAGAAGTGGTACCGGCATCGGTTGATTGACTAGCTTAAATAGATAAAGGGGCTGTCCCATAAGCTGGGGTAGCCCCTCTTTTATTCAGGTTAACCAGCAAGCTGCGCATTTGAATGTTCTTCCGATCGCCATTGCTCAGAGATTCCTTTGAATCAACTTGTTAAAGTAGGAATCTCCTCACAAAAGCGACCGCTTAAAAGCTTTCTGAAAGAAAGCTACTTCGTAAGGATTCACTACGCTTCTCCAGAATCATTCAAATTGCTCCGTTCACCATTAGCCCATTCATGAAATACTCAAGCTAAAAGAGGCTTAAGTCCACGCCCAGAAGAAGCCGTCCCGGTCCCATGCGACCCGTCCCTTATGCAGCTTGCGGAATGCCTTTTTCACTTCCTTTTCCAAGGAGGCATTCCCGTTCTCGTTCACAAAGATATATTGCTCGCCAAAATGCTGCTTCACATGCTCAATCGCTTCTTCCTGGCGAAGCATCCCTCTGAATTTAATCTCATTAACCATCCACTCCGCGATTTGCTGCTCGGTTGTTGTTTCCACGTTCTTATGCGACCCCCAATACCTGATTGGCGTTATTATATCATGGTTAGGTTAGCGGCGAGAAATAATAGGGGCTGTCCCAAAAGTCATGATCATGACCATGGGACAACCCCTTAACAATTAATCGCCTAAATCTTATCGCTGGATCGGTTCGATCCGATAAGAGCCCGCCGCGCCTGCAACCGGCTCGATGGACCAGCCGAAGGACAGCGCCGTTCTCAGGCGCTCCAGCTGTTCCGGCGTGAGCTGAGCGGTTACGGCTTCTTGCCCGGCTTCAAGCTCGAGCTGAGGCTCGTCGCCGAAGGCGACCCAAATCCAGCTGCGGAGGCCGCGTACGGTATTGTACTTGATCTGGTAGCCGCCCCGGACAGCCGCTTCAAACGTCTCCGGCTCTTTCTCGGCAAAAGCCGCCAGATCGCTATAGTTGAACTGGAAAATGCTATCGTCCGTCGGGAGATCAACTCCCGCCTTTACTCTTGCAATAATCTCGTCATCCGACCAGCCATGTCCCTTGCGTAGAGACTCCACAAGCAATGCATCCCATTGCGACAGCTTTGCGATATTCGTCATTTGGTTTCAGCCTCCCTTAACGTAGCTCTATTCATCATTTTACGGCAAAGCGACCCAATGCCCCGGGTTTACTTCGCGCAGCACCGCGGCTTCTTCAGCGGCAGCATCCGGCGTATAGATGACCCGTTCAACGGCGGCGCGGGGATCCGGTACCGGAATCGCGGACAGCAGCGCCTTCGTATACGGGTGAAGCGGATTGTCGTACAGCTCATCGCTGTCCGCAATCTCTACGAGACGCCCGTGATACATCACGCCAATCCGGTCGGAAATATGCCGTACCATGGACAGGTCATGGGCAATAAACAAATAGGTCAGGCCGAATTCAGCCTGTAAATCTTCAAGCATGTTAACAACCTGCGCCTGCACGGACACGTCGAGCGCCGAGATCGGCTCGTCGCAGACTACGAAGTCCGGGCGTACCGACAACGCGCGCGCAATCGAGATCCGCTGGCGCTGTCCACCGCTGAATTCATGCGGGTAACGGTACAGATGCTCGCGCTTCAGACCTACCCTCTCGAGCAGCGAAGCGATAACTTCTTTCCGTTCCTCTACATTCTTGTACAGACCGTGGATATTCATCGGTTCGCCGATCAAATCGAGAACGCTCATACCGGGATTAAGAGACGAGTAGGGATCCTGGAAAATCGATTGAATCCGCCGGCGGAAAGGCTTCAGCGCTTTCTCGCCAAGCTTCGAGATATCCTGGCCGTCGAACTTGACCGTCCCGTCCGTGTAATCGTACAGCCGCAGAATAGAGCGGCCAACGGTGGATTTACCGCTGCCGGATTCGCCAACAAGGCCAAACGTCTCACCCTTGTTGATCTGGAAGCTTACGCCGTCAACGGCTTTCAGCACTTCCGATGTACGGCCCCAGGCATCGCGGCTCTTCACAAAATGCTTTTTCAGCTGCTGGACATCCACCAGCACTTTTTTATCCTCTGACACGGGCAGCGCTCCCTTCGATTTCCGGATGGCGCGCTAATTCAGCCTGAACCTCGGCATCGTTCAGCCAGCAGAGTGCGCGATGGCCTTCGCCGATCTGAAAATGCGGCGGAAGCTCCGCGCATTTCGGCATCGCATGCGGGCAGCGTTCCATAAACGGACAACCCGGCGGCGGGTCGAGCAGATCCGGCGGGGAGCCTTCGATCGGCACCAGACGCTCGCGCGAGCCGCCTTGCCGCTGCGGAACCGAGCGCAGCAGACCTTGCGTGTACGGATGCTTGGAGTTATAGAAAATATCTTCTACGGTTCCTTCTTCCATTACCATGCCGCCGTACATCACGATAACGCGGCTGCATACCTGGGCGACTACGCCAAGGTCGTGGGTAATTAATGCGATAGAGGCACTGGTCTTCGCTTTCAATTCCTTCAACAGATCGAGAATCTGCGCCTGAATAGTCACGTCGAGAGCCGTTGTTGGTTCATCGGCGATCAGGAGCTCCGGCTGGCAGGATAACGCCGTTGCGATCATAACGCGTTGACGCATGCCGCCGCTGAATTCATGCGGATACTGCAGGACGCGGCGCTCAGGTTCGTTAATCCCGACCTGACGGAGCATCTCAATGGCTTCTTTCAGCGCGGCTTCCTTGCTTAGACCGCGATGCCGGCGGATGACCTCCGTCATCTGATCGCCAATCTTTTTAACCGGATTAAGCGAGGTCATGGGATCCTGGAATACCATTGCGATCCGGTTGCCTCGGATTTGTCTCCATTTGCGCTCCGGCAAGTTGTTCAGCCTCTCGCCGGCAAAGGTAATGTCGCCGCTGATAATCTCGCCCGGAGGCGGAATCATCGCCATAATCGCTTTGGCGGTGACGCTCTTGCCGCTGCCGGATTCACCAACGATGCCGATCGTCTCGCCTTGATCGATGTGAAGGCTGACGCCGCGAACCGCTTTGTTTTCTCCGCTGCGGGTGTGGAATGATACTTGTAGGTTATTGACGGTTAGCAGCCTGTCTGCCATCTAACGTTCACTCCTTTCGGAAGGGCGCGGGCGAGGGTAGGAAGGGGTAAGCCCCGATTACCGCTTGCCAAGCTTCGGTTCGAAGCCGACGCGCAAGATATCGCCTAAAATATTAAAACTGAGCACCGTCAGCAGAATGAATAAACCCGGGAACAACGCAAGGTAAGGCGCTTGCGCGATATAGCCCTGCGCATTGTTCAGCATGCTTCCCCATGTGGCGTTCGGAGCCTGCACCCCAAACCCGAGGAAGCTGAGCGACGATTCCATCATAATCGCGGAAGCCACGTTGTTCGTTGCGGCAACAATAATGACCGGAACCAAGCTCGGGAAGATATGACGGAAAATGATGCCCAAATGATTCTGACCGGAGGCTTTCGCATACAACACGTATTCGCGCTCCAGAATCGTCATCGTCTCGGCACGTATGATACGGGACATGTTCATCCACATCAGCAGCCCGATAATGAGTACGATGCTTGTCAGGTTCGGCTTCAGGAATACGCTAAGCAGAAGCATGACCAAGAAGGTTGGAATCGATAAAATCACTTCCAGCAAACGCATCAGCAGGTTATCGATCCAGCCGCCGAAGTAGCCGCTGACAACTCCAACGATCGTACCGATCGTGGTTGCCAGAACCATGGCGGAGAAGCCGACCATCAGGGAGACGCGTCCGCCATACAGAGCGCGGGCGAAGTAATCGCGGCCGTAGTCGTCGGTTCCGAACCAGTGCGCGGAGCTTGGCGACTTCAGGCGCTGCAAGGCATCCAGAGCGTTGGGATCTTTAGGGGAGAGAAAAGCAAAAATCGCTCCCAGTATAAAAATAACGAGAATCGCGATTGCGACGATCCCCATTTTGCTTCGAACGAGCTCGAGGCCCGCATTTCGCCATTTGGTCCGATTCATGAGCTCACCTCGTTGATTTGATTCTCGGATCGGCGAATCCGTATAAAATATCCGCAAGCAAGTTGCCAAGGATCAGGAACAAGGCGGAGAACAGCGTAATGCCCATAATAACGGGATAATCCATCCCTTTGACGGCCGTCATGCCAAGCGAGCCGATGCCCGGCCAGGAAAAGACGGTTTCCGTGACGATTGCGCCGGTAACCAGATCCGCCATGGACATGCCGAGCAGCGTAATAACCGGCAGCAGAACATGCTTCATGACGTGGCGGAACAGCACTTGCCGGCGCGTTGCGCCAAAAGCGTATTGAATCTGAACATAATCTTCCTTAAGCTGACCAATCGTGCTGGAACGGATGTAACGCACGTAGACGGACAGGAAACCAAAGGCCAGAACGACGCATGGCAGAATACCGTGCTTAACGACGTCCCAAGCGGAATGGACGCCAATCGTCCGCATGCCCATAATCGGAAGCCAGTGCAGTTCAATCGCGAATAAGTAGATAAGTAAAATAGCCAGATAGAACAAGGGTACCGATATACCGATATAAGAGATCATGTTAATGATCTTGTCCTGCCAGCGGTTACGGTTCGCTCCGGCAGTCAGGCCAAGCGGAATAGCAATGAGCACGGACAGTGCGATGGAGCTGCCCATCAGTCCCGCGGTTGCAGGCAGACGGTCCAGGATCTGATCCATCACCGGCTGGTGATTGACGAGCGAATAGCCCAGATTGCCTTGGAACAACTCTTTGAGCCACAGTAAATATTGAATATAAGCCGGCTTGTCGAGCCCGAGATTATGACGGATGCGTTCAATATCCTCGGGATGCATATTCGGCGTCACGAAGGATAGAACGGGGTCTCCAGGAGCCAGCTTGATTAAGGCAAAGCAGGCGATCGAGACGAAGAGCAAGAGCGGAATCGTCTGCAGTAAGCGTCTAGCGATGAGTTGTCTCATGCGATTGTCTCCTATGCTGTTTACGGCAAAAAATAATACCCCCAATGTCATTAAGTTAGAACTTAATGACATTGGGGTAGCCTCAGCTATTTTTGCCTATTCCATAATTTGATTCTTTTTTTAAGCTTACTTCATGTACAGCTTGGACGGATCTTCGAAGATTACGACCGGCTTCAGAACGGCTTCGTTCAGGCCGCCGAAACGCTTGTCGATCGCAACGATTGTTTTGGTGTAGCCGACAGGGTAGATAACCGCGTCATCCGCGATTGTTTTTTGCAGCTGCTGGTAAGCCTCGCCGCGTTTCGTAGCGTCTGCTTCGCCAGCGCCTTGTTCGAACAGCTTGTCTACTTCAGGGTTGGAGTAGCGAGCATAGTTGGAGTTCGAACCGGTTGTGTAAAGAATACGGTAAGCGTCCGGGTCGTAGCCCATGATGTAGCCGGCATAGGACAGCTCGTAGTCTTTCGATTTCAGGTCAACAAACTTCTGGCCGTACGCCGAAGCGTCCATGCTTTGCAGTTCAACCGTGATGCCAACGGCTTTCAGCTTTTGCTGAATGTACAGGGAAGCAGCTTCTTGCGCTTTGTTGCCGCTCGATACGATGAAGCGGAGCTTCAGGTTGCTTTCGCCAGCGGAGGCCAGCAGTTCTTTTGCTTTATTTACATCGTTGTCATACGATGGAACGTCATTTGTTTGGAACAAGCCGTCCGGTGTTACGAACGATTTAGCAGGGTCTGCGTATTCGCTCGAGCCGTATACCGTTTGGATCAGCTCCTCGCGGTTCAGCGCGTAAGAGATCGCTTGACGAACTTCTTTTTTCTTCAAGGCGCCAGTGTCGCTGTCTTCATTGAAGAGCAGGTAAGCCAGACGGCCTTCGGAGTAAGCTTGAATATCGAAGTTGCCCGTGCTTTCGATTGTGGATACGTCTTGCGGATCCAGGTATTTCACGTTGATCTCGCCGTTTTGCAGAGCCAGGTTAGCTGCATTGGCATCTTTCGCGATACGGTAAGTAATCGAATCCAGATGCGGCTTGCCGCCGAAGTAGTTATCGAAACGCTCAAGCGTTACGTACTCGCCTGTTTTGTACTCTTTGAACTTGAATGCGCCGGAACCAACTGGCGTGTTGTTCTTTGTGCTTTTCTCGATATTCGCTTCGCCTTCGAAAATATGCTTAGGAATAGGAGTCAATTGCACGAGAGTTGCTTCAAATGCCGGGTTTACTTGCGGCAGTTGGAATTCAACCGTAGTGTCGTCAACCTTAACCGCTTTGATCGGCTTGCCATTGATGATCAGGTTCTCGCGGAAGAAGCTGTTTTGTTTCTCGTCGAGAATGGTATCGAACGTGAAGACAACGTCGTCAGCTGTCAGTGGTTGACCGTCATGCCAAGTCAGGCCGCTTTTCAGCTTCAGGGTATAAGTCAGGTTGTCAGCCGAAGGCTCAAGGCTGTCAGCCAGGTAGAAGGTTTTCTTGCCGTTGTTCACTTGGAACAGCGGAGCGTAGAGAGCTTGGTCGATTGTCAGGCTGACACGGTCGCCTGCATAGATTGGGTTAAGAACAACGGGGTCGGCTTGTACACCCAGGATCAGGTTGCCGCCGTCCTTCGCTTGCTCGGCTGCTGCCGTGTTCGAAGGCGATGCTTCGGAATTGTTGCCTGCAGTGTTGCTGCCATTGTTGTTGCCGCTGCAAGCGCTAATGATTACTGCTAGAATAATGAGGGTAAGTAAAGCGGGAATGCTTTTGCGCATGATTCCATCCTCCAGTTTGTCTGTGGTGTTCTAATGTATTTATAATACATCGGATTACTCGGAATTACAATCTTTAAATTTCCACAACTGAAATTTTCAAAATCAAAAATTTTGTTTGGCAATAAATCCTTCCATTAAGCGCGTAAGCGCGGTGGCTCATCGTGAATAAGCTTCGATAAAGGATTTATTATATTTCTCTCATTATGCTCCAAAAAGCTAGAACTGTCGATGCAAGGAACCTCCTGTTATTCCTGGATATGACAAGGTTTCCCTAATGTTGGGTGACGTTATTCAGAAAATTAATGTAACCTTTACAGCGGTGGCAACGTTTGTAATAACGAGCAATGCTTACGAAGTAAGAATGTGACGTTAAAGACATGAGCTTGTTACTCAACAAAGAGCAATTCCTTTTAGGAGGTATAAGTATGAAGAACAAAAACATTACGACGAAATGGACCATTCTGTTGAGCAGTACGGTGCTAGCGGCCTGTCTATTGTCGGCCTGCAACAACAATAACACGAATACGAATGCGAACTCGTCGCCAAGTCCAACGGTATCGGCCTTGCCAACCCCGTCGGAATCCGCCTCTCCTGAGGTTGTAACCAAACAAGGAAAAGGTGAATTCGTCGGTCTGGCCGACTCTCATACGGCTGAGATCACGGTGGCCGGCGAAGCGGCTGCCTTCCAGCTGGGGGAAGGAACGGACAGCGCGGTAGCTGCCCTTAAAGAAGGCGACAACGTAAGCTTCGAGTATACGGAAGCGGCTATCGAGGGCGACGCGACGGCGAAGCTTCTCACCATTACCAAAATCGAGAAGATGCAGAAGTCGGCGGAGGATATGCCGGCGCAAGAGCTTCCCGCAACGAAAGATTTCAAGCTCCAGATGGAAGGCAATGAGGAGACCCGTACCGGCACGCTTGCCAAGGGCGACGGCTATGCGCTCTACATCTTCGAGCAGTTCAAGTTCGACGCGGCTGCTAACAAGCTGATTATGAACGTGGATAACAACTACTATGTAGAGATCAGCAAGCTGCCTGCAGGGTTCAAGCTGGACGATGTGAAGGCGGATGCGGAAAAAGAGCTTAAATCCGTAGGCGATGTGCAGACAATGGATCCAAAGGATGTCAATTCCATGATCGGCGGCGTTGACCTGATGGTCATTGGTCGCAGCGATAAGCTGACGAAGGAAGTTATCGTGAAAACGGTAGACGGCGCAAGCTTCCTGTTTAAAGTGAACATGCCGGTAGGCGAGCCTAGCGAAGGCTTTGGACCGCTGGCGTTTGCGTCCATGGGTTCAATTGCGGCGCAATAAGGGTAATAGGATATGAACAGTCTCCGGGGAGCTTAGCGCTCTTCGGGGGCTGTTTTTTAATTTGCAATCGTATTCATTTCCGTGTAGAATACGCCAAAGTTAAGGTATAATGACCTAGAAAGGCGAAGGGGGTGTGTGGATGGAATATCAAATAGACATCGAATTTAAGCCGCTGAACGAAGCGATCAGTAGTTTGCATACCTATATCTGCCGCAAATCGCATAAGAAACTTGATCTTTCACCAAGCTGGGCACAGGAAACCCGTACCAAGCTGACGCCGGAACTGGCTGACTGGCTGGACGAGCTTTCCATTGACCAGGAGTGGAAGTTTGCGTTTCTGCTTGTATATTTGAGTGAGGAGGCCGATGTTCCCGGCTTTGTAAATTGGCTCTCCAAGCAGAGCACAGGTGATTTGTATGATAGGATGTCGCCCTACAGCAGCAGTTTTCCCGTGGACATGAATGCTTTTAAAGATAAGGTCCTAAAGCTGTTCACTCTATGGCAGGACCAATATTTCGAGGGGATCAGCCCGGAAATATTGAGGAGCCTCGAAGAGGTTGCTGCGGAGAGGAGAAGGGTCCAATCCACCACTCCGGCCTGGCAGTTCGTCGACGAGACAACGAATGGACTTATATTTGAGCCTATTGCGAATCTTAAAAAACTTGTGCTGATACCTCAATATCATTTTCAGCCTATCAATATCGTATCGCACTTTAATCAGCTAACGCTTTGCTACTACTCCGCAAGAGTAGACCTCAGCGAAGAGGATTTCATGTCCGCCCATGACTATCGAATATTAAGAAGTCTGGGAGAGAAGAGCAGGCTGAAGATCCTGCGTTATTTGCATCAAGGACCGAGGACTTTTATCGAAATTCATCGTTATCTCAAGCTGTCGAAGGGAATCACGCATGATCATATCTCCAAGCTGCGCAGCGCGGGACTGATTCATGCTCATTTCGAAGGCGAGAACCTGACGGTATACAGCCTGCGTGCCGGCGCTCTTGATCGGTTGCAGCATGTGATTATGGATTATATAACCGGTAATTAGCGAAATTTAGGATGCCGCTTTTCCCTCATTGGGGGAAGGCGGCATTTTTGTTATTTTCTTTATTTCTTTGTGAGGAGAAATATTTTTTAGTTCTCTCTTTACAGAACTGTCTTAGGTTTCTATAATAGGGACTAACGATTCCAATTCATAGTTTACCAATCGGAATTAAAAGAAGCTATATTGTAACTTATGGGAGGGCTTTTATGAAGAAGTTAACTCTAGCCGCAACATCCGCCGTGCTTGCCGGCACTTTGCTCTTTGCTGCTTGCTCCAATAATAGCAACGGGGGCAGTGGCAACCAAGCTCCGGCGAATTCGCCGGCAGCCAGCAATACATCCGCTTCACAAGGTTCGCCAGAGACGATTCAGGCCAGCGACATCAGCAAATTGCCGGATCAAGCGAAGAAGCGGACGGATACGATTATCGTCGGACTTACCGACCCTAGCGGTGCATTTACTCCTTATTTCCAACAAAGCGGCTATGACGGCAACGTTTCTTCGCTTCTTTATACCCCGCTTGTTACCGTGGATGACAAAGGCGCTCCTCAGCCGGGGCTGGCGGAGAAATGGGAAGTATCGCCCGACAGCTTGACTTATACGTTCCACCTGCGCAAAGATCTGAAATTCAGCGACGGCTCTCCGCTGACAAGCGATGACGTAGCGTTCACGTGGACGATCCTGAATGACAAGTCGTATGACGGCGACTCGCAGGTTAACACGCTGGGTATCAAAGGAAGCGCGGCTTACAAAGACGGAAGCGCGACTACTATCGAAGGAATCAAGGTCGTTGATCCGCAGATCCTCTCCGTTACGTTGGAAAAGCCGAATGCGGCTGCTCTTGTGCTTCTTGGTTCCGATGTTCTGTCCAAAGCTTACTACGGCAAGGACTACAAGCAGGGCGATCTGGGTTATATGAAGCAACTTAGCTCGAAGCCGCTTGGCACCGGCCCGTACAAGCTGGAGAAATTCCTTCCTGGTCAAGAGGTTCGTTTCACGGCCAACGACAACTATTACGGCGAGAAGCCAAAGACTAAAAACTTCATTTACAAAACATCCGAAGGCGATACGTGGCAATACCTGGAGACAGGCGAGGTTGACTACGCCTCCTTCAGCGCTACTACCGAGAATATAGACAAGCTGAAGTCGCTTGGCTTCGTTAATATCGTTCCGTATACACCAAGCACTTACAGCTACCTGCAGCTTAATTTCGAGCACAAGGCGCTTGACGATAAGAAGGTACGCCAGGCTTTAACCTACGGTCTTGACCGTCAAAGCATCTACGTGGATGCCAACCAAGGGGCAGGCGTTGTGGCTAACATTCCGTCTTCGCCAATCTCGTGGGCTTATACGGAAGATAACATTAATCCCTACAAATTCGACACGGAAAAAGCGAAATCGCTTCTCGATGAAGCAGGTTGGACCGTTGGTTCGGGCGGCATTCGCGAGAAAGACGGCGAGAAGCTGAAAATCCATTATCTCGGCACAAAGAGTAAGAACACGGATATCTTCATCGCGGTTGCGAAAGAAAACTTTGCGGCGCTGGGCATCGAGTTTGAGCCTGAAGTATTCGCGGATTTCAATGCGCTGGTCTCCAAGGTAGAAGGCGGAGATTATGACATGGTATCCTTCTCGACTCCGCTTCTGACGGATCCGGCTGACGGTTTGCTGCAATTCGTAGACGGCGAGATTAAAGGCTACGACAATCCGAAGTTCAAAGAGCTGTACGAGAAGGGCCTTGCCACAACCGACATGGAAGAGCGCAAGGCGATCTATAAAGAAACGTTCCAGCTGCTTAACGATGATCTGCCTGTTATCTTTACCAACTACAAGAAGAGCGTCTATGCTTACAACGCAAGAATTGAGAACCTGTCCGTCAGCCCATTCTACGGACTGGCTTCAAGCCTGCCGAATTGGACCCTGAAGTAAAAATAATGTCCCCTGCCCGGACCTATTGCCGGGCAGGGGATGTGAGGTTAAGGAGTCGATATGAGCACTTATTTCGTGAAGAGATTGACCTACATGGCTATTATATTGCTCGCCGCCTCCTTTCTGATTTTCAGCTTGTACGCCATGACGCCGGGTGATTTCATCACCGGCAATATTAAATTAACCCCGGAACGAAAGGCGGAGCTCCGGGAAATTTACGGACTTAACAAGCCATTGATCGAGCGGTATCTCACTTGGATGAAGAATGCTGTGCACGGAGACTTCGGCTATTCCCTTGCCCAGCAGAAGCCGGTGCTCACTTTGTTCAATCAATACATCTGGAACTCATTCCTGCTTGCGATTGTTTCTACGTTCTTAACCTGGTTAATTGCCGTCGTGGTAGGGGTAATCGCGGCCTATAAACAGTATTCCTGGTTCGATACGCTCGTCATGGTGCTGATCTTCGCCGCGATGTCCATCCCGTCTTTCTTTATCGGGTTATTCCTGATTAAGGTGCTTGCCGTTGACTTGAAGTGGCTGCCGCCGGGAGGAATGATTACGACGGGGAGCAATGCCCAAGGATTTGCCTATGTGAAGGAAGTTATCCATCATATGACGCTGCCGGTCATCGTTATGACGCTGCTCGGCGTTGGCTCGCTGACGCGTTACTTCCGCAGCAATATGATTGACGTCATTAAACAGGACTATATAAGAACCGCCCGGGCAAAAGGGCTGGCCGAGCGCAAGGTGTTGTTCACTCACGCCCTTCGCAATGCCTTGCTGCCTGCCATTACGCTGGTTGGCTTCGAGCTTCCGGCTTTATTCGGCGGATCTCTAATTATAGAGAAGATCTTTAATTGGCCGGGTATCGGACAACTATATATGCAGTCATTCGGGCTGCGCGATTATCCGCTGCTGATGGGCTTTACGATGTTTATCGCCGTGCTGACGGTAATCGGAACGCTATTGTCCGACATTCTGTATCATCTCGCGGACCCGCGGGTGAAGCTGTAGGAAGGGAGGACTTATAGATGACGGTTGCTAGCGGAGAAACGGCCCAGGGAATAAACGTTAATAAAAATCAACCACATGCAAGATCGTCCCTGTGGCGGCAATCCTTCCGAAGGCTTGTACGCAATAAATTGGCGATTACGGGATTTGCTGTTGTCGTGATTATGTTTTTGGCTTGTTTTATCGGTCCGTTCTTCTCCCCTTATACGGATAACAAAATCAATATGGCCATAATGAATCACGCGCCTAATGCCAAGCATTGGCTTGGTACGGATACGCTTGGGAGGGACGTGCTGACCCGTGTGCTGTTGGCAGGCAGAATCTCGCTGACGGTTGGACTTGCTTCGATGGTATTGTCCGTGTTTATCGGTACCCTGCTTGGCATTATTGCCGGTTACTATCGCGGTGTTGTCGACCAGCTCATTATGAGGCTGGCTGATTTGCTGCTTACGGTACCAAGCCTTCCGCTTCTATTCATTATCGGTGCCTTGCTGTCCGAGTGGAAAGTGCCGCCGGACTACCGGATGTATATCGTTATGCTGATGCTCAGCGTCGTCAGCTGGCCGGGCTTGGCCCGAATGATCAGAGGTCAGCTGTTGTCCTTGCGCGAACGGGAGTTTATGCAGGCAACCATCGTGCTGGGGTTAAGCGACAAAAGAAAGCTGTTCCGGCATCTGCTGCCGAACCTTGTGCCGCTTATTATCGTCATTGCAACGCTTAATATCGGCGGCGCGATTCTTAGCGAATCCGTGCTCAGCTTCTTCGGATTGGGCGTTATGCCGCCTACTCCGACTTGGGGCAATATGATTGACGCCGCTAATAATATGATCGATTTCCAAGAGCGTCCATGGCTATGGCTGCCGCCGGGCTTTTCGATTTTTGCGACGGTTATTGCCATTAATATTTTTGGTGACGGCCTGCGCGACGTGCTGGATCCGAAACAGAAAAGGTAGGTGAGCTTCTATCATGAAGGAATTGCTAACCATTGAACATCTTCGGACCTTCTTCAAGACGGAAGCGGGGACCGTCCGAGCCGTGGACGATGTCAGCCTGCAAATCAAGCCGGGTGAGACCGTCTGCATCGTAGGGGAGTCCGGCAGCGGCAAAAGCATTACGGCCATGTCGATCATGGGACTCATTGAGAGTGCCGGGGGCAAGGTGGAAGGCGGCAGTATCCAATTCCAGGACCGCGATCTGCTGAAGCTGTCCCGCAATGAGCTTCGCACGATCCGCGGCCACGAAATCGCGATGATCTTCCAGGAGCCTATGTCCTCGCTTAATCCGGTCCTGAAGATCGGGGAGCAAGTGATCGAGCCGCTGATGGAGCATCAGAAGCTTGGCCGAAAAGCGGCGCGCAAGCGTGCAATCGAGCTGATCAAGCAAGTCGGCATCTCCAGAGCGGAACAGATTGTCGATGCGTATCCGCATGAATTAAGCGGCGGCATGCTGCAGCGCGTAATGATTGCGATGGCGATCTCCTGCGGTCCCAAGCTGCTTATTGCCGATGAACCAACCACCGCGCTCGACGTGACCATTCAGGCGCAAATCCTCGATTTGCTTCGCAGCCTGAAGGAAGAGAGCGGGATGTCGATTCTGCTTATCACCCATGATCTTGGCGTGGTAGCCGAGATGGCGGATTACGTAGCGGTTATGTATGCCGGCAAAATCGTCGAGCAAGGGGAAGTGGAGGAGATCTTCGCTAATCCGAAGCATCCTTATACGAAGGGATTGCTTCGTTCGAAGCCGATTATGAATCAGCTTCAAGAGGAGCTGTATTCCATTCCCGGACAAGTCCCGAATCCGCTTGAGCTGACGGAGTCGTGTTACTTCCATGATCGCTGCGAGCAGTGCATGGCCATTTGCCGTACCAAGCAGCCAGCGCTTGTTCCGGTAGGCGAATCGCAGCAAGCGGCGTGCTGGCTGTACGAGGAGGAGAAGCGGTATGCCTGAAGCATTGCTCGAAGTACGCAATCTGAAAAAGTATTTTCCCATCCAGTCGGGGCTTCTGAATCGGACGGTTGGTCATGTGAAGGCGGTTGATGATCTCAGCTTTACGATCCGCAAAGGCGAGACCTTTGGCCTTGTCGGCGAGTCGGGCAGCGGAAAGAGTACGGTTGGGCGTTCCATCGTCCGTTTAAACGAAAAGACCTCGGGCGACGTCTTCTTTAAAGGGACGGATATCTACTCGCTTTCGAAGGAAGAGCTTCGCGCCATGCGGCCTTCCATGCAGCTGATTTTCCAGGATCCGTACAGCTCTTTGAATCCGCGTGTACGCGTGGGCGACGCAATTGGCGAAGCTCTGCTCGATCATCAGCTGGCTGACAAGACGGAGATTCGGAGCAAGGTGCTGGAGGTGCTTGAATTATGCGGTCTGTCCGACTATCATATTGACCGCCTTCCGCATGAATTCTCCGGCGGCCAGCGTCAGCGGATCGGGATCGCAAGGGCGCTTGCGCTGAATCCGGAGCTTATCATTGCCGATGAGCCGGTGTCCGCGCTGGACGTATCGATCCAAGCCCAGATCATTAATCTATTCCGGAAGCTGCAGCAAACAAACGGACTGTCTTATTTGTTCATCTCCCATGATCTGAGCGTCGTCGAGCATCTATGTACGCGGATCGGAGTCATGTATCTCGGATCCCTGGTAGAAACGGGAACAAGGGAGGACCTGTTCCTCCGCCCGCAGCATCCGTATACGAAAGCCTTGCTGTCAGCAGTACCTATACCGATTCCGAAGCTGAAGCGGGAGCGTATTGTGCTCAGCGGCGATATTCCGAACCCGGCTAATCCGCCTTCCGGTTGCAAGTTCCACACCCGCTGCCCCTTCGCCACGGAACGCTGCAAGGAAGAGGTGCCGGCCCTTCGGACTATTGGCACCGACCATATGGTGGCTTGCCATTTGGTATAAGGGGACGCATGGAAAAGGACTCTCCAGCCGTTATCCGAAGATAACCGTTGAGAGAGTCCTTTTTTTGTTTACGGAGGAAGGTCGCTGGCAGTTTGACCCCGTTAATGATTCTGCCGGAACTCGCTCGGCGAGATCTGGAAATGCTTCTTGAACACGCTCGAGAAATAGGTGGAGTCCTCGAACCCGACGGTCTGGCAGATCTCCGAGATTTTTATGTCCATGTTGCGCAGCAGCACCTGCGCTTCCTGCAGCTTAAGCTTGGTGACGTAGCCGGTGAAGGTCTCGCCGGTTTCTTTTTTGAACAGGGTGCTTAGGTAGCTTGGATTCAAATGAATGTTCTCCGCCACTTGCTTGATTGACAGATCGCTGTCTAAATAATGCTCCTCGATATAATCAATCGCCTGTTGAATGCTGTTCACATACGGATTAGCCTGCTGCTTCCAGCGGTCCAGCCGGGTCTCGAAATCTTGGCAGGCTGCCTTGAACCAGCTCTTCAGCTCCATGCTTCCCGGAAGCTGGTCAATCGTCTGCAGCAGCGCCTCTTCTACTATATATTAAGCAACGATCTTCTCAAGCTCGCCGCACCATTTGCTCCAGCCGTACTTGGCGCCATGCAGCGCTTGTTCATAGGTGATTCCGGCTTGCTCGAGATGAAGGTTAATCTTGCCGTCTTTTGCGTCTTGCAGCGTCCAAGTAACGGTATGCTTCATTCCGCCGCTGTTCCATGTATAGGATAATTTATTGTAAGCGTCCACCGTCAGCACTTCGCCGTCAATAATGCCTTCCCAATACTCGGTTGGCTGCGTGCGGAATTCGAATTGGTGTCCGAGCTCGGGTTTGAAGTTATTTTCCATAGCTTCACCGGTATGGATATTAGCCACCCACTTGCCAAGCTTGCCGGAATCGGTCAAGGCCGACCACAGTTTCTCGATCGTTGTTGCGTATTGAAAATCCAGGGATAAAGTTAAACTCATTTCTAGTCATCCTCCTCTAATAGTTGGTTAAGGCGCTTCATATTCGTACTCCAGGACTTGCTGTAGTCATCCACCCATTCTTGAATCTCGCGGATGGGGGCGGCGTTCAGCCGGTATCGCGTTTCCCTGCCGATTTTCCGGTCAAGGACCAGTCCAGCGCTTTTCAGAATGGCCAGATGCTTGGATACGGCTGTACGCCCCATGGGGAACTGTTTCGTCAGCTCGTGAAGCGGGGCCTCCGCGTTAGCCTCGGCTAACAAGCGGATCAATTGGCGCCGGGTTGGATCGGCAATGGCTTCGAATACATCCTTCAACTGGTCGTTATCGCCCACAACACTCCCTCCAATATAGTAAACCTCATTTGTTGAGCTTTAGAGTTTGCGGTTCTCGGGACGCAGCGCCCACGATGCGATATTTAAGGCAGCATAGAACAGCGGAAGAATGACGTTAAACCCGCCGGCGCCGTAGTCGTGATCAAGCAGGTGGGAGAATATTGCGCCTGTCATCAAGAAGAAGATCCCGGCGTGCGTCCATTCCTTCAGCCGCGGGAAACGCGGTGCCAGAACGGCTCACGCCAAGCAGCTTCCAGACCCCTAAAATCTGCATGATATACAGGGGATACCCCAGATTCGTGACGAGATCGACATTGCCGCCTAATTTCATCAGCTGCCCGAGACCGCTTAACGTAAGAGCTGCCGCAAGCAGCAGAGTAACGGACCAGTAGGCGACCTTTATTCCTTGAATCTTTGTTCCTGCGTTTGCGGCTGTTACCGCACTAACTGTTTTACTCATTTTCATTTTCTCCTCGAATGGTTTTGTTTTTTTTTTATGCGAGCTGCGACTTCGCTGTATGACGTTTACGCTAATTTGACACCTTTTAGTGTTGGTTTGTGTTTTCGGTATATGACACCTTTTGGTGTCATGTCAACGGCATTTTTAATAAAATTTGTAAAAGGTTTTAGAGGAGGACGGGAGCGATGCCAATCGCGCCTTATTTTGAAGGTGTTGCAAACAAACAAAAAACCGGAAGGGAAATAAATTCCCTTCCGGTTCTGATGAAGATTCGAATGGCTATGTTCCCGGTGATCCGGGCTTACAGCTTATTTATTACTCCATAAAGCATTTGAGCGGCTTCCGCCCGGGTCGAGGTGCCAAGCGGAACGAATTCGCCCTTTGCCCGCCCTTGAACGATGCCAAGCGCCGCAGCTTTTTTGACGTTATCTAACGCCCAAGCGGAGATGGAGGCCTCATCCTTGAATGGCTCGGCCGTCACGGACGCAGGCTTGCCCTTCATTAATTCGTAGCCTCGCATCGCGAGCGTAACCATCTCCTGGCGGGTGATGTTGGCGCCGGGGGAGAATGCCGTGCTGCTTACGCCCTGCACGATACCGGCTTTGTACGCGGCGGCAACGTCGGAAGCATACCAAGCGCCTGCGGGAATATCCGTAAAGGCAGGCGTTCCTTCCGCCTTCAGCCCAAGCGCTCTGACAAGCAGCGCGGTAAATTCGGCGCGGGTAACGCTGCGGTTCGGCTCGAAGGTGGATGCCGTCGTGCCGGTCACAATCTGTTTCGCGAAGAGCTCCTTAATCACGCCGGATGCCCAGTAGCTGTTAGGGACATCGGAGAAGTTCTTGTTGATCTCGAGTACCGCGTAAGAGCTGAAATGCGAAAGCTGCGCGACATAAAAGCCATTCCCGTACGTCCCGCCAACAAACTCGGGAGCTCCGCTATCCGGGAGGTAGAAGATGGAGGCCAGCTTCGGATTAATCGAAACGTCTACCGGCAGTCGAAGCGTCACGGGCTCCTTGAATTGATGCAGATCGTACGTCTTGCCGTCCGCAGCGATCCATTGCAGCTTCAGTTCGTAGCTGTATCCGCTTAGCTTGGTATCTGTGCCGAGTGCAGGCTTCGCTGCTCCTTCAACCGGCTTGATAGTAAGGGAGATCGAGCCGCCTTGCAGTTGAGCGGCGGTTAAGCTTGTCTTCAGTTCGCTGAACACGCTTGAAGGTATGCCCAGCTCGGCTTTGTCGGAGGTGACGATGCTCAGCGTACCTGTTCCAAGCAGCTCGTCCGTATTGGACGGCAGCTTGATCACGGCAGCGGATGCCGGTACCTCAATCGGTTTGCCATTCTTTAATTGATCGGTTGTCACCGTAAAGGTTCCTGCCGGCTCGACGGGCGAGCTGCCCGAGGATCCGCCGGATCCTCCTGAACCGCCACCCGATGAACCGATTTGAATGGAGATGCCGGAGGGGCTGTCGATTGTATTTGAAGCCAGCTCCGAATCGACGAGCCGGATCTTTCTGACCTCGACGTCGGCCTTTCCGTTGGCAGCTGCGGTGAAGGTGAAGGATGCCAGATCCAGATCGCCGCTGTCGCCTGGCGAGCTTCCCGACTTCGTGTGGGCGAATACGAGATGGGATTCGCCTCCTCCGTCCGCGACAACCTTGGCCGGCGTGCTGAAGCCGACCAAGGCCGTCTTTTCGCTGCCCGTCTTGAACGTCAGCAGATCGGAATCATAATACACATGCAATTCGTAAGCATATACATCCTGCAGCTTGCTTCCTTTTACCGTTACGGTGACCTCATCGCCGCTGTTCAGGGCGTTTTTGTCGGTTGAGACGGAAAAGGAGGGCGGATCAGCCGCGGCCATCGCATATTGGGGGACGAGCATGGCTATCGCCAAGCAGATCGTCGCAAGCAAGGAAAGTCTTTTACGCGCCATAACAGGTTCGTCCTTTCTCGTATAGTAAAACGCCGGCGAAAACGAATGCCTTGTGCATTATTTGCCGGTCAGAGCAGGAACCGACGTCGGCGCTTCACGGTGATGCGTCGCTTGTTCGTAAGCATAGCCAAGCTTGATCAGCTCGCCTTCCTCGTAAGGGCGTCCAAGCAGCTCAATGCCAACCGGCAGACCGCTGGATACGTAACCAGCCGGAACGCTGATTGCCGGGAAGCCGGAGAATGGGCTCAGGCGGTTCGCGTTACCGGAGCTGGAACCGGCAGGTCCCGAGGTCGAAGGATATAAGATCGCGTCAAGATTGTTGTCGGCCATCAAGCGAAGCAGCGACTGCTGCGTCGTGCGCGGACGGAACAGCACGATATCCTTGTATTCCTGGGTATCAAGCGACTCGACGCTGTTTCGAGTGGTCAACGTGCTCTTCAGAACCGACAGGAAGTCGGTGCCCGAGTTGATAATATCCTGCAGGGAATGATAGCGGACCACGTTAGGGTCGACAAACCTGGTGTTGGACAAGTAGTCGTTCAGGTTGAATTTGAATTCATAACCGCTGAGGCTCGGATATTTCAAAATATCGGCGATATTCGGAATATTAACGCCAACTACCGTTGCGCCTTGGTCGCGCATATCCTGGGCAGCTTGATTAAGCAGAGCCAGCACTTCCTGATTGCTGCCTGTAACGCTGCTGTCCATGACAAGGCCGATACGGGCGCCTTTAAGTCCATTCTTGTCCAAAAATCTCGTGTAGCTGACTGGCTTTCTGCCGACGCTTCCTGCTGTGGCGATATCGTTCGGATCGTAGCCGCTGACCGCGTCAAGCAGAATGGCTGCGTCGGATACGTTTCTCGCCATTGGTCCGCCTACGTCCTGGGACAGCGCGAGCGGAATGATGCCGTCGCGGCTTGTCAGGCCAATCGTTGGACGGATGCCGACAATGCTATTCCATGACGAAGGGATGCGGATCGAACCGCCTGTATCGGTGCCGAGACCGGCTACGCCAAAGTTGGATGCAAGCGATGCGCCTGTACCGCCGCTGGAGCCGCCCGGGTTTAGTTTAATATTGTAAGGATTCCACGTTTGTCCGCCCAACGAGCTGTTCGTGTCCGTGTTAATCGCGAATTCGCTCAGGTTGGCCTTGGCCAGGATGATCGCTCCGGCATCCTTCAGCTTCTTGATCATGAAGGCGTCGCTCACCGTCTGGTTGTCCTTCAGGCAGGTACAGCCTGCGCTTGTCGGCATGCCAAGCGTATCGTAGTTATCCTTGACGATGATCGGAATGCCGTGCATAAGACCGCGCGGACCTTGCTCCTTGCGCTCTTCGTCGAGCGCTTTGGCGGTAGCCAGCGCATCCGGATTAACCGTGATAAGCGAATTGATCGTATCGTCGTATTCATTGATCCGGTCCAGATACATCTGAACGAGCTGCTCGGAAGTCAATTTGCCGGCAGCCATGGCATTCTGAATGCTCATGATATCGGCTTCCATCAGTTCGAAGGGCTGACCGTTGTCGTAGAGCACCTTTTTGCCCAAGGTGGCGAGATCCTGGACATCGATGGTATTGTTTTTGTTGAAATCGCCGTTTGCAACCTTCGTCCAGTTCGAATCATCCGAGGCAATACCGAAGTATTTGATCAGGACGGAGAGATCGCCCACGTCGATTACGCTGTTATTATTCAGATCACCCTCGGCTGCGCCCGTAATCTGGACGGCAAGCGATTCCTCCGGCGTTTGAACCGTGCTTCCGTCGTCGATGCCAAGCTCAACCGTGCCGGTTATTCCGCTTAGATCCGAAGCCGTGTTGGCTTTGAAGGTCAAGGTGAGGAGAGAGCCGGCCGTTGTGAGGCTGCCCTTTGTATCCGTGGTTACGATGGTCACCTTGCCGGACTCGGCGTTTATTCCGGCAATGTTTACGGCTGAATTGGCTGATGTCGCGGATAAATATTCAAATTGAGTCGGGTCGTATTCGAAAATGAATTTGCCTGCGGTTGCATCGCCGGTAGCGCCCGTTAGCGATACCGTTACGTCGAAGGAGTTGCCGACCGAGGTGAGAGCAGGGCCGGAGAGCTGAACCAACGCCTTCGGATCCTGTGCTTGGGGCTGCTCCAGAGCGGTTGGCGTGCTTGTGCCGCTGGCATAAGCGCCGGTATCCAGGATCGGGGTGAAAAGAAGCGAGGTGCTTAGCATTACAAGGCTGGCTAATTTCGTAATCGGTTTAATCATGGCGTCCTCCTTGGGTTGGCAATAGGCCAGTCTATCAATGTCAAATATAATAACCTAGTAAACAGTTGAGATAGAGAGAATTGAATTATATATGACATACAAGTTACATAAAACGTTTCTCCCTTGAATCTCTCTATTAATCTATCGCTAATATTAGTTAAGTTGGTTAAGCAAATCAAACGAGATAAAAGCTTAAGAAACCGCTTAAACCCTCTGTTTTTAACGTTATAGTCGGTTTTTTAATAGTGATCTCCTTAGAGTGCAAAACATGTAATATAAATGTTAATTTTTATAACACAAGGGTTTAAGAAATAGAAATAAAAAAGAGGCAATCATAGACCGAAAGGTCTCGACTGCCTCTGGAAACGCGGGCTTTCTTTGCGAAGGGCAATTCCGTAAACGATAGCGAGTAGAGGGTTGTGCAAGTGGACTTAAAATAAAAACAAATCAGCGTCGCCATATTGGAATGGCAACGCTGATTTGTTTTTATATATTTTTTAGAAAGCTTTTCAACCGTTCCAGCTGCAGGAAATGATGTCTGTAGTGCATCTCGACTAACAAAAACCACTCGACAGCATTTAAAGCTCCAAAGTTGGGATGGGGAACTGTATTTTCAAGAGGTGCTTGGATTAAGGCTGGTTCCGTACGTTTCATTCGTTCCACAACGTCTTGAAGTCCTTCGATCAGCTGCTCCTTATTGTCCGGCTGCTGAGGCGTATACTGCGGAGAAGCCGGAACCCGGATTCGAATGGGCGGAAAGCTTCCAAGCTCAAAGGCAGCTTTGCCGTTTTCTGTTTTGACTCCAGTGCCTACCAACACCGCTTCGCTTCCCGCGATGCATTGATCTACGTTGCGAAGATGCATGTATTGAGCGGAACGGATCAGATGGACGTACATTTGCCCGATCGACCAGTCCTCCTCGCTTGGCTTAGCAAGTAATTGCTCCAGGCTGATACGGTTCAGTTCATCGACATACCGTTCAACCGATTTCTCAAATGCCTGCAGGGCTTCCGTTGTACTTCTCATTGCTTAAACACTCCTTCAATATTTCGGATATTCCCAATATAAAAGAACGCTACTGACAACAGTGTGTCAGTAGCGTTTTAACATTTTTTCGGCTTCTTCCCGAACACGATAGCGTAAAGACTCCGGTTCCATAACCTCAACCTCTCCGCCCCAGCTAAGGATAAGAGGAAGAATTTCCTCCGGCACCCGAACGCGCAGGTGTACCCAAAGACCGTCCTCGCGCTCTTCGGCCGACTCGATATAGAAGTTGCCGGTCTCGGCGATTTTGTCGGCGATCTCCGGGTTAGCCCGAATCCATATATGCTCATTGCGGTCATCCTGCGGACGGTAACGATTTAAGTTGAACCCCTGCGGCATGGCAAACGGTGTGTCGAGCACGGCCAGCTCCGTCATTCGCGACAACCGGAAATGGCGGATATCCTGACGCAGCCCGCAATGCCCGACCAGCATCCAATTACCTTGGGCAAAAGCCAATCCGTACGGAGCTACCTCGCGGGTGCTCTCCCGGTTGCCGTCCGCTTCCGGCGTCTTTTTCTTATAGGAGAAGCTGATTTTACGACGCTCCAGGATGGCTCGCCTCACTTGTCCGAGAATGTCCTTTTCCTTCAAGCCGGTTCTTGGTTCTCCGGCATTTAGCAGCCGCATCGTTTCCCGGACGCGTGTCGACTCTTCCCGTACAGTCTCCGGGAGGATAGCTTCAATCTTGCTTCTCGCAGCCTTCGCTACTCTTGCGTAATCGCCATCCAGCCGCTGCTCGATAAAATCAGCGCCCATCAGCAGAGCCACCGCTTCTTCAGCGGAAAATCCGATGGGTGGCAGAAAATAGCCTTCCATCAAGGAGTAGCCATGCCCGGGAGCGCCAAAGATCGGAACACCCATCTCGCTCAAGGCTTGAATGTCCCGATAAATGGTCCGCACGCTTGTCTCGTATAGGGAGGCCAGATCCTCCGCTCTTAATACCTTGCTCCGCTGCAGCTCAAGCATGATGGCGAGCTGCCGATCGGTTTTGTTCATTTTTTACCTCCGTTGAACTATTGAATGCCCACAACGCCAAACGTACTGTTTATCACACTTCTATAAATATTCCACTCAAAGTAAAAAGGGCCGATATCAATCTTTTTCATATCAGGCTCAAGGAAAAAGTTCTTCCAAGTTATAATATTATTCTCTTTATCGACTTTTATTGAAATGTACCCGCAACCTTCATCACCGCACCAATAGCATACCATGACGGGATACCTGTACCACATGGTTTCATGCGGCTTCCGAAGCAGGAAATAATCAATCATTTCTCTCTGACAATCCTGACTCATCCAGCCAAGGGAAGGGACCATATCATACGTTTTTAGTATCTGATAAAGCGATCTTCCATCGATGATAAGATCCGCGAATCGAGTATTCTTTTCTCCTTCTGCAATTGGCCCGAAATCCGCACGGCTTGCGGGTTTCATCTCTAAGCGGTTTATTTTCATCTTACTGCTCCTCACTATTGGTCCCCATGTTCTTACAATTCTACGAATGAAACGCAATTTCAGCAACTTACCACTCGCGCCTCAAAATGAAGAAAAACTTTCATGAAGTGAAAAATAATAGTTTTTTACTAAAAATCCACATAGCCGTAACATGCCTCTTACAATCGGGCTCTATCATCTAACTCGAGAGACAAACAAAGATGAGGACGTGGAGAGCCCATCTACTAGGAGGAAGTTATCCTTATGTTCATTTCGAAGAAAAAAACAGCTTTAGTCCTACTAACGGCAGCATCCGACATGACGATTATGTCGGCCTGCGGCCAAGACAACAAGAGCTCGAATACACTCTCAGATGCGGTGCCAACAGATGCACCAACAAGCGCAAATGCAAATGCTGCGGCGCCTTCCACCGACCCGTCCGCTGCACCGGCAGCCGAATCGGTTGACGAATTGTACGCCAAAGCGAAGGAAGAGGGCAAGCTGATCGTCTACTCCACCTCCGGACGCGCGAACGATGCGGCGGAGACCTTCATGAAGCAATACCCAGGCATCAAGGTGGAAGTGAGCAAGGTGAAATCCGACGAGATGATGGACAAGGTGACGAAGGAGCAGGACGCAGGGCAGTTCAACCCGGACGTTATTCTGACGAAGGAAGTCAGCGGAGCCGTTGAGGAAGAGATGGTGATGACGGGCCGCTATATCAAATACCTGCCGGAGGATATCGCGCCGATGGTCGACGAGCCTTACCGCACGCAGGCGGAAGCTTATGCGAACTACGTGGAGTTCCGGACTCTTTTCTACAATAAATCTACATACGCGGAAGCGCCCGTAACGAACTGGTGGGATCTGACGACTCCGGAGTTCAAGGGCAAAGTCTACACCGCCGATCCGCTCAGCTCCCCGGCATTTATGGATCTGTTCACGACCATGGTCATCAACAGCGATGACATGGCGGCGGCTTACAAGGAGAAGTTCGGCAAAGACATCGTACTTAACGGAACGGACAACGCAGGTTACGAATTTATCAAAGAGCTGTTCGACAATGGCCTTATCGTGTTAAAAGGAAGCGACGACGTTCTCGACGCCATCGGCAAAGCCAAAAGCGACGCCCTTGGCCTTGCGGTGTCGGGCGACGTATCGAAAAATGAAGAGAAGGGCTGGACGATCGCTCCGATCTATGACATTAAACCGAAAACATCGGTTCCGGATTCCGGGTACTTTTTCATCGCGAACAAAGCTCCTCACGAAGCAGCCGCGAAGCTGTTCATCCGTTGGATGATGGGCGAGAAGGACGGCACGGGCGAAGGACTTGCCCCGTTTAACGAAGTGGGCTCGTGGGTACCGCGTTCGGACGTAAAGACGAAGAACGATATTTCCTTCGAGGAGCTGAACCTGTGGCTGTTCGACGGCGATGCCCTGTACAAGATCGCACCGAAAGTGCGCGACTTCTGGATTAAGCAAAAATAAAGCAGCAAGGTGGAGAGAGAATTGGCGAACAAACCGGCGCTAACCGTAAGGCGCACGCGGATCTATAACGGGCTGACGAACTGGCTGACCAGTCCCGTGCATCTGATCGGGCTTGCAGCCCTGGCTTTCCTGGCGTATACGATCGCTTGGCCGGTACTGAAAATCCTGTATACGACCTTCATCTGGAGGCAGCAGGATGTCCGTCTGACGGGGGAAGCGAACCCGGGGCATTTCACGCTGTACCATTGGACCCGCGTGCTGGCGAGCGATATGAGCATGAATTTGTTTTACAAGCCGATTCTTAATTCCCTTGGCGTTGGCTTCGCCGTCTCGGCGCTGTCGATGCTGATTGGATGCGGGCTGGCGTGGCTGGTCGTGCGGACGAATGTTCCTTGGAAAAAAACGATCGCTTTCCTGGCCGTCATCCCGTATCTGCTGCCTTCCTGGATTATTTCGCAGGCCTGGCTCACCTTCTTCAAAAACGGCAAGATCGGCGGAACGCCCGGCATTATGGAGGCACTTATCCATGTGTCTCCGCCGGACTGGCTCTCTTACGGCTTTGTGCCGATCGTGGTCTCCCTGTCGATTCACGACAGCGTGTTCTTCTTCCTTATTGTTGGCGCGGCGTTAAGCTCGATGAACAGTCAGCTTGAAGAGGCGGCAAGCGTAACGGGAGCGGCGAGATGGACCATCCTGCGGCGGATTGTGTTTCCGCTGGTGCTGCCGTCGATTTTGTCCGGGGTTATCCTGATTTTCACCAAGGCCATCAGCTCCTACGGGGTTCCGGCCTTGCTCGGCACGCCTGTGAACTTCTATATGATCTCAACCATGCTCTATTCCAGCATGCGCTCGAGGCTGACGACCGAAGCGAATGTGCTTAGTCTAACGCTGATGCTGATCTCTATGCTGACGATTTATCTAAACCAACGGGTAGTGGGGCGAAGAAAAAGCTTCGTTACCGTAACCGGCAAAGACAGCGCCAGAACGCTGACCTCCCTTGGGCGTTGGAGATATCCGGCGGCTGGGACGGCAGCGTTTGTGATGATTCTGATCTCCGTTGTGCCGCTGCTTGTGCTGCTGTTTCAGTCTTTTATGCTGAAGGAAGGCGTCTACTCGTTCAGCAACTTTACCACGCATTACTGGTGGGGCGGCTCCGATCCGAATATTAACACGGGTGAGAAGGGCGTCCTGCAAAACAATATTTTTATGCTCGCGCTGAAAAATTCCCTGTACATCGCAGGGGCCGCCTCCGTCATAGCGGCGGTTATCGGGCTTATCTTGGGCTACGTTGTTGCTAGAGGCAGGCAGTCGTGGATCGGGCGGATGGTGGATCAGGTATCTTTTCTGCCGTATCTCATTCCGGGTATCTCGCTTGCTGCGATCTATATCTCGATGTTTGCGAAGCCAACCCTGATTATTCCGGCCTTGTACGGAACGATTACGCTGCTCATTCTGATTACCGTTGTAAAAGAACTGCCGTTCACCGTCAAAGCGGGCAGTGCCTCGATGCTGCAGATCGGCAAGGAGCTGGAGGAAGCGGCGCAGATCAGCGGGGCTTCGTGGTTTACGCGGTTCCGAAGGATCCTGCTGCCGCTTAACCGAAAAAGCTTAATGTCGGCGTTTCTCCTCGTATTTATCGGGGCGATGAAGGAAATGGAGCTTATCATTCTGCTGATCACTCCGCGCACGGAGACGCTGACGACCATTACCTTCTATTATGCCGAGAAGGGTTATGAGCAGCTGACGAACGTCATCCTGATGATCATTATCGCGATCGTCATTACGGTATATTTCCTCGCGGTGAAGTTCGGCAAAGCCGACCTGACCCAAGGGATTGGAGGGCAATAACCATGAACGCAATCGAGCTGCAGGGCATCCATGTCGCTTTGGATGGGAAGCAGGTTCTTCAAGATATTGAGTTAACGATCAAGCAAGGGGACTTCATGACGTTCCTCGGGCCATCCGGCTGCGGTAAAACCACGCTGCTCCGCACCATCGCCGGCCTGCAAAAGGCCGACGCCGGAACGATCACGATCAGCGGACGAGAAGTCGCAAACGGGGAGACCCAGTTCCATATGGAGCCGTCGAAGCGCAGGCTGAGCCTGGTTTTTCAAAGCTACGCGTTATGGCCGCATATGACCGTCTACGAAAATGTCGCCTTTGGTCTTCAGGTACGGAAGCTGGCGAAGGCGGTTGTACGGGAAAAGGTCGAGGCAGCGCTGGGCAAAATGCGCATCGCCGAGCTTGCCGGCCGCTACCCAAGCGAGCTGTCAGGCGGCCAGCAGCAGCGGGTCGCCATCGCCCGCGCCATCGTCACCGAGCCGGATATTCTCCTGCTCGATGAGCCGCTGTCGAACCTCGATGCCAAGCTGCGCGTCGAGATGCGCGCCGAGCTGAAGCGGCTCCATCAGGAGCTCAACACAACAGTCATCTACGTCACGCATGACCAGCATGAGGCTATGACGTTATCGACGCAGGTTGCGATCTTTTTCGGCGGACAGATTGTCCAGTTGGATAAACCTCGGGAGCTCTATAAGCGTCCAAAAACGCTTCAAGTCGCCGAGTTTATTGGAAGCGCGGGGATGCAGATGAACCGTCTGGAAGGAGTTGTCCGTACAGATGAGGAAGGATTAAGCTGGCTGGAGACGCCGGTGGTGTTGATTCCTCTTGCGGGTGAGGGGCAGGGGACAGATGACGTGCATGCACCATCGACTCTTGCGAGTGGAGCCAGCGTCGCTAAGCCTTCATCATATCTCGTGAGCGGTGCCAACCTCCCGAAACCTTCACAGCTCACGAGTGGAGCCAGCCTCTCCAATCCTTCACCTCTCACGCGAGGTGCCAGCCTTCCCGCATCTTTACCCCCCGCACGTGGTGTGAAGATGGAGGGAGGGCAGGAAGTGGTGCTTACCGTCAGGCCAGAAGATATCCGACTATACGAGGAGCGCCGTCCGGGGAGCATTGCCATGTCCGTGTCGGCGGTATTCCCATCCGGCGCGGAGACGCTTGTCCAGCTGGACGCCGCTGGCATGTCCTTAATGGCCCGCGTCATCGGCGAATCCGAATATGAGCCGGGCACTACCCTGTACGCGGTGCTGCGTCAGAATCAGATGAACGCTTACGATAAGAAAACAGGTATCCGAATGGAACTACCATATGCGAATCACAACAACGAACCGGGGGAATCCACTCATGAAAATCGACTTTCATATTCACGTTAAACTTTCGAAGAAAACCAACTTCGAGATTGAACATTTCAACAGCATGATCAATGAAGCAAAGGCTCAAGGCCTTGACGCGATTACGCTGACGGAGCATTTTAACACGCATCGCTTCGAGGACGTATACGGCACGCTTGATAAAATGTACCCTTTCAACAACCACTATTACAATGTCGACGGATTCAAGCTGTTCACCGGCATGGAGGTTGACGTAGCCGAAGGCGGCCATATCCTCGTCAGCGGTCCGAAGGATAAGCTGCTCGAAGTACGAGCGTTGCTGGAGGATCACCTGACAGCGGACCGTTTTATTGGACTGGAGCGCTTGTTCGAACTTTGCCATCCGCGCGGCCTAATGGTCATCGGCGGACATCCTTTCCGCGAATCCAACCATCTCTACCATATCGACAAAGAGCTGCTCAAGCGGTTCGATGCGTTCGACCTGAACGGGAAAGACCTGCACGAGATCGGCATCCAAGAAAATATCGCAAAGGTCCTGACGCTTGGCGCCGAGCTTGGCGTACCGGTTATCGCGGGAAGCGACGCGCACCAAATGTTTCAGGTGGGCTGCGTATACAACCAGTTCGAGGGAGACTTTGAGACCGTAGCCGATCTGAAGGAAGCGATCCGTGACGGAGCGTACAAGCGCGTGATTTCGCCAAGCCTTGATCTGCAGGTGCGCGCGGCGAATTACGTGAAGAAGCTGCTCAAGAAGAAAGTCGAAGTTGTAGTCTAACAGGGGCGGACGGGGGAGAATCGTAGCTATGATGCAATTTGAACATGCAAAGCTCACCCGCGGTCACCAGCGGATCGCGGATTATATAAGCAAGAACATGGACGATGTACCGTTCATGATAGAGGAAGATATCGCGGCGGCATGCGGCGTGAGCGTCTCCACTGTCTCTCGCTTCTGGGCCGAGGTCGGCTCGAAGAACCTGAAGGAATTCAAGCAGCGCGTCAAGGACGAGGCGCTGCTTTCTCCTGCCCGGAAGCTGCAGTCTGCTTTTGACAAGGTAGGCGGGGAAAGCGGTGCCGCCGCTAATGTGCTGGGTGTAGCGGAGTATATTGAGCAGACCGCTGATCGTATTGATCAAGCAGCGTTTGATGCGGCAGTGGGGTTGCTCGCTAAAGCGGGCACCGTCCATATCTACGGTCCCGGCTCCGCCGAATGCTTAACCGCATTAATGGACTTCCGCTTATCACGCTTCGGCGCCGACGTCCGCCGCCTGGACCGCGGCGGTCACGAGCTGTTTGAGAGCATGGTGCCGATCGGTCCGGAGGACGTCATCGTCATCTTCGGCTTCGTCTCCGAATCCCCGGAGATGGCCGTCCTGCTCGACTTCGCCCGCGAACGCGGCTGCCGCACCTTGCTCATCACCGACCTCGCCGTCAGCCCCATGCTCGCCAAAGCCGACATCTCCCTTTTCACCGCCCGCGGCCAACTCTGGGAATTCCACTCGATGGTGGCTCCGATCGCCGTCATCGAGGCATTGATCGTCGCGGTAGGGAAAGAGCGGGAGCAAGCTGCGCTTGCGGGGAGCGAGGAGCTGCATCGGTTGAGAAGGAAGTATGCGAAGTTGTTGCCGAAGCGGTTTAAGTTAGTACGAAACTAGGGAGCATATCGAAAGAACTCGAACCAATAAGTGGTGGGGTTCTTTATTTATAAATTCTTGATAATAAATTGATATCAGTTAATCGTAATGATTCAAATTAACTACTTCAAACAGCAATAATGTTACAAATTTCGCCAAATTCAGGTGTTAGGCAATAAAGGGGCATGGTAAAATGTAGAAAGTAAACAGGGGGGAATAGATTTGTCAACTACTGCTGACTATGCAATATCCGGATTTCTGTATCAATTTAATAAGACGCTTCATGAGATATTAAATTCTCAAGAGGATGATCCTTTAATGAAGTGATAAAAAGATGGTGCAAAGAGTAGCAATATATAGTCACTTTTGAATTAGTTAATAACGGGAGAGGAATTATTTTGAAGCTTCTAAAGAATATTGAAAAAAATGTTCGAAGTAAATATTTTGAATTTTTTTATCCTCTATTTATCCTAATAGCAATTATTATTGCTAATAGGGCTTCATTGTTACCCCCAATGCTATTGAAGCATTTAAAAATAAGCGATGATAAGGATATAGTTTTAGCTATTACTGGCGGGATTTTATCCCTTGTGGGGCTTGTAGCAATATTTGTTTCTTTAAATGTACAACAAAGAATAGAAAAAACTCGTGAAGTATACTGGTCAATGATTAAAGAACATAAAACAGAGGAAAATCCATTTGAATTAAGTAAAAAAATAGATGCATTACTATTTGAATATGCAAATGTATCGCATAAAGAAAGTTACATCGATTCTGTTATAACTTTATTTAAAGCTGCATTAGCATTTATTGCACTATCATGGAGTATATACGTAGGTCAAATGTATCCCACTATGACCGTACATATTCTCGCATGGTTTGTATTCTTCTTTGGCCTTATTATACTGTTATTTTTCAGTATGATGTTCGATAGATTTAAAAAACCTGTCGAGATTACTGAATTACCTTCTATTAATAATTTATTAAACGTTAATTTTGTGTTAAAAAATAAAATTAAGATCCATACGTTATTGTTGGCAGGGACTAGCTTGCAGATAACACCTATACTTAATCTAAGTAAAACAGGGGACACTCGTAATACTATGCGAATTAGTGTGGCAATCCCTGTGAATAATTATAAATTGGTTTTTACTTCTGTTGAGGCTATTTGTAAAGTTAGGGAGAAGGAAGATGCATTGAATAACAGCAGTGGACAATTAAAAAATTTATTTATTGATCCCAATTTCTCATTAAACATAGATTCCTCCCAGGAAGTACATGAGGAAATAGTTAGGGAATGGGTGCATCCTTTCTCTTTAAAGAAACAAGTTGGCTGGTATCATGATTTTAAGGTATCAGAAGTTGCAACAGGAGAGAATTGTTTCATTAATGATAATGAAATTGTGTACCCAACAGGAATGAAAGAATTAAGATTTAAAATAAAATTAATTCCTTTGGTCAATGAGAAGGAGACGAGGGAAGATATAATTGAATTAGAATACAAGTACACGGGCTCATTCCGTGGAGAACCAGCAAGAAGTATTGATTATTATATTTTTGGTAGGAAGACAATTTACATGCGAGGATTAACGCAATTTGAAAGTAATCATGATGAAGAGGTTGAGGATTTAATGACTATCAGAATTAATAAAAATCTTTCAACTGTTAAGTAGGAATATATTGGATTGAAATGCTGTCCTTCGATTGTTTATTTTTTTCCTTTGATTTTACTTTTGAGCAATTTAGAGGTGCTCCCCATGAAGCAAGGTCTCTACGAACAACTCATCAACAACGTAACCTTACAGCAGCTAGCTTCACTGGACACCTCTGCTTTTGACATCGGTAAAGAAGCCCTTGATCCAGAAGAAGCACGCAAGCTGCTCTCTAACTATATCGCCACCGTTACACGCCGGGCCTTGAAGGCAGTACGAGAAAACTCCGATACCGACGAAGAGGCCGTACTCGCCCAGGTCCGTGCTTGTAACGACATTATCTCCACCCTCAAAAACGCATTAGACCAGCAAGACTTTGAAGAGTTGCAGCTCGCTGAACAAGGGGAAGTGTTGACCTATGTTTATGCGAAGCTCAACTCTATTCGTGCGGTTAAGGAAGAGAAGGTGCTGCGCCCGACGACTCCACTCTCCCAAAGTTCACTCTTCACGGGTTCACACGCTGAGCCGAACATGCTCAGTGAGCTGAAGCATGAGATCCTCACGTCGGACCGTATTGAGTTTCTAGTGTCTTTCATCAAATGGAGCGGCCTTCGCTGTATGATTGAACAGCTTGAGCAGTTCACTGCTAGAGGCGGGCAACTGCGGGTTATCACGACTACATATATGGAGGCCACGGACTTCAAGGCCATTATGGAGCTAAGCAAGCTGCCGAATACGGAGATCAAAATCTCCTACGACTCCACTCGAACGAGGCTTCATGCCAAGGCCTATGTTTTCAAGCGGGACACCGGTTTTACGACGGCCTATGTGGGTTCTTCGAATCTTTCCAACCCTGCTCTTACAAGTGGACTGGAATGGAACTTGAAGGTGACAGAGAAGGATTCCTACGACGTTCTCAAGAAGATCGAAGCAACCTTTGAGAGCTATTGGAATGACCGTGAGTTTTCCGATTTTTCTGGAGATAACTCTGCCCATGAGGAGCAGCTCAAACAAGCACTTGGCAAAAACCACTCCAAAGACCAAGCCCAAGACGCCATGTTCTTCAAGTTCAGCATCCAGCCTTATGATTATCAGAAGGAGATTCTTGAGAAGCTAGAAGCGGAGCGGACGTTATACGGCAGGCATAAGAACTTGCTTGTGGCTGCGACTGGCGTTGGGAAAACGGTCATTTCGGCTTTTGACTATCGACGATTTGCCCAGCGGAACCCGCAACGTGCGCGGCTGTTGTTCGTGGCTCATCGCGAGGAGATTCTGAAGCAGAGCTTGGACACGTTCCGTTTTATCCTGAAGGATCTGAACTTTGGTGAGCTCCATGTTGGCGGCAATCAAGCAAAGTCGCTTGAGCATCTTTTTATAAGCATCCAGAGTCTTAACTCGATGAAACTAACCGAAGTTACAACGCCGGATTACTACGACTTCATCATCGTGGACGAATTCCATCATGCTGCGGCACCTTCTTATCAGAAGCTGCTTGCTCATTACCAGCCTCAGATCCTGCTTGGCTTAACGGCTACGCCTGAACGGATGGATGGCAAGAATGTGCTGCGCTACTTTGACGATACGATTGCAGCCGAGATCCGGCTGACTGATGCGATAGATCGGAAGCTGTTATGTCCTTTTCAGTATTTTGGCGTGAGTGATCATGTGGATCTCTCGCAGGTGAAGTGGACCAGACGGGGATATGACCAGTCCGAGCTGGAAAATCTGTTTACGAACAATAAAATCCGGGCGACGCAAATCCTCAATAGCTTGAGGAAGTATGTGACCGACCTCGATGAGGTCAAAGGGCTCGGATTCTGCGTTGGCGTTGAGCATGCTCTCTATATGGCCAAGGTATTTAATGAAGCGGGTATTCCGTCAATTGCCTTACATGGCGGCTCCAGCGATGAGGATCGGGATCAAGTGAAGGGCAGGCTGGTTCGCGGCGAGATCAAAATGGTCTTTGTTGTTGATCTGTACAACGAAGGCGTGGATATTCCAGAGGTGAACACGGTGCTGTTCCTTCGTCCAACGGAGAGTTTGACCGTGTTCTTGCAGCAATTGGGCCGGGGACTTCGCTTAGCCGAGGGAAAAGAGTGCCTGACCGTCCTTGATTTTATCGGACAAGCTCACAAGGATTATAACTTCCACGACAAGCTGCGGGCGTTGCTCGGTAAAACGAAGCATTCCGTCCAGCACTATGTGGAGCATGGCTTTTCGAGTCTGCCTAGAGGCAGCTTTATTCAGCTGGAGAAGGTCGCTCGCGACTACATCCTGCGGAATCTGAAGCAAGCGACCAATAATCGTCGCAGTCTCATTCATAAGATGAAGTATTTTGAAGGCGATTCGGGGCAAAAGCTTACTATAGTGAATTTCCTGCGTTATCATGGCATGAGCATTTATGAGCTCTACGGAGGCCGAACGGGTAACCGTACCTTCCGAGGGCTGATGGTAGAAGCGGAGCTTCTTGAGCCATTCGAGTTCGAAAATGGGGATTATTTAACGAAGCGAATTCCGGCGCTCCTAAGTCTCAATTCCCGGAGATTGCTGAGATTCCTCATCGCTTATTTCTCGGGCGAAAAACAAGCAAGTACCGAAGAAGAGCAGCTTATGCTGAATCTTTTCTATTATACGTTTTACCGGTCAGAGCCTAAGAAGAATGGGTTCGATAGCATCGAGCATGGTATTCGCACCATTGTGGGCTGTTCTCAGTTCCGTGAAGAGCTGCTGGAGATTCTGCAATATAACGAGTCGCATATTAGCTTCGTGGATGATTCGAATGCTTTCCCTTATGCTTGTCCGTTAGATGTGCATTGCAGCTATTCGACGGATCAGGTGCTGGCCGCGTTTGGTTATTGGAATGAGGCGAAGTCGCCGGCTTTTCGCGAAGGGGTAAAATATTTCGACGATAAAGAAACGGATATTTTCTTCATCACGTTAAATAAGTCGGATAAAGATTTTTCGCCGTCTACGCTTTATGAGGACTATGCCATTAACGAGCGGTTGTTCCATTGGCAAACGCAGAGCCGTACGTCGGAAGAGTCGAAAACCGCGCAAAGATATATTCATCATCGCAAGCTCGGGACTCGTATTGCTTTGTTTGTTCGGGAATACAAGGAAGAGAATAACTACACGTCTCCGTTTATTTTCCTGGGTGAAACGGAGTACGTCAGACATGAAGGAAATAAGCCGATGAGCTTCGTGTGGAGACTCAAGACCGAAATGCCGCCAGCCCTTGTGCCAGCGGCGAATAAAGCGATTGTTTAGGACGTGAATGAAATGATAGAAGTTGCGGCAGCTATTATTGAGAATGGACAAGGTCAGATTCTGATCGCGAGAAGGAAGCAAGGGAAGTCTCAAGCGGGCATGTGGGAGTTTCCCGGCGGCAAGATTGAAGCGGGCGAGACGGCAGAAGTTTGTCTTAAAAGAGAGTTGCTTGAGGAGATGCATATCGAGATTAATCCCTATGCTTATTTTGGGGTTAATGATCATCACTATGGGGCAACTCATATCAGGCTGATTGCTTATAAAGCGACGTTCGTGAGTGGTGAGATCATGCTGGTTGATCATGATGAGTACCGTTGGATCGCTGCTGCCGAACTCGGGGAGTTTACGTTTGCTCCGGCAGATATACCGTTTGTTGAGATGCTGGAAGTAGGGAAGCAGCATGGAGGTTAATGAGCTTAAAGAAAGAATTGCGAACCTGTCCATCTGGAAAAAGAACGGTCAGCGCGCTCCGCATAAGCCATTGTTAATCCTGTTAAGCTTAGCTCAGTTGCAACAGCAGCATACCACTTTGCCTTATGAGAGGGTAAGAGAGAAGCTGAAGAAGCTGCTTGTTGAGTTTGGTCCGGCGAGAAAGTCCTATCATCCGGAGGAGCCTTTTGTTAGGCTTTCCACCGACGGGATATGGGAGCTTAGTCAATCCGTAGATAAGAAGAACTTCTCGGATAAGCTGTTGTTAATGGAACATGTATCCGGTGGTTTTAACAGCGAGGTGCTTGAGCTGCTTCGCCACAATAGTTCTCTTACTCAGGAGTTGGCGGAGATCCTGCTAACGGAACATTTTCCGGATAGTATTCATCAGGATATTCTGGACGAGATTGGACTCGACTTATCTATTAAGCGGAAAAGGCCGCGTGACCCGAACTTTAGAGATCGTATTCTTAAAGCTTATGAATACAGCTGCGCGGTGTGCGGTTTTAATGTTCGGTTGGGTAATAATCTAGTCGCAATAGATGCTGCCCATATCCAATGGCATCAAGCCGGTGGGCCTGACAAAGAGGATAACGGGATTGCGCTATGTTCCTTGCACCATAAGCTTTTCGATCGTGGCGTTTTTACAATAACCGAGGAGCGGGAGCTGCTAGTTGCGGAACAAGCCCATGGCACAAACGGTTTTAACGAGTGGCTCATGAGATACCATGGTCACAAGGTTCGCGAACCGATTAATCCGGACTATATGCCGAAGGAGAACTTCGTTCATTGGCATTTCCGAGAAGTGTTTAGAGGTCCGGCGCGGTATAAGGTTTAGGAGATTCTTATAAAAGCTCAGCCAGTGAGATGGTTGAGCTTTTTCTTAAAGAAAGTTCAAAACTAAATTAGAGGAAAAACTTATGAAACCACTATCTGAACTTATTTATAAAGAAAATGCTTGGTCTGACATTCAAGCCTGGATTGCTGACTCGGATAACAAAGTAACGATTGTTGCCAATGAGAGGGGAGATGGTGAATTAGCTTTGTACCGCCTCCAAATTTCTAACAAATCGACCATGGGAGCAATCGCTTTAGAATGCGGGGGGCTGCTTATTGATAGGGGATGGTTGAGAGTTTTAGGTTCTGGAAACAAAGAGTTGAACAATTCATTAATATCTTGGAATGAACAATCCACCTCAAAAATAAAATATCCTTTAATCGGTGGGCTAATTGTTGCCTATGATGTAGTCGGAGGATTTTTCGCAATTAATAATGGAGCCTTTGATCCTAAGTCACACAGTGTGTACTATCTTGCTCCTGATACACTGGAATGGGAAGATACTGAAATGACTTATACGGATTTTATTAACTGGTCATTATTTGGTGATCTGAATCTGTATTATGAATCCTTCAGATGGTATGGCTGGGAACAGGATGTAGAGAAGCTTTCCCTTGAAGAGGGAATTTTGATTTACCCTTATCTCTGGAGTAAAGAAGGTAAAGAAGTTAATAACGCTCATAAAAAAGCAGTCACTATGAAGGAATTATGGGAAGTACAAAATGAATTTATGAACGCTCTGTAAGGGGATCTAATATTCCAATAAAAAGGGTGAAGATATGTTTAAAAGAAAATGGGCATTTGAAGATCCTAAAAATGTGGCTGTCATAACCTTAGATAAAATAATGAAGCTTGAAAGCCCAGTTCTGTATGTGACACATGACGAAGAAGATGGAATGTGGCAGTTTCTTGATGGTGATGATGTAATCGAAGAAGAGGCACGTCTAATATCGTTAAAACAGATGGTCGATATAGACCCAAGTTTGACTAGCCTCGCCAATCTTCCCTTGGGGTGGGTTGCATGGAGAGAAACGAAAGATAGTGAGTGGATCAGAGCGCAAAGATAACATGTAGCTTAGGTACATATTATTCTATTCTTTTGAGTAACAGAATATGGTAAGTTACTTGAATATAGAGAGTTAAGCCACATACAATGTGGCTTTTTTTATGTTTAAGCAGAGGTTTTACAACTTTATACTTTAGACTTTTTGTTCAGGTTTGTATGAGTTTTGTGGTTCATGCGGTTAGGTTGGTATGCTATTATATCTGTAATAAACAACGTCTAGGTATACCAACTTTATTTATTCTTGAAAACGAATACACGGCCATTCATCCTTTACTAAAGGGGACTACGATCATGCAAAAAATCGTTCGATTACGCTGTGAGTACAACCACAACCCCATTGGCATACAAACAACCCAGCCTCGCTTCAGCTGGGAATTAGAATCTTCCAAACGCAACCGGAAGTTGGCTGCCTATCAGATTATCGTATCCGAGAGTGAAAAGGATGCGCTCTCCGGAATCGGTAAGCTATGGGATTCGGGCAAAGTCGAATCTGCCGAGACCTTTCACGTCGAGTATGCTGGCAGATCACTAACTAGCGGACAACGCTGTTACTGGACGGTCAAATGCTGGGATCAGGACGGAGAGCTATATGAAGCTGAAGAGGCTGCTTTTTTCGAGATGGGTATACTGAGCCCGGATGAATGGACCGCACAGTGGATAGGTGCAGATGAGACAATCGCATCGCCATTATTCAGAACCTCCTTCCACATACATAAAGCAGTTAAGCGGGCTTCCATTTCCGTCTCAGGACTGGGTTACTTCAAGCTGTATATGAACGGCAATCGAGTCGGTGATCATGTCCTTGTTCCAAACTGGACGGATTATGATGATCGCAAGATCGAAGGGCTGCTGTATCCTTTCGACGATCAGACGTCCAAGAGGGTTAATTATCTTCAGTACACTGTAACGGACAATATTCGGCAAGGCGAGAATGCAATTGGAGTGATGCTGGGAAACGGCTTCTACAATCAGACGGAGAGAACGATTGAGGGCAAAATGCGTTATGGCGCTCCTAAGTTAATCTTGCAGTTAACCATTACCTACGAGGATGGTACGGTGGATTTCATCCGCAGCGATGAAAGCTGGAAATGCAGCTCCGGGCCAATTGTGTTCAATAATATTTTTTACGGAGAGATCTATGATGCCAGGCTGGAGCAGCCGGGTTGGAATGACCAGGGGTTTGACGATTCGTCCTGGGAGCAGGCCCGCTTGGTTCGTTCTCCGAAGGGTCAACTGACGGCTCAAATGTCTCCTCGGGATAAAAAGATCAGCACGCTCAAACCAATCTCCTGTGCTGAGCCGCAACCTCATACCTACATCTTTGATTTTGGTCAGAACTTCTCGGGCTGGGTGCGCATTCGCATGCAAGGAGATACCGGGCAGCAGGTTACGCTGAAGTTTGCGGAAAATCTCAGCGCCGATGGCGCGCTAGATACGCTGAGCTGCGGTGGGGACGACCAAATCCAGTCCGATACTTACATCATGAAAGGCGAAGGAATAGAGCAATACGAACCCCGATTTGTCTGGCATGGTTTTCGTTATGTGGAGGTTACCGGATATCCCGGAGTACCGAACCTAACGGATCTCGAGGGCATCGTTGTTCATGCTTCGGTCGAACCTACCGGCGAGTTCTCTTGCTCTGATCCTTTACTTAATCAAGTGCAAAGCGCGTATCGCTGGTCGCAGCTTACGAATATGCATGGCGGCGTGCCAAGCGATTGTCCGCATCGCGAGCGACTCGGATATACAGGGGACGGACACCTGACAGCGGAGTCGGCGAGTTACAACTTTGATATGGCTGCATTTTACGCCAAGTGGATTGAAGACATCAGTGATTCGCAGAACAAAAGGACCGGCTTTGTCCCGCATACGGCCCCGTTTAACGGGGGCGGGGGCGGAGTCGCTTGGGGATCCGCGTATATCATTATGCCGTGGACGATGTATCGCATGTATGGGGATCGTCGTCTGCTCGCTGAGCATTATGAAGGGATGCAAAGCTGGATCTACTATCTAGGTACGCGTAATCGCGGAGGTCATCTAGTTGAATTCGAAGAACCGGACAGCTGGTTCCTGGGGGATTGGTGTATCCCGGGAGCGAATGAGCTTCCTCCAACTCTAGTGAGTACGTTCTACTATGCCTACACGGTGAAAATGATGTCCAAGGCTGCCGCGGTGCTTGGTCATGAAGAGGACTCGAAACATTACGCGGAGCTGTTTGATCTTATTTGCGCAGCGTTTAACGAGGCGTTTTTCAATCCCGAAACCGCCACTTATTCCATAGGTAGGCAGGGTGCGGATCTGTTCCCGCTGGTTCTTGGCTGCGTTCCCGAGGGTTACGAGGATCAAGTGTGGGAGCGGGTGCTTAGGCATTACAGGGATGATCAAGGCGGGCATTTGGACACGGGCATATTCGGGACATTCTTCTTGTTTGGGCTTCTTAGCGAGCGGGGGGAGACGGATCTAGCGTTAAAGATGGTCACGGCAAAAGACTACCCCGGCTACGGCTACATGATTGAAAACGGCGCCACCACCCTGTGGGAATCTGGGACGGACATGACTCTCATAATCATCCGATGTTCGGAAGCGTCAGCTCCTGGTTCTACAAGCATGTTGCCGGGTTGGCTCCGCATCCCGATTCCGTAGCATTCGGCCAGGTTGTCTTTAAACCGTTCCAAACCTCAAATTTAAACCATGCGTCTGCATCGGTTCATACTATTCAGGGTCAGTATGCCATTCGCTGGTCCAGAGAAGATAGGAGCAGTTGGGCCTGTGAGCTCCAAATCCCGCCTAACGGCTCGGGAGAGTTTTATTTTCCTATAAAAAGCGGCAATGTCCTTATAACGTCCATTTTCGAAAAAGGATACAACCGTACCATATGGCCGTCATCTGATACAGATCAATTTTCACCCGATACAATTCAGTGGAGGACGGAGCCGAACGATATCGTCGTCACTCTAGGTTCGGGTCGATATGAGTTCCATGTGACCGTAAATCCCGAGTAAAATAATGCCTGAGCCAATCCTCATTGGTTCAGGCTTTTTTAATGGGAACGTTTGGCTAAATCCGATTAATCCTGCCCACGCATCTTAGGAAGGGGCTATAATGAAATGACTGGAAGTTTAATGGAGAAAGCGAAGTGAAAGCCATGCTGAATCAGGCCATGGAACAAAGCTTAAGCAAATTAATGACGAAGATCCTTCGGCATACGCCGGAGCAATTCGGGGTCAGCCTTGATCCGGAGGATGGTTCCTGCGGGATGCACGTTCTGTTAGAGGCGATACAAGCTCAGCCCAAATGGGCTGGGATCACAATGGAAGATATAGAGCAGGTCGTCCACAACTCGGAAAAGCAGCGTTTTGCCATCGAGGATGGACGTATTCGGGCAAGATATGGGCATAGTCACGATCGAGTCCAATATACGGCGGGCGATCCGCCAGCAATCCTCTATCACGGCACCAACAGGAAGGCCTTGCCGTCCATCTTGGGAGAGGGGCTTCAACCGATGAACCGTCAGTATGTGCATTTGTCGGAGGGGACTCATTTTGCAACGCTGGCGGGAAGCCGCAGGGGGAAGCTTGTGATTTTGAAGATAAATACGTCGCGTGCAAAAGAAGCGGGCGTCGTCTTCTACTTTGCAGGCAACGAGGTATGGCTGGCGGACCGTGTTCCGGCAGATTGCTGCTCGGTCTATGAGCAGGAAAAAGGGAGTAGATAACGATGACAAATTCCATTATAGATATCGGTGTTAATCTGCTGCACCGATCTTTCCATGAGGATCGTGAACAAGTTGTTGCCAGAGCGGCGGAGAATCATGTCACGCCTCTTATTATCACCGGCACTAGCTTAAGGAACAGTGTGGACGCGGCTCGTTATGCCGGGAGATATTCCGGGAAGCTGTATTCCACAGCTGGCGTACATCCGCATGATGCGAAGAATTGCAATGAAGAGACAATTGCGAAGCTGCGCGAGTTAGCGGCGATGCCGCAGGTTGTTGCGATCGGGGAATGCGGGCTGGATTACAACCGGGACTTCTCGCCGAGGGACGTGCAGCGGAAATGGTTCGGAGAGCAGATTCGTCTGGCGCTTGAGCTGGATATGCCGTTGTTCCTTCATGAACGGGAGGCGTCGTCGGATTTTATCGGGATGCTGAAGGAGCATAGCGTGAAAAATGCCGTCGTGCATTGCTTTACAGGTACGGTGCAGGAGTTGAAGGCGTATCTGGAGATGGGTTACCATATCGGGATTACGGGCTGGATTTGCGATGAGCGGAGAGGCAAGCATCTCCGGGATCTGGTGCGGATGATTCCGCTGGACCGGCTGATGATCGAGACGGATGCGCCATTCCTGACGCCTAGGGATTTGAAGGAGAAGCCGAAAGACGGGCGGAATGAACCGGCCATCCTGCCGCATATTTTGCAGGCGGTTGCGGAGTGTATCGGAAAACCGGCGGAAGAGGTGGCACTGGCAACTACGCAGACGGCGAAAGCCTTTTTCCGCATCTAAGCATATAAAAGAAGCGCCGGGCTTCCCTTGACCGACGCATCTTGCCACAATAGAATTTATAAATTTTTGATGGCAGGAGAAAATGAAAATTCTATTTGGCGATAAAACCACCTCTAAACGCGGTCACTCAACTTCGAAAGGCTTCGATAGAGGTTTTCTCATTTTCTTTTGTACCACTTGGCCCATTCGTTGATGACCTCGGCCCGGGTCTTTGCCAGATCTCTGGGGCATCGGGATGTCTCCCATTCTTGAATGGCTTGTTGTTTCGTTTTGTAGAAACGGTAATCGCAAATATTCCATGGACAGTACAGCTTTCGGTACCATTTCCCGTTTGAACTATCGGCGGTGAAGCGGCGTACGGTTTTTGCGGCTTGTCTTTTAGCCCAAATGGTATTCGGTGTAGTATGATCCGTCCATGCAGGTGATTTCTTGAAACTTCTGCTCATAACTCTCTAACCTCCTTAGGGGGAAGCTAGAGGCCATCTAAAGTTTTCATGGGTCACCTCAATTCGAAGTTTGCTGCGGGTTGCCTATAATAACGCATCGGATAGAAAAATGTTTCTTAGGCGAAGGAGATGATTCGAATGAAATATTTCAAATCCAGCCTTTGGTCAGCCATCAATTCAGGCGATCCGGAAGTGCAAAAGCGAGCGGATGCAGAGTGGAAGGTGAACGATCAGCAGTACTGGACAGAGTACTTGAAGCTGGAGGGCAGGTTGGGCAAGGAGCTGTATGAATTTTTTCATACCTTCAGTTTCCATGACTATGACCTCAAGGAATATAAGCTCGTGCAATCCGAAGTGCATGACGATAAGGTTGTTGACTTGTATATCACCGTTACGGGTGTCCAAGACGAATGGACTTTGGTTTATAACCATATCAGCAGGATCGGAATCACGATGGATCCGCCCGACCTGCTTGACCACAGAGGTTTTGATGATTGGGGCTACGATGAGCTGCTGATCGTGGATGAAAAGACGCTTTCACATGAGATTCTCTTCGCCTCCGGAGCCTATTTCTCGTCCATTTTCCCGATAAAAACCTCGCCGTTAGGCAGAATTAATGTTTTTTTCCTAATGGGTTCCATTGGTATTAGCTATTTCCATTTGGATGTGCTATAATGAATTTATTAAACGTGACCTGAATTCACATCTCGTAGAGGGTTATTTTTATCAAAGGAAATAATCCTGCACGATATGTGAATTTTTTATTTTTTGAACAAAATAAGAATGTCATGTAAATCATATACAAGGTGGTAATTGAACATGGAACAAGGTACAGTTAAATGGTTTAACGCAGAAAAAGGATTTGGCTTCATCGAAGTTGAAGGCGGCAACGACGTATTCGTACACTTCAGCGCTATCCAAGGCGACGGCTTCAAATCCCTTGACGAAGGTCAACGCGTTGAGTTCAACATCGTACAAGGCAACCGTGGTCCTCAAGCGGAAAACGTTGTAAAACTGTAGGATTACGTAAAAAATGCCCCGGACTTCAAGGTTTGGGGCTTTTTTTCATTATTACAGATCAGAGGAAAGAGGGATATGAATGTATTCTCGGAAAAAGACGGCTGAAGAACTGCCTACTGAATTAACAGTGGTATGGTCATGCTCTAGCGAGCAATGCAAGGGATGGATGAGGGATAACTTCTCATTATCCGAAGCTCCCGTGTGCTTCCTATGCCAATCCCCGATGATCAAGGAAGAACGAATGCTGGCTGTGGTGGCGAATACGAGCTACAGCTATCAGAAATAGAAGAACGAAAGCATCTCCTGAGCCAGGAGATGCTTTTTTTTATGTCCGGGCCGCCCCGCGCCCAATCCCCACAACCATCCGCGCAATGCCGTACACCATCAAGTATCCCGTACTGATGATGAAAGTCGGCGACCCCAGCACAGAGTGGATCTCGGTCATGTATATGGTATTGTCCAAAATGGTACGGGTGGCGGAAGTGGCGATGACGGTGGAGGCCAGGAAGATCGCGATGGCGGCGAGACCGCCCAAGACGGATTTGCCCATTTGGCTCCGGTAGCTGATCCATCCGACAATTGCGGCGGCTATGGCGAGCCCTGCTCCGATGATAAAGATCATATGGTTCACCTCTACCTACAGCTTTAGGCAAAAAGGCGGATCTTATGCGGAAAATTGACAGTAATTATGAGAATCGTTATCATATAAGAGGATTCTTTACATAGGATGAAAGTGGCAGTCTGGCGAACCAGAGGCCTAGGGGAATAATGAAACGGAGGTCGGAGGCGTTGTTCGATTTTAGTCTCGTAAAGATGTATTATCATATTTCGCCCGAGGGGGCGGAGCATCCGATTTACGATATACCGGCAACGGGCTTTTTTGATCCGACCACTCTGCAAGAGGCGCTTCAGCGGAGCGGGGAGACGGTGCAGGCGATCTCGAATGCGCTGCCGGCTTCGTTTATCGGAACATCCCTGTGCAAAGTGAGCATCGTACAGCTGTTGTTCGCTTCGATACATAATCAGTTAATCGATATGTACCCGGATAATATCAACTACCAGGTGGAGATGCATAACGATCATGCCCATCTGGGTTATAAAATAAATGAGCTCCGCTCCATTCCTGTGCCAACGGAGCCCGAGGCGCGTAAAGCGTTCCTGCTCCAGCATTGGGCGGAGTATTTCACGAATTTCGTTACGCCTGCGATTGAAGCGATCGCTGCGGCCGGCGACTTGAAGCCCGATGCAATCTGGCAGCAATTCAGCGGTCAGCTCAAGATGACGCAGGATTTCATTGAGGCTCACATGCAAATGCCGCAGCTCACCGAGCAATTCCTGGCGGATGGCAAGCTGCTTGCGGAATTCCTTGATCCCGCCTTGTTCAACCGCAGACGCAATCCGTATTACCTCGCGAACCCGCGTTACGTGGAGAACCCGTATAAGCCAGAGGAGAAGTGGCTTATTCCTTCCTCCTGCTGCCTGTACGACCGCCGCGAGAACGGAACAAAATGCTACACATGCCCGCGTATGACTAATGACGAGCGTGAAGCGAGAAAATGCGAAATTCTAGCGGAAGCCGCCGTACACTAATACTTGCTTCCTACATAAAAGAGTATCTCCCGATCCGATTATCCGGAAGGAGATACTCTTCTTCGTTCATCCGTTCGTCATCCATTATCTTCGCGCAGATAAGAATGCTCGCTATTGAGCAGCTCCTTTAAGCGTCAACCTGTATAGGTACAGGTTGGAGTAAACCGAACCTTCTTATACACTTCGAGCCGCGAATGTCCGATTAATTCGACACCGGAAACTGCATTTGGAGCCGATGAATAAAAGTTTTGATGATCTTGGAATTGGACTTGCTCTTCGATTGCATCCAGCCAAGCGGGACGGGCGGTGCGGTAGGCAGATCAATGTCCAGTATTTTGTATGTTGGGTAGTTCTGATAATTCCCGTAGTTGAAGGAATAGTTCAACCCCAGCGTAATGGCAAGCTCATCGTCGAGAGCCTGACGGATCGCCTCCAGGTTATTGGTCGTAAACAGCAGATTAGTTGCACCGTAATTCTCATTCAGATGCTTAATGTACCAGTCGATATAGTCCTCATTATAGAGGGCAAGCGGATAACGCATCAGATCCTCCGCTTTAACCCGGTCGCGCAAGGCGAGCGGGTTATTCTTATTAACGCAGCAGGTCATGCTGACATCCATCACTTTCGTGAATTTGAGTCCCTCGACGCTGGGCTCGAGATCCTTATAGAGGACGAGCAGACCAAGGTCGATTTTATCCTGATGGATGCTTGTGATCATCTCCTGGGAGTGGGTCTCCGAGATCTCGATCCGGATATTCGGAAAATCCTTCTTAAATGCCGCTATCGTCTTCACTAACAGCGACATCGGTCCCGGAATCGTGGCGATGCGAAGCTCGCCGCTGATCGTATTGGTGAAGCTTTGCGCTTCTTCCCGCAGCTCCCGCACTTTTTCGATAATCTCGCTGGCTTTTTCGATTAATATGCGGCCTTCGGCGGTTGGGAAGGTTCCGTGCCGGGAGCGGGTGAACAGCTTCACGCCAAGCTCGGTCTCCAGATGCGTAATGGATTGGCTGATCGCGGGCAGCGTGACATGCAGATTGTTGGAAGCGGCCGAGATCGACTTCACCTTGGCGACTTCCAGGATATATTCCAGCTGGTCAATATTCATGGTGGATGATCGTTCCTTCATTTTTATTTAACATCCCGTAAATTTAACTAAATTTATTATTACACTAAACCGACCTATACTTGAATTGTAACTTAATTCGTTTCGCGCAACACAATATAGAGACAAGGATGGTGCTTGGTTATGCGTCTGGAGGGCAAAGTAGCGATTATTACAGGTGCGGGTACCGGGATTGGGAAATCGACGGCGCTTCGTTTTGCAAAAGAGGGAGCAAAGGTTGTCGTAACGGATATTAATGAAGCAAGCGTGCGGCAGACAGCTGATGAGGTGAAAAAGCTTGGCGGAGAAGCGCTGGCGATTCGTCACGACGTGGGCAGCGAGGACAACTGGATACAGGTAGTTGACGAGGCGGTTAAAGCGTTCGGAACCATTGACGTGTTGTTCAATAACGCCGGTATTTACGTAATCAAGCCGTTGTTTGATACAACGGTGGAGGATTGGAACCGTCTGATGAACATCAACGTGACCAGCGTCTTCCTCGGCATGAAGCATGTCATTCCGGTTATGCTGAAGCAGCAGCGCGGATCGGTCATTAATGCTTCTTCCATCGCGGGGATCGGCGGTTCGCCAAACCATGTGCTGTATGGAGCAAGCAAAGGCGCGGTGCGGACGATGACGAAGGATGTGGCGATGGAATTTGCCACTCAGGGCATACGGGTCAACTCGATTCATCCGGGGTACATTAATACGGCTATGGTTGATTACGCAGCGGCAACAACGCACCTTGACAAGGAAGCGCTTGGACAGGCCGTTTCTCCGCTTGGACGCGTAGGCAACGTGGATGAGGTATCGAATCTCGTCTTGTTCCTGGCTTCGGACGAATCGTCTTACATGACCGGCACCGAGATGGTTATCGACGGCGGCGCGATGGCTAGATAAGCAATCATTTATTATTCTTCGAATAAGAGGTGGAAATAACGATGCGTTTTGAAAATAAAGTAGCAATCGTAACCGGCGGAGCAAGCGGCATTGGGGAAGCAACAGTCCGTGCCTTTGCGGCTGAAGGAGCGAAGGTCGTAATTGCGGACTTCTCGGATCACGGGTCAGCGGTATCCGAAGAACTGAACAACCAAGGCTATGATACCCTTTTCGTAAAAACAAACGTAGCCGAAGAAGCAAGCGTCAAGGCGATGGTTGCTGCCACGGTGAAAAAATACGGCAAGCTTGATATTCTGTTCGCGAATGCCGGAATCGGCGCGCAAGGCGTTACCCATGAGCTGTCCATGAAGGACTGGCAGCGCATGATCGACATCAATCTGACAGGCGTATTCTTGTGCGATAAATACGCGATTGACCAGATGCTGAAGCAGGGCACTGGCGGGGCGGTCGTGAACTGCGGCTCGATTCACAGCCATGTGGCGCGCAACACCATTCCGGCTTATTCGGCGGCAAAAGGCGGCGTGAAGCTGTTAACGCAAAGCACCGCGATTGCTTATGCACAGAAAAACATTCGCGTAAATGCGGTTTGCCCAGGCTATATCGATACGCCGCTTATCCAAGGCGGCAGCGAAGAGGCGCGTCAATATCTGATTAACCTGCATCCTATGGGCCGTCTCGGCACGCCGGAGGAAATAGCCAAGTCCGTTCTTTTCCTCGCAAGCGAGGATGCATCCTTCATTACGGGTACGACCGTGACTGTAGACGGCGGCTATACGGCGCAATAATCTTCATCGTAGATCAAACCCCTTATCCATTACGGATAGGGGTTTTTTAATGGACAGATTTTTGAATCTGACCTCCGGGATGGTACAATAGTCCAAGAATTTGAATTCGAGGAGTTGTTTTAACGATGAGCGAACCGAACGAAAAAGAATTGGTGAACTATCTGGCGGAGAAGACAAAGGTTCCGGCTGAAACGATCAGCCTGGTGCTGAAGCATGAGCAGGCTTTTATCGATAAGGCGCAAAGCTCTGCTAAAGGCCAAGTCATTGATATCGACAGCGACGAGCTGATCGATTATGTGCTGAAGCAGCGCGATGTGAAGCTGGATGAAGTGACGGTCGAGAAAATTCTCGATATGGAGATGGATTATCTCGTCGAGAACGGCTTTGCGGAGCATGAAGACTAATTGAGCTACATAACGAAGAAGGCCATCTGTCCGTTTGGGCAGATGGCCTTTCTGTTATCGGCTTATTATTGCGATACAGCGGCTTTCTCGCTGTCTACCGGAACAGGGTGGGCTTGTTCGATCTTTAATGTGGAAGCGGCCTTGCGAGCCGTCATCCGGTCGTAATAAGGCATCAGCCTTGAAGAGACAAAGGCCACGATTGGCGCAGTGAGAATCACGCCGATACTGCCGGTCATGCCTTGCAGTACTTCGATGGTGACGAGGTTCATATTGACGAGCTGGTCATAAGGAACCTTGTACGCATAGAGGACAAGCAGGGACATAAGCGAGGAACCGGTGAAGGCGAGAATCAAGGTGGTTGCCATCGTCCCCATCATATCGCGGCCTACGTTCATGCCGGCAAGGAACAAGGCGCGTGGTCCAAGCTCGCGATTCGTTGTGTAAACCTCATGGACGGCGGATGCGATGGAGATGCCTAGATCCATAATGGCTCCAAGGGCGGCGATAATGACCCCGGCAAAGAGAAGGCCTTCGACCTTCATGCCGGTATCGTCGGCGATAATGAGGAGCGTCTCGGAATCATTTGTATTAAATCCGGAAATATGAAGCAGATGGCCCGCCAATATAGCTACGCCTCCGGCCAGGATAACGCCAATCATCGTGCCGATGATGGCGGAAAGTGACTTGGAGCTCCAGCCGTCGAGCAGCAGTAAGGTGGCGATTATCGTCGTCGTAACGACGATGATCGCTGCGAGCATCGGCGAATAGCCTCTATACAGCATCGGAAGGAAGAGGAAGACGATGCTGCTGAACGTAAAGAGGAGGGCAACGGCCGATTTCAGCCCTTTTTTACCCCCGATCGCCCATAAAATAGCCAGGAAAATCGCGATCATGCCATAGAGATACGGCGCGCGGTAATAGTTGTAGATCGTTACATTGAAATGGGAGGCATCGGCCGTTGAGATGTTCACGACAAGCTTTGTGCCTGCCTTTGCATGAATGTTAAACATGGTACTGAGGTAGTTGGTCACCGGCAAAATTTCACCCTTATGTTCGCCGGACAATATTTTAATCTTCAGCTCTTGCGTACCCCTGTACAGCCCTTGGATATTCGCATCCTTCTCGAGCTGTTCCTTCGTAACCTCCACGACTCGTGCTTTCTCGTAGCGTTCATAACCGCTGCCTAGCTGTTCATTAAACGTGAATTCATCCATCCGGTTGAATTGGTACACCGAAGCTGCAAATACGATCAGCAATGCGATAAATACGCCTGTCCGAAATCTGGGCAGCGCCATTTTGCTCCAAAATACGTTCACTGAAGATTCCCTCCGTGTCCTTCGATCTTGTCCTCATCATAATAATGATTTGTTAATTAGGGATTAATTTACAATTTATTAAAGGAATAAACCAATTCCATTAACAATTGACCTATACGATAAGACAAGATTAGACAAGAACTGGAGGTTATTTGGACTATGAACCGTAAGAGGATCCGCCGGCTGCTTGCGGCAAGCATGCTGGGTCTGTTCCTGCTTGTTGCCGGATTAGGCGGGGGGACCGCCGCATTAGCGCATAGCGGAAATAGCGTTGCTTATTCCGATATTCAATTGAAGGACGGCTCCATCGCTTATGATCTTCGGATCGATATGTACGATCTTCGCCTTGCTGTCGCGCCGAATGACCCGGATGTAGGCGACTTTTCGCCGGAAGTGCTGCAGAAGTTCGTTACCGAGCATAAGGACGATGTGGAGATTTACCTTTTGGACAAAATCCATCTGTATGCGGACAGCCTGCCGCTGGACGGTTCCTTGCTGACGCTGGAAGCAACGGTAGCGCGGGATCAGCCGTATGCGGAAGCGATCCTTCGCTTCGATCTTTCGGGCAAACCGGAGCATTTTGTTCTCGACTACCAGCCGATCTACGATGATGTGGATCAATGGCATATGAATTACGTGACGCTGGACCTTAAGCAGGACGGCAGCGATAAGCAAAGCTATGTCCTGAACTTCGACAAACGGGAAGTGGAGCTGGGGAAAATCAGTCTGCTCCGCGCGGTGAAGCAGTTCTTCATCCTTGGCATCGAGCATCTGATTACGGGTTATGACCATATTCTGTTCGTGCTCAGCCTCTTGATTGGCGCGCGTTCGATGAAGCAGATTCTTGGCGTCGTGACGGCCTTTACCGCGGCCCATACGGTAACGCTCCTGCTGGCCGGCTTTGGCGTCATTCATCTGCCGGGCAAGCTGGTCGAGTCGGTTATCGCGCTGAGTATCATCTATGTTGCCTTGAACAGCATCCTGAACAAAAATGCGAGTAAGCATAATCTGTTTCTGGCCTTTGGCTTTGGTCTGATTCATGGGTGCGGCTTTGCGGCTACGCTGTCGGAGATGAGGCTGGACGGGGGGCAAATGGCGGCATCGCTATTGACGTTTAACGTTGGCATCGAGTTCGGCCAGCTGATGATCGTATTGCTGCTGTATCCGGTTATTCATTATGCCCGCCGGATCCGTTGGACTATGCCGGCTATGTCGGCGACGATTTCGGTATTTGGTCTGATCTGGCTGATTCAGCGTGCGTTTTTATAAGACGGAATTGCGCTGAGGAGTGTATAGATTTTATAAAGGTACGACAAGGTTTTACAAATACTTCACTATGAGGATAACATTGCCAAAACATTTAACCACTAAGGTTTTTATGATGCCTTAGATAGACAAGCCTCACAGGTCAAGGCAATCAAAAAGTGGGAGGGTATTACATTGTTTAACGTTTTGAAGCAACAAAAAGGCGTGCGCAAAGGACTGTACTCCGTACTAGTCGCTTCTGTACTCGCTACGTCACTGACGGCAACGCTGGTTAATGCGGCGGATGAGCCGGGCACAGGTGTCAGCACGCAAGCGGTTGATCCGTACACGGTGAGCAACATTATGCTCAATCCGGGCGCAGACGAAACGCAGGTCAACCTGACTTGGTATTCGGCAGCTACGCAGCCGGTAGGCACGGTTGTTCAGATCGCGAAGAAAGCGGATGTGGTTGACGGCGTATTTCCAGTTGCAACGGCTGCTTCGTTTAACGGTACATCCTCGGCTGCGGTGACGGGCTTTTTCTCCAACAAAGCTACGATCACGGGACTTCAGGAATCGACCGATTATGTATACCGCGTAGGTGACGGTCTGGACGAGCATTGGAGCACGTCTTATAACTTCAGCACGAAAGACTCCCATGATTTCAGCGTCATGTTCGTAGGTGACCCGCAGATCGGTGCAGGCGGCAACGCGGTAACGGATGGTGCCGGCTGGGCGAACACGCTGAACAAAGCAACTCAAATGTTCCCGGACATGAGCTACATCATGTCGGCAGGCGACCAAGTCAATACGGCGTCCAGCGAGACGGAATATACGAACTTCCTGAATCCTTCGCAGCTGCGCAATCTGCCGGTTGCAACCGTTGTCGGCAACCATGACGGCGCTGTAAACTACAAGTACCACTACAACCAGCCGAACGAATCGGCTCAATACGGTACGACCGTTGCTGGCGGAGACTACTACTATACGTACGGCGAGACTCTCTTCATGGTCCTCAACTCCAACTCGTCGAACAGCGCTTCCCATGAAGCGTTTATGAAGGATGCTATCGCAGCGAACCCGAACGCAAGATGGAAAATCGTAACCTTCCACCACTCGATCTATAGCGCGGCAAGCCATGCGACGGATACGGAAATTCTGAATCTGCGTAAAGTGCTGTTTCCGGTATTCGATCAGCTGAAGATTGACCTCGTCTTTATGGGTCATGACCACTCGTACGTAAAAACGTACCAAATGGAAGGCGACCAAGCGATCAAAGGCCAATCGATGGATAACGGCGTATTCGTTAACCCGAAGGGCATTATGTACTTGACGGCGAACTCCGCTTCGGGCAGTAAGTACTACGATCTGAAAACAACGCTGAACGACTACTACTCCGATGTGAAGAGCCAGCTGAAGGTTCCAACCTTCTCGATGATCAACATCGACCACAACTCGATTTCCGTAGATACTTACCGCACGGACACGATGGCTAAAGTGGACACTTACACGATGGTTCACACGGACATGTCGGGTCTTGAAGTAACAACGCCTCCAACGAAAAAGAACTACGCGGTAGGAGAGCTTCTGGATACAACGGGCCTTACTGTCAGCAAAATCAACCTCGACGGCTCCAAAACGCCGTTGCCGCTTGACCAAGTAACGATCACTGGCTTTGACTCCGTAACGGAAGGCACGAAGCATGTGACGGTAACGTACACGGTTGCCGGTGTTCCTTACACGACAGGCTTCGACGTTAAAGTAGGCACGATGGTTAAGATTTACGCGAAGCAAGACACGGTTATCCGTGAAGAAAGCCCGCAGGTGGACTTCTATGTGGCGGTTGGCAAGCTGACGAACGTGAATACGATTGACGTGACGTTCAAATACGATGCGACTAAATTCACCTTCGATACGAAAAGCGGAGCCGAGCTTCTTGATAAAACAAACGGTTTCCTGCAAGCAAACGAAACCGCGCCTGGTACGATTCGCGTTATCGCCGGCTTCCAGGAGCATCCGCTTACGCTGACCGAATATTCGGATCTGATCAAGCTGTCCTTCAAGCCAATTGAGCCGATTGCGGATAACGTTCAAGCGGATGTTCAACTTGATGACGTTATCGTGAACAGCAGCTCGGAGAACTCCGATCTGGGCGCTATTTTCGATAAATTGCCATCCTCCATCTTGATCCGTTCTTACAAAGATATTACGGACCTGTTCAAAGACGGCAAGCTGACTTCCGCCGACTTGTCGGTAGCGATTGACCACTATCGCGCAAGCTCGACTGACGCTGACTGGGCAACATCGAAGCTGGCGGACGTGAACTTCGACGGCAAGGTCGACTTGACGGACTTTACGATTATTATCCTTCATATTTTCCAAGGCAAGTAAGCACTTATTAGCAGCAGGAAAAGGCGCCTCGCCGCCTTTTCCTGTATTTTAAACCTATGAGGAGTTCATAATGATGAAAAAGAAATTGTTAGCAGGTCTGCTTTTTATCTGCTTCCTGGTTCTCCCGTTTAACGCCTTGGCTTTTGCGGCCGATTCTTCTACGGTTCAATTCTCGAAGCAAGCGATCGAAGTCGACAAGAATGCCTCCTCCTTCTCGGTTGATCTCGTTCTGAACTCGCAGAGTCCATTTAGCAGCGCGGAGTTTGGTATCAAGACAGACAGCCATGTACAGTTAAAATCGGTTACTTATTCGCAAGCGATTGGCAGTGCCTCGCAAGTATCCATTAAAGAAAAGAACGGCATTAGTTATTTCGGATTCTTTGATACATCGAACCATTTTTCTGGAAGCTTTACGGCTTGTACGCTTACTTTTACTTACACGGACAGCACGGCTGCCGTTGTGACCTTGGCAGAGACGACTCTGACGAGATTAACCGGAACGGGCGGGGCCACCAGCGAGAGCCTCACTCCTAATCAAACGTTGCAAATTACGCGATCAGCTTCGAATACACCGGGCGGGGGTACCACCGATCCGGGCAATGGCGGAAATACAGGCACAGGCAATACGGGGGGATCGGATTCTAACGTTTACACGCATGTTATCGACAATTCGAAAGCTCTGGAAGCTCTGGAGCATGCGGCTCCGAACAGCCAAAACATTAAAACGATCTCCTTCGAAGTGAAGAGCACGGACGTAGGCAGCGCGAAGGAAATTGCGTTCCAATTGCCATATTCTCTGATCAACGCCGACGAGAAACGCCAGGTTGAGATCAATACGCCGTTTGGTACGGTTACCATTCCGGATCATGTCATCCCGGCCGGCCAGCTTGGCTCGGCGCAAAGCCTGACGCTTCGCATCAAGCAGGTCGATCCGGCTTCCTTGCCGGCTTCCACCCAGCAGCAAGTAGGCAGCCGCCCGATGCTGGATCTGCATTTTGAACTGGATGGCAAAGCGATTGAATGGAAGAACGAGCAGGCGCCTGTTCAGGTCGTGCTTCCGTTCACATTGTCTGCTACGGAGAAAGTAAACGCGGATCTGATTGTTGCCGCTTATATCGACAGCAACGGTAAGCTGCAGATTGTACCGACAGGACGCTTCCACGCGGAAAACGGTGAATTGAGCTTCTCCACCACGCATTTCAGCTTGTATACGATTGTGAACAGCAGTAAAGCCTTCAAGGACACAACGTCCTCGTGGGCGCGTCAGGACATTGAAGCGCTGGCGATCCGCGGCATTATTAACGGCACAACCGCCGATACGTTCTCGCCAAACGCGAATATTACGAGAGCGGACTTCACGAAGCTGCTGGTAGGCGTACTTGCTAAGCATGCGGAGTCGACGGGCATGGGCTTCAAGGACGTTACGTCCAAAGCTTACTATTATGATGCGGTTATGACCGCTCAAGCGCTTGGTCTTGCAAGCGGCTCGGGTGACGGCAAGTTTAATCCGGGGGCGTCGATCTCCCGTCAGGATATGATGGTGCTGCTCGACCGTGCCTTTACGGCAGCGGGTCATCCGCTGAAGGAGACGGCATCGCTGTCCGGCTATAAGGATGCCGCCAAGGTAGCGGCTTACGCGCAGCCAAGCGTAGAGAAGCTGATTGCTTCGGGCATCATTAACGGCAGCAACGGTTACCTGACTCCTCAGAACAACTTGACCCGCGCTGAGGCGGCTAAGGTTCTTCATTTGTTGTATAACGAGCTTTATTAGACGCAAAGACACCGTGGATGAAGTTCACGGTGTCTTTGTCGTCGAAACGCAAATCGCCTCACTGATGAAATTCAGGGGTGGTTTGTCGTCGAAACGCAAATTTCACTGGAGTCATAAACGCTAAGAAGCAAAGCAAAGGGCTGTCTCAATGAGACAGCCCTTTGCTTTGAGCATCGTAGATCCGTTCCGCGATATCGGTACTGACTATCCTTTAATCGTTACCGAATTATCGTTCGTATTGTTCTTCATCTCGAGGCGAAGGATTTTACTGAAGAATTCATCCGGCACATAGAGCGAGCCCTTAATTAATTTTGGCGCGGCAAACAGCTGAATCGGAGCCATTTTGTTAATGGTATAGCTATTTTTGCCTACGGCTACGGATGTCCATTGCGCATCGCGGGAGATCTCCGCGCTTTGCGTTTTGTTGCTCCATTTTACCTTGTAGCCCAGCGCTTCCGCAGCTTTTCGAAGCGGAATGTAATGGGCGCCGTTCGGGCCGGCCGTTAGATCCTTGGTGGACAAGGTTAAAGTTGGGCCAACCGAAGTGGCCGCATCCACCGGAATGTTGATGATGCCGCCGGCATAAGGCGCAATCTCGTATTGCTGGAACACCAGATTCACGGCACCTTTGCTGTCTACGAAGTAAGTATGATCGGCACCGATTTTGAACGTTGTCATAGCGTCCGGGAAGAAGTTATCCGGGTTTTTGCTGATGGCGTACCGCACCGCGCTGTTGGCTGCCGCAAAGCCGCCGTCGCCAAGCGCCTGCTCAAGCGTCAGCTCGGCAGCCTGCTGGCTGTTTACGATATTGTAGCCCTCAACGGCTGTACCGCCGTGAGCGCCGCCGGTATACTCATAGGTGGACACGGTGAACGAGACAATGCCCTTCGCGGCCGTGCTGCCGTCGGCCTTCAGCTCGTAGGCTACATTAAGTTCATAAGCACGGAACGGATAATCGTTCTCTTGCGCAGACTTTTTGTCATCCGCCGCGAGAGCTTTCAGCTTGTCGATTTCCTTCGTCGCTTTCGCCTCGATGCTGGCGTTTAATTTATCTTGATAGGAAGTATCGAGCATACCGCTGATAATAGGGACGGAGATTTTTACGGTAAGCAGGTCGGAGGATTCCTCAATCACTTTTGTTGTTACTTTTACGGCTTGCGTATCGGGAAGCACTGCGCTGATTGGCACGGCTGTAATCGGTTCTGCAGTTACGGCAACGGGTACGGCTGTGGATTCCGCTGCCATGGCCAGCGCAGGAGTAAAGGCAAGCAGGCAGGAGCCGGCAACGGCAATGGTAAGCATTTTAAAAGTTTTTTTCATGATGGGTGGCCTCCTAGTTATCGATTCGGGAATTGAAGTCACCAAGTAGACGGATAAGGGGATCGAAAAGTTTCATTGCTAAACTAAATTTTTATTCCGGCCGGGTGGAGACGCCTCCTCCGAACGCGATCCGGTATCCATCGGCGTCCTTGATGGTAAATTCGCTCCAATGCTCCGAGTAGTTAGGGCCGTTAACAATCTCGACATTTTTAGCCAGGCACTCTTCCGCCAGCAAGTCGACGGCATTCGTGTATGCAAAAGCATCAAAGTACAAGCCGCCTTGCACAGCGGAATTTGGACGCACGTCATTCTTGTTTACGGCAGGGTGCAGAATAAAGGTGATATTTTCTCTTGTTACATGGACATGTCCGCCAATCTCTTCATAGGTAAACCCGAGATTGAGGTAGAACGATGAGGCCTCTTGTATATCTTTAACCAGCAAAACGATAGATGAACCCGTAATCTTGGCTCCTGCCGTTGATCCGCTCATTTTACCCTCTCCAAGCTTATGGAATATAAATCCAAATACATCAAAGATCATACAATGGGTCTCGAACTGGAGCAATATAAGAAATGGACTGGCCGGCCGGTCGGGCAAATTTTAGGTTTGGCGGGGGATCCATTTCGTCTACGTTGCACGGAATACAGGATAATTAGCCCCGAAGGGTCAGTGCTAGGCCGTACGTTGCACGGAATGCAGGATAATCGGCCAAATTGGTTCAAAAAGCCCCGAGGAGGGCAAATATACTGCATTCTATACAACATAGCATGAGCGGGCAGCGCGAAAGCGGCATTTATCCTGCATTAAATACAATCTGGCCATGGCAGATTGAACCGGTGAAGAGCGGCGGGGCCGGAGCGGAGCAAAAGACATGCTCGCTGAGAAGCGCAGCGCTTGCCTTTGTACCCGGATTTCAACCGCTATAGCGGTATATTCGAGGAAATCGGGGTACTACAGCGATCGAAGAAGCATGTCTTTTGCGCAGTGATAACGCCCAGAAACCAGCCTAAAAGCTTGAATCTGGCCATGGCAGATTGAACGGTTGAAGAGTGGCAGGGCCGGAGCGGAGCGGAAGGCATGCTCGCTGAGAAGCGTAGCGCTCGCCTTTGTACCCGGATTTCAACCGCTATAGCGGTTATTCGAGGAAATCGGGGTACAACAGCGATCGAAGGAGCATGCCTTTCGCGCAGCGACCATGCCTGCCACCGCCAAGCCTGTTCAGCAGCACACAGCCAGATTGTAGAGTTTTTCGGCTATTCCCGACATATTGCGGCCCGGCGGCAATCGGTATAATGGAAGAGAACAAGAAATCATCCGATTCAAATGGAGGGTTTGTCCACGTGACGAAACAATCGATGACAGCATTACTTGAGCAGATGACGCTGGAAGAAAAGATTTTTCAGCTGATGCAGCTTACCCCTAATTTTCTCAGCGAAGATGACGCTAACCTGACGGGTCCGCTGGCCTGGATGGGCGTTACGGAAAATATGGTGAACAATGCAGGATCCGTACTGAGTGCCGTTGGCGCGAAGGAAACGATAGCTCTGCAGAAAAAATACATGGAGAACAGCCGCCTCGGCATTCCTCTGCTTCTTATGGCGGATATTATCCACGGCTACCGTACTATTTTTCCGGTGACGCTAGCGATCGGCAGCACTTGGGACCTGGAGCTGGCGGAGAAAAGCGCCGCGATTGCTGCCAAGGAATCGGCCGTTACGGGCATTCACGTGACGTTTGCGCCGATGGTGGACCTCGTACGCGACCCGCGTTGGGGCCGCGTAATGGAGTCGACGGGCGAAGATCCGTACCTGAACAGCGAATATGCGCGTGCCTTCGTCCGCGGCTTCCAAGGCGATGACCTCGCGGGCGATATGGACCGCGTTGCCGCGTGCGTGAAGCATTTTGCCGCTTACGGCGCAGCGGAAGGCGGTCGCGATTACAATACCGTCAACATGTCGGAGAGACAGCTTCGCGAGTCCTATCTGCCGGCTTATAAAGCCGCGCTGGACGAGGGCTGCGAGATGGTGATGACGGCCTTCAACACCGTCGACGGCATCCCGGCAACCGGCAACAAGTGGCTGATGCGGAACCTGCTCCGCGACGAGTGGGGCTTTGACGGCATGCTGATCTCCGACTGGGGCGCGGTAGGCGAGATGATCCCGCATGGCGTTGCGGCGGACGGCAAGGAAGCCGCGCGGAAGGCGATTGAAGCCGGCGTCGACATGGAGATGATGACCTCGCACTATGCCAATCATTTGAAGGAGCTTGTGGAATCGGGCGAAGTGGATATCAAACTGATTGACGAGTCCGTGCTCCGCATTCTGAAGCTGAAGGACAAGCTGGGTCTCTTCGAGAATCCGTACCGCGCCGCAAGCGAAGAACGGGAGAAGGAAGTGCTGCTGTCGCCTGAGCACCGGGCTGCGGCACGCGAGATCGCGGCTAAATCCTTCGTGCTGCTGAAGAACGAGCAGGAGGCTCTACCTCTTCGCGGCGGGCAAAAGCTTGCGCTTATCGGACCGTTTGCCGAAAGCGGAGATATTCTGGGCCCTTGGTCGATCTGGGGCAAGCAAGAGGAAACGGTGCAGCTGCATGCGGGTCTATCTGCCCATAAGGGAGCGGATATCGTTGCGGTGGCGAAAGGCTCCGATATCGAAGCCGTGACCGAGGAGCAGCTTCAGGAAGCGGTGGCTGCGGCATTGCAAGCCGACGTAATCGTGCTGGCGCTGGGCGAAAGCTCCGAGATGAGCGGGGAAGCGGGAAGCCGCGGCGACATCCGTCTGCCAGAGGCGCAGCTGGAGCTTGTTCGGAAGCTGAAGCCGCTTGGCAAGCCGATCGTGGTTGTATTGTTCAACGGTAGACCGCTTGATCTGCATGGCGTGATCGAGGAGGCGGATGCGCTCCTTGAGGTTTGGTTCCCTGGTACGGAAGGCGGCAATGCGATCGCGGATGTGCTCTACGGCGACGTGAACCCGTCAGGACGTCTGACCATGTCTTTCCCTTATTCCGTTGGACAAGTTCCGGTATACTACAACAACTACAATACGGGACGTCCGCTTACGCCACAGAATGCGAATGAGCGTTACGTCTCGAAATATTTGGACATGCCGAATGCGCCGCTTATGCCGTTTGGTTACGGCTTGAGCTATACGAGCTTCTCGTACAGCGAAGCCACCCTGTCTACGGACGTTATGAGCGCAGGAGATACGCTTCGGGTATCGGTTGACGTGACAAACACGGGAGCTTCTGCCGGCGAAGAGGTTGTCCAGCTATACGTACGCGATCTTGCCGGCGAGGTTGTCCGTCCGCTGAAGGAGCTGAAGGGCTTCCGCAAGCTGGCCATCCAGCCGGGCGAGACGCGGACGGTGACGTTCGAGATTACCGAGGAACAGCTTCGTTATTACCATGCGGATCTGCAACTGAAGAGCGATGCAGGCGAATTCCATGTCTTTGTAGGCCCTAACAGCCGCGATGCGGAAGCGAAATCGTTCCGTCTTACGAAATAAAAACAAAAAAAGCGCGGGCCAGCCATAGGCAGGTTCGCGCTTTTTTTGCTGACAAAGCCTTTAATAGGGCATGCCTGTCAGATAATAGCCAATCTCCACTGTCATAGCAGGGATTATCTGCCGATTGCACGGTAAAAGAAAGCATGGCGGTTTATTTGGGACATTCCGAGAGCGAGCCAATTATGTATCCGCATTCATGAATGGAAAACAGACCATTCTGCCCTTTTTCGCGTTTATATCGCAGTTTACAGAATTGGGGGATCGGGTCTATGATCAAATCTGCAAAACTTCATATGTTCATATTCGCTGAGTTTCCGTTAGAAACGGAGAGCAGGGGAACCAATTGCGATAGGCAGGAAAGTGCATGCTTGTCGCCGGGGTGAATCGGCATGCCGGCCGCATTATAGGATTGCGGGCAGCAAGCTGTAGGGCGACTCTAAACGCCCGAATCCGTCAGCTAACCTTGTAAGCGTTGATAGAGAGGGTGAACTTCGGTTATTTACGGGCCGCGGGAGGATACTCTGCGGTCTTTTTTCTATGCGTAGAAAGAAGCAAAGGTGGTTACATTAGCACTGATAAGTGTTCGAGTAGCCAAGTATCCAGGTATTAGATGTTTAACTTCAATGTTGGCGGTGACCTGTGTGTTTACTCTTATCAAAAGATTACTGATCGGGCGTCCCCTCAAGTCCACGGAATTAGGGGAACAGAAGCTCATTAAAACGAAGGCGCTTGCGATCCTGTCCTCGGATGCCTTATCATCCGTTGCTTACGGGCCAGAGCAGATTTTGCTCGTCTTGATGACCGTTAGCGCAGCGGCGTTTTGGTATTCGATTCCGATTGGTGTCGGGGTGCTGGTCTTATTAACGGCGCTTATCTTGTCTTACCGGCAAATTATATTTGCCTACCCGCATGGCGGGGGAGCGTATGTCGTATCGAAGGAAAATCTCGGGGTGTTCCCGGGTCTCATATCAGGCGGCGCCCTGCTGGTCGATTATATTTTGACCGTAGCGGTAAGCGTTTCGGCGGGTACGGACGCGATTACGTCCGCTTTTCCAAGCCTGCACGAGCATTCAGTACTAATCTCTATCGTGTTTGTCCTTTTTATTACGATCTTAAACCTGCGGGGCGTGACGGAATCGGCGTCTATCCTTGCTTATCCCGTTTACTTGTTTGTGCTCGCGATTGTTGTCATGGTCATTGTAGGCTTGTACAAAATCGCCACAGGCGACGTATCGCCTGCGCTTCACACCTCTTTAGGAACGCCGGTTGCAGGCATCAGCCTGTTCCTGCTGCTTCGCGCGTTCGCATCGGGCAGCTCGGCTTTGACCGGGGTTGAGGCCATCTCGAACGCGATCCCGAACTTCAAGGATCCTGCGCCGAACAATGCGGCCAAGACGTTATTAGCGATGGGTGGCCTGCTCTCGATCCTGTTCTCGGGTATCGTCTTCCTGGCGTATTACTACGGTATAGCGCCGAAAGAAGAAGTAACGGTTGTGTCACAGATTGCCGAGAGCATATTCGGACGCCATACGATGTATTATTTTATCCAGGGTACTACGGCACTTATCTTGATCCTGGCGGCTAATACCGGCTATTCGGCCTTCCCGCTGCTGGCTGTTAACCTGGCGAAGGATAAGTTTATTCCGAGAATGTTTACGGCTCGCGGTGACCGTCTCGGTTACTCGAACGGCATCATCAGCCTTGGGGTTCTGTCCATCATCCTGATCGTGGCGTTCCAGGGCAAGACCGAGCATCTCATTCCGTTGTACGCGGTTGGCGTATTTATCCCGTTTACGTTGTCGCAGACGGGGATGCTGGTCAAATGGTTCCGCCAACGGCCGAAGGGCTGGGTCGGCAAGTTTATCATTAACTCGATTGGCGCGCTCATCAGCTTTATCGTCTCGATGATGTTTTTCCTGACGAAGTTCGCGCAGGTATGGTCGATTCTGATCTTCCTGCCGCTTATTATCTTCGTGTTCCACCGGATCAAGAAGCACTACGAAGCGGTGGGCGAACAGCTGCGCCTCGCTACCTGCGAGCCTGTAATGCCGATTGAGGGTAACGTAATGATTCTGCCGGTATCGGGGATTACGCATGTTGTCGAGCATTCGATTCTATATGCCAAGTCGCTTAAGCCTGAACAGATCATTGCCGTGTACGTTCCTTTTGAAAAAGAGGATGAAGCCGTCTTCGAAGAGAAGTGGGAGAAATTCCAGCCGGATGTCCGGCTCGTGACTCTGCATTCGCCTTACCGCTCGATATCGAATCCGCTGTTCAAGTTTATCGATACGGTGCAGCGCAAGGCGGGCGAGAACAATTACCAGGTAACCGTCATTATTCCGCAGTTTATTCCGAAGAAGGGCTGGCACAACATTTTGCATAACCAAACGAGCCTAATGCTCCGTGCCCAGCTTCTGTACCGTAAGGACGTTATCATCACCACAGTGCCTTACCATTTGAAAAAATAGCCCAAAGCCTCGGTCCCGTCGGGACCGAGGCTTTTTGTCTGCCTACAGCTCAAGCCCCGTACCCTGCTTAAAGCGTTTGATAACCATATGGGTGTTGACGTTTACGATCCCTTCAAGCACATAGATTTTTTTGAACAAAAAGTGCTCCAGCGCCTCCTCGTCCTTCAGCAGCGCATGCATATGCAGCGAGCTTGGTCCCGTCATCTGATAGATGCTGATCACTTCCGGTTCCTCCGATAACAGTGCCCCGGCTTGCTCTACGAATCGAGGCTCAACCTCAACTTCGAAAAAAGCGGAGATGGATTTGCCGAGCTTGGTTGTGTTTAACCGTACGGTGAAGTTCTCGATAATTCCGTTATTCACCATCGCATCCACGCGCTTCTGGATCGCGACTCTAGATAAATTGAGAAGCTCGCCGATCTTGGCGTACGACATCCGTCCGTTATCGTGCAGCAGGCGGATAATTTCCTGATCTGTGTCATCCAAGTGCAGTAAATGCATGAGACCACTCCTATTCGATAAAATTTCACGTTAAGCTACTTTGTGCGAGATAAATGTTAGGTATTAGTTTCGAATTCGTTCGTTTTTATGTAAATTAATATAACATCAGTAACCAAAATGGTCTATAGAAAATGACAAAACAGTCCAGAAAAGCCCTTTTTTAGTTACGATGTGGTTGACGCTCTGCTGGGGCGCTCTTATACTGATGTCATAAAACATTACATACGAAACCAGAAACAGACGGAATGGTTGCGAAAACTTCAAATTGCGGGTTAATCAACTTACATGAGGGTGTGATCGGTATGAAAAAGCAGCTGATTCGTAACGGGACCGTCATCACGATGAATGAGGAGATGCGGGTGATCCCTAATGGTTATGTTCTCATGAAGGGGGATCTTATTGCGGAGGTGGGAGAGTGGCCGGCGGACGGCTCGAAGGATGAGCTTCTCCGGCAGGCGGATATCTTGATGGATGCGCAGGGGAAGGCCGTCATTCCCGGATTGGTGAACGGGCACACCCATTTGTTTCAGACCTTTATAAGGGGCGTTTCCGATGATTTGCCGCTGGCGCAATGGCTTCGGCAAATCATATGGCCGGCATCTCTTGCCATGGAGGAAGAGGATTTCTATCTGGCGGCCATGATCGGCTGCATTGAGAATTTGAAGTCAGGCGCGACCTACATTATGGACCACCACTATGTTCACACCCATGCCGGCAATGATGACGGTGTCCTGAAGGCCATGCAGGAGTCGGGCATTCGAGGTCATATGGCCAGGGGAGGCGTTGACCTCAGCTACGAGCCAAGGCTTAGCGAAACGATTGAGCAAATATTCGGCAATACGGATGTTCTGCTTGACCGCTGGCAGGGAGCGGGCGAAGGCCGGATCTCCATTGCGCTTGGCCCGCTTAATTTATACGGCTGCTCGGAGAGCTTCCTGAGGCAGGCGGCTGATTACAGCGAGCGGAACAAACTGATTACTCACCTTCACGTCGCGGAAACGAAGGACCAGATTGACAATACGATGGAACGTTTCGGGCTTCGGAATTTGGAGCTGGTTGAAGCGGTGGGCCTGCTCGGCAAGCACACGCAGGTCGTTCACGGCGTCTGGCTGGATGATAAAGAGCTGGATTTACTGAAGAAGAATGAGGCTACCGTTATTCATTGCCCGATTTCCAATATGTATCTGGCTTCCGGCGTAGCGCGCGTGCCCGAGATGCTGGAGCGAGGCATTAATGTGGCCTTGGGGACGGACGGTCCCGGCAGCAATAACTGCCAGGATAATCTCGAAGTGCTGAAGTTCACGGCCTGCCTGCATAAGGTTGATCAGCTCGATTCAACGCTGCTGCCGCCCATGCAGGTGCTGAAGATGGGGACAATCAACGGGGCCAAGGCCGTTGGGAGAGAGCAGGAGCTTGGCAGCCTGGAGCCGGGAAAAAAAGCGGATGTCGTGATCATTGATCTGCAGAAGGCGCATATCGCGCCCATTCACCGGGTCAGCTCGGCCATTGTATATAACGCAAACGGCAATGACGTGGATTCGGTTTTCGTGAACGGTCAGCTTGTCGTTCATCGCGGCAAATGCACGCTGGTGGATGAAGAAGAGATTATCCGCAGGGCGCAGGCAAGGGTCGATGTGCTGCGGCAGAGGCTGGGCACGGCTTATCCGGTATTTAGCGTAGTGGAATAAAGAAGGCGGAGGTGCGGTCTTCATGAGTGAGGCAAGGAGCGTTAACGAAAAGGCGGAACGATGGGTGAAAGCCGTGGTCGAGGTTCTGTTTTACGCCGGGGCGGTGCTTGTCGCTCTGCTCGCCGGGGGTCTGGTGATGGCAGCTGCGGGCGTATCGCCGCTGGAGGCGTACCGGCTTATCTGGGACGGCGCAGCCGGCGACGCGAACAGCGTGAAGGAAACGCTGGTCAAGGCAACTCCGCTCTTGTTCGCCGGTCTATGCTACACGTTTGCTTACCGGAGCGGCTTGTTCAACATCGGCGCGGAAGGCCAGATCTATATCGGAGCGATGACCGGCACGATGGCCGCGCTGTATGTCCCGGGTCTTCCGGGCTTTGCGCATCTGCCTCTCTGCATTGCAGCCGGTGCGGCTGGAGGCGCGGTCTGGGCGGGTATTGCCGGAGCGCTCAAAATATTCAAAGGCGCAAGCGAGATTATAAACACCATCATGCTCAATTATGTGGGAATTTACTTGGTCAGCTACATGGTGACCGGTCCAATGAAGGATCCGTCCGGTACGCTTCCGCAGTCCGCGAGGCTCCCGGAATCGGCGCTGCTTGCGAGGCTGCTCGACTCCAGGCTGCATTACGGCTTTGTGCTGGCGGTTGCGCTGGCGGTCATTCTGTACGTTGTCTTGAACCGGACGGTCTGGGGCTATGAAATCCGGTCGGTCGGCTTCAACAAGCAGGCGACGAAGGTTATGGGCATTCCGGTCAGCCGCAATATGCTGCTCGTCATGATGGTCAGCGGAGCGATTGCCGGAATCGGGGGTTACGTGGAAATAGCCGGCGTGCAGAACCGTCTTTTCCAGAACTTTTCGCCCGGCTACGGCTATGACGGCATCGCTGTCGCGCTGGTCGGCGGGGCGCATCCGCTTGGCAATATCGGCTCGGCTATTCTGTTTGGCGGATTGCGGAGCGGGGCCAATGCCATGCAGCGGATGACGGGTACCTCGACCTCGCTTGTATACGTTATTCAGGCCACGATTATTGTGCTGGTTGTATGCAACCGGTATTGGTTCGGCGGCTTGAAGCGTCGGCTGATCGCTTCGCTTGCGGCCCGATTCGGCGGCAACAGCCGTCCGGAAGAGTTGAAGGCTGTGCAAGCGGCGCCGGAGACGGCTCTCAGCCTGAACAAAGGGGAGGGATCGAGATGAGCGAGGAAGTGATTGTCAGCTATTTGGCTTCCGCCATTCGCCTGTCGGTTCCGCTGCTGCTCGCCGCGCTTGGCATTCTGTTCATGTCGAGGAGCGGAATTCTGAACATCGGGATGGAGGGCATCGTTCTGATTGGCGCATTGTCCGGTGTCGTTGGCGCGCATTATTTCGGCAGTGCGGCAGCAGGCGTAGGGTTTGCCATCGCCGTTACCGGGCTGGTCGGACTGCTGTTCGGTTTTCTCGTAATTACGACGGGGGCCGATCAAGTTGTGATCGGGACGGCGCTTAATCTGTTCGGCTTAGGCATCACAACGGTGTTTGGCCGGAGCCTGCTTGGCATGGGGCAGGAAGCGGTGCGGGTGAACGGTATTCCAAGCCTGCGGATCCCGCTGCTGAGCGACATTCCGTATGTCGGGGAAGCATTGTTTGATCAGAATGTGCTTGCGTATGCTTCTTACCTGCTGGTGCCGGCTGCCGCGTTTATTTTCTACAAGACCAATTGGGGGCTCCGGGTTAGGGCGGTAGGGGAGAATCCGCTGGCCGCCGATACGCTTGGCGTACGCGTTCACCGCATCCGATATATCTGCTGTCTTATCGGCGGGATGCTGGCTGGCGTAGCCGGCTGCTCGTTATCCCTTGGCATTCTGAATCAATTTACGGAAAACATGGTGGCAGGCCGTGGTTTTATCGCCTTGTCGGCGGTTATTTTCGGCAAATGGACGCCGCTTGGCACGATGGGGGCTTCTCTCTTGTTTGGCGGGGCGGATGCCCTGCAGTTAAGGTTCCAATCGTTCGGAATTAAGATTCCGTACCAGTTCATGCTGATGTTTCCTTATCTGCTGACGATGGTGGCTCTCGCTTGGTTCTCGGGCAAGAGCAAGCAGCCTGCTGCGACGGCCGCTGCTTATAAAAGTCTCGCAGACCGGAACGGTTAGGAGGGAAGCTTATGGAGCCGATTTTGGAAATACGAAATTTAGTAAAGCGTTTTGGTTCCTTTGTGGCGAATGACCGGTTGAATCTGGCCATTCGGCAGGGCGAGATTCATGCTCTTCTCGGCGAGAACGGTGCCGGCAAAAGCACGCTTATGAACATGCTCTCAGGCATGCTGGAGCCCGACTATGGCGAAATTCTGTATAAGGGCAAGCCTGTTCGGTTTGCATCGCCCCGTGAGGCAGGCAGCGTGGGGATTGGGATGGTGCATCAGCATTTTATGCTCATTCCGGCGCTGACGGTCGCGGAAAACGTGCTGCTTGGATTGAAGCGGGATCGCAGCCCGTTCTTTCGCTTTAAGAAGGCTTGCGCGGAGATTCGGGAGCTGTCGGACCGCTTTGGTCTGGATGTTCGGCCGGAAGCGAGAGTTAGCGAGCTGTCGGTCGGTCAGCAGCAGCGCGTGGAAATCGTCAAGACGCTGTTTCGGGGCGCCGAGTTCATTATTCTGGATGAGCCGACGGCGGTGCTGACACCCTCGGAGGTGAAAGATTTGTTCCGGGTGCTGCGGACGCTTAAGGAGCAGGGGAAGACGATTATTTTCATCAGCCACAAGCTTCAGGAGATTCGGGAGATTTGCGACCGCGTGACCGTGCTGCGGCTCGGGAAGCTAATTGGTACGCATAGCCTTGACGGCATAACTCCGGCAGATCTCGCACGCATGATGGTGGGGCGCGATGTTGTCTCTCCGGTCCGGAAGGCAGGCGTCGTTAGTCAGACGAACCGTCTGAAGGTGACGGGGCTCCACGCTAGCGAAAGCGGCGTACCGGTCCTTAAGGATATTTCTTTTCGCATTCGTGAGGGAGAGATTCTTGGCATAGCCGGCGTAGACGGCAACGGGCAGCGCGAGCTGAGCGAGGTGCTGTTCGGACTTCGTCCCAAGGATGCGGGAATCATCGAGCTGGATGGAGAGGCTCTGCAGCGCCAGCAGCCCCGAAGCATGAAGGAGAAGGGGGTCGCTTATATCCCCGAGGACCGGCATAAGGAAGGGCTTATGCTTCAGATGAGCGTGGAGGAGAATCTGATTGCGAAGGAATACCGGAAGCGCAGATTCAGCAAGGGCGGCATCATCAGCCGAAGGAGGATGCGGGAATGCGCGGAGGAGCAGATCAAGAGCTTCGCGATTAAGACCTCAGGTGCCTCGGTTCCGGTCGGCAGGCTGTCCGGAGGCAATCAGCAGAAGGTGATTCTGGCCCGTGAGCTGATGCTGAATCCGAAAGTTATCGTCGCTATGCAGCCTACGCGCGGAATGGATGTCGGCGCGGCGGAATATGTCCACAAGCGGTTGCTTGAAGCTAGTGAGCATGGCTGTTCCATTCTGCTTATCTCGACGGAGCTGGAGGAAGTGATGGCGCTGTCGGACCGCATTGCGGTGCTGTACAAGGGTGAGCTGCTGGGCACGATGGATAGAGAAAGCGCGGATAGGGATCGCATTGGCCAGCTGATGGCGGGGATCCGGCCGAATGCTTCTTTTGCCATATAGAGGGGACATATCATTCCAATTTGGAGGGGTTAGGATGAGAATGGGGAAATGGGCGAAATCGATGGCGGTATTAGGCGTGTGCGTACTGATGATTGTGTTGGCGGCCTGCGGAAGCGATAAAGCGGAGAACAGCGGTGAATCGGGGGCGGCCGGGAAATCGGAAAGCGGCGGCAAAAGCCTGAAGGTGGCTTTGCTCACCCCTGGTCCGGTCAATGACAACGGCTGGAATGCAACGGCATACGCCGGGCTTATGAAGATTAAGGAAGAGCTTGGCGCGGAGACGGCTTATTCCGAGAAAGTAAGCAACTCCGATGCGGCTGAGTTCATCCGCGGTTATGCCGATGACGGTTACGACGTTATTATCGGGCACGGCTTCGAGTACGGCGACATTATGAAGGATATCGCTCCCGATTACAAGGATACCTGGTTTCTCGTCAACAGCTCGACTATATCGCAGGAGCCTAATCTCGCTTCCCTCAGCTTAAACAACAGCGAGCAGGGCTACCTGATGGGTTCGATTGCGGCCCTGATGTCGAAGTCCGGCACGGTTGCGGCTATTGGCGGCTCCGATATCCCTCCAATCGCAAACTCGGTGAAGGGTTTTGAGCTTGGCGCGAAGGAGACGGTCCCTTCTATTAAAGTGCTGTCTACGATGATGGGCGGCGACAGCGATGTCGCCAAAGCGAAGGAAACCGCGATCTCCTTTATCGAGAAAGGAGCCGATGTCGTCATGACCAATGCGAACCAGGCTGGACTCGGGGGAATCGAGGCGGCGCAGCAAAAAGGCGTATTGGCCATCGGCTCGAACCAGGACCAGAATCCAAACGGTCCGGATACGGTCGTCACCAGCGTCATTCAGGATTATCCGGAAGCGATGAAGGTCGTCGTGGAGCGTATTCAAAAAGGCGAGATGAAGGCCGAATCCCAGCTCCTTGGCGTGAAGGACGGCGCGATTTATCTGGCTCCATTCCATAGCTTCGAGGATAAAATTTCGAAGGACATCATGGACAAGATTAATGCCATTGTCGAAACTCTGAAATCCGGCGAGAAAGTCATCGGCAACCAATAACAAGGAGAGTGGCTCATATGCTGACAGCAACCGTAAAAGATACCGTACTGCTTAACGAATGGCATCCCGTGTTTATTGCGAAAGACCTCAGGGAAGAGCCTGTCTCCGTTATCGTATTGGGCGAGCGGGTGGCCGTATTCCGTGCGGCAAGCGGCCAGGTCTATGCGCTGCGAGACTTGTGCATCCACCGCGGTGCCATGCTGTCGAAGGGGAGAGTGGAGGGGGAGACGCTGGTCTGCCCTTACCACGGCTGGAAGTATGACGGCAGCGGCGCATGCGTATGTATCCCGGCTCAGGCGAAGACGGACAAAATTCCGCTGCGGGCGAAAGCGACCAAGTACCAGGCCGTTGAAAAGTATGGTTTCGTATGGGTTTGCCTGGGCGAGCCGACATGCGAACTGCCGTATTTGGAAGAGTTCGAGAACGCGGAATACCGTCCGCTTCCATGCGGTCCTTACGCGGTGCATGCGGCGGGAACCCGCGTGATCGAGAATTTTACGGATTTTGCCCATCTGATGTTTGTTCACGGCGGTCTGCTTGGTCACCCAGACTATGCGGAGCTGCCGGACTTTAAGGTGTATAAGGAGCCTGGTCGCGTCTATACCGGCGACGTTCCGATCTTCCAGCCCGTAGCCCATTCCGGCTCCGAGATGGAGGAAGGCACGACGTATGTATACGTGAAGGAAGTGTTCCGTCCGCTTGCGGCCCGGCTGTCCAAACGCGATGCGGCAACAGGGCAGACGCTGTGGATTCTGTTAACGGTGCTTCCGGTCGAGGAGAAGGAATGTCTTGTCTACATGTCCGTCTCCCGGAATTACGGCTTCGACGTACCGGATGAGCAGTTCGTCAACTTCCAAGACACCGTATTCGAGCAGGATAAGTGGATTATCGAAACGCAGAAGCCGGAGCTTCTGCCGCTCGACCTTCAGCTCGAGCTGAACCATAAGGCGGACTCGCTGTCCGTCGCCTACCGCCGCTGGCTCATCGAGCTTGGCGTCACGTTTGGCACAACGTAGCCGCAATGACAAAAGAGACGACCCGCCAGCCGGAGGGCATGGCGAGTCGTCTCTTTTTGTTTTATTTATGCGCTTAACGATGCTGCGCATCGTTAAGCGGAATGGCGGCCACCCGCCTGCCCAGGGTTACAACTCCAATTCCTTGGCGGAAGCGGCTCTTTGCTTCGACGGCCAGAATACCCATTTGCCGATCCATACCGTCAGCGCCGGTACGAGGAAGGAGCGTACGATAAACGTATCGAGCAGAACGCCGATGGCGGTCACCGTGCCGAACTGCACCAGAACCTGAATCGGCAGCGTCGCGAGCACGGCGAAGGTACCCGCCAGAATGATGCCCGCGGAAGTAATAACGCCGCCGGTCTGTGCAACGCCTTCTACGATAGCGCGGTTAAGCGGCATCGTTTTGCTCTTTTTCCAAATGCTCGACACCATAAAGATGTTGTAGTCCTCGCCCAGCGCGACCAGGAAGACAAAGGCGTACAGCGGAATCAGTCCTTGAATCGCTTCGGCGCCAAACAGGTAATGGACGACAAGCCAGCCTATGCCCAAGGCGCTGAAGTAGGAGAGAAGCACGGTGCCCATCAAGTACAGCATCGCCACGAACGAACGAAGGTAGAGCAGCAGGAGCAAGGCGATCATCCCGATAATAACGGGAATGATTCGATACGCATCATTCGTTGTTTCATGACGGGTATCGTACTGCTCGGCAGTCGCGCCCGCAATCCATACTTTATCCGCGGCATCCGTAATGCCGGCGTCCGATAGCGATTGTTCCGCGGCAGAGCGGATCACCGGTATCATATCGAGCGCTTCAATCGAATACGGGTTCATCGCCAGCTCAACGTTGTAGGAGACGATGCTCGAATCCTTCGTATTCGCCGCAGGCTCGGAAACGCTGCTGATATTCGCCAGCTCCCCAAGCTTTTGATCAAGCGGAAGGTCCTTGCCGTTGGTCTTCACGAGCACCTGTACCTTCGCCAGACTTCCTTTGGAGAAGTGGTCGCCGATTAAATCGAAGCCTTCGCGGGAAGGCATATCCTTCGGGAAGGAGGACAGCGTGTCGTACGTAAATTTGATTTGAGTCGAAAAAGCTGCCGTTATGCCAAGCACGATCAATGTGGAAATCGCGATTGTCTTCGGACGTTTCACAATAGCTTCGCCCAGCCGGATGCCAAAGCTTGTTTTGGTCTTCGGCGCGGGCAGCGGCTTGTTTTTGCGCGCGGCGCGGGCAGCCTGCATTTCCGGCGTACGCGGTACAAACGGGTAGAAGGAAACGCGGCCGAGAATGGCAAGCAATGCCGGTACAAGCGTCAGGCTTGCGACCATCATAATGAGGATGGACAAGCTGAACGGCACCGCGAACCGGTGAATCGCGCCGTATTCCGCCAGCAGCAGCGCGAGCAGCGACATCACTACGGTCAAGCCACTCATCGTAATGGCGCCGCCGGAATCGCCTAATGCTTTGAGCAGGGCTTGTTTTTTATTGGACTCCTCCGTCAGCACTCTGCGGAAGCGGGCAATGAGGAAGAGGCAGTAGTCCGTTCCTGCGCCGAAGAGCAGCACGGTCATGATCGATAAACCCTGCGAATCATAAGTGATCCAGCCTTCGTCTGCCATCCAGCCGAGAATCGGACCGGTCAAGCCGTAAGCGAAGCCAACCGCAACCAGCGGGATGAGCGCTAGAATAGGCGAGCGGTAAATGAATAAAAGAATAACGAGCACAAGCAGCGTTGTTGCGATCAACAGGGACACGTCCGCGTCCTTGAAAAGCGAGGTGGCGTCCACGCCGATACCGGCGGGTCCGGTAATCCGGCCGACAAGGCCTTCCTCGTTCAGGGCGGCGTCAAACGGCTTGGATGGAAAAATGCCATTCGCATCGGCCTGCAGCTGCTCCAGGCTGATCTTCAGATCGTCGGAGGAAGCGTTCTTGTCGAATACAACGGTCTGCAGGAAGGTCGTACCGTCTTCCGACACCATTGCTTTTAACGCTGGAAGCGGCATTTCGTGAAGCGGCGGCAGCTCCGTCTGCTGCGGCAGCGGTTCATCCGCCAGCTTCTTGGATAAAGCCTGGATCTGGCCAAGATCCTCGTCGGTGAGACCGGCGTCTCTGTGCCAGGCGATAATAGCCGGAATGCCGTTATGCTCGTTTAAGGCATCGGCCTGCACGGACGGGGCGCTGCTCACAAGATTGGATGCGGCATCGTCTTTATGATCGCTCGACGACGGCAGAAAGGCATTGGCAAGACCTACAATAACAATCCACAGCACCAAAGTGATCCATCGTCCCCGTTTGCCGCTCACGGCATCCGCTATACGTTTCAATCCGTTCATCATTTCTCATCTCCCTATCAATAAACATAAACCTTATATCTTATCTTCTCTTCCTTGATCGGAGGCAAGCCCATACAGCAAAATATCGACGGTTCGCGTGGCCCGTGCTTCCGCCGGTATGGGCACGCTTGCGCCTCCGCGCGGCTTGCGTTGAACCATGCTTAGCAGCGTAAAGGCTGAAGGAATGGGATCCAGTCCGAGCTGCTCCGCTCCTTTTAAATGGCCTTTCTGCTGTCCTTCCTCGAACAAGGAGGCAATGGGGATCAAATAGCATTCCTGCCACCATTGATTGATGAGCTGCCGGTTTTCCGGTCGGAGCTCCTGGCGGATGTCCCGTTCCATCTGGCTCAGATCATCGGGCATGTTGTTCAAAATATAAACGACGAGCTTGATGAGTCGCTCTCTTACCGAGCCTTCGCTTGCGACAAGCTCGTTCATCGCGATTTTCGTCTCTTCCGTAACGGCTCGAAGCACCTCGGTATAGAGCGCTTCTTTATCCGCGAAATAATGGTACATGGCGGGCTGCGTGAGGCCGCAGGCTTCCGCGATCTGGCGAGTCGTAACCGACCGGTAGCCATGCTCCATGAACAGGTCATGCGCGGTATGGATAATCATCGTGCGGGTTGCTTCGTCAAGGGGTTGTTTTTTTCGGCGTGCCATCGTTTAAATACTCCTTCTGTTTGAAATACGGTTTCCTCCTTTTATTTTATCACATGATAAATAAACTGATTCGAAAATTATTTTATCGCTTGATAAATTAATTGGCAAGATAAAAACAAGCCAGACGAACCTTTTTTGGTTCGTCTGGCTTGTTTTGTTCAAAACCCGTTCACAAATGATTAGAAATCGAAGTTGTCCGGGTCTGGTCCAACACGGCGGTCTTCGTTGAGAGCGTCGATTGCGGCCATATCGTCGGAGGACAGCTCGAAATCAAACACGTGGGCGTTCTCGATGATGCGGGATTCCTTGATCGACTTCGGAATCGTCACGACGCCGTTTTGCAAATCCCAGCGCAGAATGACTTGGGCTACCGACTTGCCGTGTTTGGCTGCGATGTCGCCCAGTACCGGGTGATCAAGCAACTGGCCTTGCATCAGCGGGGACCATGCTTCCAATTGAATGTTGTGCTCGCGGGTGAAGGCACGAAGCTCATTCTGGGCAAGCATCGGATGGTATTCGACTTGGTCAACCATCGGCATAATCTCGGCATCTTTCATTAAATCCTGCAGATGATGCACGTGGAAGTTGCTCACGCCAATCGCCTTCACGCGGCCTTGCTTGTAGAGCGTCTCTAGAGCGCGCCATGCATCTTTGTATTTGCCTTCAACCGGCCAGTGAATCAGGTACAGATCCAGATAGTCCAGGCCAAGCTTGTTCAGGCTTGTCTCGAAAGCCGCAAGCGTCGATTCGTAACCGAGATCGGCGTTCCATACCTTCGAAGTGATAAACAGATCTTCTCTTTCAATGCCATGCTCGGCCATCGATTCGCGGACAGCTTGGCCAACGCCGGTTTCATTATCGTAGATGGCCGCCGTATCGATGCTGCGGTAGCCGTTTTTAATCGCGTCTTTCACGGATTGAATCACGACGCTGCCGTCCTCTACTTTGAATACGCCAAGGCCAAGCCAAGGCATAGCTACGCCGTTTTGCAGAATGACTTTATCGTTTAAATGTTTTGCTGTTGTCATGTTGGGAATCCTCCTAAAATGAATTATCACCCAAATGGCCTTAAATAAAGGCCATTTGTGATGATTCATGCTTCGAAAGCATGGACCTAATGTTTGGTTACACTGATAAGTTCTTGCTTAAGCCGAAGCTTTCAGTTCTTTGCCTTTTGTATCCTTGTTTTCCAGGGAGCGGCTCCATGCCGTCAGAGCAACGGCGCCAAGCACCATAATCGCGCCAATCCAAGGGGTATGAATCAAACCAAGCTTGTCGGTAATAATGCCGCCGACGTAAGCGCCAATGGCGATACCGGCATTAAAGGCCGAAATGTTCAAGGCCGAGACGACATCAATGGATTTTGGCATATACCGTTCCCCGAGCAGAACGACATACATTTGAAGACCAGGGACGTTCATGAAGGCCAACAGGCCCATCAAGGTTATCGTCACTAATGCGGCGGCAGCGTAAGGCGCCGTGAACGTCAGTATCAGCAGGATAACCGCCTGCAGAATAAACATCACAAGCAGAGCCGACAAAGGCTTTTTGTTAGCCGCTTTGCCGCCGATGATATTGCCTACCGCAATCGCGACACCGTACAGAACCAGAATGCCCGCAATCGTACTCTCTTTAAACCCGGTGATATCGTGAAGCAGCGGGGACAGGTAGGTAAAGACGACAAACGTACCGCCGTACCCAAGCATCGTGATGGCAAAAGCGAGAAGCAGCCGGCCGTTCTTCAGTACTTTGAAAGGCTCGCTCAGCTTCGTCCGGTTACCCTTGCGCAGAGTATTCGGGATTAGCAGCAGGTTAGAAATAAGCGCAATGACGCCAATCACGGCAATGGCTATAAAGGCCGTGCGCCAGCCCATATGCTGTCCAAGCAGCGTGCCAAGCGGCACTCCGGTCACGGTAGCGATCGTAAGGCCCGAGAACATCATCGCAATCGCGCTTGCCCTGCGATCTTCGGGGACAAGGTCCGCGGCGATCGTTGAGCCGATCGACATAAACACGCCATGCGAGAAGGCCGAAATCACGCGGGCGATGAGCAGCATTGCGATACTGCCCGCGCTTGCCGCGAGACTGTTGCCGAGAATAAAGATGATCATAATCGCAAGCAGCAACGTTTTGCGCGGCACCCTGGAGGTCAGGGCGGTAAGCAGCGGCGCCCCTACGGTAACGCCAACCGCATATAAAGTAACGGATAAACCCGCTGTCGTAACGGATATGTCCAGATCTTCCGAGATTAAAGGCAGGAGTCCAACACTGATGAACTCCGTCGTTCCGATGGCAAAAGAGCTGATGGCAAGCGCGAGCAGCGCCAGCGCCGAGCGGCTCTGTTTGGTAACCATATCGTTGCACTCTCCGTTTCGTAAGGTTGTATTGTTCGGCCGGTAAGTGCTATTATGGAGGCAATCAGTCGATGTGACTAGTACGCACTATTTTGTAATATAGATACTAAAAAGTAATATAGGCACTAAAAAGTACCTATGGAACAGGAGGAGCAGCAATGGAAACAACAGTGGCACCGCCGAAGAAATACAACATCTCCGTGGAAGCAACGCTTGAAGTCATCGGGGGCAAGTGGAAATGCGTGATTTTGTGCCATCTGACGCATGGCAAGAAAAGAACAAGCGACTTCAAGCGGCTTATGCCTTCCATCACGCAAAAGATGCTGACCCAGCAGTTAAGGGAGCTGGAGGACGACGGAATCGTGAACCGGATTGTATACAATCAGGTGCCTCCGAAGGTGGAATACGAGCTCACGCCATACGGTGATAGTCTGCGCCCGATCCTTGATTCCTTATGCAATTGGGGAGAGCGGCATATTATTAAGGAATACGGCAGCAAAGCAGCGGTGCTTGAAGATAACGGTCTTAATAATTTAGACGATTAATGAACGAAAAGCCCTTCCGTCTAGCTTGACGGAGGGGCTTTTGGGTTGTTATCCGTTTGACGCCTGCGAGACGGATACCGTATAATTGGATCACTAATTTAGTAATTTAGTAAATATTAATGGTATAAATCACTTTTTTCATAAACGGAGGAGCTTCCCATGAAAATCCCTACAACGTTAAAGCATAAACCGGTGATCGTCTCTGAAAATTACGAGCAGGTGGATGGACGTTACGCCGAGCATACGGATGCCAAAGGACTGTCGCTTGGGCTTGCCCAATGGAACGACAGAGGAAAGGTGGAAATCTCGGCGAAGGTATGGCGTTACACCGGCGAGAAATGGTCGCGCCAATCCGAGGAGCTGCCGCTTCACCGCGTGCTGGATCTGGCGATCCTAATCACCCGGTCGATGCAGCATTTCCGCGAGGATTCTTACCGGTACGCTGATCTGTACGATCCGGAGAAACCGGTCATTGACCGCATTGGCCTGCAGGGAGATGCGATGACCGTCGAGGTATGCACCGACAACGAGAAAATCAATCAGGATATCAAGCTGTTCAGCCAGGCGCTGAGCGACGACGATGAGCTGAACGGGGAACGTCTGCGCACGTTATCCCGCATTTTGAAGGAGCTTGGCTATTAAGATTTGTGTTCGTCCTTCTGACAGCCGGCGTTAATCTTCCTCCCCGCAATGGTAGTCATGGGGCGGTATGCCGTTTCATAGAATAAGGCATACCTTAAAAGGAAGTGAAGCCATGAGGAGTTATCAGTGGATCAAGTGGCGTAGATTCCTCCTCAGGCTAGTAGTCCTCGTCATCATCGTATCGCTTATCTGGTCAGGAGGACCAACGGCTTGGAATGCTGCGCTTGTTGTTTCCAGCTATTTGTTTCAGCTGCTGTTCGCCATCTTGTTCATGATTATTCAGTTTGCCGCCTTGTTCTGGTTCCTGTCCAGGGGGCGGACTTACTGGGTATTGCCGGGGGAGACGGGCGCCGCTTGGGATGATTACCGGGGCAACCCGGAAATCGTGGAGAACGCCAAGCGGATCGTCAGCCTGCTGAAAGGTGTGAAGGACTTCAAGAAGATGGGCGGCGAGGCCATACGGGGTCTGCTGCTGTGCGGACCGCCGGGAACAGGCAAGTCCTATCTGGCCCAAGTCATTGCCAACGAAGCGCAAGTGCCGTTTGCGTATGCCTCCGCTCCAAGCTTCCAGAACATGTTTTTTGGCGTCGGCAATCTGAGGGTGATGCGAATCTACAAAAAAGCCCGGAAGCTGGCGCGCATGTACGGAGCCTGCATTATTTTCATCGACGAAGTAGATGCCATTGGCATGTCGAGACAAAGCGGCGGCGGCGGGGGCGGCATGTTCGGCATGGGCGGCGGCACCGGGCTTCTGAACGAGCTGCTCCTGCAGATGGATCCTCCGAACCTCGACAGCTCGAGGTTTAAGAAATTCCTGCGCCAGCTTGGTCTGCTGCGGAAGAAAGCGGAACGCCCGCCCGTGCTGACCATTGCCGCAACCAACCTGCCGGATGTGCTGGACCAGGCTTTGCTCCGCCCTGGGCGGTTCGACCGCCAGCTATGGGTAGACTCGCCGGATTATGACGGACGCGTTGACGTGTTCGGGTACTATCTACAGAAGATAAAAACCGACTCGACGCTTACGCCGGAGAAGGCCGCGATGGATACAATCGGATACAGCCCGGCCCAAATCAAGCATATCGTCAACGAAGCCGTCGTTATCGCGCATCAGCGGGGTGCGCAGGAAGCGGGATACGAGGACTTCCGCGCCGCGATGGAGACGTATGAATGGGGCCTGAAGCAGCCTCTACGTTCCATGAAGGACGACGAGAAGAGGAATGTGGCGTATCACGAAGCAGGGCACGCGGTTGCGCAATTCCTGCTCAAGCCGCATGAACGGGTATGGAAGGTGACCATTATCCGGCGCGGCGGATCGCTTGGCCTTGCGGCTACGAAGCCGACGCATGAGCGGTATAACCGGAGCGACAGCGAGATACTGGCTCATATCCAGGTCTGTCTCGCTGCCCGCGCCGTCGAGGAAGAATTCCTCGGCAAGAAGCTGAACGGCGTAACCTCCGACCTGCGCCAGGCAACGGAAAGCGCAGGCGCTTATCTGGGCATGGTCGGGATGGGCGACGAGCTTTACAGCTTCCTGGCCGCCGGATCCCGAATGGATGCCCTGAAGTCTCTGCGTCCTCAGATTAACGAACTTCTGAAGGATCAGATGCAGCAGGTCAAAAAGCTTGTCCGCGATCATGCCGACTTCGTGCATAAGATTGCGGAGGAGCTGCTCCTGCACGGTGATCTTACCGGCGAGGAAATCGAGAGGATCTATCAGGATCTCTATGGCAGGCCGCGTCCGGAGCCGTCCGAGGTGAAAGTGACCGTTACGCCTGCTGCACCGGCACCGGTCAAGGCGCCGGTGCAGCCTGAGGCGGAACCGATCGAGGAAGCGGCGGAGCCGGAAGATCATAAAGAAACGGAATCCGATCCCGATCGCGGGGAACCGGAATCCTGAAGTGAGAAGGCCTGGCCGTTATGGCTGGGTCTTTTATCGTTCCGGTGGTACAATAAAAAGCATAGCAAGAGAGGAGCGGTCATCTTAAAGCATGGCACAAGAGAAAAGCATGGAGAAAAAAGGCGTCTTTTTTGACGTAGACGATACGCTGTACGATCATTTATCCCCTTTCCGTCAGGCGGTTATCGCCATTGTTGGCGACCGGGAAGGCTTTCCTTACGAAGGGGCCTATCATCGGATGCGTTACTATAGCGATATGCTGTCGCTGGAGATGGGCGGGGCAGGAGCAATGGAGAACGGTTCGAGCACGGAGCTGATGCGCCGGCGGCGGTTCGAGCTGGCCCTTGCGGAGTTTGGCATCACGCTCAGCGAAGAACAGGCTTCGGCCATGCAGGCTGCTTATATTGGCTGCCAGTTCAACATTACGATGTTCGAAGGTGCCAAGGAGCTGATCGAACAGCTGGTTAAAGCCGGTTATGTCGTTGGTCTGCTGACGAATGGCGCCGAGAATCATCAGCTCCGGAAAATCCGGGCGATGGAGCTTGATCATCTCATTCCTCCGGAACGGCAGTTCGTCTCCGGCAGGATTGGCTGGGACAAGCCGGATATACGCGTATTTAATCATGTGAACGAAGCAACCGGGACTAGTCCGGAGAACAGCGTTTATATCGGCGATTCCTGGCGCAATGACGTCATTGGAGCACTCGAGGCGGGCTGGTCGGTGATCTGGTTCAACCATCGGGAGGCAAGCCCGGAATCGGGCGAGCATACGCCGAATCATACGGCAGTAAACTATGAGCAATTGGCCAAGCTGCTGTTATAGCAAAGAAGACCCGGGTTAGAATGCTGTGGTTTATGCCGCAATTACAGAAGAAGGAAGGAACCAATGATGAATCAACGTCGACCAAAGCTTGTCGTTATCGGCAGCTTGAATATGGATATCGTGGTGGAGACGAGCGCGTACCCGCAGGTAGGAGAGACGATAACCGGCCAGCGCGTCCGCTTTATTCCTGGCGGCAAAGGGGCTAATCAGGCAGTAGCCGGAGCGCGCCTTGGCGCCGATACGGTGATGATCGGCGCGGTAGGCGACGATGCCTTTGGCGAGGAACTGCTCGGCAGCCTTCAGAAGGACGGCGTGGATATTGCCGGCGTGAAGCGGGTAGAAGGAACGGCGTCCGGTATTGCCTCCATCTATGTCGCGGAAGGAGACAACAGCATTGTTGTGGTTCCGGGGGCTAACGGACTTGTTGAACCGGCGGATATCGACCGCTGCGAGGACAAGCTGAAGGAAGCGGATCTCGTGCTGCTGCAGCTCGAGATTCCGGTAGAGACCGTGCTGTATGCCGCCCGCAAAGCAAAGGCGCTCGGCAAGCTGATCGTGCTGAACCCTGCCCCTGCGCAGCAGCTGCCGGAGGAGCTGTTTGGGCTCGTGGACTATTTTACGCCGAACCGGACGGAGCTAAGCGGCTATACGGAGATGAGCGCGGACGTAGATTTCCTGGAGCCGGCTATACGCCGGATGATGGAGCTTGGAGCCGCTCATGTGGTAACGACGCTGGGCGCCAGCGGTTCGGCTTATTTGGATGAAGAAGGCAAGCTTGTGCGGATCAACGGTTATAAAATGCCGGTTGTCGATACGACGGGAGCCGGTGACTGCTACAACGCGGCACTGGCCGTGGCGCTTGCATCCGGACGGGATTTACGCCACGCGGTGGATTACGCCTCGATGGCTTCCGCGCTGGCGGTTACCAAGTTTGGAGCGCAAACCGGCATGCCTACGGAAGAAGAAGTAGCAAGGTTTGCGAAGGAACAAGGGAAGGATTTCGCCGGTTAGGGATATGGCGGGGGAATTGCGGAATAATACCTATGATGCCATCCAGGGAGGAGTAACTTCATAGGTATGAAACGATTCGTATTGGGTGTAACGGTCACGGCGCTTTTATGCGGTTTTTCAGCGCCAGTGGCAACCAAGGATAGAGCCTATTATGAAAAACGCGGCGAGATCATTTGGGAAGTACCGGGCGAGAACAAGAGAATCGCGTTAACGTTTGATGACGGGCCTTATCCGAAGACAACGGAACCGATCCTGGACCTGTTGAAGGAATATCATGCGAAGGCGACCTTTTTCGTTGTGGGCAATCGCGTCGAGAGCTTCCCGGAAACGATTAAGCGGGAAATTGCGGAAGGGCATGAGGTTGCGAACCATACGTTTAACCACTATTTCCTGCAGAAAAAGAACTACACGACGGTGCAGAACGAGATCATGAAGACAGAGCAGGCTTTAGAGAAGGTGACCGGCAAAAAGCCCTTATTGTTCCGCCCGCCGGGCGGCTTTTATAACGATCAGATGCTTGCAATCGCCAAGAAAAACGGCTACACCACCGTCTTATGGTCCTGGCATCAGGATACGAATGACTGGCGCAGCCCCGGCGTACAAAAGATTGTGAACAAGGTGCTGAACAATGCCCGCAACGGGGACATCATTCTGCTTCACGATTACGTGCCGCGTTCGGTTCAGACGGTAGAAGCGCTCAAGATCATCCTGCCGGAGCTTCAGCGGAGAGGCTACGAGATGGTGACGGTCTCCGATCTGATCAACAACCGCGACAGTGTATTAAATCCGTATTAAAGAAGCAGAAGGGAAAGGGGAGACGGATGTCGAACCTTTCCCTTTACCTATGTACGCGGCCCCTCATTTTTGAGGGGCTCGGATAAAGGTGTGCTCATTCTTCTCTGCTCTGCTTGAACCATTCTGCTAGTAGTGGAATAGTTTGAACGGGGAGCCATACAATATTGTAAGCGCTATCAACGTATTGGGAGGCCAATTTACACGAGAAGGTGGTATTGCGATGGGAACTCGTCTTTGGTGGGAGCAGGCAGTCAGACAACGTTTTCCGCATATTCGATATGTCACCATTCGCAGCTGTGGACATCATAAGGCGACGATCTATGCATGGGACGACCAGCTTCAGTTGTCCGAAGCGGATGCAGCCAAGCTGCACCGTTATGCGATGGAATGGATGTCACCGGATATTTGCGTATCGGTGAAGCCGTACAATGAAGCAGCTGCGGATCAGGTATCATGCGCAAAGCCTGACGAGGAGCTTGCGAAGACGGCGCTGCGCGGCAGACTGGACCAGTCGGCCGTGTTTGCGGTGCTGAACAATTTGTTTGCCGGTGTTGTTGTCTCCTTCAACCGGTACGATGTCCGTACCGGAACGGTCCATCTGGCCGCGTACAGCCATTCCCCCTTCACAGAGACGGCCAAGAGCAAAATCCGCCACTACGCCGAGGAACTGATGCCGATTGGTTCGACGGTGAACGTTACTTACTACGGCTAATGCATTGTAAATCAGAGGATCAGCGGTACTTCGGCTACGACGGAATGAGCAGGCTGCGAAGAGACCCCATGGCAGAGGCCTGCCGGGGCAGCAGATGCTTAAAATAAACGTCTAGTTCGGACCGCCCGCTGGTCCTTTTTTTGTCGCCGAACCCTTCCATATCCTGTATAATCATTAGTACAAGCTGGCGATGTGGAATCCAGGCAAAAGGGGATCTGAGTGCGGGATGAGACTGAAACGATGGCGAAGTACGAAATACGCGGCCACTGTGGCCTATCTGGTACTAATTGTTCTAGGCGTGACGGGAATGATCCCGAGCCGGTTATCGACAAGCCTGGTTGTTATTTTGCTGGGCGTTGTCCTGTTTATACAAAGCTACGAAGACGCGAGGCGGGGAAGAACGGCCAGCATGCTGTTCTCGGCTATCGGCGGCATTATTTGCATATCGGCGCTGACGCTGATCCTGATCCTGACGGAGTTCAGCTAGGCGATAGGGAATGTGGGTATGATGGACAAGCCTTAACGATGTATGGCATCGTTAGGGCTTTTTGTATTTGCGGGAAGCGGATGTGCAACGATGAGAGCGAGCGTCGGCCGACGGGGCGTATCAACCTGCCGCCATGGAGGCGTTAAGGTCCCTAAGGGACCTTAACCTCCTAACTAGTTGCTACTTTCACTGGCTTAAGGGTCCTAAGGGACCTTAACTACCTCGAAGCCGCCCAGTCTGCTCACTAATCCCGCTACTTTTGATGCGTTAAGGTCCATAGGAGACCTTAACTGCCTAACTACTTGCTACTTTCACCAGCTTAAGGTCCCTTATGGGCCTTAAGCTCGGCGCTGTTAGAGCTGGCATAAAAAAACGTAATCAAATCCCTCCGTGAGCGACATCCATCCCCTTTTAATAAAAATTAGGACTTTACTTGTATACAAGAATACAAGTAAAGTAGAGATTAGAGACAAACGTGGAAGGAGGAACGCAGATGAGCTTCATTTCTTCACTGCAGCCGCAGCAGCGCAAAACGCTAGGCGATCAGATCTATGAGACGATCCGAGAGAGTATCGTTTCGTTCAAACTGCCGCCGGGTACGATGATTTACGAGAATGAGCTGGCCGAGACGATGAAAGTGAGCCGGACCCCGATAAGGGAAGCCATCCGGCTGCTTGTCAGCGAACAGCTGCTGGAGGTGCTCCCGCAGCGGGGCACGAGAATCGCCCTTATCTCGGCGCGCAAGGTGAGCGAGGCCCGTTTTATCCGCGAGCAGCTTGAGCTTGGCGCGTTCCGTCTGGCAGCTGCCAAATGGGGCGAGCGTGACCGCTCTGCTGAAAGCGCTGCATTCGAAGCACTGTTGGAGCAGCAGCGTGCCGCAGCCGAAGCGAAAGACATTGCGCTGTTCATGCAGCTCGACGAGGCTTTTCACCGCTCGGTCCTGGAGATTGCCGGCAACGAAACGCTGATGCAGATGATTTATTACATGCGTGCGCATCTTAACCGCGCCCGTTACCTGGCTATTGACCAGTTCGGCCATATGAACCGCGTCATAGAAGAACACCGCCAGCTATTCGAGGCGATACGAGGCGGGGACGAGCAGCTTGCCGCGGCGCGGCTGGAGCAGCATATCCGCAAGCTGGACCAGGAGCTTCCGCAGCTGCGAGAAGCGAATCCGGATTATTTTACCACATAGACATAAACGCGGTTGCTCATCTTCGAGAGGCCTCGATAGAGGTTTTCTCATAGATCACATTCAAATTTCCTTGGGAGAGGACAACTATCATGAGAATGACTTTTCGTTGGTACGGGGAAGGCAATGATTCGGTAAGCCTGAAGCAGATCAAGCAAATTCCGGGGGTAGAGGGCCTCGTCTGGGCGCTGCATGACGTTCCGGCGGGCGAAGAATGGCCGATGGACAAAATCATGGAATACAAGCGTCTGGCCGACGAGCATGGCTTCCATCTGGAAGTGGTAGAAAGCGTAAACGTGCACGACGATATCAAGCTGGGCCTGCCTTCGCGCGACCGTTACATCGAGAACTACAAGCGAACGATCGAAAAGCTGGCAACGGTAGGCGTAAAAGTCATCTGCTATAACTTCATGCCGATCTTCGACTGGATGCGTACAGATCTGTTCAAAGAGATGGAAGACGGCTCAACCGCGCTGTTCTTCGACAAAGCCAAAATCCAAAGCATGAGCGCGGAAGAGCTGGTAGCCAACATCGCGGGCAATTCCTCTTACTCGATGCCGGGCTGGGAGCCGGAGCGCCTGAAACGTCTTGCTCCACTGTTCGAAGCATACAAGGACGTGACGGAAGAGAATCTATTTAATAACCTGAAATATTTCCTTGAGCAGATCATCCCGGTCTGCGAAAAGCATGACATCAAGATGGCCATCCATCCGGACGACCCTCCATACTCGGTATTCGGCCTGCCGCGGATCGTGACCAGCCGCGATAACCTGGCACGATTGCTGAAGCTGGTAGACAGCCCGTACAACGGACTGACGCTGTGCAGCGGCTCGCTTGGGGCTAACCCGGACAACGATATTCCGGCGATGGTAAGGGAATTCGCGGACCGGATTCCTTTTGCCCATATCCGCAACGTACGCGTGTACGAGAATGGCGATTTCATAGAGACTTCACACAAATCGAGCGACGGCACGGTAGATATTGCGGAGGTTGTCCGCGCGTACCACGAGAGCGGGTTTACGGGATATGCGCGTCCTGACCACGGCCGCCATATTTGGGATGAGGAATGCCGTCCGGGGTACGGTCTGTATGACCGCGCGCTTGGCATCATGTATCTGTGGGGCGTTTGGGACGGACTTGAGCGAATTCGAAAGGGGAATGCATAAAAATGGTACCGAATCATGAGAATTTAGCAGGCAAGGTTGCCGTTATTACCGGAGGAAGCGGCGTGCTGTGCGCAGAGATGGCGAGAGAGCTGGGACGTCAGGGCGTAAAGGTGGCGATTCTGAACCGCACGGCGGAAAAAGGTGAGGCCGTGGCGCGTGAAATCCGCGAAGCAGGCGGCGTGGCTATCGCGGTTGCGTGCAATGTGGTGGATGCGGAGAGCGTGAAGGAAGCTAGCGCGGTTGTGCTGGAGCAGCTTGGCAGCTGCGATATTTTGATCAACGGTGCCGGCGGCAACCATCCGGACGGCATCACGACGAAAGAGACCTTCCACCCGGACGATCTGGCGAACCCTGACGTGACGAGCTTTTTTGATCTGAAAAAAGAAGGCTTTAGCTTCGTGTTCGACCTGAACCTTCTCGGCACTCTTATTCCGACGCAAGTATTCGCGCAGCAAATGATCAACAAACCGGGGGCAACGGTCATTAATATGTCTTCGATGAGCGCTCCGAGTCCGATGACGAAGGTGCCTGTGTATAGCGCGGCCAAGGCTGCGATCAACAACTTCACGCAATGGCTGGCCGTTCATATGGCGGATGTCGGCATTCGCGTAAATGCGATTGCGCCGGGCTTTTTCCTGACCGAGCAGAACCGTAAGCTTCTTACGAACGAAGACGGCTCCTTGACCGAGCGTTCGAACAAAATCATTACCCACACGCCGATGCGCCGCTTCGGCAAACCGGAGGATCTGCTGGGGACTCTCGTATGGCTGGCGGATGACAGCGTATCCGGCTTCGTAACCGGTATTACCGTTCCGGTCGACGGCGGCTTTATGGCTTACTCCGGCGTATAGGACTAGGCGAGAAGAGAACCGCTGAGTTGAGCCTTCCGTAACTCGAAACTTGCAAACCTAATATGGTAGTATAAGGATGCAGTTTAGTTCGTGAAAATCGGAAGGAGTGGCGATTGTGAAATACCGGAGACTCGGAAGTACGGATCTTAACGTATCGGTCATTGGGATCGGAACGTGGCAGTTCGGAGGAGAATGGGGCCGCGAGTATACGCAAGACGAGGCGGATGCGATTCTCGACAAAGGGCATGAGCTTGGCATCAATCTGATTGATACCGCGGAATGCTACGGCGATCATCTGTCTGAATCGCTTATTGGCGATTATATCAGCCGCCGCAATCGCGAGGACTGGATTATCGCAACGAAATTCGGCCATCACTTCCATGAGCGGTTCACGCGTACGGATTCTTTTGATCCGGCAGGTGTAATCAAGCAGCTGGATGCATCTTTAAAGGCATTAAAAGTTGACTACATTGATCTTTATCAGTTCCATTCCGGACCTGACCAAGTATTTGATAACGATGACTTGTGGACGGCGCTGGACAAGCAGGTGCAGGCGGGCAAAATCCGTTTCCTTGGCACTTCGATCGGCAGCAACGCCAACATTCATCAAACGGAAGCTTCGACAAAAGTAGGCTCCCGTGCGATCCAAGTCGTGTACAACCGTCTGGACCGCGTGCCGGAGGAGCAGGTCTTCCCGTCCTGTCAGCGGCAGGACCTCGGCGTGCTTGCGCGCGTACCGCTAGCGAGCGGATACCTCAGCGGCAAGTACAAGCCGGGAGCCGTGTTCAGCAGCACGGATGTGCGCCATCGTCATGATGCGGAAAGCACATTGGAAAAACTGAAGGAAGTCGAGCGCATTCAGCGCGAGGAAGTGCCGCAGGGCGTGGACATGGCCAGTTGGGCGCTCGCATGGTGCCTCAAGCATCCGGCCGTAACGGCTGTAATTCCGGGCTGCAAGGATCCGGAGCAAGTGGCATCCAATGCGCTTGCCGCGCAGCTTGCGAGCGAGCCTCATCCGCAGGACGTGAAGCTTTCGAAGGAATAGGGATGCATGGAAAGGGCCGACCCATTCAAGGGGCTGGCTCTTTTCTATTTATTTTGGTGGACGGGAAGGCGGTTGGATGGTGCTTAGGGGAGCTGCGGGTTGTTGTATTGGTGAAGGACAAGGTGCAGGAAGAAACGCGGGCAGTCAACGATATGGTGGCAGCAATGGCTGGCCGCTTCACGCCGGTTATCTACGATGTGAATGCGGAAGAAGGAAAGAATGGCGGAGCGGGTGGGTGATACCAATCAAACGCCAATAGGACCTAACCCGGCCTCACTCGGATGCGGGGGACGCGGGAGTGGAGGGAGCTAGGCCCTGCGATGAGATGGCGTTTAGAAGAAAAAGAACGAGCGCAGGCCGCGTTTCTTGCGTTTGCCTTCGTTCTCGGCGGCGGCTTTGGCGCTTTCTCCGAAAGCAAGCAGCTCTTGCTGCGGCGTGCGAAGGGCTTCAATGGTTGCGGCAAGCTCGGTCAGCGATCTGCGGAGCTCCTCAAGCTCTTTGCGATGATGGAGCAGCTGGACGGTTACGACTTCATCGGCCTTCTGGGACAGGGCAGCTTCTATGGCATTTAGACGTTCGAGCATCGGATCGAGTTCGTCGGTTACGGAGAATGAAGAATGGACAGGGGCAGAAGGGACGATGACTTGCGAAGCTTCGGACGGTTGGGAAGCAGATTCCGCAGGCGATTGAGCTGCCGGGCTCATCCGATCACCGGTCGCCACCTCTACGGCTGCCGCAGCATGCTGGAGGCCGGTTGTAATTTCAGCCGACGCTTCGGCTCCTTGAGCTCCGGTTTCACCGCCTGCCGCGTATACGTTACCGGCACTATCCACCACCAGCGCGCCAACTCTGCTTCTGCCAATAGGAATAGCTCCGGCGCTCATGGAAGAGCTGCCGCCAACCGTATGAAGGTTGCCTGCATTGTCCACTACGCCGCCAGCTCGGCCTACACCTGCTGTTGCACCAACCAAGCCATCTGCCGCATGAACATTCCCCTTGGCATCAACTACCAGCTTAGCGGAATCATCTGACTTGCTTGCCGGGCGTTCCGCCACAACAGACGGAGCGGATTCGGCCGTTCCCATTACCTCAGCGGCAACCGCCGCCAATGTCTCTTCTTCCGCCAGCGACAGAAGCCGGATGTCGTACAGGGCTGTACCGGAATCCAACTGGCCTTTGATTTTCCGAAGCTTCTCCATCGCAGGGGTGTCAAAAATATAATGTCCAAACATATCTTTCCGGAAGGAAGCCGGGAAGGTCGACACCCAACGCCTGACGGTTGTTTCACTGACAGCCAGCTGAAGGGCCGCCTCTTTCGTTTTGAGCAACGTCATTTCATCACCTCATTCATTTGTCACTTACGAGACTTATTCGTCCTCGAAAACGATCTCCCTGCCCGCCTGACAAAGGTAGTCGTATATCGCTAAAAGAAGTGTTCATCCGATTCGATTCGCAAAAACCGGGACGTTCGACAGTATTCAGCAAAGCTTTATGATAGACAGCTTCAATTCTGAAAAACGAACATTAAATATGACTGACAATAAATAGTTCGTGAATAGAACGTATTTTCGCAAAAAAAAGGATTGACAGTGCCTAGGTTTGTCCAGTAACCTTATGAAGGTTAATTAAACAGCTAACATCACTATCATTCGTATATCCTCATCAATATGGCGTGAGGGTCTCTACAAGGAGCCAAAAATCCTAACTACGAATAAGGGATACGTGTACCATCTTCCCTTATTCGCGGCGTAGGATTTTTTTTGTTTCCAGATTTACTAATCCGGCGCATTCAAGGGGACAATAGGTAACACGCAATCCGGACATTATGGATAACCTGGAGGGAACAAGCAATGGATCGCCTGTTTAAACTGAAGGAGCGGGGCACAACGTTAACAACGGAGCTGCTCGCGGGAATTACGACCTTTCTTACGATGGTCTATATCGTAATCGTTAACCCCGGCGTATTAAGCGAAGCGGGAATGGACTTCCACGGCGTCTTTATCGCAACCGTCCTCGCAAGTATCGTGGCAACGCTCATTATGGGACTTTTCTCGAATTACCCGATTGCGCTGGCGCCCGGCATGGGGCTTAACGCTTATTTCGCGTTTTCTGTCGTAGGGGGAGAAGGCGTATCGTGGCAGACGGCGCTTGGCGCGGTTTTTGTCGCCGGGGTTATCTTCATCCTGCTGTCTCTGACTTCCTTCCGCTACATGCTGCTTGATGCCATCCCATCAAGTCTGAAGCATGCCATTACGGCGGGTATCGGCTTATTTATTACGTTTATCGGTCTGCAAAATGCAAAAATCGTCGTTGCTTCCCCAGCGACCCTGATCACGATGGGGGATCTGTCGCAGCCGATGACGCTGCTTACGATTGTAGGTCTAATTATCTCGCTTATTCTGATGGCTTATCGGGTAAAGGGCTTCCTATTCATCGGGATGATCATCACGGCTATTATCGCGGTTATTACAGGCCAGATGCATCTGCCGGAAAAATGGGCTGCGCTGCCTACCGGCCTCAGTGCGACCGCTTTCCAGCTGGATATTGGCGGCGTGTTCCAAAATGGTCTTTATGCCGTTATTTTCACTTTCCTGCTTATTACGCTGTTTGATACAACCGGCACGATGCTTGGCGTTGCGGAGCAAGCCGGTCTGCTCAAGGACAATAAGTTCCCGCGTTCGCGCGGCGCGCTGCTTGCCGATGCCATTGGTACAACTACCGGCGCATTGCTTGGCACAAGCCCAACCTCCGCGTATGTCGAGTCGAGCTCGGGGGTAGCCGTAGGCGGCAGAACCGGTCTGACGGCCATTACGGTAAGCGTGCTGCTGGCGCTGACGCTCTTTTTCTCCCCGACGGTATCGGTTCTCGCGGGTATTCCGGCCATTACGGCTCCGGCGCTTATTATCGTGGGCTTCCTGATGATTAACGTCCTGCGCAAAATCGAATGGAGCGACATTGAAGAAGCATTTCCGGCATTCCTGATCGTTGTTCTTATGCCGCTTACGTACAGCATCGCAACGGGGATTGGCATCGGCTTTATCGTGTATCCGATTCTGAAGCTGATCCGCGGCAAGGGCAAAGAGGTACATCCGATTTTCTACGTATTTGCGGTTCTGTTCTTTATTCAGATCGGTTTCTTCAGCCACTAGCCACCCGCCTAAAATGCCCGTGGCGCAGCCTAGGGAAGAGCACAAATCCCTGCCCTTACACGTACAATAACCCATGGCAAGATCATGGGAGGGGTAGGGAATGCTTCAAATTTCGGGCAATGACGCAGGGCAGATTAACCCGTTTGCGTTAACGCCGGTCGAGCGGGACGTGCTGCAAGGCAAGCAAAACAGTCCCGTTGTCTACCAGTATGATTCAATGGACTCGCTCCGGTTCGAGCTGCGCCTTCGGGACCGTACGGTGAATGCGGCCAGAATGCTGCAGGACAGCCGGGCGGACTTCGCGGTATTCCGTCATTCCAGATGTAATCCGCGTTATTGGACGCGGACGGAGAACGGCGGCTTCCAGATGAATCCGGATGTTCAGCCTTCGGATGCGATTAACGATATTTTTCAGAATGGCGAAAATTACGGGTTCGAATGCGCGACCGCGATTGTAATCGTGCTGTACAAAGCAGTGCTGGATACAATCGGGGAGCAAGCGTTCAACAGGCTTTTTAATCCGCTTTATCTGCGGGATTGGAACCATGACGGCGACTTATGGTTCATTACGACACATAACAAGAACGAATCGTACCCGGGCGACGTGATGTACTTCCGCAATCCGGATTTCGACCATGAGACGCCGGAATGGCAAGGGGAAAACGTCGTGAAGCTGTCGGATAATCTCTTCTTCGGCCATGGCATCGGCATCGAGTCGGGGGAACAGATCGTTAGTGCATTAAATAGAATGCGCGAGCCGTTCAGCACCGAATCGGCTTATCTCGACGATCTAGTCGTTCATCCGAACTTCCAGCATTTGAAGCAGATCGCGGCTCGAGGCAGCCGCTTTGCGGTAAGATTGTAGGAAGAGTCAAGCATAGATGCAATAAGACCCTCCAAGGGTCTTATTTTTCCGCAATAGAATTAATTAGGTTTTCTCATTTCGAACGCATGTTGCGGCGGAACAGCCGGGGCGCTTCGCCGGTAATCTTCTTGAACAGCCGCGAAAAATAAAACACATCGCCGTAGCCAAGCGCCGCGGCGATCTCCTTGACCGTCTGCTCGGTATTGAGCAGGCGGTTTTTGGCTTCGGCCATTTTTAGCCGATGGACGTATTCGTGCAGAGCGAAGCCGGTATACTCGCTGACCGTACGGCGCAGCGTCGATAACGCCCAATGATGGCGCTCGGCAAAAGCCGCCGCGTCGAAAGGTTCATGCAAAGTGCCGGACAAGGCCTCGAGCAGCTGGGCAAGTCGGGCCGTCTTGCCTTGAGCGGCAGGCGAGGACTGACAGCTTTGCACCCAGTCGTAGAGAAGGGACTCAAGCGTCAGCGCAGCCCGGTCGGCATCGGCCGGGGTGCCGCTGTCCATCAGAGCAAAGATGCGGTCAATCCGGTTCTGCGAAGAAGCGTCCTCGCCCGGATGCATGACCGTGTTCGGGAGGATCGGCCAATGTTCTAGCCACTCCCGGTACCGTGTGCCCTCGATGGTAAAGTAATACTCGTCCCAATAGCCGCCCGGGTCCGGACCGTAATCGTAATGAAAGCCGGGCTGGAACAAGAACAAGCTGCCGGCCGTCACCTGCTGCGCCTCTCCATGGTCGACGCGGTAAGTTCCCGAGCCTCCCGCAACATAAACGATCGCCCAATATTGAAAAACCGCCCCCTGCCGGAAATGCGTTCGACCGGGTAAATAACCTACGTTTCGAATAACGAGAGAACGAACGGACAGCTTGGCGGGGTCCACCGTTAAATCGATCATGCGAAGGGGCTGGGAACTGATCATATAATCCATGATTTGAGCCATGCTGTTCATTCCTCTCTTTTTATACTCATGATAAATTGAACATAGAGCAGGTTGCAACTGATTATAGGAAACATGGAGGAGATGCTGGCAATGACGAAATTAAAGGTTGGAGTTATTGGAGCAGGGTCGATATCGGGCTCGCATTTGCATGGTTATTCGGTTCATCCAGAGGTGGAGCTTGCAGCAATCGCTGATTTGAACGGGGAACGCGCGCGGGAGAAGGCCGAAGCTTACGGCATCCCTCATGTTTACGATAACTATAAAGATTTGCTGGCGAATCCGGAGATTGATGCGGTAAGCATCTGTACTTGGAATAACAGCCATGCCGAGATTGCGGTGGCCGCGCTGGATGCCGGCAAGCATGTGTTATGCGAAAAGCCGCTTGCCAAGACGGTTGAGCAGGCACTTGCCGTACAGGAGGCTGTAGAGCGTTCCGGCAAACAGCTGCTGGTAGGCTTCGTCCGCAGATATGCCGACCAGGCGCAGCTTGTGAAGCAGTATGCGGAGAGCGGACAGCTCGGAGACATTTATTATGCCAAAGCATCGGCAATCCGGCGGTTAGGCAACCCGGGCGGCTGGTTTGCGGATTCCGAACGCTCGGGCGGCGGTCCACTGATTGATGTCGGCGTACATATGATTGATTTGTGCTGGTATCTGATGGGCAAGCCAAAGCCGGTTTCGGTTAGCGGCAATACGTACCGGAAGCTGGGCAACCGATCGCATATTGAAGGCTTAAGCTTCTATAAAGCGGCGGATTACGACGCTTCGCTTAACGATGTCGAGGATATGGCCAATGCGCTCATCCGCTTCGAGAACGGGGCTTCGTTGTATGTCGATATCAGCTACACGCTGCATGCCGCGCAGAACGAAATGAGCAGCAAAATTTACGGAACCAAAGGCGGAGCCGAGATTGATCCGAAGCTGGTGATCGTAACCGAGCAGTTCAATAAAATCGTGAATATCGAGCCGCAGCTGGATCATCTGGCGTTCCAGTTCCAGGAAAGCTTTGACCTGGAGGTTGCTCACTTTGTTGATTGCTGCTTCGGTAAAGCCGAGCCGATCAGCCCGGTAGAGGACGGCGTGGAGCTGATGCGGATGCTTCAGGCGATTTATGAATCGGCGGCTCTTGGGGCAGAAGTGGTCTTGAATACGGAGGCTGCGGCTTCGACTGCCGCTGCTGCGAAGGAGGGTGTCTAATCCATGGCGGATCTGGCGAATACAAAGATTAGCAATCCGATTGGCGTTATAGTCGAGAGCTTTGGGATTGGTTTGAATGCGGGATTGAAAAAGGCGGTAGAGGTTGGGGCGGAAGGCGTACAGATTTACGCGGTAAGCGGCGAGACCGACCCTGCCAATCTGTCCGCATCGGCCAGGCGCGAGTTGAAGGACCGGATTGGGTCGCTTGGCCTTACGATATCGGCTTTGTGCGGCGATCTGGGGGGACATGGCTTCCAGGATGCAGAGGCTAATCCGGCCAAAATCGAAAAGTCCAAGCGGATTCTCGAGCTGGCGCTTGATCTGGGGACCAGCATCGTCACGACGCATATCGGCATCGTGCCGGAAGATACGAATTCGCCAATCTACGCTGCGATGCAGTCTTCCTGTGAAGAACTTAGCAGCTACGCAAGCAGCATGGGGGCTTATTTTGCGATTGAGACGGGTCCCGAGCCTGCTGCGCGATTGAAGTCTTTCCTTGATTCGCTTACGACAAACGGCGTATCGGTTAACTTCGACCCGGCCAATATGGTTATGGTGACTGGCGATGATCCGGTCCAGGGCGTCTATTTGCTGAAGGATTATATCGTGCATACGCATGCGAAGGACGGAATTAAGCTGGCGCCCGAGATTGATCCGCGCGTCGTGTACGGCTATCTGGGCTTTGCGGGAATGAGCCATGACATTATCGCCGATATGGCGAGCGACGGTGCTTTATTCCGCGAGGTTCCGCTTGGGGAAGGCAGCGTTCCGTTTGACCGTTATTTGAAGGCGCTGCAGGATATTGGGTACAACGGTTATTTGACGATTGAGCGGGAAGTCGGGCAACGTCCGGAGGAGGATATCCGCAAGGCGGTGGAATTCCTTCGCGCTTTCCGGTAAGGGATTTAACGGTAGTCTGCCCTTATGCAGGAGACGGAATGCTTCCAAATGACAGATTCCGGTGTAAACCGTTGCAAAATGTTAATATTTAGCCTGTATATGCTCCCGTATTGTCCGTTAATATAGTAAGTAATAGGCGAGAAGGGGGTAGTTGCAGATGAACGTTCCTGTTGGGGTTTGGATTTTTGCTGCCATCATCGTTGTGTTGCTCACCTGGATGACCCTTTGGGTCACTAAGAAAGCATATTCGAAAAAATGGGACGACTCCGACGTATAATCGGGTCGTAAGGGAATAGTTAAGAGCTGTCCGATTGTCGGGCAGCTCTTTTTCGTTATGGCTCGTACGCGGAAAGGTGCGCGGAAACGCGTGAAGGCTTGCGGAAAGTAGCTAAATGGTTGAGCTTAGCGATACGCGGTATCGTTAGGGAGTCGGAGTCTGCAACAAACTGCTAATGTGCATGTCAATTTACCTCGGAGTTGGCTGGAAGGTAATTAAGATGCAAAAGTACATGTTAATCGAGCAGCAAGCGTCTATTTTGAGCTATATTTGGTCTAATGACCTGCACTTTTGCAGTAGGGTGCTCCAAATGAAGCTTTGCACGCCGGATGACCTGTACGTTTACATTACATTCAGTTAGAGGCTGAGTGGCATTATCCTTACCCTCAGCTTATTCTTTAAAAAAGAAAAAAGGGAGTCCCCTTCACCATAACGGTTAAAAGGGACTCCCTTAAGTTTAACCCGGGAACTCGAGAAGAGCAGGGTCGATCGCAGGTACAAGGCCTTCGTCTGCTGCGCGGTTCAGCAGGGTTGAGATCGCGGCATAACCGCTGCTGCCCAGGTTGCCCGTGAAGTCGTTCACGTACAAGTTGATATGCTGCTGGGCGACGGAAGGATCCATTTCCTGCGCATGCTGCATGACGTAGTCCTTCGAAGCTTCAGGATGCTTCCATGCATACTCGACGGATTGCTCAATCCAGCTGGAAAGGGTACCGAGGTCGAGTGAGCGGCGGGCGATAATGGCGCCAAGCGGAATCGGCAGGCCGGTATCGGATTCCCACCAGCTGCCAAGGTCAACCAGCATGGAGAGGTCATAATTCTGGTAAGTGAAGCGGGCTTCGTGGATAACAAGACCAGCGTCGATTTTGCCATCGCGTACGGCAGGCATGATCTCGTGGAACGGCATCACGATAATCTCGCCTACGCCGCCGGGAACATTTTGCGCTGCCCATAGACGGAACAGCAGATAGGCAGTCGAGCGTTCGCTCGGAACGGCCACCCGTTTACCGCTGAGGTAAGAAGCGTCCTCGAGCTTGTCTTTTGTGAGAACAAGCGGGCCGCAGCCCCGGCCAAGAGCGCCGCCGCATGGCAGAAGCGCGTAGTCTTTTAATACCCACGGCAGAGCAGCGTAGGAAATCTTGAGCACATCGAGATCACTGTCGCCGCTTGCCGCCAAATTGTTCGTAATGTCGATATCGGCATACATCACTTCAAATTCCGGCGCACCGGGAACCAAACCATGCGTCAGGGCATGGAATACAAACGTGTCGTTCGGACACGGGGAAAAAGCGATTTTCATACAATAACCTCCCGTAATACGGAGCTTGCAGCCTCGAGGGACTGCAGAGCTTCCTTAATCCGCCAAGCGCTGCGGTCACGCGGGCCAACCGGGTTCGAAATCGCGCGCAGCTCGAGCACAGGCAGACCTGCGCGGCGGGCAGCAGCCGCAACGCCAAAGCCCTCCATCGCTTCCGCTGCAGCACCGGGAATCCGTTCGGCCAGCCCGGCAGCCGTCTCGGCAGAACCGGTAACCGTAGATAAGGTAAGGACGGGGCCGAGAGCGGTCTGCAGTCCAGCAGTCTGAAGCGCCGAAGTTAGTCGCTCGACGAGCTCCGAATCAACCTCGATATGAGCAGAACCGAACCCAAGCTTGTCCACGCTATGGAAACCTTCCGGCGTCTCGGCACCAAGATCGGCGGCAATGATTGCGCTTGAGACAACCAGCGTACCCACCTCGGCACGTTCCTTAAATCCTCCCGCGATGCCTGCGGAAATGACAAGACGGTAGGCACCTGGACCTGCCAAAGCCAGGACCGTTGCCGTGCTGACGGCGGCTTCCACCGGACCAACGCCGGCATCCATTACCTCGAAGCGGTCGTCGCCGTTAAGGCCGCGCAGGACGGCATCCCGTTCAACCGCAACGGCGGTCATGACGAGTATTTTTCCATTTTCGCTCATGCTGCAAACTCCTTTAATAGCTTAGTACTAAATTAATTATAGCGCTAAATAAAGGCGGCTGTCATTTTTTCCGGACCTCGAAAAACTCGCATTCCGCCCTTGTATAGTAGACGAGGTCGCTCACGCTGGATTGAATGACAACGATGCTGTCGTCAAAACGAATGACCGTGCCGCCGTTGTTCACGATAAAGTCGTCCTTGAATACGCGTACCGGATATTTTCGCTTTACGGCTTCTTCAAAGTCCGGATCAGTCGTCAATCTACGGTTGATAGCCATTTTTGCTTTCGCTCCTTTCGCAAAATAACGGATTCGTTAAAAACAGTGTAGGCTTATTTCGGGCTGTTGTCCATGCGGAGGGAAAGGCTTGGTTTATGCCGGATGAGAGGGTACAATATAAGGAACATTCTATAAAAGCAGGAGGATATTATTCATGACCTTACATAATGACAAATTAACCGTATTTATCGGCTCTTACGCGGAAGCGGAGAACAGCGGCGTGTACCGTTATGAATTTGATACGGTCGAAGGGACGCTGACCCTTAAGGAGCAGGCATCCGGATTAAAAAATCCAACCTTCCTTAACGTGGATACTGCGAAAAACAGACTGTATGCCATTGCCGAAGGCGCGGATGCGGAAGGGGCGAAGGTTGGCGATGCGGTTGCTTTTTCGATCGAAGGCAGCGGACTTGCGCAATTAAATCGTAAGCTTGCCATTACGGCGCCGTCCTGCCATATTCAGCGTGATGCGGACAGCGAATTTGTACTGCTGTGCAGCTACCATGGCGGCCGGATCAGCCTTGTGTCGCTTTCGGATAACGGGGAGATCGGCGAGATTCTCGATATTCAGCAGCATGAAGGAAGCGGTCCTCACCCGAACCAGAAAACGCCGCATCCGCACAGCACGAACTTCAGCCCGGACGGCAAATATATTTTTGTGCCGGATCTTGGGATCGACCGGATTGTTGCATACAAGCTGGATAAGGAAAACCGCAAGCTGGTTCGTCACGGCGAGACCGTGGTGCAGCCTGGCGCGGGTCCGCGCCATATGACTTTCCATCCGAACGGACAATTTGCTTTTGTGATCAACGAGCTGGATTCGACGATTAATTCCTTCCGTTACGATGCGGAAAAGGGTACGCTCGAGGCCGTGCAAACGGTGCCGACTCTTCCTGAAGGGTTCGCTGAAGCGAATGGCACTGCGGAAATCGCGATCTCCGGGGACGGTCGTTTCCTCTATGGCTCAAACCGCGGTCATGACAGTCTTGTCGTATTTGCGGTGGATGCGGAGAGCGGACAGCTGACGCTGATTGGACATGTGTCGACGGAAGGAAAACATCCGCGTCATTTTGCCTTGGTACCGGGCGGTCAATTCGCGATCACGGTGAACAAGGATACCAATAATGCAGCGGTATTCCGCATTAGCGAGTCGGGTATGCCGGTGTATACGGGCTATTCGATCGAAATTTCCCAGCCGGTATGCGTCATTCCGGTTCAGCTGTAGTACGAGATAGTTGCAGGAGAGAGTGTGTGGCAGATTCCAGAGCATGCGCGAGGGTGCGTTCAGATCCGTACATGCTGAAATAGCGAGAGTAAGAATGCCGGGGGAGAGTGCATGATGCAGATTCCAGAGCATTTGTGTCAGACGATCAGATCGGTTCACGGCGAAAAAGGCGAGCAGTGGCTGGCGGGCTTCGATAAGCTGCTGCTGGACTGCGAGGAACAATGGGGGATGACGGTAGAATTGCCGTCTCCTTTTGTTTTGTCGTATAACTTTGTGGCCCCGGCCGTGCTGCGGGACGGAACGCCTGCCGTGCTGAAGCTTGGCGTGCCAAGCCGGGAATTCCGCACGGAGCTGGCGGCTTTGCGATTATATGACGGCCGCGGCGCGGTGCGCGTGCTTGCCGCGGACGAGGAGCGGGGAGCGCTATTGATTGAGCGCGTCCGGCCGGGGGTGATGCTGTCGTCGTCGGGATTGAGCGACGACGATGCTGTGCTGGCGGCCGCCGAGGTGATGCGGCGGCTGGCGGTTCCCGCGCCGGACGGGGGAGAATTCCCGTCCGTAGCGGACTGGGCCGCGGGCCTCGCCCGGCTGCGAGAGCGGCATGGCGGCGGCACGGGGCCGCTGCCGGAGCGCGTGGTCAGCCGCGCGGAGGAGGTTTTTCGCCGCCTGCTCGGAGAGGGCGGCGGAGGGTTGTTCTTGCTCCATGGTGACTTGCACCATGGGAATATTTTATCTTCGGGTCATGGCGGGCCGGGATGGCTGGCCATTGACCCGAAGGGTGTGGTTGGGGAAGCGGAATACGGAACGATTCCGCTGCTCTTGAACCAGCTGCCGCCGAAGGGGCAGCGGGAAGTGATCCGGCGCCGCGTGGAGCTGTTATGCGGCGCCCTTGGTCTGGACCACGCCAGGTTACTGGCGTGGGGTTTCGCTCATGCGGTGCTGTCAACCGCATGGTGCGACGAAGACGGCGTCGGCGATATCCCCGCCGCCCTGGAGCGAGCAGCTTGGTTCGAGGAGCTGCTCGACGAACTTCGTCAAGGGCAATAAGAGGCAAAAACCGTGTAACCGTGGCGCGAACGCTCGATTGTCGGGCAGAAGTAGCCCAATAAGACGGAAAAACCGTCTTGCAGCAGGGAGAGCAAGCGAACACGAGAGTGAATTGGCCAAATAAGAGGAAAAAACCGTGTTAGAGTGGCGCGAACGCTCGATTGTCGGGAGGAAGTAGCCTAATAAGACGGAAAAACCGTCTTATCTCGGGGTAGTGCATTCAGGGCAAGGGTGAATGAGCTAAATAGCAGGCAAAAATGCTAAATCAAGCCGGACGCCCCGCACGCGGCAAACTAGTCAAATAGCAGGCAAATTCCCTGCTATAATGCCCGAAACACAGGGCGGCCAGCTTACCGTCCGCCTAACAATCAAGCCGACATCCGTCGGCTTTTTCCATAGCAAAGAAATTTTCCTGGATGGAGCCTATTGACATTTCCAATCTTATACAGTAATTTATTGATAAATAAATAAACGAGGTTGCCTATGACGCCAAGAGAAAAAGACTTCCACGCTGTAACGAATCGGAAAGAACAGATATTAGATGCAGCTGCCTCGCTATTTGCGAATAACGGGTATTACAAGACAACAACCGCTATGGTTGCTGCAGAGGTTGGGGTCACTCAGCCCTACGTGTTTCACTTCTTCAAATCGAAGGAAATATTATATCTCGCTGTCCTTGAAAGAGCGCAGAAGCGGTTGATCCATGCTTTCTCCCAGGTAGAAGCCCCTGCGGAAATGCTCCACCATCATATGGGGGAAGCTTTCAACGAGCTGATGGCCACCCACCGGGATGAGACGCTGCTCTGCATGCAGTCTTACACGACACCGGAGCCGAACGTCCGCGTGATCGTAAAACAGAGATTCGCCGAGGTGCATAAATTAATCACGGAACGGTTCGAGCGGGCGGGGATTCCGAATCCAAGACAGCAAGCCTCGACCTTTATCGCCTGCGGGATGGTTATTACTATGTCCGAGATTCTCGAGCTTCCCATACTTGGCGATTTGGGACATCTGGGCCACACCGAGTAACCTCCCAACCCAAGCCGTTCCGGCTGCCTGATAAAATCCGTTTGCTTCAGAGCGGATTTTTTTAAAGGCTTTTCATTTATTGATTAATAAATAATTAATAGGAGGAGGACCAAGCATGCATCTGATCCGCCATCCCATCTAAATCTATATTTTTTTATGCTTGTATTTATTAATCAATAAATAAAAAACCAAAAAAAGGAGAGATTTAAACATGGTTTCTACCGCTTCCCGTGCTCGGCTGCTTGTTGTTACCTGTATCGCCTTGTTTATGGCTATGCTCGACAATCTGGTTATCGGGGTGGCGCTGCCATCCATCCAAGAGGAATTTCACGCCAGCATGTCCGACCTGCAATGGTTCCTCAATGCGTATACATTAGCTTTTGCGGTGCTGCTTATTCCGTTCAGTGCAATTGGCGACCGTTTTGGCCGCAAAAAAATATTCCTGCTCGGCATCGTGTTGTTCACGCTTGGCTCGCTTGCTTCGGCCCTCAGTACCAGCTCTATCGAGCTGTCGCTGTCGAGGGCGCTGCAGGGAGTAGGCAGCGCGGCTATCATTCCGCTTAGCCTAACGCTTGTGAATGCGGCTTTCCCTCCCGAAAAACGCGCCGCGGCTATCGGCCTATGGTCCGGCATTTCCGGATTAGGACTATCGATAGGACCTTTGGTCGGCGGGATCATTATTAATGGCGCGCCTTGGGAAATGGTCTTCTGGATTAACGTGCCGGTTGGCGTTATTGCCGTTATCCTTGGCGCGTTGTGGCTGACGGAGTCGAAGGGTGAGCGCAAGCCTCTGGACCTGCCGGGGATTGTGCTTCTGGGAGTATCTTTGTTCGGCATCGTGTTTGGTTTAATGCGCGGCAACTCGGAAGGCTGGGATGCCTTTAGCGTATGGGGGGCTATTGCAGGCGGCGCGGTCCTGCTACTTGGTTTCTACTTCTGGGAGCGCAGCCGGAAGCAGCCGTTTGTTCAATTCGACTATTTCAAAAGCCGGACTTACAGCGCTTATCTATCGGCGGGCTTTTGGATGAATGCCGGGATTTTCGGAGCGATATTCCTGCTTACGTTATTCCTGCAGCAAGCCCAAGGCTATTCGGCTCTAGGAGCAGGCGTTAGAGAAATGGTCTGGACCGTCTGCACGATGATCTGCGCACCGCTTGCGGGCTTGCTCGTTGGCAAATACGGATCGAAAAAGATTCTGCTCTTTGGTCTGTTCCTTCAGACAGCGGCTATGATCTATTTTGCCCTTATGATTATCGGCAAGGGCGCGATCTTCCCGTTCGGCTATATCGTTCCGGCGATGATTGCGGCTGGTGCGGGTATGGGCTTTAGCTTTACGCCGCTGTCCCACGGTATTCTGACGTCCGTGCCCGAGCATGCGGCCGGAGAAGCCAGCGGTTTGAGCAATGCATCCCGTGAGCTGGGCGGCGTGTTTGGCGTAGCGATCAGCGGGCTGATCTTCGAAAGCGGCGGTGCCATCACATCACCGGAGGTATTTGGCGATCATCTCGTTCCGGCGCTGTTTGTTCTTGCGGCCATGCTTGCGATCGGCTTCCTGTCGGTTACGTTCCTGATTCGCCGGGGCAAGCCATCGACGGCTGCCGCAAGCGAAACCTCTGTTCCAACACCTCGAGTCGAAACAAGCAATTAACAATTCCTTCATCTATTATATAGAAGAAACAAGTCCAGTTCGGTCGTTCAATGATCCGGCTGGGCTTTTTTTGCATGTCAAAAAAGCCAACGTATTATAGGTTGTCCTTGTTGCAAACGGTTACAATTTGTCGCGAAGATCGGTCCTGCCGGACTACGGGACCGTGGTTAGGAACTCTTCGGCAGCAGAGTCCATAGTCCATCGTCCTACCGCTGGACTAGCTTGTTTTACAATTGGTTTATAGACAAAGACGGAAATGAAGCGGAAAAGAGGTTATTTTCTATGAAAACGGTCGGAATTAACGGTAGGTTATCTGTTTCAGATGGGAATGGCCTTCTTCCGACAACTCAAATAAAGCCCGAAACTGCTTTTTCAGGGGCCAATGGACTCTGAATTAGCGTCAAACCTAGGCCAACGGGCAGGAAATCGGGAGGGTTAGGGAATATGAGAATCCTCTTATTCTTTTTACCCTCCCGGGCAATATCCCGATTATTTGACAGCTGTATGGCGAAAGTCCCTTGCCTACGGTTTTGAATGCGACTGTCTGTAGCAATTCAACTATCCTTCCATCCCCGCGAAAGCCTGTTACTATGCGGCGCAACGCCATTTTCCGGGCCGTCCTGATTCTGTGCCTTAGGTTGTGTATGGAATACCTAGATAAACATCGTTTTTGCATGTGATAAACATAAAAATTACTGGAAATTTTTCTCTTTGAACGATTAATTCTTGATTAGAAATATGAAACATTAGGAAATTCAGCATGCCGTACATAGGAAAAAAATGATAACAGGCTCCTAATTGAAAATATTACCTTCTTCCCTCTATGTTCCCATAACCCTTATGACATAATCAAAGTCGAATGTTGATGGAAAGGGATGGAGGTTATTGTCGTTTTGAGCAGCCAACTGGATTTAAAGGAAATAGTGTGGCTCATTCGGAAAAAGCTTTGGCTGGTCATTCTCGTGACCGTACTTGGTGCGTCTGCGGCGGGAGCCTACAGCGCCTGGGTGATGAAGCCCGTCTATGAAGCCTATACGAAGCTGATCGTCAATTCGACAGCGGGTCAGGCGGGATCATTCAAGCTCGATCTGAATATGATCAACACGAATTTAAGCTTAATTAATACGTACAAGGAAATTATCAAGACCCCGGCCATTATGGACCTGGTGGTAAAGAAGCATCCTGAGCTTGGACTGACAACGCAGCAGTTGATGCATAATATCCGGTTCAGCTCGGTGAATGGTACGCAGGTGGTCACCATCTCTTATCTGGACACGGATTACAAAAGAGCGGCGCAAGTCGTTAATACCGTCTCCTATGTGTTCCAGCAGCAGATTCCGCTCATTATGAAGGTCGACAACGTGTATATCCTGCATACCGCTGACTCGAACGATCAGCCGGTGAAGGTGAAGCCGGAGACCAAGCTCAACATTGCTATCGGATTTGTCGCCGCATTCCTGCTGTCGATAACGCTGGTACTGGCTCTTAATTACTTTGACGATACGTTACGGACGGAAAGCGACGTGGAACGGTATCTTGGCCTTCCTACGCTGGCAGCCATACCGAATATTAAGCAAGGCGATCTGAAGCCGAAGGCGCAGGCCATTGGCAAAACCACGATAGGAAAGGAGGGGGAGAATAGCCATGTCTCGCAGTGATCTTAAGCTTCGCCCGGTCGTTGCCGATGCCAACCCGACCTCCCCGATCTCGGAGGCTTACCGTACCTTGCGTACGAACCTGCAATACGCTGAGACGGACCGCCCGCTGCAGCTTCTGATGGTCACTTCGGCGGGTCCGGAAGAGGGCAAGTCGACAACCATTTTGAATCTGGCCGTTACTTATGCGCAGATGGAGCGGCGAACCATTCTGGTGGATGCCGATCTTCGGAAGCCAACGTCCCATTATAACTTTGGACTCAGCAACCGCACGGGACTGTCGCATGTGTTATCCGGGCAGGCCGACCTCAGTGAAGTCATTAAGGAAACCCGCATTAAGGGACTGGATGTGCTGCCTTCCGGGCCGGTACCGCCGAATCCGTCGGAGCTCCTGGGATCATCCCGGATGGAAGAACTGCTTGGAAAGCTTCGCGAGCAGTACGATATGGTGCTGATCGATACGCCGCCGGTACTGGCCGTAGCGGATGCGCAAGTTGTCGCAAACAAATGCGACGGCGTACTGCTGGTCGTCAATGCGCGTACCGGCAAAAAGCAGCATGCCATCAAAGCGAAAAATGCTCTGCAGTTCGTACAGGCCAGAATCGTTGGCATCGCGCTTAACCAGACCGCTCATCGCGAAGCGGGACCTTATTACGAATATGTCGATCGGACGTGAGACGAGCCAGACTCTAAAGCAGAACCATATATAGATAAACGCAAAGGGAAAAGCTGATGCTTACGAAGTATGAATTACCATAAACGTAGCTGTATTACCGTTGGTAAAGTAATTCATTTAGCTGATGCTTACGAAGTATGAATTACCGCAAACGTAGCTGTGTTACCGCTGGTAAAGTAATTCATTTTAGGAGGAATTAATAATGCGGGCTCATTATCGGACAAAAGTTATTGTGGCGGGGGATCTGGCAGCCGTGCTTGCCAGCTTCGCCATCGCGTATGCGCTTGAACCTACGGCGCCTCAAGGCGGGGCCGTTGCCTGGCTGTCTTATGCAGCGTTAGCGGCAGTCGTTGGCTTCTGGCGGCTCCACCGGCTCCGTATTCACCGCCGGATCTGGCAGTACACCGGCATTTCGGACATGCTTTGCCTCTTGCAGGTGGCCCTGGTCTCGGCTATTGTTCCGTTTGCTGCCTGGTGGGTGATGCAGGGAGAAGCTCATCCGCTGCTTATGCTGCATCACGCGGCAGGCACTTTCCTGCTGCTTACCGCTCCTCGCCTTGCATGGCGTATCTTCTGTGATAAATACAGCGTGAGAAAACCGGCCGGCGGCCGCCGCGCGCTTATTATCGGAGCGGGAAGCTGCGGGACCTTAATCGCGAAGGAAATGATGCAGAACGACGGCGTAAGCGTAACGCCGGTAGGTTTTATCGATGACGACCCGTACAAGCACCGGATGGATATCCTGGGGCTGCAGGTTCTCGGCAACCGCAAGGAGATTGCTTGCGTGGTGGAATCGCATCATATCGACGAGATTATAATCGCGATGCCTTCGGTATCGAAGACTCAAATCTCCGAGCTTGTTAACCTTTGCAAAACAACAAAAGCGAAGCTGAAGATCGTTCCGGATCTTCAGGACATGATTGATAACCGCGGCGCGGCAGGCCGCATGCGCGATGTCAGCGTAGAGGACCTGCTTGGCCGTGACCCGATTCGTACCGATCTCGAGCACATCGCCGGATACGTACAGGAAAAAGTCGTTCTCGTAACGGGAGCGGGCGGTTCAATCGGCTCCGAGCTTTGCCGCCAGATCGCGCCTTTCAAACCAAGCAAGCTGCTGCTTCTTGGCCATGGCGAGAACAGTATCTACACGATTGAAATGGAAATGCGCAGCGCATTCCCGCAACTGGCTATCGAGACGGTTATCGCCGATGTACAGGACCGCACGCGGATCGACAGCGTGTTTGCCAAATTCAAGCCGCAGGTTGTTTTCCATGCCGCAGCGCATAAGCATGTGCCGCTGATGGAACGCAACCCGGCGGAAGCCATTAAGAACAACGTATTCGGAACAAAAAACGTCGCCGAATGCGCAGATGCGTACGGAGCGGAACGCTTCGTGCTGATCTCGACGGATAAAGCCGTTAACCCGACAAGCGTGATGGGTACAACCAAACGGATCGCCGAGATGTTTATTCAATCTCTCGACATGCACAGCAATACGAAGTTTGTGGCCGTACGGTTCGGCAACGTGCTTGGCAGCCGCGGCAGCGTTATTCCGCGCTTCAAGGACCAGATTGTCAAAGGTGGTCCGGTGACGGTTACCCACCCGGAGATGGTGCGGTATTTCATGACGATTCCGGAAGCCGTTCAACTTGTTATTCAAGCAGGCTCGTTCGCCAAGGGCGGCGAGGTATTTATCCTCGATATGGGCAAGCCGGTCAAAATTTACGATCTGGCCGTCGACCTGATCCGTTTGTCGGGCTACGAGCCGCATGTCGATATCGACATTACGTTCTCCGGCATGCGCGAGGGCGAGAAGCTGTATGAAGAGCTGCTGACGAATGAAGAAGGTCTTTCTTCCACGAAGCATAACCGGATCTTTATCGGCAGACCGGTACAGCTCAACCGCAAAGAGCTTGATTTCGAGATTCGCAAGATGGAAAAAGTACTTGGCCAGCATCCGGATGATATCCGGGCGGTTCTGCAGCATCTGGTACCAACCTACCGCAATGGCGGAGCAACGGCTGCCGGTTAACGCTGTTAACTAATGTTTATCTTTTGAGGAGTGTGCAGCATGAAACTCGGCGGTAAGGAGGGCGGCGCCTCAAGCGGAAGCTCGGGCGCCGGCTCCATTCGAACGCTAATTACTTCGCGGCTCAGCCGGGGAGGAGGCGCCAGCTTCCTGATCAACTCCGTTGGGATGGGACTGGCAATGCTGCTGCAGATTGCGCTTGCCCGGCTGCTCGGCGTAAAAGATTACGGAATATATGCTTTTGTAACTACGGTCGTAACGTTTATGGTGTTCCCGGCGAAGCTTGGCTTTGATACCGCAACGGTAAAGCTTGTCTCCGCCTATCGGGTGAAAGGCGACTGGCCTTTGATCAAAGGGCTGCTTCGCCGGAGCAATCAGATTGGCTTCACGCTATCCATTCTTGCCGCGCTTATCGGCATTGCCGTTGTTGTCTTGATGGACTGGGGCAGGGGCGGACAAGGCGGAAGCGAAGCCCACGCCAAGACGATTGCTTATATCGCCGGCTTTGCCGCGATTCCGCTTCTAACCCTCGCCACCCTGCGCCAAAGCGCGCTGCAGGCAATGAAGGATGCGTTATTCGCGCAAATGCCTGAAAAGATTATTCGCCCGGTGCTAACGATTGTTTTTGTTGCGGTGCTTGGCGCTGCCGGCGTGAAGCTTGGCGCCGCGATGGCGCTGCTCTGCTTCGCGATTGCAACGGCTGTCACTTACGTGATTGGCGCGATTGTGCTGAAGAAGAGAATCGGCTCGCAGACGGCTGCGGTCAAGCCTAATTACGAGACAAGAGGCTGGCTGCGATTATCATCGTCGTTAATGATCAATGCCGGCATGTATTTGATTCTTGGACAATTAAACGTGTTAATGATGGGCTTTATGCGGGGAGAGACCGAGTCGGGCCTGTTCTCGGCAGCGGTCCGGCTGGCCGTTCTGGTGTCGTTTATGCTGACCGCCGTGAATATGACGGCATCGCCGCTTGTATCCGAAAAGTATGCAAAAGGCGATATGGCCGGACTCCAGCGGGTATGCATCCGGACGGGACGGATCGGATTTGCTTTCGCGGCGGTTGTGTTTGCCTACTTCGTCGTGCTTGGCCATTGGACGCTTGGATTGTTTGGTCCGGAGTTCATGAAGGCTTACCCGTCCCTGCTGATTCTGGCCTTCGGCCAGCTGTTCAGCGCTTATTGCGGACAGAACGGCACCGTCGCTACGATGACCGGACGCCAGAACGCGCTGACCAAAGTGCTGATCGCTGCCGCGGCCCTTAATGCGGCGCTTAACGCGCTGCTGATTCCAACAATGGGTATGCTTGGCGGGGCTCTTGCCTCTACGCTGTCGATTATCGTCTGGAACTCGGCAGCCGTGCTGCTGGTTAGACGCAAACCGGGCGTTCAGACGCTGGCTTGGGCACCAAGCCTGTCATTCGCAAGAAAGAGGGGGAATTACTCGTGAAGAAAGTATTGTTGGCGGGGGTTCCGAAATCGCCGAATTTGGGCGATGGCCTCATCGCCTATACGTTAAACCGGATTATCTCTATGCGCGGCAAACATCAGGTTATTCATTTCGATCTGCTTGACGGCCGCTGCGATCAATCGATGCCGATCTACTCGGCGCGGGGCGGTCTGCATTATGCATTAGCAGGCCCTCCGGCATCGGCGGCCGCGCAATATGCTTCGGCACCGGCCGTGAAGCTGAACAGCGCCGGCTCGAGCAAGAAGATGACGCCGGACTCGCTCCGACGCCTAAAGGCTTATTGGATTCACCGCAGCAAGAACGAGAAGCTGAACCGCGAGCTGCAGCAGGCTGTCGAGGAGTCGGAAGCGGTATTTATCGGGGGCGGGCATCTGCTTATCGATACGTACTGGACATTCCCGCTGGCTGTTCGCCGCGTAGCGGATGAGGCGAAGCGCCAAGGCAAGCCGCTTCATATTTTGCTTGTTGGCGCACGCGGGCCTTGGAGCACCCAGGCCAGGCGCTGGCTGCTCGGAGCTTGCCGGTATGCCACGTCGATCGCGGTGCGGGATGAAGATTCGCGGCGGTTCCTGCTTGACCTTGATCCGAAGCTTGCGGTCAAGACGGTTACGTTAGCCGACCCGGCGTTGTTCACGCCGGAGGCCTTTGGCTTGACGGAGGCAGCGGCGGGGCAGGAGAAGTCGGGGAGACGAAAGGTTGGCCTTGGCGTAATGGACCCGCATGAGATGAACCGTCACTGCGAGCTCCGTTGGGAGCGCGAGGCTTGCGCCGATTGGTGGCTGCAGGCGGCGAAGGTCGCGATTGGAGCGGGCCATAACGTAAGCTTCTTCACCAACGGCGCGGCATCGGATAACGCGTTTGTCGAGGAGTTTGTGAAGCCGCGTCTGGCAGGGCTGAAGGGTGTCGAGTTCACTCCGTATCCGACAACGGTAGAACAGCTGGTCGGCACGATTGCCGCCTGCGATACCGTTATTGCGCAGCGGCTACATGCCTGCATTCCTTCGCTTGCGATGGGCAAGCCAACGTACGGTCTGATCTGGGACCGGAAGCTTGAGAATATTTTCGCCGATCTCGGCATGAAGAGCCAGCTGATCGACTTCCGCGAGAGCAGGCAGCAGCTTGCCGCGGCGGTGGACGGGAGGATGGCGGACTCAGGACCGGCCATTGACGCTAAGAAGCTGCAGCTCTATGAACATATCGGGAGAATACTGCCATGAGCCATACCAAAATCAAAGTGCTGCATGTCGTTGGACGCATGCATCCCGGAGGCATCGAAACGCTGCTGATGAATGTATACCGGAACATTGACCGGGACAAATACGAATTTCATTTTGCCGTGCAGTCGCCGGAGCCTTCCTTCTACGATGACGAGATCCGGGCGCTTGGAGGAACCATCTTTGTTCAGCCGCCGCCAAAGGACGGAATTCGTTCCTTCCGCAAGCAGCTGACGGCCAACATGAACAAATACGGTCCTTACGCCGCGGTACACAGTCATGTATTCGGCTTCAGCGGGTACGTGCTTAAGCTGGCGGACAAGCTTGGCGTACCGGTGCGGATCAGTCACAGTCACAACACGAGCGACAGCAAGTCGACGTCGCTGGTTCGCAATCTGTACCGCTCGTATATGCGCAGCCTGATCAGCCGCCACTCAACCAATATGCTGGGCTGCTCGCGGGCGGCATGCGAGTCTCTCTTCGGGAACGGCTGCTGGAAGGACGGACGCGTGGACGTGTTCCCGAACGCCATTACGCTGGCTCCTTACGAGTCGCTTGTACAGGTGAACCGCGAGGAGCTTCGCCGCCGCTTCGGCGCGGAAGAGGATGAGCTGCTGATTGGCCATATCGGCCGGTTCAGCAAGCAGAAGAATCACGCGCTGTTGCTGGACAGCTTCGCAAGCCTGGTGAAGCAGCGTCCGAAGTCCCGTCTTCTGCTCTGCGGCGACGGGCCGCTTCGGCCGGAGATGGAAGAGAAGGCGCGCGGGCTTGGAATAGCGGACAAAGTCAATTTCCTTGGCCTCCGCAAGGATGTGCCGGAGCTGCTGGGCGCACTTGACGCCTTTGTCTTGCCGTCGCTGTATGAGGGACTTGGCATCGTGCTCATTGAAGCGCAGGCTGCGGGCGTTCCGTGCCTGATCTCCGAGACGGTACCGCGGGAAGCGGATTTGCGAATCGGCTTGATCGAGCGTCTTGCGCTGAACGACCCGCCGGAGCGCTGGGCGGAAGCGATGGCCAGCATCGGCGAGCGAAGAGCCCGAGGCGGCGGGGAATGGCAGGAAAGAGCGGCAGCGCTGGGCGAGCGCGGCTACGATATCCGCGTAAGCGCGGAAAAGCTGGAGCGTCTCTATGCAGGCTGACCGTTTAGTCGATACGCGGAAAATCATGCTGGTCGGTTATTCCGTTCTGCTGATACTGACGGCGAAGTGGGCTTTTGCCGCGGATGAAAGGCTATCGCTTATTCTTTACAGCGGACTGCTGCTGCCGTTCTTCGTGCTCATGCGCTGGCCGAATGCGCCGGTGCTGCTGATGGCGAGCTTTACGGTTACGCTGGCGGGTAAAGCCATCTATGCGGCAACCGTCAATCCGCTGGCCGGGCCGGACGAGATCCACTACTACGAGCAGGTGACAACCTTCGAGAAGCTGTCGCAATTTATGCCGTATGCCATGGAGCAGATTCAGACCAGTTGGATGAATGTTTCCGCGTACCCGGTATTTGGCCTGCTGTATATGCCGTTCTTCAAATGGCTGGAGCTGGATGATCCGCTGGCGATTATTTTGTTCAACACGGTGCTGCTCATTCTGATCGTTAATAGCACGTACAAGCTGAACGCAAGCCGCTTCGGGTACGAGCTTCCGGATCCGGAGAACGCGAAGCAGCCTTTTGTTATCGTCTCGGTGATTGGATTAATGCTTAGTCCGTCGCTGATGTACATGTCCTCCTTGTTCGCAAAAGACATTACCTGCGTATGGCTGGGGCTGCTCGGGGCATTGCTATTGGTCCGCAAGAGATGGCTGCTGTTCATCATTGTCATCCTGTACGCGACGGGGCTTAGGGATTACGCGATTATTTATACGCTGAGCTTTTACTTCTTGTATACCCAAAAGGTCCGCACTGCGGTCTGCGTCATGATTGGGGCGACAGGTCTTCTGTTTATGATGATTGGTCCGCTGGGTATTATCAACGCCACGATGCTGTCGATCTTTCTGTTCCTCAGTCCGAATCCGATCAAATTCAGCAACTGGGAGCCGGAGCTGCTGCTTCGGACGCTGGAAGCGGTGTTTATGGGCATTATCCTTATGATCTCGGTCTATCAGGCGATCGTCTACAAGGAGACGAGAAAGTTTTACCTGATGGCAGCGGCGCTTATCTTCACCTACGCTTGCACGCTGGTACTGGTCGGTTATGTCACGATTACGGGCCGAGAACTGGACTATGGCGTCGGGACGATAGGGGACAACATGGTGCGCAAGAAGCTGCCGGTCCTGCCGATTCTTTATACGATTGCAGCCTACGCCATTATGTGGTGCCGCAAAATCTTTATTCTGAAACATCGGAAAATTCAGTCTTTAAAGGCTGAACAAGACCGCGAGTTGAAGCAGCAAGAAGCTGCTCGCGTGCCGGCTGGAGGTGCGGCTGCACCTGCTTGGCATGGAAGGCTTGCCGGCGGAAAGGGGGCGCAAGGACATGGCGGAACAAGAACAACGACGTAGGGCAGGTGAATGGACGGGAGATCGATTGGAACGGAGCGCGGTCCATAAGACGAAAAAAAGAGGCCGCGACCAGTTCGGCCGCTTCCGCGGCCTGCTGCGTATAGCGGAGGCCATGCTGAAGCCGGTGCCAAGGCCGCTGCTGCAGTGGATGTGGGTGCTAAGCGACTGGCTGCCGGATTTGCCGGGCGTCGCTATGCGGTACGTCCTGCTGAGAAGAATGGCGAAGCGCTGCGGCGACAACGTGTTGATCGGACGCTCGGTGGAGCTCCGTTATCCGGAGCGGCTGGTCATTGGCTCGAATGTAAGCATTCATAAGCAATGCTACATCGATGCTTACGGCGGGCTGATCATCGAGGACGAAGTATCCATCGCGCATCAATCGTCGGTTGTTTCGTTCCAGCATACCTGGAACGATCCGTCGCTTCCGATCCGCGACAACCCGGTCATGGGTTCGGCTATCCGGATCGGCCGCGATGTATGGGTCGGCTGCGGCGTGCGTATCCTGGCCGGCGTCGAGATTGGGGCCCGTTCGGTTATCGCCGCGGGCGCCGTAGTGAACAAGCCGGTTGCCGCCGGCATGTTGGCAGCGGGCGTTCCGGCACGCGCCGTGAAAAGCATCGGGGCGGGAACGTCTCCCGCGCCGGAAGGTGCGTAGGGAGAAGGCGCAAATGCCGGCGGAAAGCTGCAGTCATGGGGTATTTAAGGTCCTTAAGGGACCTTAAGCTGCGGAAGAAGCAGCTGGTTAGGGTCGTTAAGGTTCCTGAGGGACCTTAGGGCGTGGGAGAAAGCGCAAATGCCAGCGGAAAGCGGCAGTCATGGGGTATTTAAGGTCCTTAAGGGACCTTAAGCTGCGGAAGTAGCAGCTGGTTAGGGTCGTTAAGGTCCCTGAGGGACCTTATGGCGTGGGAGAAGGCGCAAAAATCGGCGGAAAGCGATAGTCGTGGAGTATTTAAGGTCCTTAAGGGACCTTAAGCTGCGAAAGTAGCAGCTGGTTAGGGTCATTAAGGTCCCTGAGGGACCTTAGGTTAATGTGGAACACGCCCGAGGCGGGAAAAACCGCCGCCGCTGGGCAATAGAAACAGAAGGAGGGAAAGACATGAAGGTGCTGTGGGCACATGACCATACGTTTTATTTTAACGAATCGGGGAAATTTTTCTCCGGCGGCAAGCTGCCTTATGCGGTGTGGGAACGGTATCTAGGCGTATTCGACCAGATTACGGTTGCAGCCCGGGGCAAGAAGGCATCCTCGGATGAAGATATGGCGGGCAAGACGCTGTCGAGCGGACCCAATGTGGATTTCCTTGTACTTCCGTCACTGAGTAATCCGGTCAATAAAATGACGAAGCGGGGCTACATCGAACAGCTTCTGCAGGAGGCGATCGGCAAGGCTGACGCCGTTATCGCGCGCGTGCCAAGCGAAATCGGCGCCGAAGCGATCCGGGTTGCGCGACAAATGGGCAAGCCTTACGCGGTTGAAGTCGTAGCCTGCGCTTGGGACGGACTATGGAATTACGGCAATCTGCAGGGCAAGCTGTACGCGCCGTTCTCGCTCAACCAGACACGGGCGATCGTGAAGGATGCGCCTTATGCGCTGTATGTAACCGAGCGGTTCCTGCAGCAGCGTTACCCGAATATCGGCGGCAAGACGGAATCCTGCTCCAATGTGGAAATTCCGGAGCCGGGCGACGAAGTGCTGACACGCCGATTGGAGCGCCTGCAGGCAATGAGCCCGGATTCGCCGATGACGATTGGGCTGATCGGCTCGCTGAACGGACGCACGAAAGGGATCGACATCGCCCTTCGCGCCATTGCCAAAGCGAAGGAGCAGCTGCCTTCAGCCAAGTTCCGCGTGCTTGGCGACGGGGACCCGGTACGCTGGCAGGCTATGGCCGAAAAGCTGGGCATCGGAAGCATGGTCTCTTTCGAAGGCGTGCTGCCAAGCGGCGGGGCTGTATTCGAATGGCTGGACGGCATCGATCTGTATCTGCAGCCAAGCTACCAGGAAGGACTGCCGCGGGCCACGATTGAAGCGATGAGCCGGGGATGCCCGGTGCTTGGATCTACGGCAGGCGGTATCCCGGAGTTGATCCACGAGAGCTGCCTGCATCGTCCGGGCCAAGTCGGCCAGTTGTCCGAGCAGATCAAACGAGCGACGTTTGACCGCAAATGGCTGAAGGAGCAGGCAGAGCAGAATTTCGGCAAGTCGAAGCAATTCACGAAGCAGCGGCTTGATGCGAAGCGACAGGCGTTCTGGCAGTCTTTTGGCGATATGGTGAGGCAAGGGGCTTTGAAGGATTCGGTAGCAGAAGCCGCGGCCGCTTCAGAACAAGTTCTTACAGACAAAACGGAGCAAAACGAGACCTATACAAGCAGTGAAACAACAAGCACAAGCACAAGCACAAGCACAAGCGAGAGCAGAGAAAGGGTGGGGGCTATATGACGATTTTGGTGACGGGAGCAGCCGGATTTATCGGCTTCCATTTGAGCGCGAGACTGCTGAAGGAAGGCAAGCGCGTCGTAGGGCTGGACAATTTCAACGATTACTACGATGTGCAGCTGAAGCGGGACCGCTGGTCGCAGCTGGTCGCTTCGCCGTCCTTCAAGGGAGCCGAGCAGGATTTGGCGGATTACGAAGGTCTGCTGGCATTGATCCGGGAGGAAGGCGTGACGACGATCGTCCACTTGGCAGCTCAGGCGGGTGTGCGTTACAGCCTCACGAATCCTTTTGCTTATCTGGAGACGAACCTGCAGGGCTTCGGCCATGTGCTGGAGGCTTCGCGCCAGGCGGGCATCAAGCATCTGGTCTACGCTTCCTCCAGTTCCGTGTACGGCGCCAACGTCAGCATGCCGTTCTCGGTCAGCGACAATGTGGACCATCCGGTCAGCCTGTATGCGGCAACGAAAAAATCCAACGAGCTGATGGCGCATGCCTACAGCCATTTATATAACCTGCCAACGACGGGACTCCGGTTCTTCACCGTATACGGTCCATGGGGCCGGCCGGATATGGCGTACTTCAGCTTTACGCAGAAAATTATGGCTGGACAGCCGATTCAGGTGTTTAACGAAGGCAAAATGCAGCGCGATTTTACGTATATCGACGACATTGTGGAGGGCATTTACCGTCTGCTCGAGCGCGCGCCGCAGCCGAACGCGGAGTGGGATCGCGTCGATCCAGATCCGGGCACAAGCTATGCGCCTTACAAGGTATACAACATCGGCAATAACAAGCCGGTTGAGCTTATGGCGTTCATCAACACGATCGAGGACAAGCTGGGGCGCAAAGCGGTTATGGAGTTCAAGCCGATGCAGCCGGGCGACGTCACGGCGACCTACGCGGACATCGACGGATTGATGGCCGATGTGGATTTCCGTCCGGAGACAACGATTGAGGAAGGCATCGGACGTTTTGCCGAGTGGTACAAATCGTACTACGGCGCCCAAGCAGATCTGCAGACGGCGGTAAAGGCGGCGGGACAATGAATCAAAAAATAGCCCATATCTGCACCTCCGGCATCAGCCACAAAATTATGGGCGACAAGCTTCGGCTGCTTCAGCAGCAGGAAGGCGTAGAGGTAACCTTTATCTCCTCTCCAGAGGGTGTAGATGCGGAGCTGATGAAGGAAAAAGCCTATCCGTTCGAATGGAAGCTGCTGCCGATGGCGCGGTCCATTCAACCGGTTGCCGACCTGCGGTCGATTCTTGCGATGTACAAGCTGTTCCGCCGGGAGCGGTATGACATTGTGCATACCCACACGGCCAAAGCCGGCCTGATCGGACGGATTGCGGCGAAGCTGGCGAGGGTTCCGGTCGTTATTCATACGAGCCACGGATTGCCGTTCTATGAAGGGCAGCCGAAGAAGACGTATTGGTTATACAAAATGCTAGAGAAGTTTGGCGCGTTATGCAGCGATGCGATAGCGTCGCAGAACGAGGAGGATGCCGGCGTGCTTCGCAAGCTGGCGCCTTGGCGGCCGGTGTTTGTGGAAGGCAACGGGGTAGACCTTAAGCATTTGGACGATCTGGCCCGTGCGGTAACGCCGGAGCAGACGGCGGCGCTTCGCAGGAAGCATGGAATTGACCGGGAGGAAAAGGTGCTGTTTATGGCGGCGCGTTTTGAACCGGTGAAGGATCACAGCCTGCTGCTTGATGCTTTATCGGAGCTCAAACGGGTTGGAGCCCTGAATTGGGTAACGGTACTAGCCGGACAAGGACCGCTCGAGACGGAGATTAAGCTTCAGGCGGAAATGAGCGGCCTCGAGGACGATGTACTTTTCGTCGGACAGCAGTCCTCGATTATTCCTTGGCTGGTCATGGCCGATGCCGTAACGCTGACCTCGGAAAAAGAAGGCATCCCGCGCTCCCTGATGGAGGCGATGGCGCTTAGCAAGCCGGTTGTTGCCACGAAAGTACTGGGCACGCGAGAGCTGGTAGCGCATGCCGAGACCGGATTACTCGTTAAGTACCGGGATTCGATGCAGCTGGGCGAAGCGCTTGCGGCGATGATGAACACGCCGGAGGCAAGGAAGTGGATGGGCGATGCGGGACGGCGGCGGATTGAAGCGGCGTTTACGGAAGCCCGGGTCGTCGAGCGTCTGATGCGTCTGTATCGCAGTACGAAGGCCCAAGTGGATCGGAGCCGCGGACTAGGAGCCAGGCTGAATGCCTTTGGCAAGCGGCTGTTCGATCTGGTAGCGAGCGTACCGGCTGCGCTGCTGCTGTCGCCGGTGATGCTGATCGTTGCCCTGCTGGTGAAGCTGAAGCTGGGCTCGCCGGTATTGTTCAAGCAGCAGCGTCCGGGCAGGTACGGCAATCCGTTCTATGTACTGAAGTTCCGCACGATGCGGGATGCGTACGACCGTTTCGGTCAGCCGCTGCCGGACGAAGCGCGGCTGACGTCCTTCGGCAAGCTGCTCCGTAAGCTGAGTCTGGACGAGCTTCCACAATTATTTAACGTGATTCGCGGGGATATGAGTCTGGTGGGGCCTCGGCCTCTATTGATGGAATATCTCCCGCTTTATACAGAAGAGCAAGCGCATCGTCACGATGTCCGTCCGGGCATTACGGGCTGGGCGCAGGTGAACGGAAGAAATGCCGTCTCCTGGGAGGACAAGTTCAAGCTTGATCTCGTGTACGTGGAGCGTCGGAGCATCTGGTTTGATTTTCGCATATTGGTACGGACTGTGGGAAAGGTGCTGAAGCGTGACGGAATTTCGAGCGCGGGTCAGGCCACCGTTCAAAAATTTACAGGAAGCAGAGAAATGGGGAATGCATCATGATTAGCGGTCATACGGAGCAATACCGGGTAATGGAGGAGCCTGCAAGACGCCCTCTCATCGTTGTGGGTATGGGTGGACATGGCCGGGTGCTGATGGATATCGCCCGCGTATCGAAGACTTACCGATTGGCGGCTGTCCTTGACGACCGCTTCTCCGGCGTCGAGCTGCGGGGCGGCCTGCCGTATGGTCCAATCGCGACGCTGAAGCATTTTCTCGCGGATGAGCCGGGCATGCACGTGGTGATCGGCATCGGCGACAACCGGACGAGACGGGCCATCGTTGAGATGCTTTCTCTGCCTGAGTCCTCTTACGCAGTGCTTGTGCATCCCGCGGCCGTTGTTGCAGAGGATGCACGTATCGGGCTTGGCGCCGTGGTGATGCCCGGCGCAGTCATTGGCCCGGGCGCCGTAGTTGGCGCGCACGCCATCATTAACTCCGGCGCGGTCGTCGAGCATGACGCGCTGGTCGGTCCGTTCGCGCATGTATCGCCGAACGCGACCATGGCCGGCGCCGCCTCCGCCGAGGAAGGCGCGCATATCGGCAGCGGCGCGGTGCTCATCCCGCGCATCCGCGTCGGCAGCTGGTCCGTGCTTGGCGCGGGCGGCGTCGCCGTCCGGGATATTCCCGGCGGAAAAACCGCCGTGGGCGTCCCGGCACGGATCGTGCCGCCACGCCTCAGCGTGGAAAAGGCGCTGTAAGGCAGCGCGAGTGAGGCATTGTAAGGCGGAAGCCCGCCTTGCGATGCTGGAACCAGGCTCGCCGCGGGCGAAAATGGGTTGCGTAGGGCTAAAAACAGCCTTAAAGTAACCGCCGCTATCGCAAAGGTCACGCGTGTAAGGCGGCCCCCCCTTACAAGGCCGGCTTCTGCAGTGGTTCCGCTGAAAGGTCAAAAACAGCCTTTCATGTATCGCTGCGGGGGAATTCGGTCGCCGAAAGGCTGGAAACCGCCTTTCACCACCATCAAGCGCGCAGCGCCGGGTCCTCGTAAGCTCCTTTTGGAGCTTACGGCCCTCGCTGCCGCGGCAAACCAGACCCTGTAAGCGCCAAAGGCCGCTTACAACAAGGCAAAACCCGCGCCGCAGCCTCGCTGCTGGCGGCGCGGCAAACCAAAACCAAGCGCGCGGCGTTGCCAACGCTCGCCGCGCGCACCACATAGCCCGCCCTGACAGAGGCGGGCAGCACAAGAGGAGCTGATCGCGACGTGAACAACAGTCGAATCTATTTATCCCCGCCGCATTTGGGAACGCGGGAGCGCGAATACGTAGAGCTAGCCTTCCGCACGAACTGGATCGCGCCGCTTGGTCCCAATGTCGACCAGTTCGAACGAGAGCTGGCCGAGAAGGTAGGAGCGAAGGGGGCAGTTGCGCTGTCCTCCGGCACCGCGGCCATCCATATGGCGCTTAAGCTGCTGGGAGTTGGACGCGGCGACCGCGTTTTCGTCTCCTCGCTTACGTTTATCGCAAGCGTGAATCCGGTGCTGTACGAAGGCGGCGTGCCGGTCTTCATCGACTGCGACGCCGAGACCTGGACGATGTCGCCGCAGGCGCTCGAACGCGCTTTCGAGGAAGCGCATCGCAACAGGCAGCTGCCAAGAGCGGTTATCGTTGTCCACCTGTACGGGCAAAACGCCGACATGGACGCTATCAATGAGATCTGCGCCAAATACCGCGTGCCGGTCATTGAAGACGCCGCCGAATCCCTAGGCACCACGTACAAAGGCCAATCCAGCGGTACCCATGGCAAATTCGGGATCTACTCCTTTAACGGCAACAAAATCATTACCACCTCCGGCGGTGGCATGCTGGTCTCCGACGATACCGCGGCGCTGTCGAAGGCGCGCTTCTGGGCGACGCAAGCTCGCGAGCCGCAGCCGCATTACGAGCATGCCGAGCTTGGCTACAACTACCGTTTGAGCAACGTGCTCGCGGGTATAGGCCGCGGACAACTGGAGCTGCTCGACGACCGGGTAGCTGCCAGGCGCGCGGTGTTCGACCGGTACAAGCGGGCTTTTGCCGACATCGAAGGCATCAACATGATGCCGGAAGCGGAATATGGCTACGCTACCCGCTGGCTGACGACGATGACGATCGATCCGATTATTACCGGCTGCACGCCGGCCGATCTGCTGGAACGGCTCACCGAAGCCAATATCGAAGCGCGCCCGGTATGGAAGCCGATGCACCGCCAGCCGCTTTTGCAATATTATCCTTACTTCCCGCATGAGCCGGGCAGCAGCGTATCCGACACGCTGTTCGAGCAAGGCATCTGCCTGCCGTCAGGCTCCAGTCTCACGTGGGAAGAGCAAGACCGCGTGATCACCTGCATCAAGCAAACCATTCAAATGAAATCGAGGAGGATGTCTCATGAAAGTGCGTAAAGCGATAATTCCAGCTGCCGGTCTCGGCACCCGATTCCTGCCTGCAACAAAAGCTCAGCCGAAGGAAATGCTGCCGATCGTGGACAAGCCGACTATCCAATACATTATTGAAGAAGCGATTGCTTCCGGCATCGAAGACATTCTGATCATCAGCGGCCGCGGCAAGCGGGCGATTGAGGACCATTTTGACAAGTCGTACGAGCTTGAGGACATGCTTGCCAAGAAAGGCAAGACGAAGGAGCTTGAGCAAATCCGCGGTATCTCCGATATGGCGAACATTCACTACACCCGTCAAAAAGAGCCTAAAGGCCTTGGCCACGCGATCTGGTGCGCACGCAGCTTTGTGGGCAACGAGCCGTTTGCCGTACTGCTTGGCGACGACATCGTACAGTCCGAGGACCCTTGCCTCAGCCAGCTGATCCGTGTCTATGACCGCTATCAGTCCTCGGTTGTTGGCGTGCAGCGCGTAGCCGACGAGGATGTATCCAAATACGGCATTATCGCGCCTCGCGGATCGTCGATCGAGCCGTCGGTCTTTTTCCTGGACGGTCTGGTGGAGAAGCCTTCGAAAAAAGCTGCTCCTTCCAACTACGCGATTATGGGCCGTTACGTGCTGTCGCCGGAGATTTTCGATATTCTCGAGCATCAATCCCCGGGCGCGGGCGACGAAATTCAGCTGACCGATGCGATCAAGAAGCTGAACGACCAGCGCAACGTGCTTGCTTACAACTTTGAAGGCGTCCGTTACGACGTAGGCGACAAGTTTGGTTTTATCAAAGCGCAACTCGACTTCGCGCTGCAGCGTGACGATCTGCAGAAGGATGTGCTGGGCTACCTGCAGCAAGTGTACGAGAAGCATTTTATTACGAAGGCGGCGAACTAACATGCGGAAAATTACAGTAATCGGTACGGGTTATGTCGGTCTTGTTTCGGGTACTTGCTTTGCCGAGGTAGGCAACCGGGTTATCTGCTGCGACGTCGATCAGCGCAAAATCGATCTGCTCAATAGCGGCGTCATTCCGATCTATGAGCCGGGTCTCGAAGAAATGGCGCTTCGCAACAAGAGCGAAGGCCGCCTACTCTTCACAACCGAAGTAGGCGAAGCGATCGAAGCTTCGGACATCGTCTATATCGCGGTTGGCACGCCGATGTCGGAAACGGGCGAAGCGGATATGCGTTACGTGATGTCGGCGGCGAAGAAAATCGGCGAGCATCTGAACGGCCACAAAATCATCGTGAACAAAAGCACCGTGCCCGTTGGCACAGGCGAGCTCGTGCGCGAGGTTGTTCAGGCGAATAAGAAATACCCTTGGACAAGCTTTGACGTCGTGTCCAATCCGGAGTTCCTCCGTGAAGGTACGGCGCTGTCGGACTGCATGAACATGGACCGCGCCATTATCGGCTCGGACAACGCGGAGGCGGCGGAGCAGATCGCGCAGCTGCATGCGCCTTTTAACACGCGGATCTTCAAGACGGATCTGGAAAGCGCGGAGATGATCAAATACGCGGCGAACACGTTCCTCGCAACGAAAATTTCGTTCATCAACGCCATCGCCAACATCTGCGAAAAAGTCGGCGCCGACGTGGAAGACGTAGCCAAAGGCATGGGCATGGACAGCCGGATTGGCGAAAAGTTCCTCCAGGCCGGCATCGGCTACGGCGGCTCCTGCTTCCCGAAAGACACTTATGCCTTAGCGCATATCGCGGACAAGTCGGGGTATGATTTCGAACTGCTGAAATCGGTTATCAAAACAAACCATCGCCAGCGCTTTGTCGTCATGGACAAGCTTCGCGAGACGCTTGGCGGACTTGCGGGCAAGCAGATTGCCGTGCTGGGCCTGGCATTCAAGCCTAACACGGACGACATGCGCGAAGCGCCGTCCTTAAGCATTATTCCGGAGCTGCTGAAGCAAGGCGCGGTTGTTCGCGCGTTTGATCCGATTGCAGCCGAAGCGGCTAAGAAACAGCTGCCTGCGGAGGTCGCTTATCTGGAGTCGGCGGAGCTTGCGGCAGCAGGCTGCGACGCCTGTGTGATTTTGACCGAATGGAATGAAGTGCTGACGATGGATCTGGCACAAGTCCGAGACCGGATGAAGCAGCCAATCATGATTGACGGACGCAACAGCTTTGATCCGAAGGTCATGGAGCAGCACGGTTTTGTCTACTACTCGGTAGGACGTCGTCCGGTGAATCGCCTTGAGGCGGAACGCAAATCCGTGAATTTGTAGGAGGCAAGCGACTGCAAATCCTGATCTCGAAAGGGGGTGAGCACTTGAAAGAAGGTCCGCTTCGGCCGGGCGGATGTGAAGTGCGGATTTACCTTATAAAACGAAATTGCAGGAAATGCAGGAGGAGGAAGGTATGAAAAAGAAATTCCGGGCGCTGATAACGCTGGCTGCTACGGCATTGCTTGTGCCGGCGCTTATCGTTAACGCGTCGAGCGCAGCAGCCGCATCCAAAACAACAACAGCTGCCGTTACAACGGGATCGTCATTGTCGAGCTTTTTCTCGCAATCGACGTTCCAGCCGCTTGCCAATACGTTCATTCAGAAGGTGATTCAGAATTTTGCGCAGGAAGTGCAAAAGGCTGTAGAGAGCATTCAGAACGGCAAAGACAATAATGGCAAAGGCAACAACGGCAACAACGGTAACGGCAATGGCAACAACGGCAACAACGGTAACGGCAATGGCAACAACGGCAACAACGGTAATGGCAATGGCAACAACGGCAACAACGGTAATGGCAACGGCAACCACGGCAACAACGGTAATGGCAATGGCAATGGCAATAATGGCAACAACGGCAACCACGGCAACAACGGTAATGGCAATAATGGCAACAACGGCAACAACGGCAACAACGGCAACAACGGCAACAACGGCAACAACGGCAACAACGGCAACAACGGCAACAACGGCAACAACGGCAACAACGGCAACAACGGCAATAACGAGAAACAAATCCAACAGGTGTACAATGACACTTCCGCGAAGCTGTTCCAGCTGCGCAACCAGTGCCAAGCCGGCCTGACGGATATTGCTGTGGAGTTCACGACGTTAACGTCGACGCATGAAAAAACGGAACTGTACAAAACAGGTACGGCTGCATTCAACAGCTGCACAAGTCAGTACAAAGTGATCATGGATAATGCCGCAGCGCAAATCGTTGCTCTTGGCGGCGAGCCTTCGATCCTTGAACCGATGCAAGATCGTTATCAACAAGAGATCGTCGCAGGCCGTGCACAGCTTAATGCAATCGTAGGCAAATAATTTTTTGCTGAACTAGAAGAACCGCGTAATGGAGATACTCTCTGTTGCGCGGTTTTTCTCTGTTCTATTTTCGGATTATAATAGGTACGGAAACGGAGGTTATCATCATGATTATCAGAGAGCTTCAGGAGAAAGACAACGCAGCAATTGAACGCGTAATCAGAGAATGTCTGATCGAATTCGGAGGCAATCGGGAAGGGCTGGCATGGGCTGACGAGAGCCTGAGCCGTCTGTCCGACTATTATAATCGCGAAGGCCGGGCCTATTGGGTTATCGAGCAGGATGGAGAGGTTGTTGGCGGCTGCGGAATTGCGCCGTTTGCTGACTCGGAGGAAGTATGCGAGCTGCAGAAAATGTATCTTTTCCCGGCGGTACGCGGTACAGGCATGGCGGTAAAGCTGCTCGATACGGCGTTAGCTTTTGCCCGGCTTCATTATAAACAGTGCTATCTCGAAACGCTGCAAAATATGCATGCCGCTAACCGCTTCTACGCCAAGCATGGCTTCGAGTCGCAGTCTGCGCCGCTTGCCGGATCGGAGCATTTTGCATGCGACGCCTGGTATATTAAAGGTTTGGAATAATCCGCGTACCCGGAAACTTGAACCATTTTCCCTATATAATTAGAAACTTCTGGATGTTACGATTCGTTAGTAAGATCAGGAGGTGGGATTAATGGGCAGGTTCTTATCGATATGTATTTGTTCGCTTTTCATTCTCTTGCTGAGCGCTTGCACCCAGGCTGAAGAGGTTCAGCATGTTGAAGCTTTCGGAATTGAGGTCATGGAACAGAATGCGGAAGGGATGTATGAACCAGCGGGATTTAAGAAAGTGAATTCGATCATTACGTCAAAGCAAGACAAGAATTATACGAAGGTAGAGCTGAAGTCCGTTGAAGACTTCTATGATACGGGAGGCAAATACATAAAAACAGTCATTACCCATGAACAGGGCTATAAGTCGAACGTACTTGATACGAAGGATGGATTTCATCGAACGGAAGAGCTTCATGAGCCGTCAACGATTCTGATCCCCGACGAAGATGCCGAGAACTTCCGGGGAGACCAGCTGTCCAGTGAAGAACTCGAGCAACTAAAGAAACATGTACAGTCCTTTATGAAGCTGGTTGATTAAGCAGGCGAATTCGTCTGCTTATTTTATTTTTGCTAAAACCGTTTGCTCCTCCCGGGAGTCTAATAAATAGATATGCAAAATGGCAGGGGAGGAAGCGTGTGGGAAACGAATTACTGGTAGCCGCAGCGAAACGTGGCGACGATGCTGCCTTTTATAGTCTCATAACGCAGCACAAAGAAAAAATGTACCGGATTGCTTATTCGTATTTGAAAAACGAAACCGATGCCCTTGAGGCCGTGCAGGAAGCGACCTGCCGCGCCTATATGCAGATTCACAAGCTGAAGGAGCCGGAGTTTTTCGGCAGCTGGCTGATCCGGATTCTGATGAATTATTGCGCGGACGAAGCGAAGCGGAAGGCACGAAGAGCGGACGGACAGCAAGCAGCTGCCGCTGCGCTTGATCCGCACGCAACAAGCGGCGAGTCGGCCCTGCTGGAGCGGGTTATGCTCGAGTCGGCGGTGGAGCAGCTGGATGCGAACTATCAGAAAGTGATTCAGCTGAAGTATTATCATGACCTTACCATTACGGAGATTGCAAGAACGCTGCAGAAGCCGGAAGGCACGATAAAAACCTGGCTGCATAAAGCGCTAGGCGGGTTGCGGCAACGGTTGGGGAAGGAGGGGGAGCCGAATGGATGAGTATCGGGATGAACAAGCACGCGAGCTTCCTGAGCTGGAAGCGATGAAGGAGTATATGGAGGACATTCCTATTCCGTCCGAAATTGACGCGAAAATATGGAGCGGCATAAGGGCCGGCCGGCAACGCAGAAGACGCAGAGTGTTTTCCAGAGTGGCTGCTTATACCGCTTGTCTCTTGCTTGTCGTATCGGTTGCTTCCGTCCGCTTCTCTCCTGAAGTAGCCGCTTATGTGGGGGAGATACCTGGGCTCAAGCCGCTAGTCGAGCTCATTCATTATGATAAAGGCCTTGAACTAGCGATTAATAATGACTTTATGCAGCCCATAGGTTTATCGAATGTGCAGGATGGCATAAAGATGACGATTGACGGTATTATCGCCGACGAATCGAGGATCATTGTGTTCTATACGCTAGAGAATGTGGATGGGCAGAAGAGTGTTGTTAATCTTCAAAAAGTAGCATTGCCGAATAATAAGGACATCTCCATCTCGCATGGATTCTCTGCAGTTAATGATGACTGGAAGAACATACAGGGAACGATAGACTTTTATCCTAATGATGCGGGAGAATTCCCGGATACACTGAATTTGAAGCTTGGAATCAATAAGGTTACCGAGACAGCTACAAAGAATACGGAGTGGAATTTCAGCATCCCTGTAGATAAAGCAAAATTTGAGGGGATGAAGGAAACTTATGAAATCAATCAGACCGTTAGGGTTGAGGGGCAACAGATTACTTTTGGGAAAATGACCGTGCATCCGACTAGAATTGAACTTGAAGTAGCTTACGATGCGGCTAATACGAAGAAGCTGTTTTACTTCGATGATCTTAGGCTTGAGGATGAGAAAGGAGAAACCTTCGGCACCATTTCAAATGGCGTAACCGGCTCGAATATAAGCGAGAACAGTCAAATACTCTACTTCCAGAGCAATTACTTCCGTAAGCCCGAGCATCTCTATCTCGGGCGAGCAGTATTCGGGCACTGGATAAAGATAAGCTGGAGGTGAAGGTGGACCTCAATCGCAAACAACTGCTTGCCGGGCCGGACAGCTTGCTTACTATAAAAGATGTTGGCGCGAGTGATGAACAAGGGCAAGATTGGATTGTTTTCGGACTGAAAAATGAGGATCCGCTGGATCAGGCCAGAGCGTATAGCTTATTTAAGATGTCGTACAAAGATGCCTCCGGCCAATTCTTCGATTCGGATAGAACGGGATCATCCGGCGATGAGTACCGATTCTACATTCCGAAGGAAAACTACCAAAGCCCGCTTACGCTCTTCATTCAAGATTACCCGACCCGGATTCATGGGGACATTGATCTTAAAATCAAATAGACCAAGTAAGGGCTGCCGTTCATAGGCAGTCCTTACTTGTTCGAAAAGATCCGCTTTTTCTTCTACTGAAGCTGAGTAGGAACTTCACTCTTATGGGGCTCACGGACTTCAGAGAATATATTGCGGCTGTCGGAAGTTACGGTGTGGGATGCATTGGCTAGCGGGAAATAGGATTTCAATAGCGTTTCGAGGTCTCTTATCGTTACCGGCTTTGCATGAGGAAAGAGTTCATAACCAAGCTCGCCATTAACTTCGATTGTCGCGGATTTTACATCTTGGAAAGCGGAGACTCCGATCATGCGCAGTCGTTTCTCCAGATCATCTACGGATATGCGCAGCTTCCTCAGATTTTCTATCTTCATTTCACCATTCTCGATAACGGGAATGGCAACTCCCTTTAACAGGCGTTCGGCAGTATTCGATTTGGTTGTCAGCCATTCAACCCCTACAAGAACGGCAATAAACACTGCGGCTGCCACAATCGTCTTTAAAGCTCCTTTGCCGCTTACCTCCGAGCCCATAATTGCACCTACGGTTAGCAATATTCCCAGCTGGGGCATGGTCATTTGAGAAATCGATTTTCGTCCGGCCAGACGAAGAAGAAGGATACTGACGGCAGCAAATAAAAGGGCCAGACCTAAAATGTATAACATGCGAGTCCTCCTGATAGTCAGTTAATCCTGTATAAGTAAGTATCTGCATTGGGGCTTTTAAGTATCAGGAAAGAAATGACAAATAAGGCTGACGTAAAAACGGCAGCCTTACTCCTTACTCCGATAGCAAAAAGTCGAGTACAGCGTTCTCAAACGCATCAGGATACTCTACGTTGGGGAGGTGGATGGCAGGCAGCATAAGAAGCCTTGCACCTGGCACCGTTTCGGCGAGTAATTCGCCGTGGCTTGGGAGCGTTACCGTATCATGCTGGCCCGCGATGACTAAAGTCGGGCTGCCGATAAGAGCAGCGGTCCGGCGCAGATCCATGTCGCGGATTGCAGCCCAGCTGCCTCCGATACCTTCTGCGCGTGTAGTGAGGACCATCTGGTGAAAAGCTGCGACAATCTCGCTCTCCGACTCGATCATAGGCGAAGGAAACCAATTGTTGATAAACATATCCGCGAAGCCATTCAAGTTCTCCGCTTGCAGGACGGATGTTATCAAGCCATTCCATTGCTCTGCGGGTCCCAGGTAGGACGAGGTATTGCTCAAGATCAGCCGGCTGATTCGTTCGTGAGCGTGAATGCCAAGCCATTGCCCGACGACACCGCCAAGTGACAGTCCTAGAAAATGGACGCGGCCGATCTGAAGCGAGTCGAGCAGCTCGATGACATCCCTGCCCATTCGGTCCATGGAATAAGGTCCGGCTGGAGTATCCGAGTCGCCGTGACCGCGGTAGTCATAGCGCAGCACGCGGAAGTGCTCCTTAAACCGGGCGATCTGTCCGTCCCACATCTTCATGGAAGTCGCAATGGAGTTAGCGAGCATCAGTACCGGCTTGCCGGCTGTTCCATCCATTCGATAAGCAATCCGAACACTATCTCCCGTAGTGAAAAAGCTTAATCCATTCGTTCTATTTGTTTCATTAAAGATCATTGTCATCGTCTTCCATCTCCCTAATTGGTTGTTAGTGACAGTTTATTGGAATGGGCTTACAATTTACATGAGAGGATTAAGGCGTTTGACGCCCGAAAACTTAATTATTACGTTAATAGCTGTCCCAAACCTTTAAATAAGAGGTGATCTCATCCATGGACCAAATTGATCATAAAATACTGTCGATCCTTCATGATAACGCCAGGATTACGATTTCGGAGATGAGCCGCATCATCGCTATGTCGCAGCCGGCCGTCACCGAGAGACTTCGAAAGCTCGAGGAGCAGGGGGTCATTACGGGCTACCGGGCAGAACTGTCTTTATCCAAGCTTGGTAAGTATACAACGGCGTTTGTATTGTTTAAGTCGAATAACTGCAAAGAATTCGAGGCTTTTAGCGAGGCTGCGCCCGAGATTGTGGATTTCTACCGAACGAGCGGGGAGTACAATTATTTATTGAAGGTCGTGACGGAAACAAGCGAGACTTTGGAGAGCTTCCTTGAGAAATGCCATACCTTCGGATTTTCTTCAACTCTGGTCGTACTCTCCACCCGATTCGAGGATAAACTTTTTCCCGCATTTCTCCCTAACCAAGCATAAATCCCGAACAAACCGCGTACTTAGTGAAGCAAGACTTCATAAGTATCGCGTTTTTTTTGTTCTTTGATAAACGTTTTGTTTTTGCGCAAAGATGCCATACTGAACGAATAGCGGGTAGGGATACAGGTTTTTAAGGAGTGATAGCAGATGAAGCTGTATGACTGCGCCATAATCGGAGGCGGACCGGCTGGTCTTAATGCGGCGCTTGTACTGGGAAGGGCAAGGCGGCACGTTGTGCTGTTTGATGATAACAAGCCGCGAAATGCGGTGACCCGTGAATCGCATGGATTTATTACAAGGGATGGCGTGAAGCCCGATGAGTTCCGGCGGGCCGCGCATCTAGATATAAGCAAATATCCTTCCGTTCAAGTGGTTCGGAACAAGGCCGTGGATATGGTGAAGCGGGGGCACGCCCTGTTTCTCGTGCAGGCAAGTACCGGTCAGGTGTATCAGGCACGGACGATTATTCTGGCGCTTGGACTCAAGGAGAAGCTTCCGGACATAACGGGTGTCGCCGATTATTACGGATCGTCCTTGTTCAGTTGTCCTTACTGCGACGGATGGGAGCTAAGAGACCAGCCTCTAGCCGTGATATCAGAGAATGAGTCCCATCGCTTCTCGATGGCTTCCACAGTGTACAACTGGAGCAAAGATCTGATTGTGTGCACCAATGGGGTCGGAACGTTTGAGCCGAAGCAACGTGCGAAGCTACTGAGCCGGGGTGTGCGGATCTTCGAGCAGCCAATCGCTTCTCTGAGGGGAAAAAGCGGCCGTCTGCAAAAAATCGTCTTTGCCGACGGGACGGAAGTGGCGCGTACGGGAGGTTTTGTAACCTCTGATTGGTATCTCCCGATCCGTATTGCCGAGAAATTAGGCTGCAGATTAAATGAAAGCGGCGGTCTGGCGATAGATGATTACGGAAAAACAACGGTAGAGCATGTCTACTCGGCCGGCGATGCAGCGACAATCTCGCCCGCCCAGCTTATTGTTGCGGCTGCCGGAGGGAGCAAAGCGGCGATGAGCGTGAATACCGCGTTGACCCATATGGACTTTTAAGCGCAATGTTATTTAAAATTCTAAGGATTTATAAGTTGTATTTTATAATATGGCTTAGAATTCTCCGGAATGAAACGCGCCCTCCTGCCAAGGATCGTGAAGCCGTTTCACCTTGATGTTATAAAAACTCACATATAGCATTGCGCAGAACCGTTCTTACCTGCTAAAATCTTGATGAATTGCTAGCTGATTGATAGATTGCACGCGCAGCTCAATTTGTGCTAGGCCAATGTTGAGAGAGGTGGAATGGACCATGGGGAAGCGATTATCGGTACTTCTGGCAGCAGGAATTCTCATCATGACGATGGCAGCATGCGGGGCTAACAAGGAAAACGGCAGCAATACGGCAAGCAGCGGCGATAAGCCAAGCGGCAGTGCCAGCGGGAAGGTGTACAAGTTCGCGACCGACGCGGCTTATGCGCCAATGGAATTTATGGATAAGGATAAGATTACGGGCTTTGACGTTGATTTTCTGAAGGCGGTTATGGACGAAGCGGGACTGAAGTATACCATCACGAATACCGGCTGGGACGCCATGCTGACGGAGGTGCAATCCGGCAAAAGCTACGATGCGGGGATATCGAGCGTATCCATAACGCCGGAGAGGGAAGAGTCGTATGACTACTCCATTCCTTACTTTGAATCTACCAATATGATTATGGTGAAGGAAGACAGCACGGTCGCAAGTGCGGCCGACCTGAAAGACAAGAAGGTGGCGGTTCAGGGCTCCACGACGGCGGATACGTTGATGTCAGGCATTATGGGCAACGACAATTCCGATCTGAAGCGGTTCGACAGCAATGCGGTAGCGATGCTCGAGCTTGATTCGGGCGGGGTGGATGCCGTTGTGGCCGATATCGCGATTGTCCGAGAATATATGAAGAACAATCCGGAGCGCAAGCTGAAGGCGATTATGGATACGGCGAGCTTTGGTTCGGAGTTTTACGGCATTTTGCTTCCGACAGGCAGCGAGCTGAAGGCGAAGCTGGATCCGGCGATCAAGGCGGTGCTCGAGAACGGCAAGTATACGGAGATTTATAAGAAATGGTTCGGGGAAGAGCCGAACGTCGACAATGTGCTAAACGCGAAGTAAGCAGCATAAGGCATGCGTAATGGGATCAAGTTGCGCATGCTTTTTTCTTACCTGGGGGAGGACGAGCGCATGCATTTTCGATTCGATATTATCGTCGACTATATTCCGTTATTGCTCAAAGGGGCAGCGCTGACGATTGGGATCTCCGCGCTGGCGATTGTGCTGGGCTCCATTCTGGGGCTGGCCGTCAGCTTCGGCAAAATGTCGTCCAGGTGGTATCTCAGCTGGCCGACGAGCGGTTATATTCATTTTTTTCGAGGTACGCCGTTATATGTGCAGATCCTGATCGTGCATTTTGGGCTTGTGCCCGCTTGTATTGGACATACCGATGCCATTGTTGCCGCGATTACCGCGCTTGCCTTGAACTCGGCCGCCTATACGGCGGAGATTTACCGGGCGGGCATCCAGTCGATTGATAAAGGCCAGACCGAAGCGGCGCAATCGCTAGGGATGACAAGCGGGCAGACGATGCGATTTATTATTCTGCCGCAGGCGGTGAGGCGGATGATTCCGGCCTTTGGCAATGAATTTGTCGTCCTGATCAAGGATTCCTCGCTGGTTGCCCTGATTGCCGCACCGGAATTAATGTACTGGAGCAATGTGATGCGCGGTCAATATTTGCGCGTGTGGGAGCCTTATCTGGCGGCCGCCTTTATTTATCTGATTCTGACCTACTCGCTCAGCAAACTGCTGGGCTGGATGGAGAAGAAAGGGGTGGCGGGATGACGGCGGGACCGATTATTGAAGTAACGGGAGTCCATAAGTCTTTTGGAGCGAATGCCGTCCTGAAGGATGTGTCCGTGCGGGTAGCGCCAGGAGAGGTTGTTGTTGTTATCGGTCCTTCCGGCTCGGGGAAGTCCACGCTGCTCCGCTGCCTGAATGGACTGGAGAGGCCGGAGGGCGGCGAGATCCGGATTGAGAACCGTTCCTTGCTTGATGCCGGATCAGCCATTACGGAGATCCGCTCGCGTATGGGGATGGTGTTCCAGCAGTTTAATCTGTTCCCTCATCTGAACGTGCTGCGCAATATTACGCTCGCTCCCGTGCAGGTGCGCAAGCAGGAGCCGGCTCATGCAGAGAAGCTTGCGCTGTCGCTGCTTGGCAAGGTGGGTCTTAGCGAGAAAGCGGGACAGTTCCCCGCCTCGTTGTCCGGCGGCCAGGCACAACGGGTTGCGATTGCAAGGGCGCTGGCGATGGAACCGCGCATTATGCTGTTCGACGAGCCTACTTCGGCGCTTGATCCGGAGATGGTCGGCGAGGTGCTCGCCGTTATGAAGGAGCTAGCGGCGGAAGGGATGACGATGGTCATCGTTACGCATGAGATGGGCTTTGCACGTGAGGTCGGGCATCGGGTGCTGTTCATGGAACAGGGCATGATTGTGGAAGAAGGGACGCCGCAGCAGCTGTTTGACGAGCCGCGGCAGGAGCGGACGAAAGCTTTTTTATCCAAGGTGCTGTAACAGTCGAACCACGGAGCGCATAAGGTGAATTCTCCGCGGATACCCTACTTAATGGCAAAGGAGGGGATTCGAACATGGAATCGACTAGCGAATTTGTGGCAAAGGTTCATGCCACGCAAGCCAAGCAGAAGAAAAACAAGGTTCATTATGGCAAAGGCAAGGCGTCCCAAAAGCTGCAAAATGTGCAGCATACGAACAATCCTTAGTCCAACGAACGATTCCGCCCGCATCGGTCACTCCGAGACCGGGCGGTTTGTGCGAAACGAAGCTGAAATGCTTATCCATGGATTGACAAAAGAATGCGGTTACGGCATCATAAACATATGAATAGTTGTTCATATATATAAAGTGAGGTGCCAGTCTTATGAGTCATGAACTTAACCATAACGATCAAGAAGGGGAGCATAAGCATTCGTATTCCGGTAAGGAGCACGCGGATAGCTGCAGCGGGGGACATGACCATGGCCATAGCCATGGTCATAGTCACGGGCATCATGGTCATGACCATGGGCATCACGGGCATCATCATCATTTTGATATGTCGGGCAACAAGACCGGATTATTTATTGCGTTAATTATTACCGCAGGCATTATGGTATTGGAGTTTGTCGGGGGACTGGTGACCAACAGCCTTGCGCTGTTGTCCGATTCGGGGCATATGCTGAGCGACGTGAGCGCCTTGGTGCTCAGCCTCGTGGCCGTATGGTTCGCGGCGCGTCCGGCTTCGGCGGTTCGTACGTTTGGTTTTCACCGATTTGAAATTTTGGCGGCTTTATTTAACGGCATTACGCTTGTCGTTATCTCCGTCTTTATTATTTGGGAAGCGATCGGCCGATTATTCGATCCGCCGACTGTAGCCAGCGGCTCGATGATGCTGATTGCGGCGATTGGCCTACTTGCCAACCTCGCCAGCGCCTGGGCTCTGCTTCGCAAAGGGGATGTCCATAACAACCTGAACGTCCGAAGCGCTTACCTTCATGTGCTGGGCGATGCGCTTGGCTCGGTGGGGGCGGTGCTCGCGGGGCTTCTGATCTACCTGTTCGATTGGAATATTGCCGATCCGATTATTTCGATGGTTGTTGCCCTGCTGATTGTAAAAAGCGCCTGGAGCGTGCTGAAGCATACCGTTCACATTCTGATGGAGGGCACTCCGGTGAATGTGGACGAGAAGGAGGTTCGCGCGGCGCTTGGGGAGATCGAAGGCGTCGTTGATGTGCATGACCTTCATATTTGGACGATTACTTCCGGCCTGGACTCCTTGAGCTGCCACTTGCAGGTGGCGGACGGAACGGACTGCCAGGGCGTGCTGCAAGCGGCGATTGGGCTGATCGAGGAGCGGTATGGCATCCAGCACTCCACGATTCAAGTGGAGAGCTCGCGCATCCGGCATTTGGAGCTGCGGGTTTAGCGGCAGCTCCAAGGTGCAGCGGTTAGCGATGCGAGCCATGTGCGGCGGCTAGGAGCAGTTGTTGCTTGAACTTTCAAGCTGCACTATGAAGAATGGAAGCACCGCCGTTCGCCCACGTTGCATGAAATGCAGGATAAAGATGAACATTGGCCCAGTAACCTGAACTATACTGCACGGAATGCATCATATTAATGATTTATAGCCCCAATCGGCTCGAATTGACGCAATATCCTGCATTCTGTGCAGCGTAACTCCTCTATCGGCCTGCAAATGTGCATATATACTGCAGATTGTGCAATGTATTTTCAGCAAGCCGGTAACGGCTGGAGAGGAATAGCGATTTATATACGGTGAGCTTCCTTTCCTAGCAGCATAGCCGTTTGACCTGACCAACGCTCTGTTCTGCCGGAGAGTAACATTCAAGCAAGAACACGCCCCGCCAAACGCAAGAACGCCGCCCTTCATGGGGCGGCGTTTTATTTTTAGCATTATAAATTGATATAACGATCGAAGATGGCGCCGAAGTCTTTGACTTTGTACTGCTTTTGCGCGCCCTCGAGCCAGTTGAATGCGGATTTGTTCAGCTTGTCGAACGTTTCCGCTACATCGTAGTCGCCTTTATGCGCATGGCTTAACGTCGAGGACGCCAGCTCGAGGCTTTGGCGGGCAAAGCTGAGGCTGATTTCGTTCTCGTGGTGGATCTCGGATATTTTGAACAGCGATTTATACAAGTCCTTCACTTGCTCGATATGTTTCTTATTCACGTCGATGGAGAACGGTACGGAGCCAATCGCGAATTTGATCTCAACGTCCAGATCGACGGTGCCGGCTGTCTCCAGCGCTACGTTGCTGATCTTATTCGTGGCGTACGGGTAACGGTGCAGCATCCGTTTCTTGCTGACCGCGCTGGTGCCGTCCAGATGAATAAGGGCAAAGTTCGTGAAGCAATACTCATCGGTTTTCGATTTGATCAGAAAATAAATCTTTTCGCCGTCTTCGTGCATGACGTAATCATCAGAATCCACCTTATCATAATTCTCCGGCCGGATTACCGACCCGATATCGCTGAGGCCGAGTATGTCGGCAGCTACTTTTCCGAACAATCTTACCATTCCTCTCCATAGGCAGATTCAATCACTCTACCATTATATATGCGGGATGGGTGAATATTTTAGATTATCCTTAACGTAGCTTAGGACTGCTCGGCGGCTGCTTTGGAAGCGGCCATTTTTTCCTCCATATGCTGTCTCTTTACCAGAATGGCGGCAATCATCAGCATAACGCCGTTAATAATAAACACCCATTTAATCGCGATAATGCCGCCTAGCACGCCCCCGATAACAGGTCCAAGCATGGTGGCGAACTGGGTAGCCGACTGGTTCAAGCTGAAGGCCCGTCCGCGGAAGCTTGTCTCCGTCGACTTCACGATCATCGCGTTAATAGCCGGGGTCACCCCGGCGAAGAACAGGCCGTATACGAAGCGCAGAATTCCGAACTCGGCAATATGCCCGACGAAGAACTGCAGGCAGTTGCCGATCCCTCCGCCAAGCAGGCCGATAAAGAGCACCTTGGAGAAGCCGATTTTTGAACCGAATTTCCCCCACTGCGGGGCGGCGATTAAGGTCGCAATCCCGACTGCCGAGAACACAATCCCGGATTGGAGCGAAGCATCCTGTTCATTCGTGCCTAACTGCAGTACATAGACGGTAAGCAGCGGCTCTAGAATCATAACCGAGAACATCGCAAGTCCGGACATGCCAAGGAGCGTCAGAAAAGCTTTATTATGCGAGGCATGCTTCAGGTCGTCCAAGACGGAGGAGCGCACGCCGGAGCGGTTGAATTTATGTTCCGTGGCGAAGAAGGTTGCGATAAGCGCAGCCACAAGCACGATACAGCCGGAGAAAACAAAAGATTCCCGGTTCCCGATATAATGGCTGACCGTACCGCCAATAAGCGGTCCCATAATGCCGCCCGTTGCGCCGGAGGTAGCCATGATGCCAAGGGCATATCCGGATTTTTCCTCGGGCGTATTCGTTGCGACAAGGGCGATAGCGGCTGGCACATAGCCGGCAAGCAGGCCTTGGAACACCCGCAGCACCAGGAACACATAAGGATCATGGATAAAGAAAGTAATGAAATAAAGTGCCGCTAAGCTGAAGCCCGAACGAATGAGCATCGGCTTGCGGCCATATTTGTCAGCTAGAGATCCCCAATAAGGCGCGATAAGCGCACTGGCCAGAAACGTAATGCCGAACGCGAATCCCGACCACATTTCCAGATGGCTATTCACTCCGAGATCATTGTGCAGGAACAGAGGAATGAACGGAATAGATACCGAATAGGCCGTGCTGCAAAAGAAAACACCAATCCATAAAACGATCAAATTGCGTTTCCACGAGTAAGGCTGGGTCATGTCAGTCACATCCTAAAGAGTACGTCAGAGTACGTTTTTTTCTTTTATTGTAAACCTATTTTTACAGAATCTCCATGTTCGGAGGGAAAAACAATACTTTTGTCCTTGCGGCAGCTTCGTTAACCTCATTAAATATGGCGCTTGTTCCAAAGGAAAAAGCCTCCGGATTAAAACAGGCGGAAGCTTAATTAACGATATAAAATTAATACCGCAAAGCCTCCAGCAGGCAGGCATTGAACAGGTCCAGCTCCTCGTAAAAAATCGCGTGCCCGCTGTTATCGAAACGGAGCAGGATGGAGTTCGGGATGGTTTCCTTCATTATAATGGCCAGCTCGAACGGACAAATCCGGTCATACACCCCGTGGAAAATGTACGTCGGCACCTTGATCCGTGCCAGATCGGCCTTCACATTCTCATCCCTTAACGTATATCCGCAGGCGATAATAGCCCGAGGCGACTGGTCTAGCTGCACGGAGTCTAACCATTGCCGGAAAGCCGGCGACGGTTCGTTATGGAAGAACAGCTTGCCGAATTCCTGCAGCATAAGCGGGCGGTCGCGGTACGCGAGACCGATGAGAGCATCCAGTCCTTCGGGCGGCATGCCCTGCGGGAAGCCGGGCTGCTTCGTAATATAAGGGGCGGCTGCGGCGAACAGGAGCAGCTTGCTGACTCCATGCCCGGCATGCCGCCCCATGTAGCGGACGGCTACCGCACCGCCCATCGAGAACGCGGCAAGGGTAAGCTCTTTGAAGCCAAGCGTATCGATAATGCAGCGCACGTCATCGGCCATTCGGTCCAGGCTGTAGCTTTCCCACGGGGAATCCGATTTGCCAAAGCCCCTGAGATCCATCCGGATGCAGCGGTAGCCGTACTTGGGCAGCTCGTTGATCTGGTACTCATACATACGGTGATCCAGCGGATAGCCGTGCACGAACAGGATCGGCTGCCCCACGCCAGTGTCCTCCACGTACAGACTAACGCCCGGCTCAACATCAATATAATAATTCAAGGCTTCCGTCTCCTTCTCTTAAAGTTAGTTGTAGTTAAGGTATGAGGAAGGGTGCAACGTTAGAAGAATGCGGGCCAATGCAGCGAAGGTTACCGGGCAAGCGAACAAAAAAGCTGCCCACCTGAAGGTGGACAGCCTGAGCTTAGATTCGCGCCATAATCATCAGGCTGCTGTGGGCAACCGTGCGGTTGCGGCCGTCGCGCTTGGCCTGATAGAGCGCCTGGTCGGCGTATTTGAACAGCTCGACGACCTCCTCCGCTGCATCGGGGAAGGTCGCAACCCCAAGCGACATCGTCACCGATTCGCCAATTGGCGTAACGGACTGCTCGATCCGCAGCCGGATGCGTTCCGCCACCTGAACGGCCTCAGCCTCGGTGGCATGAGGCAGCAGCATCGTAAACTCCTCGCCGCCGAACCGGCAGCAGTAATCGTCCGGCCCTTTCTCGCTTACCATAATGCTTGCCACAAACTTCAGTACCTCATCGCCCATCTGATGGCCATGCCGGTCATTGACGTTCTTGAAATGGTCGAGGTCCATAATAATGACCGAGAAGGGCGTGCCCTGCTGCTTCCATAGGGTTGTGATCGCGCCCATGGTCCGGCGGTTCGTCAGGCCGGTGAGCGCATCGGTATTCGCTTCGGCATGCAATTCTTCCTTCTGCGCGCGCAGCTTGTTGAAAGCCACGGCTACCGTATCGACAAGCTGGTTCGCCTCATAATTCCAGCTGACATCCGCCTGCAACGGCTTCAGCTTCTCGTCTCCGCCGGAGAGGCGGGAGGCGTACGTAGCCAGCCGGTTAAGCGGATGGGCCAGCTTGCGGGAGAGCCAGAAGGAGAGGATGACGAGCAGCAGCACGAACGGCGCCGAGAATTTCATCATCTCCTGGATGACATTTTCCGAGATATTCGTAATATGATCCTGCGGGGTTTGCGAGACGATCCCCCAGCCCGCGGCCGGAACCGGCGCAAAGCCCGCGAGGAAATTCTGGCCCTGCGAGTTAATGACGCGCTGTGCGCCGGTCATTCCCTTCATCAGCTTCTGAACAACCGGATTGCTGCTCACATTGTCCGAGATGCGGTCTTTGTCCGGATGATAAATCAGGTAGCCGGAGGAGTCTACCACATAGAAGTAGGAGCCGCTAGTGGTGCTCGCTTGAACGCCAAGAATATCGCGGAAAATATTCGCCTGCTGCAGGTAGATCGACCCGCCGACAAAACCTTTGTAATTGCCGTTACGGTCGAAGATCGGCGAGCTTACCATAACGATCAAGCGGTTTGTTATGGCATGGAACGGCTTCGAAATATACGGCTTCTTCAGCCGGAGCGATTCCGTCGTCGCTTCCGAGGTTGGCTTGCTGCCTATCAGATTCAGGTTATTGGGCGAGGTAGAGACAATAACGCCGTTCTTGTTCACAATCGTCAGCGAGTTGAAGTAAGGGCTTGTCCCCATGAAGAAATCCAGTTGGGACAAGACATTCTCATCGTTCAGCTCGGTATCAGAGAAGTAATTCGCGGTTACCTCGAGACTTTTCTGCATGGAGATAACAAGCGACTGCGTTGTTTTGCTTAAGTTCAGCGCAGCAATGCTGTTCAGCTCGATTGTATTATTGAAGAGCGATTTCCGCTCGGTATTATAGCCAATAATGGTGCTGATGAAGATTGTAATCAGAACAGACAGAATAACGACAAATGAAATGATAGAGGACAGCTTAAAACCTTTGCGCGGCCGGATCTTGTAGATCATAAATGGTAGGCAATGCTCCTTCCCAATTCTTACTAATCGATAGTGTATCACTTTTTGTCGAAAGTTACGATAATCGTTCTAAAAAAGAGCGATTCTGTCGAATCGCCAACTTTAACTGGCGATAGACGTAAAAAATGCCCACCCGGCCCGCCGCATGCAGGGATGCGAAGGATCAGATGGGCATTAACATCATTAACCTTTAACGGCGCCGGCTACAACGCCTTTAACGATATATTTTTGCAGGAAGATAAATACGACGATCGAAGGCAGAACGGCCATCACCATAGCGGTCATTGCGTATTGCCAGTCCGACGTATATTGGCCAACGAAGGTGTAAGCCGCAAGCGTCAGGGTCTTCGTATCCGGCGAGCCGTTAACCATAAGGAGCGGCAGCAGGAAGTCGTTCCACATCCACATTACGTCGATGATAATGATAGTTGTCGTTACCGATTTCAGCAGCGGGAAAATGACGCTGAAGAAGAGTCGGAAGCCGGAAGCGCCGTCGATCGTTGCGCTTTCGTCGATTTCTTTCGGGATCCCTTTTACGAAACCATGGTAGATGAACACGGCCAGCGGTGCGCCGAAGCCCCAGTACAGAAGGCCAAGTCCCCAAGTGCTCTCGGTAATATGAAGATCCTTCGACAGTTGAAGAACGGTAAGCATGATCGATTGGAACGGGATAAGCATAGGCATAATGCACAGCAGATACAATAATCCGCTCCATCTCGATTTGGTACGCGCCAGCTTATAGGCTGCAATCGAGGAGACGAATACGATCCCGATCAGACCTACGCCGGTAATGACGAAGTTGTTCAAGAACAGCTTCGGATAGTTGATAAAGGACCATACATGCGAGTAGTTGCCGAACGCCAGCTTGTGCGGCAGGGCAATAACGTCGGTCATTACCTCGCCAAAGCTCTTGAAGGAGTTGTTAATGGCAAGGAACAGCGGATATAGGAACAACAGAGAGAACAGCACCATAACAATTTCAAGAATGATGCGTCCGGCTTTGGATTGACGGTTCATTATGCCTCAACCTCCCTGCGTTTGAAGATCGTCAATTGAACAATAGTTACGATAAGAACGGCAACGAACAGGATCAGCGCTTTGGCCGTACCATAGCCGTACAGGTTGTTCTGGAACGTATCGCGGTAGATGTCATAAGCGATACTGTAAGTCGTGCCGCCAGGACCGCCGCCGGTCAGCGACAGAATAACGTCGAATACTTTGATCGAGTTCGTCAGCGCCATAAAGACCGAGATCGTAATGGAAGGCGCAAGCAGCGGCAATGTAATGTTGAAGAAGCGGCGGATTGGGCCGGCTCCGTCTACGGTAGCTGCTTCCTTCAGATCATCCGGAACGGATTGCAAACCTGCGATATAGATAACGAGGTAGAAGCCGACCGACTGCCAGATGGATACGAGCAGGATAGAGATAAACGCAAGCCCCGGTTCACCCAGCCAACTGAGCTTGAAGATGCCCCAGCCTGTGCTTGCGCCAAGCGATTCGAAGCCTTGCATGAAGATGAATTTCCAGATGAAGCCTACGATTACAAGGCTCAGGATGTACGGGATGAAGAACGCCGCACGCAGCCAAGTTGTCGATTTAAGCTTCATATCGAGTACCAGCGCGAGCAAGATAGCAAGCACGTTCACCAGTACGATATACAGAACCGCGTATTTAATCGTGAACCATGCCGATTGGGTAAAGTTCGTGTCATGCAGGAAAATTTGCTTGAAGTTATCAAGTCCGATAAATTTAGGATGCTTGGAGATCCCGTTCCATTTGGTCAGGGAATAGCGAATCGTCATCGCGAACGGAATGTAGAAGGCGATCGCGATACAGATGAGAACCGGCAGCGTGAACAGCCCGAACTCGATCTTATCGCTCACTTTTCTCCCCATTTTCTTAAACATATTTGCACCTCTTCTCGATGTCGTCAGTTGTCGCCTCGTCTGTCTTGTTGTCGTTAGCCGACTATACATCAGTACCTTATTCGATATACTGTGTATTATAATTGCGCCTTAAGGCAGCCAAAATGGATATATGAAATCTGTTAGGGGTAAAAAGGTGAACTGTACGTCAGACGCCTTGGGCATGGGGGAGTGGATGGTTATCGCAAATCGGATCGCAAAAAGCTGGAACGCCTTGACCGAGCGTGTGTCCAGCCGATTGGTGAACAAGCTTATTTTGCTTTTTACGACGATCATTATTCTGGTTGTAGGGTCATTGACCTTCATCTCGTACAAGATGCTGCAGCGGGAAGCGCTAAATAATAGCATTGCCAGCACATCGAACAATCTGCTCCTCGTTAACAAGAACCTGGAGGATTACCTCGCGGGGATGGAGCAGCTGTCGCTGCCGCAAATTAACTATGACGAGCTGGCTTTTGCCATAACGCACGCGTCTTCGGATTATGCATCCAAAATGTACGTGGAGGATTACCTCCGCAACATGTACTTCTCCCGCAGCAATGAGGATCTAGAAGCGATCTATTTGTATTTCGTCAGGAGCGGCACGTACTACACGATTGCCAAGGAGAACTTCGATATCAAGATTCGGTCGGGCCAGGCGAATAACATTCCGACGATGTCCTGGTACAAGCAGGCGATGGACAGCGGAACGAATCAGGCGTATCAATCCTTCCTTCTGTCGAATGAAGAACGGGGCTACGATATGGACACGAGCCGCAGCTTTATGGCGTATCACAGGGTTCTCCGCTCGATCTCGACCAGGGCGCCGCAGGCGGTGGTTTCCTTCTATTACAACAAAAGCACGATCAACAAAATCATGAAGGACATTCCCGAGGACAAAGGCCAGCATCTGTTCTTCCTAAGCCCGGACAATGTGCCGTTCGCGCTGGATAACCGAACATTCTATCAATCGATGGAGGGGAGCGGCCTGATGAAGCAGATGATGACGGACGGAACGGGAGCCAACGGTCTTACCTGGAAATCGCCGGAGAATAACAAGTACCTGGTGGTTTATAACGTAGGTGCGCAGGAAGGCTGGAAATTAGTGAAGCCGATGCCTTATAAAGAGCTGTATGCGGCCGCTAAGACAACCCGTAACTTGAATTTTATGATCGGTCTATTATTCCTGCTGCTTGCGGTTGTGCTGATCACGTATTTCTCCAATGCGGTCACGAAGCCGCTCAAGCTGCTGTCACAGCAGATGAAGCGCTTTAGTACGGGGGATTTCGAGGCTTCCACCGAGGTGGTCGGCCGGGATGAGCTGGCGTATCTTTCCCGTCAATTCAATCAGATGGTCAGCCAGACGAATGAGCTCATTAACGAGCGTTACAAGATGAAGCTGGTGGAGAAAAATGCGATCTTGAAAGCATTGGAAGCGGAGATTAATCCGCATTTCCTCTATAACGCGCTGCAAGCCATCTCGACTAAGGCTCTGAAGGCGGAACGCTTCGATATTGCGGATATGGTGGACGCGCTGGCGCTTACGCTCAGGTATTGCATCAGCGGCAAGGATATGGTCCGCGCGAGCGAGGAGCTGCTGCATATCGAACGGTACATGTCGCTGCAGAAGGCGCGGTTCGGAGGCAGGCTGCAGCTGGTTATCGACTGGGATCCGGATCTGAAGGAGCTGGAGCTTCCGAAGCTGTCGCTTCAAACCTTAGTGGAAAATGCGATTAAGCATGGTGTCGAGATGGTCTCCGCCCCCGTCACCATTCGGATTAACGCAAGAGCTGCTGGCGGACATGCCTTTATTATCGTGAGCGACAACGGGCCGGGCTTTACCCCGGGCCGGCTGAAAGAGGTGCTTCAATCCTTCGAGGCCGATTGGAATGAACCAACGGAAGAAGAGAGAAGCGTAGGGCTGGTTAACCTGAATACGCGGCTGAAGCTGCTGTACGGAACAAGCTCGCAGCTGGTGATCCGGACGAGTCCGTCCGGCACGGAAATGGAAATGCTAATACCGCGGGGAGGCGGGCAACATGTATAAAGTTCTTATTATTGATGACGAAGAACCGCTTCGCGAGGCCATTCGGATTCTTGGCGATTGGAAAGGGCTTGGAGTAAGCGAGGTGCTGGAGGCCACGGACGGTAAGATGGGCCTTGAGATGATAGCCAATCATTCGGTTGATCTGGTCATGGTGGATATGAAGATGCCGGGGATGAGCGGCGCGGAGCTGCTGCAGGCGCTGGAGCAGGATTACCCGGATCTGCCGGCCATCGTCATTAGCGGCTATAACGATTTTGAATATACCCGGCAAGCCATTCGCTCCAAGGTTGTCGATTATTTGCTTAAGCCGATTAACCGGCTGGACCTGAATGCCGCGCTGCGCAAGGCAGTTGATCTGCTGGAAGCGCGCCGCGTACGGGAGAGCGAGTTCATCAATCGCAATATCACCCTCAATATGTCCCTGCCCAAGCTGAAGGAAAAAATGTATCTGTCCATTATCGACCGCAGCTTCCGCAGCCAGACGAACGAGGCTTTCCTTCCGCTGATCGGCGCGGATGATCCGGACAACCGGTTTGCCGTCGTTGTGCTCAGAATGCTGAACATGGAGAAGGTGCGCAAGGCCCGGTTCCACTCGGACGTGGACCTGCTTCATTTTGCCGTGGGGAATATGCTGAACGAGATTGCGGGCGAGTACTTTCAGGCGTTCAGCTTCGCCAGCCCCAAGATGGACCGCGAGCTTATCGTTATCTTGACGATGAAGGGTGCGTACCAGGAGGATATCGCGTACCGTTCGCTGCACCAAATGAACAAAGCGCTGGCGGCGCTTCAAGATTTGCTTGGCATCGTGGCTGTAGCCGGGATCGGCACGCCATGCGAGAGCATTATGGAGATTGCCTCCTCTTACGAGACGGCCAAAGCGGCGATTAACGGGATTGACCTGCTGAAGCTCAAAGGTTATCTCGTTGCCAATACCGTAACCAAATCCAAGAATGAAGGCTATCCCGTTACGGGCCGGATGCAGATGTTCCGGGCTGCGCTGGAGTCGGGCAATACGGCCGGCGCGAAATCGGTCCTCTCCGAGGAGCTCCGCAAATGGGGCGGCGCGGATTTGTTTACCCTCGGAGATGCCGATCAATCGCTGGCCCGGTTTATTATTATGATGAACGATCTCTCGCTTGATCTCGGCGTGCCTAGAGAGAAGCTGCCTTTAATGGAGGAGCATCCGGTTCGCTTCATGGGCTTGTCCGATGATTTCTCGAGCTATGAGCAGTTCAGCCGGCTGCTTGAGGATTCGCTTCACTTTTATTTGGAGCAGCTGCGCCTGACCCAGTCCGCGAACCGTCCCTTCGAGATTGGAGATATTAAAGCCTACATCGACAATCGGTATTATGAGGACATTAAAATATCGATGTTCGCTGATAAATATTTTCTGAGCAGGGAATACATAATGAAGCTGTTCAAGCAGCAGTTCGGATGCGGGATCCATGAGTACGTGCAGCGTATTCGAATGGACAAGGCGAAGGAGCTTCTTGATGATCCAAGCCTGAAGATACAGGATATTTCCGAGATGCTTGGCTACAAGGACAAGAACTATTTCAGTAAAGCATTCCGGAATTATTTCTCCATTTCACCGACGGAGTATCGAACCGCTCGCAAGGAAGGATAAAAAGTGAACTAGCGCAATACTCCGCTTTTTTACCCTTAACTAGTCACTTATGTGCATTTTTATCCCGATCCGTATTCATTATGATAAACGTGTGCATAAGGTCAGCGATAGAGCAGCCCGACAATCTTGGGCGGGAAGTCAGAATGCTGGCAACTATGAGAAATGGGGGCGTTACAATGTTCAAAAGAATTGCTTCGGTGTCGCTCAGCCTTGCGCTGGTCGGCGGCATGCTCGCTGCATGCGGCGGCAACAATGGCAACGATACAGCTAATAACGGTGGCACGGCCAATAATGGCGCGGCGGCTTCCGACAAACCGGTAACGATTAACATGTTCACAGCTTCTCCGGAGTACACGGATGCGTTCAACGCGTACATCGCCGAGTACAAAAAAGTGAAGCCAAACGTAACGATTAACCTTGAAATTATGCAAGCCGATTACAATACAGTTTTGAAATCCAAAATCGCTTCGGGCAGCACGCCTGACGTATTCCAGACGACGGCTGGCGGCGACATCGATACCTTCGCTGAGTACAGTGCGGATCTGACTAACGAGCCTCTTGCGGCTGCGATGACAGACGGCGTTAGAGCGAACATGACTTCTTCGGACGGCAAAGTATTGGGTCTTCCGGTTAAAGGCAACCTGATGACGCTGATCTACAATAAGAAGCTTCTGACGGATGCCGGCATCGCCGAGCCTCCTAAGACAATCGCAGAGCTGAACGACGATATCGCGAAGCTTGAAGCGAAGAAAATCACACCATTCGCTAACGCTTATAAAGAGTGGTGGGTATGGAAGCACATCTTCCAACACTATGTAAACGCAGCTGCTGAAGATGCGGGTATCGCACCAAAAGAACTGGTACAGCAATTCATCGACGGCAAAACAACGTTCAACGATCATCCGGTTCTGAAGGACAACTTCTTCAACTTCATCGACTTGACTGTTAAGCATGGCACAGACAAGCCGCTTGAGCGCGACAGCAACGCGGAAGTAAGCGACTTTGCGCAAGGCAAAGCGGCGTTCATGACGGGTAAAGGCGCATGGGATGAGGAAGCGATCAAGAAAATCAGCCCGGACATCCAAATCGGCATCGCTGGCTACCCTGTAAGCGACAAGCCTGAGCAAGCGCAAATCGTAACAGGCGCGGACCAAGCGCTTCGCATCAACAAAGATTCCAAAGTAGCCCGTGAAGCAATCGACTTCTTCAACTGGCTGTACACTTCGGATTACGGCAAACAATGGTTCTCTAACGTAGCGAAGGTAATTCCGCCAATCAAGGACGCTCCGCTTCCTGACCTGGATATGCCTAAGCAAATGGAAGAGATCCTGAAAACGCAAAAATCCGGCGACCTGTCAGTTAACTACTCGCTCGATACGTTCCATCAGAAATTCGGCGAAATCATGCAGGCTTACATCGGCGGCAGCAAGAAGAAAGATCAAGCCATCAACGAAATCCAGACTGCATGGCAGCAATTCGGGTCGGCCGAATAAGCTACTTTAACGAGGGGCTGTCCCAGAAGCCAATGGCTGATGGGACAGTCTTTTTTTCATGGTTGGTGCCGATCAAGTAAGGGCTATCTGCGGGAGGTAACGGGAGTAACGGGGCGTAACGAAACGAGGTAACGTTATTTGGGCCTTTTGAGCGAATCCGTAAGTTTAACGAAACTAGGTAACGTTATTTGGCCTATTTTTGCAGAATAAGCATGGTTTGATGGTAAATAGCGTGTCTGAGTTTCGTTAGATTTGAATAAGCAGCAAATTTAGCGAAACAAGAATATGAGGTTTCGTTAGAAACGGAAAGGCGGTAATGGAGATGGAGAAGCTGGCTACGGCGGCGGGGATCAACAAGGTAGAAGAGAATGGCCTGCATTTGGTGTATGAGGTGCGGGAGAACGGGGATGTGCTGCTGCTTCATTTTGGCGCGCAGCCTTGGGCGGAAGAGTCGATTGCGGCTAAGCAAAAAGACGGCTTCCGCCTGATGGAGCTCCAACTAACCGGCGAGGACCGGGCGGAATATCACGGCCGTACGCACCGCGCTTCGCAGCCGGGACTGCGGATGGTGTATGACGGGTTATCCGATGGCCGGAATGAGTTCGGACGGAAGCTGGTGCTAGGGCTGAAGGATCCGGTTACCGGCGTATCCGCTCTATGGAATGTACAGTTCTATGACGGCGTAGCGGTTGCACGCTGCTGGACGGAGCTTGTGAACGGCGGCAGTGAGGAAGTTGGCGTAGAGTACGTATCTTCCTTCGCTCTAACCGGCTTTGATAAAGACGGCGAAGGCGACCGCGATGACAAGGTAACGTTGACCCTTGCGCATAACGCATGGCAAAGCGAGCTGCAATGGCGGACGTATACGCTGCCGGAGCTAGGCATGTCGCATCTGATCGACCGCGGCTCGAAGCGTCTGGGGTTCAGCAACACCGGCTCTTGGTCGGCGGCTGAGCTTATTCCGATGGCGATTATGTCGAACACGGCTTCGGGCGAAAGCCTGTTCTGGCAGATCGAGCATAACGGCTCTTGGCATTGGGAGCTGACCGACCAGGTGGATCGTCTTACGCTCCTGATCAGCGGACCAACCGAGCATGACAATCACTGGTGGCTGAAGCTGGCCCCAGGCGAGACATTCGTATCGGTGCCGGTTGCAATTGGCGCCGTAGAGGGCGGAGTCGAGGAAGCGGCTGAACAGTTGACCGTGTACCGCCGCCGGATTCGCCGCGAGAATGACGATAACAAGCTGCTGCGCGTTATCTTTAATGATTACATGAACTGCCTGTGGGGTTCGCCGACCACCGAAAAGCTGCTTCCGCTTATTGATGCGGCAGCCGATGTAGGCTGCGAATACTTCTGTATCGATGCGGGCTGGTACGCGCCGGGCGAATGGTGGGATGGCGTAGGGCAGTGGCTGCCGTCGGAAGAGCGCTTCCCGGAAGGGATCAAATACGTGCTGGATTATATCCGCAGCAAAGGCATGATTCCTGGCTTGTGGCTTGAGCTTGAGGTTATGGGCATCAACTCGCCGAAGCTGGCGGATACCGATGACAGCTGGTTCTTCATGCGTCACGGGAAGCGGGTGAAGGACCGCAGCCGCTACCAGTTGGATTACCGTAGTCCCGCAGTTATCGCCCATGCGGATGAGGTCATCCGCCGCTTGGTCGAGGACTACGGCGTAGGCTACATTAAGATGGACTACAACATTAATGCGGGCGTAGGTACGGAGACGGACGCGGATAGCGTAGGCGATGGTCTGCTCCAGCATAACCGTGCTTATCTGGCCTGGCTGGACGGCGTGTTTGCGCGTTATCCGGAGCTTGTGATCGAGAACTGCTCCAGCGGCGGCATGCGGATGGACTATTCGATGCTGAGCCGGTACAGCATTCAATCGACCAGCGACCAGGAAGATTACGTCAAATACGCGTCGATCGCGGCGGGTGCGCCTGCCGTACTGACACCGGAGCAGGCGGCCGTATGGTCGTATCCGCTTCGCGAAGGCGACGATGAGGAAGTTATCTTTAACATGGTTAACGCGCTGCTGCTTCGCGTACACCAGTCCGGCCATTTGGCCGAGCTAAGCCCGCGCCGCCGCGAGTTGGTGAAGGAAGCGCTGGATTATTACAAAACGATCCGCGGAGATATCCGCGAAGCGCTGCCGGTATGGCCGCTTGGCCTGCCGGCGCATGGCGACGACTGGCTGTCGCTGGGCTTGCGCCGCGGCGACAAGCTTTACCTCGCCGTATGGCACATTGGCGGCGAGTCGAGCGAGCTTGCTTTGCCGCTGCCGGAGCTTGGCGGCAAGCCGCTTGCTGCGCGCTGCGCGTACCCGGCAGCCGCAGGCGACACCGGCTGCAGCTGGGACGCCGCAGCAGCTGAGCTGCGCGTGACGCTGCCAAGCCCGCGCACCGCGCGCTTGTTCGAGCTGACGCTGGGCTAAGCCCTGCCAGCTGGGTTTAAAGATTAGGCCACGGGCTATTCCCGTGGCCTTTTGCACGTTCAATAGCTAGTTAGTTGAAGTGCCGCCTTGCGCCTACGTTGCACGGAAGGCAGCATAATGGCGTGTAGCTGCCAAGTAACCAGTTACTTATAGAGCCGCCTTGCGCTTACGTTGCACGGAATGCAGCATAATGGCGTGTAGCTGCCAAGTAACCAGTTACTTATAGAGCCGCCTTGCGCCTACATTGCACGAAATGCAGCATAATGGCGCTCTTAAGCACAGTGGTCCCTAATATCCTGTACAGAGTGCAGGATATTAGCGAAATTTAGACCAAATAGGCTCAAATCAACGTAATATCCTGTATTCCGTGCAACATAATGTGCCCAACCTACTCGTAATGGTCGAATATGCTGCATTTCATGCAACGTATCCCAACCGCCCCGCGCCTACGTTGCACGAAATGCAGCATAATGGGGCATCCGCGCCAAGCAGCTAATTAGTTGAAGCACCACCGTTCGCCTACGTTGCACGAAATGCAGCATAATGGCGCTCTTAAGCACAGTGGTCGCTAATATCCTGTACAGAGTGCAGGATATTAGCGAAATTTGGACCAAATAAGCTCAAATCAACGCAATATCCTGCATTCCGTGCAACATAATGTGCCCAACCTACTCGTAATGGTCGAATATGCTGCATTTCATGCAACGTATCCCAACCACCCCGCACCTACATTGCACGAGATGCAGCATAATGGGGCATCCGCGCCAAGTAGCCAGTTAGTTGAAGCACCACCGTTCACCTACGTTGCACGAAATGCAGCATAATGGCACTCTTAAGCACAGTGGTCGCTAATATCGATGTACAGAGTGCAGGATATTAGCGAAATTTGGACCAAATAAGCTCAAATCAACGCAATATCCTGCATTCCGTGCAACAAAATGTGCCTAACCTACTCGTAATGGTCGAATATGCTGCATTTCATGCAACGTATCCCAACCACCCCGCACCTACATTGCACGAAATGCAGCATACAGGCGCAACGCAGCCGAGTAACCCGAGATATCCTGCATTCTATGCAGGATATCTCGCTCAGCTACCCTGCATTGGGGCTCGGGCAGCATATCCCAATAGGCCAGCCATTGGGGAGAGGAGGAGGGAATGCCGCAATAGGGTGCGTCCCCGCCCAGTAGTAAGTTAGTTTGAAGTACCCTCAATCCATACCTGCTTTAGGTGACGAGGAATCGGTGCGGTTACAGATGCTCAATAGCACGGTCGTTCAGCTCGTAATATCGAATCTGGACTCCACGCTCGATCGGATTCAGCATTCCTTTTGCAGATAGCGACTGCAGTCTTTTGCGTGCGGTGCGGAAGCTGATTCGGAAATGATCGGACAAATCCTTGGGACTAACACGTCCTCCCGCGTGAAAAGCAAACCGAAGAATGTCTCTCTCAGCCGATAGGATGAATAGGCTCCCGACGTTGTGCCGGCCTCGAATCATATGCGTACCGAGAACATGCTTCAGCAGCATGATGCATATCTCCGGACGGTTCTGCACATCGTCGAAGGAGAAGTGAATCATCTTCCACCCCATCCCTGTGAGGAATGTATCTCGATTCAAGGAGTAACTGAATTTCTCACGGTCCATATCTTTCACATGGCTTTGGAAGCCGTCGCACTCGATAGCAAACATGCCTTGTGGGGGTAAATAAGCGAAGTCTATGAATTGCGATTTGCGATTCCAATCATAAACCTCATATTCGGGATGCAAATGCTCGAAGCTGCCGAATAGCGGCCACCACACGTTCTGCAGGAACAGCTTCTCGGCGAAGTTATGCCCTCTGGCCAACCTCCCCCTACGCTCTCCCGATCTTCCTTCCATATGAGTCTCAATAAACCGCCGATGCGCTTCCTCATACTCCTCGTTAACCGTCATACTCCTAACCTCCCCGAAAAATAAAAAAAGAACGCCCCCATACTGCCAATAATGGCTTGGGACGTTCTTCGTCTGAGGTTTAGTGTAGCATAGCTTTTTTGGTAAAAAAAGTCTCATCCTGTGGCTTACAGGATATACTGCCCAAAATGCAGGATATAAGCCCATTTTAGGCATGCTGGGTGAGTTATCCTGCACAGAATGCAGCATATAGCCTCAATTTGCACTTTTCGGGGCTGTATTTCTCCGATATCCTGCATTCCGTGCAGGATATATCGAGCTACTGGGCTGCGTTGCGCCATTATGATGCATTTCGTGCAACGTAGGCGGAGGCATTCAACTAACACTAGCTACTTGGAGGTTACCCGCTGTATGATGCATTTCGTGCAACGTATGCGTATAGTGGCACTCAACTAACACTAGCTACTTGGAGGTTACCCGCTCTATGATGCATCTCGTGCTACGGAGGCAGATGGCGGTATGGCCGCCCCGAAGGGTGACCGAAGCCGTTTTCCCGCCTCATGAAGCGGGTATTGACTAGAACCAGGCAATTATAGCCAACCTAATAAAAAACAGCAGTGCAATCCCCCGAAGGGAATCGACACTGCTGCAGGCTAACGCTCACAACGAATCCTAGTCCAATACCGCTGTAATATGCTCTTTCGTGATGGACCAGTGGGACGCGGACCATACTTTCGCTTTTTTCTCGAGGAAGATGATTTGCGGCGATTCGTGCTTCACCGATGTGTCTTCCGCGATTTGCAGCGATACAGGGCGGGACTCGATCACTTTAACAAGTACATAATCAGCATCTTCGCGCGGGTTGCCCTTCAAATATTCATTGAACTCGCGGTACGCATTCGCGCTTACCGGGCAAGTTGTGCTGTGTTTGAAAATAACGGTTGGACGGTCGCTCGAAGCCTCGAACGTTTCGTTCCAGCCTTCCATAGAATCAATCTCACGGTACTGTGCCATAGGATTATACACTCCTTTTTATTGTAAATAGGTTTTTGATAGATACTTATTTCTGTATTATACCCCCGGATAAGCAAAAAGTCATGCGCGCACAAGCAAGCTTCATGTATAATCAAATGCTGAAAGCAATCGTTAGGAACCTAAACCATTAACTATGTTTACCTCCGGGTATGAAGGAGTGCAGCCATCATGTCGGATCAAACGATCATCCGATTCGAGCAAGTGACGAAGCAATACGACGATCAGACGACCGTCTTAAGCGAAGTCAGCTTCGAGATTGAAAGAGGCAAGTTCTATACGCTGCTTGGCCCGTCGGGCTGCGGCAAAACCACGATCCTTCGGCTGATCGCCGGGTTCATCGAACCGTCCAAGGGTCAGATTTATTTCAACGGCAAGGTTATTAACCGGATTCCGCCGAACGAACGCCAAGTGAACACCGTCTTCCAGGACTACGCGCTGTTCCCTCATCTTAATGTGTTCGAAAATGTCGCTTTTGGCCTTCGCATCAAGAAGCTGAAGAATGCGGCCATCACGGCCAAGGTAAAAGAAGCGCTCCGCTTCGTCAACCTGGAAGGCTACGAGACGCGCAATATCAGCGAGATGTCCGGCGGCCAGCGCCAACGCGTTGCGATTGCTCGCGCTATCGTGAACGAGCCGGAGGTTATCCTGCTGGACGAGCCTCTGTCCGCGCTGGACCTGAAGCTCCGCACCGAGATGCAATACGAGCTGCGCGAGCTGCAGCGCCGTCTTGGCATTACGTTTATCTTCGTCACGCATGACCAGGAAGAGGCTCTTGCGATGTCCGACGAGATCTTTGTCCTGAACCAGGGCAAGATCGAGCAGAGCGGCACGCCTAACGATATTTACGATGAGCCGATTAACCGGTTCGTGGCCGATTTTATCGGGGAATCCAACATTGTGGCCGGCCGCATGAAGCAGGACTTCGAAGTCGAGTTCGCGGGCCGTACGTTCGAATGCGTCGACCAAGGTCTGAATCCGAACGAGCCGGTGGAGATCGTGATTCGTCCGGAGGACCTCGAAATTACGACAACCGAGCTAGGCAAGCTGCAGGTGCGCGTCGATTCCCAGCTGTTCCGCGGCGTTCACTACGAGATCTCCTGCTACGATGAAGCGGGCAACGAATGGCTTGTCCACTCCACGAAAAAAGCAGCCGTAGGCGAACAGATCGGCCTGTACTTTGATCCGGAAGCGATTCACGTCATGCGCTTCGGCGAGACGGAGGAAGAATTCGATAAGCGTCTGGACGCGTACAGCGAGGGTCAAGATGAGAACTAATACGCGTAATTTCTATCTCATTCCGTATCTCCTGTGGATCGCGCTATTCGTTATCACGCCAATCGTGCTTGTCGTGTACTATTCCTTTTTCGACGTAGAAGGGAACTTCACGTTCGGCAATTACGAGAAGTTTTTCACGCCGGTCTATATGAAGATGACGCTCAGCTCGTTCTGGTACGCTTTTCTGATCACCGCGTTCTCGCTTCTAGTTGCTTATCCGGCAGCCTACTTGCTGACGCGAACCAAGCATAAGCAGCTATGGCTGCTGCTGATTATCCTTCCAAGCTGGATTAACCTGCTGCTCAAGGCGTATGCGTTCCTTGGCCTCTTCGGCACCTACGGCGCGGTTAACGGCATGCTGAAGTTCATCGGCATCGGTACGCAGCAAATTTTGTTCACCGACTTCAGCTTTATCTTTGTCTCGGTCTATATTTTTATCCCGTTTATGATCCTGCCGATCTTTAACTCCCTGGAGGAGATGAATCCTTCGCTGGTGTTCGCGGCACGGGATCTTGGGGCATCGCCTTGGACGGCGTTCCGCCGGGTTATCTTCCCGCTGACGCTGAGTGGCGTGAAGTCCGGCTGTCAGGCCGTCTTTATCCCTGCGCTGTCGCTCTTTATGATTACGCGGCTTATCGCGGGCAACCGGGTGATTACGCTCGGTACGGCGATTGAGCAGCATTTTCTCGTGACCCAGGACTGGGGCATGGGCGCTACGATCGCGGTGTTCCTCATTATCGCGATGGCGATTATTATGCTGTTAACGGGCAGCAGAAAGAGAGGGCTGCAGAATGAAAACCGCAAAGCTGTCTAATGTGTATCTGATCGCCGTATTTATCATCCTGTACGCGCCGATCTTCTATCTGATCTTCTATTCGTTCAACAGCGGCGGAGCGATGCGCAACTTCGAAGGCTTTACGCTAGAGTGGTACCAGGAGGTCTTCGCGGATACGCGGCTCCTTATTATCGTGCTGAACACGTTTGTGATCGCGCTGCTGTCGTCGGCCATCTCGGTTATTTTCGGCATTGCGGGCGCGCTTGCCATTCACTATGTAAGAAGACGCCAGCCGAAGAACGCGCTGCTGTCGCTCAACAACGTGCTGATCGTCAGCCCGGATGTCATTATCGGCGCTTCGTTCTTAATCATGTTTACCATTATCGGCATTAAGCTTGGCTTCGTGTCCGTTCTGCTGTCGCATATCGCCTTTAGCGTTCCAATCGTCGTTATTATGATCCTGCCTAGGCTGCAGGAGATGAGCTCCACGCTGATCGACGCGGCCCGCGACCTTGGGGCAAGCAGCTGGCATGTGCTGACGCGCGTTATTATTCCGTTTATCAAGCCGGGCATCTTTGCCGGATTCTTTATGGCGTTAACGTACTCGCTGGACGACTTCGCGGTGACCTTCTTCGTAACGGGCAACGGCTTCTCCACCTTGTCGGTCGAGATCTACTCGCGGGCCCGCCAAGGGATTGCGCTCTCCATCAATGCGCTGTCGACCCTGATCTTCCTGTTCACCATTCTGCTGGTTATCGGCTACTACTTCATCAATCAGCGGAATAGCCGGACTTCGGCACGATCGGAGGGACGGGGATGAAATCTTTAGTTCAGACATTTATCGCCGTACTGATCGTTTCCTTCGGCCTGATGTACCTGACCTCCTACCTCAATTCGAGCGCGGGCTACACGGGCAAGGATACGCTGACGATCTACAACTGGGGCGATTACATCGATCCGGAGCTGCTGGATGAATTCCAGAAGGAGACCGGCATCAAGGTGATTTACCAGACTTTTGATTCGAACGAAGCCATGATGACCAAGATCGAGCAGGGGGGCACGACGTTCGACGTCAGTATCCCTTCGGAATATGCGATTGACAAGATGAAGGAGGAAAATCTTCTCATCCCGCTCGACAAGAGCAAGCTGCCGAATCTGAAATACATCGATCCCAGCTTCCTTAACCTGAGCTTTGATCCGGATAACCAATACTCGATTCCTTACTTCTGGGGAACGGTTGGCATTGTCTATAATCCCGATCTGACCGACCTCAAGTTCCATAGCTGGAATGACCTGTGGGATCCAAGCTTGAAAAATCAGATCCTGCTGCTCGACGGTGCACGCGAGGTTATCGGGATGGGGCTGAATAGCCTTCATTACTCGCTGAACGATACGAATGAAGAGCATCTGCAGGCGGCGAAGGCGAAGCTTAGCACGCTCACTCCGAACGTGAAGGCGATTGTGGGCGACGAGATTAAGCTGCTGCTCGCGAACGAAGAGGCGGCGGTGGGGCTTGTATGGTCCGGCGACGCATCGGAGATCATGAGCGAGAACGAGAAGCTCGACTACGTTGTGCCGGAGGAAGGCTCAAACCTGTGGTTCGATAACATGGTTATTCCGAAGACGGCGAAGAACATCGATGGAGCGCACAAGTTCATCAACTTCATGCTCGATCCGGAGCATGCGGCGCAGAATGCCGAGTATGTCGGCTACTCCACGCCTAACGCCAAGGCGCTTGAATATTTGCCGGAGGAAATCTCGGGCGACAAGCGCTTCTACCCAGGCAAAGAGCTGACGGAAAAGCTTGAAGTCTATAAGAATCTCGGTAAAAAAATGCTCGTACACTATAACGAGTTATTTCTAGAATTCAAGATGCATCGAAAGTAAAGTTTTACATTTATTGTCATAACCGTGTTATCGACCGATGAGAGTCTCTTGGAATAGGACCTCTGCGGGCAGATGGCACGGTTTTTATTTTGTCGAATGGGAGGAGGAAATTCAATTTCCAGCGTTAAATATCGACTGAAAACGCTACCATAATGGGAAAATATCCCGTGAAACTAGGTCGATAAGATCATTTTTTGTCGAAAACTAGGAAATATTGCGAAAGTGCTGATTCCCCAGTTCTATTCTGCTATAATGGGCATCAAGTATTTTCCTAGGTACATTTTAACAATAGGCAACAGATAGGCACAGATTTCCCGAGGATCCCTATGGCGGAATGGACCATTACTGGAATCCAATTAACAGAAATGGATAACGAATTGGCAATCAACTAGAGGTAGAGCGCTCGATCTAGTCGGTGTGTCACGTTATTACGTGTCTATAAATACCAATTTATGGTATAGGAAGTAGAGAAGTTACATACTGTCACACTATTAAACTACGAGGTGAATGTAAGAAATGACGATTAAAAAGAAGCTTATCGTATCCACAATCGCAGCAAGCATGGCGGCAACAGCATTCGCGGGAATTCCGCTGAGCAACAAAGGACTGGCAGAAAAACTAGGATTTAATAATACGGCTTACGCGGCTGCGGCATTCCCAAGCACGGGTATCGTCGATTATGCGAACAAACTTCGCGCGGCGCTTGTGGCAACAAGTGGTCTGAAGGCTGTACAAGATTTGCGTACAGCGATCCAAGCTCTGAGCAAGGATGATCTGAAATCTATTGCAAGCCCGATTACAAGCAAAGTAACAACGAAGCTTGGTACATCCTTCGATGAGAATGCGCTTGCTGATCTCGTTTCCGATGTGATCTCGATTACTTACGATCCGAACCTGACTGAATTAGAAAGAATCCGTAATACCGATGAATACCGTGCGGTTCTGGCTCAACTGGCTGTAGGCGCTGGTTTCACTCCACAGCAAGTAGATGACGTAACCGTCGACCAAGTGGCCCAGTATTTCTTCACTCTGCAAGAAAAGTTAGCCGGAATCCTGAAGAACCTGCCTACTGAACAGCTAATTGCGGCACTGAATGATCCTGTTAAGAGAGATGCTCTCATTCAACAAGCTCTCGAAGCTTTGTCCGCTGAGAAGCTGGTTGTTCAAAACATCTTTGATGCTTACGGCATTACGACGGCCGACCTGAAAAGCGTTGTATCGAACGCTCAAGGAAAAGTAGATAGCACAGTGGTTCTTAAAGCTGCTACAGCTCTGTATGGCGCTTACCTGAAAATGAACGAAACGACTTCCCCTGGCGGTGGCGGCGTTATCGGCGGCGGAGATACAGGTACAGGTACGGTTGAGATTCCGAAAGCTGTTACGGATCTCATCGACGACATCAAGAAAAAGCTTGCAAATGCAACAGATGCTGAGAAAGCAGCTATCCTTGCGGCAGCGGTTCAACAAGCAACTGCGCTCGTAACAAAGCTGTCGACCTTTGATCTGTCCGGCGACGTGAAAGTAACGAACGGTCAAGCTGCCGTTCAAGTCAGTGGTTCGTCCGTATTGTCCGCTATCGCGGGTATCGGCGAGATCCTGAAGAACGTGAAAGCACTGGCTCCTGGCGTTACGGTTCCGGCACCTGTTCTGAACCTTAACCTGGGCAATGTTGCGCAAAACGATGTGAAGATCGGCCTGAACAATGCCGTTATCCAAGAAGCAATCAAAGCAGGCCTTGGCGGAATCAACCTGACGGTTAACGGCCTGAGCGCAGTTCTTCCGGTTGGCGGACAGTTCAATGGTGCAGTTGACTTCAACATCAACAAATCGAAAGCTGATTCCTCGACAACTGGCGAATTGAAAGCCGCTTCCGATGTATACAGCTTTGGTCTGACGATTGGCGGTCAATCGGTTACTTCGTTCGCGCAGCCCGTTACGGTTGCTATTCCGCTTGGTAACGTTGACGGCGTGGACAAAGAGCTTCTGTCCCTCGCGAAGATCGTTGACGGAAAGCTTATTTTCCAAGGCGGTACGGTTCAAGGCAACCTGATTGTTGAGCATCGCGATACGTTCTCCCAATATGTAGTTGTTGAGAACAAAGTAAGCTTCACGGACATCGCTTCCGTAGAGTCGTGGGCTGGCCGTGCAATTGAAGTAATCGCAGCGAAAGGCGCAATCGAAGGCAAGAAAGCCGGCGTATTTGCTCCAAAAGATAACGTAACGCGCGCAGAGTTCGCGAAAATGCTGACTCGCGCTCTTGATATCGATAACAGCTCTGCAAAAGAAGATTTTGCAGACGTGAAGGATACGGACTGGTCCGCACCTTATATCGGTGCAGCGGCTAAGCTTGGCATTATCCAAGGCCGTTCGGCTACCAAGTTCGACCCTAACGCTCAAATCACTCGTGCAGAGATGGCAACAATGATCGCTCGCGCACTGAAAGTAACGAAAGGTGCTCAAGACGTAACTGACGTGACTGCAGCACTGGCAAGCTTCAAGGATGCTAGCTCGATCAGCGCTTCCTTGAAAGCTGGCGTAGCGTTCGCTTCCAAGAACGGTATCGTAATCGGCAACAATGGCAAGTTCTCGCCTAATGCTTCCGCAACACGCGCAGAAGCTGCGGTTATGATCTACCGTGCAGTAAACTTTAAGTAATAAATAGGACTTAAGACCTTCCTCTCAGATGCAGCAGTTGGGAGGAAGGTATTTTTTCGCGAAATTATAGAAAAAGTTGGTTTCTTTACAAAATTTGTCTACAAAGATTAGGACTAACGTATTACAATCATCATAGGCAACTAGGCAATCAGGAGGAGGCTAATAGTGTCCGAGGAACTAGATTTAAGAGAGTACTTCCTTATCGTGAGGAAGAGATTGTTGCTTATCGTTATTTTTGTATTGGTATGTACTGTTGCATCGGGTGTGTACACCAAGATGTTCAAGGATCCCATCTATGAGGCATCAACCAAAATCGTCGTGAACCGCACGAATGAGTCGCTAGCCGTGGGAGCACTGGACATCAACGCCATTAATTCCAACATCAAGATGATCGAAACCTATAAAGAAGTCATTAAGACGCCTGCTATTCTTGGCAAGGTTGCAGAGAAGTACCCGCAGTTGGGCCTATCGGTGAAGGAACTGACGAAGATGATTAAAGTCAGCTCCGTGAACGATACACAGGTTATGACACTAGCGGTACAGGACGTATCGTACCAACAGGCGGCAAAGGTTGTTAATGCAATTTCCCTTGTGTTCCAACAAGAGATCCCAAACATCTTCCAGGTCGAGAACGTATCCATCCTGAATGAAGCACCGCTGGATGACCAGCCTGCACCGGTATCGCCGAATGTGACGCTGAACATTATTATCGCTTTTGTTGTGTCCCTTATGATCGCAGTTGGCATTGCTTTCCTGCTGGAATACATGGATGACACGATCAAGACGGAAGCCGATGTAGAGCGTTATCTGGGTCAGCCAACTTTGGCTATGGTTGCAAGAGTGGAAGCAAGCGAATTCCAGACCGGATCTTCACGGGCAGAGAACAGACAGAAGGCAGGAGGGCTGGAGAATGTCACAATCGGAGAATAGACGCCGCCTGATTAGCGTCGCCAACCCGCGTTCGCCGGTATCGGAGACGTATCGTACGCTTCGGACGAATATCGAATTCGCTGCCATCGATTCTGCCTTACAGGTCATTATGGTATCCTCTGCAGGACCAGGTGAAGGGAAATCTACCACCATTGCCAATCTGGCCGTAACGTTCAGCCAATCGGATCGCAAGGTTGTCCTGATTGATGCCGATATGCGTAAGCCAACGGCTCATAAGACGTTCCAGATCTCGAACCGGTTCGGCTTATCGTCCGTCATCTCGCAGCAGAGCACCTTGCAAGAGGTTATTCAAACGACGGATGTTCCGAATCTGGACGTGATTACAGCTGGACCGATTCCTCCGAATCCGGCAGAGATGCTGGCGTCGAAACGGATGACGGCCCTGCTCGATGAGCTCCGCACGATGTACGACATCGTCCTGGTGGACACGCCGCCGCTGCTCGCTGTAACGGATGCGCAGATTGTGGCTACGAAGAGTGACGGGGTTGTCCTTGTTGTTGATCAAGGCCGGGTGAAGCGCCAGTTCGCGCAGAAGGCGATTCAGAATCTGCAGAATGTCAATGCCCGCATTCTTGGCGTTGTGCTGAATAATGTGAAGCGCCGGTCGAATGAAGAGGCTTACTACTACTACTATAGTGCTGATGTGAAGTAGGGAGAGCGGCTACAACCACCGCTCAAGGTCAAGTCTGCTGCACCTTTATCACTGCAGGCACTCGATCACGCTGTGGGTTTAGTAACAAACCTTAGGCATTATTGCCAAGGGTGTGATGTGAGGAGGGGTTAAATGCCCCTATTTTAAATAACTAAATGTTCGAGCTATGTTTTTCTGCTGAAGGAAGACATAGCTCGTATATTTATACCCACCATTTATCCAATATCCACCACATACATAGACAAAATAGAGAGAGAAAAGAAAGAAAAGAGAGGGAACAAAACATGACGAAAGTGAAAAAGGCTATTATTCCGGCCGCAGGCCTCGGAACTAGGTTCCTGCCCGCGACCAAAGCCATGCCGAAGGAAATGCTTCCGATTGTAGACAAACCCACGATTCAGTACATCGTGGAAGAAGCTGTTGCCTCGGGAATCGAGGACATTATTATCGTCACCGGCAAGGGCAAACGCGCAATCGAAGACCATTTCGACAGCGCCTTTGAGCTTGAGCACAATCTGATGGAGAAGGGCAAGCTTAAGCTGCTGGATGAAGTACAGAAGTCTTCCAGGGTGGATATTCATTATATCCGCCAGAAGGAAGCTAAGGGTCTGGGGCATGCCGTATGGTGTGCGCGTAACTTTATCGGAGACGAACCGTTTGCCGTGCTTCTTGGGGATGACATTGTCGACTCCGAGGTTCCATGTACACGGCAGCTGATGGACCAGTTCGAACAAACGGGCCGGTCGGTTATTGGCGTGAAGCCAGTTCCAATGAATGAGACAGAGCGTTATGGCATCGTGGAATACAGCGAGAAGAACGGGTTGTTAAGTCTGGTTGACCGTTTTATCGAGAAACCGGCTCCAGGTACAACTGAGTCAAATCTTGCTATTATGGGCCGTTATGTACTTACCCCAGATATTTTCAAGTTCCTGTCCAAGCAGGAGAAGGGCGCCGGCGGTGAGATTCAATTGACAGATGCGATCCAGAAGCTGAATGAATCCCAAGGCGTATATGCCTATGAATTTGAAGGCAGACGCTTCGATGTGGGCGAGAAGCTGGGTTTTATTACAACAACGCTAGATTATGCCCTGCGGAATGAATCGCTTAAAGGACCATTGCTGGAAGCCATGAAGGAAATTTTAGAGCGCGAGCTTATCCATAAAACCAATTAAACGGGGGGAGACAACAACATGGCGTTATCGCCTCTTCGGAAAGAATCCGAGATGACTATAGACAGCCATTTATCTATTGCTCAACGTGTTCAAGCCAAGACAAGAAGCACGAAGCGCACTTATCTGATGATCAAGCGCATGATGGATCTGGTTGGCGCGGCTTGCGGGATCCTACTATTATCCCCGCTGCTGCTCGTAATTACCCTGTTGATTAAGCTGGAGAATCCGAAAGCACCGGTGTTCTTCTATCAGACACGGGTGGGCATTAATGAAAAGACATTCCGGATGTACAAATTCCGGTCCATGGTCCCGAACGCCGAGGACTTATTGAAGGACCTCTTACATAAGAATGAGATAGAAGGTGCCATGTTCAAGATGAAACATGACCCGAGAATAACAACTATTGGAAGATTTATCCGACGGACCAGTATAGACGAGCTTCCTCAATTGTGGAATGTCGTTCGCGGCGAGATGTCGCTGGTTGGTCCGCGCCCGCCTCTCCCAAGAGAGGTTGCTGAATATAGCAGCTATGATAAACTCCGCCTTCGCGTTAAGCCAGGCTGTACCGGACTGTGGCAGGTAAGCGGCCGGAATGAACTGAGCTTCAAGGAAATGGTGGAGCTGGATCTTGAGTATATAGAGAAACGAAATGTGTTATTTGATCTGCAGATTATCGCTAAGACTGCTAAAGCGATGGTTGGATCTGATGACGCGTACTAGGAGAAGGAGTGAATAGGGAGTGGAATTGAATTCGAAGATTTTTGTAGCAGGACACAGAGGGCTGGTAGGCTCTGCTATTCTAAGAGCTCTCGAAGAGAAGGGTTATACCAATCTGGTCTATCGCACCCGTACTGAACTCGATCTGCTCGACAGAGATCGGGTTCTTTCTTTCTTCGAGGAAGAAGGCATTGAGTATGTATTCCTGGCGGCTGCCAAGGTTGGTGGCATTGTCGCTAACAATGAGTATCCGGCAGATTTCATCCGCGACAATATTATGATTCAGACGAATGTTATTGATGCCGCATACCGCAACAAGGTGAAGAAGCTGCTATTCCTGGGCTCAACTTGTATCTATCCGAAGTTCGCGCCTCAGCCGATGAAGGAAGAATACTTGCTGACAGGTGTTCTTGAGCCTACAAACGAGCCTTATGCTATAGCGAAGATTGCTGGCATTACAATGTGCCAATCCTACAACCGTCAATACGGAACGAAATACATATCGGTTATGCCAACCAATATGTATGGACCTAACGATAACTTTGATCTTAAGACCTCGCATGTGCTTCCTGCACTTATTCGCAAGTTCCATGAAGCGAAGGTGAATCAATCTTCTGAGGTTGAAGTATGGGGAACGGGAACACCTCGCAGAGAATTCCTCCACTCCGATGATCTGGCCGATGCTTGTCTCTTCTTGATGAATACCTACGAAGAGAACGAGATCGTGAATATCGGTGTTGGTGAAGATATCAGCATTAAGGAATTGGCTTATTTGATAAAAGACGTAGTAGGCTACGAAGGCGAAGTTGTATTTAATACCTCCGCTCCGGACGGTACGCCACGTAAGCTTGTAGACGTCACGAAGATTAACGGACTGGGCTGGAAAGCAATGATTCCTCTGGAAGAGGGAATTAGAGCGGTTTACGAAACCTTTCAGAATGAATATCTGGTACGGCAATAATATTACAAAGAGAGATTAGAGGGAGTGGAAACGATGGCAAAGCGCGCATTAATTACAGGTGTAACAGGACAAGACGGTTCCTATTTGGCAGAGCTTTTATTGGAGAAAGGTTACGAGGTTCACGGTGTTATTCGTCGCAGCTCCTCTTATAACCAAGAACGTCTGGAAGATCTTCTTACAGAAGAAGAGGCAAGATCTATTCTTAACAACCAGAACTTCCATCTTCATTACGGCGATGTTACCGATATTACACGCTTAATCGGTGAGATCCAGCCAGATGAGATTTATAACCTCGCTGCACAATCGCATGTACGCGTATCCTTCGATATGCCTGGCTATACGTTAGACGTTGACGGTAAAGGAACGCTGAATATCCTTGAAGCAGTCAAATTCCTTGGCCTTACAGAGAAGACTCGCGTATACCAAGCCTCCACTTCCGAACTTTACGGCAAAGTTCAAGAAGTCCCTCAGAAAGAGACAACTCCTTTCTATCCTCGCTCTCCTTATGGCGTTGCGAAGATTTATGGCTTCTGGATTACGAAGAACTATCGTGAATCCTATAATATGTTCGCGGTTAACGGCATTCTTTTCAATCACGAATCCGAACGCCGCGGCGAGACATTTGTTACCCGGAAGATTACGCTTGCCGCAGCGCGTATTGCGCAAGGCAAGCAACAGAAGCTTATGCTTGGTAACCTGGATTCCCTCCGTGACTGGGGTTATGCCAAGGATTACGTAGAATGCATGTGGCTGATCCTTCAGCACGACAAGCCAGAGGACTTTGTTATTGCTACAGGTGAAATGCACTCGGTACGTGAATTTGTGGAGCTGGCCTTTAAGCATGTAGGCATACAGATCGAATGGCAAGGTAACGGAGTAGAAGAGAAGGGCATTAACAAGAAGACAGGCGAAGTGATTGTTGAAGTAGACCCTACCTTCTTCAGACCGGCCGAAGTAGAACAACTGCTTGGCGATCCAACTAAAGCCAGAACATTATTGGGCTGGAATCCTACTAAGACTTCCTTCGAGGAGCTTGTAAGCGTAATGGTGAAATACGACATGGCCAAAGTAAGCTCCGAAGAAGGCAGCAGAAAGATGTTCGATGGGGTGCTAGTGTAGAGCATGACAACCGAACCGAGTTCAAAGAAGAAGCTGCTTATCTATGCTCATTATTATCACCCGGACGTCGCATCAACCGGCCAGATCCTCAAGGAACTGGCCGAAGGGATGCTTGATTCCTTTGATATAACGGTTATTTGCGTTGTTCCTTCTTATACAGGTAGCGTAGCTACGGAGTATAAAACCAAGATGTTCTACTATGAAGAGATTAACGGTGTAAAGGTGCTGCGAATCCGCGTACCGGAATTCAGCAAGAACAATAAGATGAGCCGAATCAAGAACATTTTGGCTTACTTTGTTGGGGCCATGCTGGCTACTTTCAAGGTGGGTAAGATGGATTATGTGTATTCCATCTCGCAGCCGCCTGTCCTTGGCGGACTTATTGGGGTATGGGGAAAGTGGATGAAGCGGGCCAAGTACATCTACAACATCCAGGACTTCAATCCAGAGCAGACGATGGCTGTCGGATACAGCAAGAACAAGCTGATTCTGAATGCCATGTTGTGGTTCGATAAATTCAGCTGCAAATGCTCGGATAAAGTCATTGTAGTTGGTCGTGATATGGTTGAGACCGTAAAACACCGATTTAAAGGTAAGAAGGTTCCGAATCATTCCTTCATTAATAACTGGATCGACGAGAAGGAGATTTATCCTTTGCCGTCTGACCATGAACATGTTGTTGCCTTTAAGAGAAAGTATGGCCTAGAAAATAAATTCGTTTTCATGTATTCCGGCAATATTGGTCTGTACTATGACCTCGAGAACATGATGCCTGTCATCAAGGAGTTCAGGGAACGGGACGATGTCGTATTTGCCTTCATCGGTGAGGGTTCTGTTCTGAAGGACTTGGTTGCTTATAAAGAAGAGCATGAGCTTAACAATGTAACCTTTATTCCTTATCAGAAGAAGTCGGATCTGATCTATAGTCTTAATGCCGGCGATGTGCACTGGTGTATTAATGCGAAAGGTATTAAGGGAGTATCCGTTCCAAGCAAGCTGTACGGGATTATGGCAGCTGGGAAGCCGATATTGGGTGTCCTCGAACAAGGTTCCGAAGCTCGACTTATTATTGAAGAAACGAAGTGCGGCTATGTAACGGAACCATCAAACTATGGTGAAGTTGAAGCTATTATTGAGAAGTTCATAAGCGAGAAAGACACCAATATTCCTGCTGATATGAGCAAGCGTGGAAGGGCCTTCTTGGTTAAGAATCTGACGAAGGATGTATCAATTAGTAAATATATTCAAGAAATCAGTATTTAACGAAGCTGAGGTTATTCATATGAATAGTAATTGGTTTAAGATTTTAATGAAAGCAACCAAGGTTAGATACGGGAAGAAATTATTGTTGAAGGGCATGCCGGTAATCTTCAACAAGTCCGGTGCGGAGCTTATAATCGGCGATAATGTAACGATTAATTCGTCATTCCTATCTAACCTGGTTGGCTTGTACCAGCGGACGATTATTGTAACACGCACAGCAGATGCAAAGATTAGAATCGGTCATAATGTTGGAATTTCCGGAGCTACGATATACGCACGCAAAAGCATTCAAATAGGTGATAACACATTAATTGGTGGTAATACAAAGATAATTGACAATGACTTTCATCCGATTGACCCGATTGTGAGGAGAATTACTCCTAATGAACATATGGGTGTTCGGCCGATTGCAATTGGAGAAAACGTATTTATTGGGTGCAACTGTTTAATTTTAAAAGGTGCAAAAATAGGCGATAACGCAGTAATTGGTGCAGGAAGTGTAGTTAGTGGAGAGATCCCGGCTAATTGTGTAGCTGCTGGTAACCCTGTTAGAGTGATTCGTCACTTAGACATGAATGAAGTGAAGGTAACTCTATGATAAAGAAAAAAGTTTGTTTTATAGCGCAGTTTCCTCCGCCCATTCATGGTTTATCAAAAGCAGTAGATACATTATATAATTCCTATCTAAGCGACGAGTTTGAATTCGAAAGAATCAATATCACAAATAACAAGAATTTTTTCGGTAATCTTTATTTAATATGGAAGAGTAATGCAAGTTTGTTTTATTTTACAATAAGTCAGACTAAAGCAGGTAATATTCGCGATTTAATTATTCTCTTCCTTTTAAAGCTTCAAAGGAAAAAATGTTTGGTTCATTTGCATGGTGGTAACTATCGTAAACTGATTGATAATGAGTTGAAAAGCTGGCAACGAAAGATTAACTTCAGCATAATCAAAAAATTAGAGGGTGTAATTGTCCTCGGTCCATCATTAAGATCTATATTTCAGGGTATGATTAATGAAGAAAAAATTCACCTAGTTCCCAATTGTGTGGATGATGAGTTTTTAATGTCAGAAAATCAATACAAAGAGAAAATAGTAGCTTTAGAAAATAAGGAAGTACTTGATATTCTTTATTTAAGTAACTTTATTAAAAGTAAAGGTTATCCAGAAGTTCTGGAAATGGCAAAGTTGGAAAAAGAAAGGGTTATTAGTGGTGAGATTAAGAGATATCATTTTAATTTCGCCGGTGAGTTTTTTACGGACAGTGATCTAGAGTATTTTGAGAATTACATAAAAAATAATGATCTTCAGAGTTTTGTTACATATTACGGTGTAGTTAGTGGACAGTCAAAGAAAGAGTTGCTAGAAAAGTGCGATATATTTGTCCTCCTTACCAGGTACCCAAATGAGGGTCAGCCCATATCCATTTTGGAGGCAATGGGTAATGCTATGGTAATTGTGACTACAGATCACGCTGGTATACCCGATATAGTGGAGAACGAAATAAACGGAATTGTGACGTATAACTCTTCAGTTAAAGAGGTATTTAATAAAATACTAGAGATGGACCCGCATAAGCATTGCTCTATCTCCAAAAATAATCGTGAGATGGTAAAAACATTTTTTGTGCAATCATGTTATTTGAGTAATATGGAAAGAATATTTAAAAGTATTAAATAAAATCGGAGTGCTGAGATGAAAATTATATTTCGAGTGTTTATTATTTTAGAAAAAAAACTTTTCAGCTATCTAAATCCTATTAATGTACGGCTTTATATGAAATGGTATAATGCTTTTCTGCGTAAAAGAGGAGTACAAATAGTACCCTACCATGGTCAAGGTTATATAGATCCGTCAGCATATTTCGACAGTAGTGATTATAGGTTAATAAGTATCGGGGATAATGTGACAATATCTAAGGAAGTAATGTTATTAACTCATGATTATTCAATATATAATGGTTTAAATGCGATCGGCCAGAATCCAAATGACAAGAGGTATCGTTTTCTTAAAAAAATTTCGATAGGTAGCAATACATTTATTGGAGCAAGGAGCTTCATACTTCCAGGAACTACAATAGGAAGTAATGTTATTATTGGAGCAGCTTCAGTAGTTAAAGGGAATATTTCTGATAATACAGTATGGGCGGGTAACCCAGCTAAAAAGATAATGTCTATTGAAGATTTTGCTAGTAGGCACATAAATAAAAATGATTACTTTGAAGTTTAAATATTTATATCATAGGAGTGGATTACCTAGATGAAAATTGTTTTGCTTATTGGAGGGATGGTTTATGGTGGCGCAGAGCGAGTGATGGCTAACCTAGCAAATTATTTGTGTAGAAATAATGAAGTTACTTTAATTTCGTTACATGAACATCCTTGTGAGTACGAGTTAGATGTTAAAATTAAGTTTATTAACGGAGTTAATCAGCGTAATCCAATGTATACCGCAATTAGGCTTAGAAAACTAATAACTAAAAATATTCGTGCAGATATAGTTCTATCCTTTTTAACACACATTAATATACTTACAATTGGTTCTTTAGTAGCAAGTAAAGTTCCAGTTGTAGTTTCTGAACGTAATGATCCCAACTTCGAACCAAAACAAATACATCGGAAGTTATTAAGGTCAATGCTTTATCCTTTTGCTTCAGGATATGTGTTTCAAACATTAGGAGCACAACAATATTTTTCGAAAAAAATAATAAAAAAATCAACTGTAATTGCCAATCCATTATTTAATATCAATCCCCCAATTGCTGATGAGAGTATGAAAAAAAATGAGATAGTTGCTGTCGGTAGATTAACAGAACAGAAAAATTACAACTTACTAATAGATGCCTTTAAAATAATCCATAAAAAATTCCCCGATTATACTGTAAAAATCTTCGGGGATGGAGAGCTTAGAGAAGAATTAGAAAGAAAGATTAATGATCTAGAATTAAATGATAAAGTATTCCTGATGGGAACAAGTTCAACAATATTAGAAGATATAAGAACAAGTAAAATTTTTGTGATGACATCGAATCATGAAGGTATGCCAAATGCATTAATGGAAGCGTTGAGTGTGGGACTTTGTTGTATTAGTACAGATTGTCCATGTGGAGGGCCTGGAGAACTAATTCAAGATAAAGAGAATGGTTTGTTAATTCAAGTAAAAGATCTCGATAGTCTAGTAAATGCTCTTACAAGCGTTATTAAAAGTGATACGCTTAGAGTAAAAATGTCTAATAATGCTATTCAAATTAAAAATCATTTGAATCCAAACGTAATTTATGAGAAATGGGATAGCTATTTAAATTCAATAGCAGTAAACATAAAAAGATAAAGTAAAGCGAAGTGATGTATCGAAATGGTAATAAAAAAGAGCACGTTTTTTATTAGTTTAATGAATCTAATTGTTTTGGTAATGTTAATTTATTATATGATTAGCAATTGGTCGAGAGAAGCAGCACCTAGCAATTGGGCAATAGAAATATCCATTATTGTTCTTTGTGTGATCATATACCAAGAAATTTTAATGTTTGTTAGAGGAATTACATATAGAGATTTCATGTTTTGGTTTATTAGTTTCCAATATATTTTTTTGTTCGGAAGAATATTCATTAAAGCAACGGGTATTGATGCCCATATAATGTGGGAATTATTTAGATACTATTCAGATTTGAGCAGTTATAAGACGGCACTTTATTTGTTAACATATTCTCAAGCTATATTTACTGGAATGGCAATGATTACAATAAATAGAACTCAATCAGCAGCTTTATTAGAGAAGAAAAACAGAAAATATGACGCCAATAAAATGTACTTTATTGGAATGAATATTCTAATACTAACTGCACCAATTAAGCTGTATTGTAATGTAATGTTGATTATGGCACAAAAGGCAGGTTCTTATACAGGTGTTTCTAGTGTTAATGGTTTTATTAGTGCATTATCATGGATGCCTATTGTTGGTTTTGTTATCTTAATTTGTTCTAATAGAATTTCAAAAAAGAAAGTCAAGTTAATGATAGCTTTATTTTTAGTTTATGAAGTATTTTATATGGTTGCTTCTGGTGATAGGCGTCAAGAGATTATTGGAATTTTAACAATAACGCTCTGTTATGTTCAACATTATAAATATCGAATGAAGATTAAATCAGCATTTGCATTTATTATAGTAGGGCTTTTTGTTTTAAATTTCTTGGCAACAATTCGTACGGGGAGAATTGATGGTTTTAATTCTATCTCCAACTTTTTATATACATTTATAAAAGTAGGAGAAAACAATGTGATTGTTGAAACACTTGGTGAGTTTGGAATAACCTTCTTTACTATAAATAGTGCTGTACAATACTATCCGGATCAATTTTCTTATGTTCTAGGTTTGGGTTATTTAGCAGGTATTCTAATAATAATACCAGGTTTATCAACTATGCTATTCCCCGATATTATCTATAACGGAAATATTGTTGATAAATTATATTATTACGATGGTCGTCCTCTGGGAGGAAGTATAGCTCAAGACTTTTATGCGAACTTTGGAGTTTATGGAGTAGTAGCTGCTGTAGTATTTGGGATTGTGCTTTCTAAATTAATTGCTAGAAAATCAAATCCAGCGCAAATTGATACTGCAAGACACTATATATTTTTCTTTATTTGCCTTAACTATATTAGAGCTGGCTTTTATGAAGTAAGTAGGCCTATAGCCTATGCCTTAATTCTAATATTTTTGTTTGGATTAATTTACAAAGCTCCGCAGTTCTTAGTAAATAGAGGTGCTCTAAAAGAAGGCATATAAGTTAAAAGTCGGTGGTGGAATTATTATGGATGCAAAAATAAAATATAGTATTTTAGTCCCTGCATATAATGTAGGCAATTATATCAATGAGTGTATTCAGTCTGTCCTTGAGTCGATTAAAGACTATGCAGCCGCTGAGATTGTAATTATCGATGATGGCTCAACAGATAAAACAAAAGATGTGTGTTTAGAAATAGCAAGTAAAGACCCTCGAATTCGATTCAAACAACAAGAGAATAAAGGTCTAATACTAACCAGACGAAACTTATTAAGAATCGCTAATGGAGAATACATAATATTTTTAGATTCTGATGACAAATGGAGTAAGAATTTTTTTCCAACTATAGATTCTACAATTGATCTGTATAAGCCAGATGTAATTATGTTTTCTTATTCAAGATTTAATGAAAATGGTTCATTATTACCAATAAAAAAACCACTATATGACGTTTCCCAAATGTTTGATATGCATATGAAAACAGAAATAATTTTAAAAATTGTTTCTACACATCATGATAATAATATCTGGAGCAAAGTAATAAAAAAAGAGATTATCGATGTAGAAACAGACTATGAACCGTATAAAAATATACAAATGGGTGAGGATTTACTTCAGTTAATGCCTGTCTTGTGCAATGCCAAAAATATATACTTTTTAACTGACGCATTGTATGAATATAGACAGAATTTGCATAGTATGACGTACAGTTATAAACCTGATTACCTTCAAAACTTCAGGGATGTAAGATGGAATGTATATAGAAGTTTAAAGACACTGAATCTTAGTGATAAAGATTTAAGTGCTTTTTTTTTACATTATATAAATTCAATTCTATTCTATTTATTACAAAGCTCCTACTACATAAAGAATAATAAAGTTAGATTAGAATTATATTCAGAATTTAAAAGCGATAAACTGTTGTCTATAGCTCAAGATGCAATAAAGCCGGTTATGTTATCAAAACGGCTACGAATTCTATTAATGATTACAAAAAAACAATACATATATAACCTAGCAATTTTAAAAGTACTCTTTGGAGTAAAGACAATATATCTTAGATTGAGAAAAAGTAAAAAGTAAAGGAGAAGTTATCTTGTCTTTAGAATATAAGCAACTTAAAGAGCGAATTGAGATAGAATCTCAACTTTATATAAAGAGAGGAAAACTTAACCTATTAAAAGCTAGGATAATGCGAACTGAAGAGTATTTTATTGTTCAGTTCTTAAGGTGCTTAAGAAAAATCGAATATTATGATAAGAGAAACGGATTATTAAATAGGATAAAAGTAAAGTGGAACTATAGAAAAAAAAATAAGCTGGGACTTATATTGGGTTTTTATATTGCACCGCATACTGTTGGTACTAATGTATATATAGCTCACGCAGGAAGTATATTGATAAACGGCAATTCAAAAGTAGGGGATAATTGTATATTTCATGGTGAAAACTGCATAGGAAACGATTCGAAAGAACTTTCAAAAGCACCAGTTATAGGGAGCGGCGTAGACATTGGTGTTGGTGCGAAAATTATAGGAGATATCTATATTGCTGATGGAATTTTTATCGGAGCAAATGCTGTTGTAACAAAGTCATTTCTAGAGCCAGGTATTACGATTGCAGGAGTACCTGCAAAAAAAATCTCAAATTCTATTTAGGGAGGCACTATAATGAGTGCTTTAATAAAAAACAACAAAATTTTACAAGGTACAATATTAATTACCGGTGTAGCAGGATTTATTGGGTCTTATCTAGCTGAAAGATTATTTGAAAGTATTACAGATATAAGAATTATTGGTATTGATAATATGAATGATTACTATGATGTCTCACTCAAAGAAGAAAGATTACAAAGTCTGATAACAAATAAAAATTTCACATTTGTTCGTGGTTCTATTTCAGATTCCCATTTAGTAAACTCAGTTTTTAAAGAATATACACCTAATATAGTAGTGAACCTCGCTGCACAGGCTGGTGTAAGATATAGTATTATAAATCCTAATTCTTACATAGAGGCTAACCTGGTAGGCTTTGTCAATATTCTTGAGGCATGTCGACATAGTTATGACAACGATAAAAAAGGTGTGGAACATCTAATTTATGCATCTTCTTCTTCTGTATATGGATCAAATCGAAAAGTTCCTTACTCAACTGAGGATAAGGTCGATAATCCTGTAAGTCTATATGCTGCAACGAAAAAATCAAATGAATTGCTAGCATATAGCTACAGTAACTTATATGGAATTCCGGTTACCGGTCTACGCTTTTTTACTGTATACGGACCAAAAGGCAGACCAGACATGGCGTATTTTAGCTTTACTAAAAAAATGATTGAAAGAGAAAAAATCCAAATATTCAATAATGGTGATATGTATCGTGATTTCACATATATCGATGATATTATTACTGGAATTGTAGCGATAATGCAAAAGAAACCTGATATTAATAGTGATGGTGTTGCCTATAAATTATATAATATTGGTAACAATAAACCAGAATCTTTAATGCATTTTGTAGAAGTGCTTGAACAAGAGCTTAAACGTGAAGGACTAATTGATGATCCAGTAGAAAAAGAGTTTTTACCAATGCAGCCTGGTGATGTGTATCAAACTTATGCAAATATTGATGATTTAATTAAAGATTTTAATTTTAAACCAACGACGACAATTGAAGAGGGGCTACAACAGTTTATTAAATGGTATAAACAATACTATATTAAGTAAGCAAAGTGATGCTATTTAAAAGGTTGTGTTATATATGTTTAATGAGTTGATTAGCATTATTTTACCTGTATATAATGCTGAGAAATATGTTAGTAAATGTATAAATTCTTTAATTAATCAAACTTATAAGAATATAGAACTTATTATTATTGATGATGGTTCAACTGATAATAGTACTGCTAAATGTAATTACTATTTAATGAAAGATAGCAGAATTCAACTTATTAATATTAATAATTCTGGAGTCTCAAATGCTCGTAATGTAGGTATTAAGAACAGTCGTGGCAGCTGGATAATGTTTGTTGATGCTGACGATTGGTTAGAGCCTGATGCAGTAGAAAAAGTTTGTGAATATGTTTTGGATAAGGATGAATGCGATTTAATTCAATTTAACTGTAATGAAGTTAATGAAACTGGACGGTTAGTTAATAAAAAAGAAGGAGTTGTTAATTTAAAAACTCTTAGTGGATTAGAATTGAAAAATTACTATAAAAGAATATTCATACCTAGTGGAGATTTAGAGAGTTTGGAGGTATTTGGTTTTACGCGTCCGGTATGGGGAAAACTCTTTAATGGTAAAATTGTTAGAAATAACAATATTCTATTTAATCATGATCTAAAAATTGGCGAGGATATGTTGTTTAATCTTGAATATTTTAGTCACTGCAAAAGAATTATATTGATGCCTCATTATTTATACAATTATAGGGTTTTATCAAGTTCAGCTGAACATGGGTATATGCAACATGCAATTGACCAATATTCTTTATTAATGAAGTTTATATATATCATAACTAAACAGAGTCGAGATGCCAAAGATATTGATAATGCCTATAGGCTATTTATAATAAGATCAACATTATTAGCACTAACTAGAGGTCCATTTCATAGTAAAAGTGGATTCTCGTTTAAGGATCGTAGATTACAACTAAACAAACTATTACAAATTGAACCAGTAAAAGCGATGAAAAATTGTGAACTAAATACTCTAATGAGTAAAAAAGAGAACATTGTTTTCTTCGCGTTAAAAGAAGAAAAGTTGCTAGTGTTAAACGTTTTATTAGATTTTAAATATTTTATAAACAGGCTAAGGAAAAGTAGAGGAAAAACAATATGATAGTTTTAAGAATTGAAAACAAGGCAGGATTAGGGAATCAATTGTTTATGTTTGCCATGGCATATGATCTTTCCATTAAAAGTAATAAAAAAATTGTTATCTACTCGTTAATGGAGGGAACTGAAAATAGAAGCTTTCAACTTGATAAGCTAATGATTGATGATAAAAGAGTCCTAAAATCTATTAGATTTGATAATAGCCATAGTGGTTTTAGTGGAAGGATTAATAAAATAAAGAGAAGAGTATTTGAGTTATTTTTCTGGAGGATGCCCTTTATTTATAAAATCTTCGAAAATAATTATGACGAATGCAGGTTCTATAAAGGTCCATTTCCTAAAGATAAGAAAGTTTATTTACTGAATGGTTTTTTTGAGAGTTATAAGTATTTTGACGATTCCCGAGCATCACTTATAAAACAATTTATACCAAAGGCCTCACCACCTGATGATGTTTTAAGCTGTCTTAAAATAATGAAGGGGAAAGAAACTGTTGCTTTACATATTAGACGTGGTGATTTTGTTAAGTTAAACCGTGCTATAGCAATGACGTATTATTATAATGCAATCAATTATATTAAGAGAGTATATCCCAACATAATATTAGTATTGTTTACATTAGATCAAGAAGTAAAAGATGAGTTAGTGCAGGTATATAATAATATTTTAATTGTAGACTTGAATTGTTTGGATAAGGACTTTTGGGAATGGTATATAATGACTCAGTGTAAACATAATATTACTTCAAATAGTACATTTTCATGGTGGGCAGCCTATATTAATAATAATCCACACAAAATTGTGATTGCGCCTGATAAACTAACATATAAAAAGGTTGAGAGCGAGGCTGTTGCAGAGCAGTATGATAGCTTCTTTCTCGATGAGTGGGTAAAGTTGAGCGATTGAAAATCTGAGGTGTTTACGATATGCAGAAAAAATCGATTACAAAGAATTATATTTATAATCTTTCATATCAGATATTAATCACGTTGCTTCCGCTAATTACTGCGCCTTATATTTCTAGAGTTTTAGGTCCAGAGGGAGTAGGTATATATAGCTATACTAGTTCAATGGCCTCGTATTTCATAATTATTAGTGTAATTGGTACAAATGTTTATGGGCAACAGATAATTGCCCAATTTCAAGATAATCATACAAGAAGGTCTCAATTGTTTTGGAGTGTTCTTCAGATCCGTATTATTTGTAGTTTGATTAGTATAATTTCTTATTTGTTAATAATTATTAATATTGACACTAATAAATCAATTCTTTTAATGTTTACAATTAGCATCATAGCAAATATTTTTGATATTTCGTGGTTTTTTCAGGGCATTGAGGAATTTAAGAATGTTGTGATTAGAAATTTTATTTTTAAATTGTCAATAACATTTTCTATTTTTATTTTTGTTAAAGATAAAAATGATCTTACATTGTACGTTTTATTATCTGTATTAGCTATTTTTGTTGGAAACTTATCATTTTGGTTGAATATAAAAAAGTACATATCTACATATTATTTCGATAGAGCCGAACTGTTTGAACATTTTAAACAGACCATTGTTTTTTTTGTACCTCAGGTTGCAATTCAGTTATATTCTGTTAGTGATAGAATTATGATTGGGCTTATAACAAAATCAAGTGAAGAAAACGGTTATTTTGATCAAAGTTATAAAATTATTAATATTGCTATTACTGTAATCACTTCACTAAATGTTGTAATGAGATCGAGAATAAGCTACTTATTCGCTAAACACGAAAACTTAAAAATTAAAGAGCATCTATCAACAGCTATATCCTTTTTATGTATTCTAGCCTTCCCTATGATGTTTGGCATTCTGGCGTGTGCTTCCGATTTTGTGCCTTTATTTTTTGGTCCTGGTTATGAAGAATGTATCTTTCTTATAAGATTGTTTGTACCTATGATATTTTTAATATGTTTTGATAGTTTGTTAGGAATTCAATATTTAACTCCTATTGGAAAACAAAAGAGTTGTAATAAAGTTTTGATAACTGCAGCGATAATTAATGTAGTAATTAACGCTTCACTAATACCGTTTTATAGAAGTTCAGGAGCCATTATCGCTTCAATTGTATCGGAGGCCTTCGTAGTTATTTGTTATATGAGCCTCTCTAAAGAAATCATAACAATTCCTAGTTTATTAAGGTTATCCTATAAATATATTGGTGCATCCCTAGTTATGTTTATTAGTGTAAAAAGTATAACTCTCTTCTCGCTAGGACATCTTGCAACTATTCTTATACAAGTAATTATAGGAATATTAACTTACTTACTTTTGCTTATTTTGTTAAGGGATCAGTTTGTACTGTCTATTATAAACAGGTTTAAATTTAAACGAGTTAAAATGATAACTTAATTATATTTCGCTTTCTACAGAAGGGGTGGAATTGTATGAGAAAAATAATATCTAAGATTAGAGTTCTATTCGCAAACAACCAAGAGTTTATTAAAGAATTGAGAAAGCAAGGTGTGAAAATTGGTGAAGGATGTGTTATTGATAAATCAGCAATCTTTGGTTCGGAGCCTTATTTAATTAGTATTGGGAACAAGGTTAGAATAACTCACGGCGTTAAGTTTATTACACATGATGGTGGTCTATGGGTATTAAGAAATCTTGGATTGCTTCCGGAAAGCGCCGATCGTTTTGGCCGAATAGAGGTGGGCAATAATTGTAATATTGGATGGAATGCAATAATAATGCCTGGAGTTATAATTGGGGATAATTGTGTAATCGGGTGTGGAGCGATTGTCACGAAAAGTATTCCAGATAATTCAATAGTTGCTGGTGTACCGGCACGAGTCATTGAATCAATTGAGGAGTATTGTAACAAAAATAAAACTAGATATGTACCAACTAAGCATTTATCAGACGAAGAAAAGAAATTATATTTATCCGAAGTTCTATAGCTAATTCTATTAAAAAATGATATTGAAGGAGTATTGTACTATGAAGTTAGTTCTCCTTTCTGGCGGTTCCGGAAAACGTCTCTGGCCATTATCGAATGATGCTCGGTCAAAGCAGTTCCTGAAAGTTCTTGAGAACGAAGATCAAGAGCTCGTTTCCATGGTGCAGCGGGTGTGGGGGCAAATCAGTGACAATGGTTTAGCTGATTCCAGTTATATCGCAACGGGCAAAGCTCAGATCGAGATGATGCATAATCAGATTGGACCGTCCGTACCGCTAATTATTGAACCTGAACGTAGAGATACGTTCCCGGCCATTGCTTTAACCGCCTCATATTTATATTCTGTCGCCAATGTTGATTTAGACGAAGTTATAGCAATATTACCAGTGGATCCTTATGTAGAGGGCCACTTTTTTTATGCCGTAAAACAGTTAGAGGCTACCATTCAACAGACTCAGGCTGATTTAGCTCTAATCGGGGTTAAGCCTACATACCCTTCGGCTAAATACGGCTATATTATTCCTGAACGTGAACAAGAGCTGTCTGATGGTATTTTAAAAGTTAGCCACTTCCAAGAAAAACCTACTGAAGAGGCAGCTGTAGGATTAATTGAGCAGCATGCGCTATGGAACTGTGGCGTGTTTTCCTTCAAGCTAGGTTACCTTATTAATATTCTTGAGGAGAAGGGATATTCGATTCAATATGAGCAGCTTGTTGAGCAGTATCATGAACTGCCGAAGATCAGCTTCGATTATGAAGTCGTTGAGAAAACCAAGAACATTGTTGTAGTACCCTATGATGGTTACTGGAAGGACCTTGGTACGTGGAATACATTAACGGAAGAAATGGGACAGAGCCAGATTGGCAGAGGAACGATCAGTGAGGACTGTGTAAATACTCATCTGGTTAACGAGCTTGAGATTCCGGTTACTGTACTTGGAGTATCCAATGTTGTGGTAGCTGCTAGTCCTGACGGTATCCTTGTGACAGATAAGAGTGCAAGTCCCCGGATTAAAGACTTTATTAATTATGATCAAGGCCCTATGTTCGAGGAGAGAGAATGGGGCTGGGTCAGAATACTGGACGATGAGCGTTACGAGGACGGTCGTACAGTAATAACGAAGCGTGTGGCAGTTAAATCAGGTAGGAATTTTAGTTATCTCATGCACTTAAACCGCGAAGAAGTATGGACGGTTGTAAAGGGTGAAGGGGAGTTCGTACAGAACGGCGTGCCAATGAAAGTAAAAGCCGGTAATGTGCTGCATATTCCAATGAAGACTTTGCATAGTCTTAAGGCAATTACCGATATGGAGATGATTGTTGTCCATAGCGGATATTCGGATGAAGATAAGGTGATGGAGCTGTATTCTACCTGGTCAGAGATGTCCGAACACTGCCTTAATATTTCGATGAGATAATGAACACGAAATCGATCGCTTATTACATTTCCGATTATGGTTATGGCCACGCTACAAGAAGTATTGCTGTCATTCGTGCTTTGCTTCAAGTTGCAGATCAGCCTTATAAACTTGTTCTATGTTCTTCAGACAAGGTATTAGCCTTTATGCAGGCTTCCCTTTCCGACTATCAAGAGGTCATTCAGTATCGCCGGTGCATCTCGGACGTGGGCTATGTTCTTCAGCCAGACAGCATTGAACCTGACATAGTGGCTTTTGCAGCAAAGTATCACAAATATATGGAGAACTTGCCTTATGAGGCGGCAAGGGAGGCGGATTTTCTTCAAACGACTGGGGTTAATCTCGTGATCTCAGATATTTCTCCTATTGCCTTTGCAGCTGCGAGACAGGCTGGAATACCCTCGGTAGGAATATCTAATTTTACATGGTATACGGCTTATCTGGAAATGATCGATCATTCTGCTCTGCAACCATTATTTGATGTCTATGCTACAATGGATTATTTTGTTCGTTTGGAAGGTGCTGTTGAACCGGATTGGGGGCAACGAGGAACTCTTCAAGTGGATTTCTTCAGCAGGGAAGTGGATCAGCAGGAAGTAAGTCGTATTTTGCAGATCATTAATCCTGGCAGGCAGAAGAGAGTCGTCTATTTCGGTATTGGAATGAGTATAAAAGTACAAGATTTGGCTGCGTTGAAGCTGTGGGAGGATGATGCTTGCCTCTTTATTGTGTCAAGCAACATGAAGGTGGAGCATAAGAATATTGTAGCTATTCCGGCTTCCTATACGGAGTCGCAAAATTATGTTGCAGCATCGGATCTTGTTATTAGTAAGCCGGGTTGGAGTACGGTTGGAGAAGCGGTGGCGCTTCGAAAGTCATTACTCCTGCTTCATCGAAGCAAGATGAAAGAAGATAAGAATACTATTCAGGCTCTACAAGATTGTCACCCCTATCGAATGATTGAGTGGGGGCAGTTAATGGCAGACAACATGCAAGACTTTATAGATAGAGAGCATTTCTTTGAAGATACTCGGCGACGTATTGGTGCAGTTCATATTGCTGAATATCTCAAACAAATTGTAGGGAGTGAGTGAGGATGAAGCTGGCGGTAATTGGTACCGGGTATGTTGGCTTAGTCTCTGGGGTATGTTTCTCTGAACTGGGCAATGAAGTTATTTGCGTAGACAATGCCACATCAAAGATTGAGTTATTAAATAATGGTGAAGTTCCTATTCATGAGCCTGGTCTTAAGGAACTGATCGCAAGCAACACGGAAGCGGGGCGATTGTCCTTCACAACGGATTTGGCTGCTGCCGTGAATGCTTCTGAAATTATTATTATTGCTGTAGGCACGCCATCCTTGCCAGATGGCAAGGCGAACCTGGCTTATATTGAGCAAGCGGCAGAGGAAATTGGCCGTGCTATTAATGGATATAAGGTTGTCGTTGTGAAAAGTACGGTGCCGGTAGGAACAAATGAGAAGGTTGCAGCTATCATTCGAAATTATGCGACGGAATCCTTTGATTTTGCTTCTGTTCCTGAATTCCTGCGAGAAGGAACAGCTGTTAAAGACACATTGAATCCGGATCGAATTATTATCGGGACGGAAAGTGAACGCGCAGCAGAGATGCTTACTGCGCTGCATCGTCCATTAACGGATCAGATTACCATTACCGATGTGCGCAGCTCGGAAATGATTAAGTATGCCTCGAATGCCTTCTTGGCTACAAAAATCTCCTTCATTAATGAGATCGCTAATATCTGTGAAAAGGTAGGGGCGGATGTGGAGGAAGTAGCGAAGGGAATGGGGATGGATCGGCGTATCGGCTCTTCTTTCCTGAAGGCGGGTATAGGGTATGGCGGATCCTGCTTCCCGAAGGATACGCAAGCTCTCATTCAGATCGCGGGACAGATGGATTATGATTTCAAGCTGTTGAAGTCCGTAGTTGAAGTGAACCGGGATCAACGTTTTAATGTCATTCGGAAGCTGGATGAACTGCTGGGAGACGTTACGGGAAGAACGATTGGAATCTGGGGATTGGCTTTCAAACCGGAAACAGATGATGTTCGTGACGCCCCAGCCTTTGAGATTATGGAGACATTATTGGAGCGGGGAGCTTTGGTTAAAGCCTATGATCCTATTGCATCGAGTAACTTCGAAAAAGCCTTTGACCGTTCTGAGGTGGAATACTGTACTTCTGCCCAAGAAGCTGCTGAAGGTGCGGATGCTCTGTGTATTCTAACGGAGTGGAAAGAGTTTATTAACATTCCGTTGTCGGATATTCAGAAGTGGTTAAAAACGCCCAACCTCATTGACGGCCGGAATATTTATCGGGAAGAAGATTTGGAGGAGACTCCTTTCGCCTACTACTCCATTGGAAGACCTAAGATGAATAATGGAGTGAAGGAGACCAATCCTATTCTTTCTTTCTAGATTATTATTAATGTAGATAGGAGACATCATGGAACCGCCACGTAAGCAAAAACCAAAAAAGAAGCTAAAGCCTTGGATGAAGTGGGTAACCGGTACCGCTTCATTTTTTGTTGTTGTCGGATTGATCTTTATAGGAGTCACTTATTATTATATTAAATCCATTGATATTAAGGATATTGCATCCCGGCACAACACTGATATAGCAGACGGCACTGGTGAGGAGAAATCAGAGCCTAAGAAGCTGCCAGCTATTATTGAGAAGCCAGTCGAGAAAGCTAGTCAGCTAATTGGCGGTGAAAAAATCGACAGTGCGGATGCCCTTGATGTTGCTGCTATTCTCCTGAACTCGGGTCTTAGCCTGAAGCAGATTTCTTATCTTCAAGGTAACGCTACAACGGATTTATCGGTTGAGGAGAAGCAGAAAATCCGAGATTTATTATTAACTAAACTCTCTGATGAAGATATAAAGCTATTGCGTTCAATTACAAAACAGTATGGTGTTGCACTTAATATCCTTAATCCAGATTATCCAATAGAGTGGGTTGGAGAACGAGATCCTCAAAAGATGAGAGAGAATTATGATGCTTGGATGAAAATGCAACAGCAACCCGAAGGTTCAACTAAAGTCACAAATACCGGAACCAAATCAACTGATAAGCCTGCCGATACCAGCAAACCAACAGAGCCTGAGAAAACACCAGCACCAGAGCTTTCTACGGATTTGAAGAAAGCCAAGCAATCCATTGACTCCAAAACGGAGTCGCAATTGGCTTCACTTTCAGGAACCTGTAAGGCTAAAAGTAACACTATTGTGCAACAGATCGTCGGTAGTGCAGATGGGGTTACGGTAGAAGATCTCCAAAATAAATATCTAGGTAAAGTTATGGAGGCCGAGGGCTCTTGTGATGCGCAGTTCCAGGGCATCGTGAGTCAAGCGGCCTCTAGTTATGCTGACGCAGGAATTGATAGTGGTGCAATGCCGGATTGGAATGCGAAGTATGAAGCAATTAAGCAAAGTGTACGAGCATCCGCGATTAGCGCTATTGCCACAGCTATTAAATCATAATAAATAAGAGGAGAATCCAAATGATGAAAAGTTTACGTCATTACACACTCATGCTGTTAATTGTTGCTTTATGTACCGTTCTGCCACTGACAGCCGGTGCTGCATCCAGCTCGGTTACCGTTAAGACGCAGGTCGTTAACCTGAAGTTCGATGGACAGTCACTTGCCTTACCGGATGGACAATACGCGTTCATGTATCAAGACCGTACTTATATTCCGGTTCGCTTCATCTCTTACGCGCTGCAGAAGTCGGTGAAGTGGGATCAGAAGACTTCTAAAGTAACGGTAGCCGAACCAACTGCAACGGAGAAGGAAGCCCTTGCGAAGCTGCTTGCTGGTGCAGTTACTGGCGGTGCACAACCTGCTACTAGTAAGAGCATCACCATTAAGCCGGTTCAAGCTACGCTTGTATTTGATGGACAAGCCAAAGCTCTTCCTACAGGTCAGTCACTCTATTCGATCAACAACAGCATCTATGTTCCGCTGCGCTTCATGTCTGAAGCCGTAGGAACGGATATTAAGTGGGATCAGAAGACTAACAGCATTACAGGAGAATCTGCGGCATACAAAGCGGCACAAGCTGGCGGGAATAATGGTACGGGTACTAACCCTGGAGCCGGTACGGGTGGCGGCACAGATCCGGTAGAGCCTGCCAACCCTACAAAAGCATCTATTGAAGCTGCTGCTACAGCTAAGCTGAATGCTCTTGAAGCGAACTGCGCAGCAACTTTACAGGCTATGATTAATCCGTATTTGACTGGCGATGCTGCTACGAAAGAGAAGATTAAACAAGAAGCCAATAAAGCCGTTGATCAATGCACGGCGGACTTCAATAAAATTGTGGCAGATACGACGGCGGAGCTTACAAAATACGGCTACAGCCTAGAAATTATTGATGCTTTTAAAGCTCAATTCGAAAAGGATCTTAAACAAGGTATGGATATTGTCAAAGGATTAGCGTAAGAATGCAAGACACCCCCGGCAGCTTAGCTGCCGGGGGTGTCTTTGTTATTTATGCAAGAAGTTATCTGAATAGCCGAGAGCGTTTGTTGTTTCGGTATTTGTACCAGTAGTCGCCGTTCTCGTCTTTAAATACTCGTATGCCTACCATCTTGAAGGGTGTCCAAATCTCGGAGAACATCAAATAGCCAGCCATTCTCTAACCTCCTAAAATGAATGATCACACAAATGGCCGTTTTCAAGGACATTCGTGATAGTTCATGCTTCGTAAGCATGGGCCTAATAGATATCTAACATTTTTCATATATTTGTATAATACCAAAGAATGGATGTTAAAAACAAGAGTTTATAGGACTTTTTACTCAAATTTACATTACCTTAGTCTTGTTTTTGTTGGGCATATCAGTAGATTTCCATTTCCTTCATGAATCTGATACAATAACTGACCAGAGATAGATAAAGGGTGGAACGGATTGTGTCGAAGGAGTGTTGAAGAAAAATGTTAAAAAAGGATAGAAGAAATTCTATAATATGGTTTTTTGTCGTATTTTGTTGGATTTTTTTCATATTTACATTATCGTCTGAATCTTATAATCAGCAGTCAATTAAACCTACGTTAAATAAATGGGTCACCAAGGAAGAACTGGCTCAGAAGCTGCCGGATACCTCCATTACGTATCATGGCAGCACGGTTGTGGCCAAAAAAGACCCGTACGGCTTCGTGGAGTTCTTCTTCCGCAAAGGGGCGCACTTGTTCATGTACGCCGTGTTATGCGTATCGCTGTACATGTTCATCCGCAATCTGATGGCACGCAGGCAGATGGTGCTGCCGGTCATTATGGCGCTCATCCTGACGGGCGGGATTGCGGCGCTCGATGAGACGAATCAGCTGAGCAAGGTTGGGCGAACGGGGAATCCGACGGATGTGATCGTGGATTTGACCGGCGGATGTATTGGCCTCATCATCTGCATTTCGATTAATTATTGGCTTGAACGAAGACGCCGGCGGCCGGAATACCGGTTCGTCCGGAAGTTCTAAGGCAGGCAGAAATAGCGGCAGCCTTTCGCTGATGTGGCGGAAGGCTGTTGTTTTTGCTTATTATGGATATGCTGTGAGTAAGATCAACTAGAGAGGTGTGTCGAAGAGTAGTGGACGGTGCTAATAACTTAACGCTTCATACGGATAAATATCAGATTAATATGATGTACGCTCATTGGATAAATGGCACGGACGGGGAAGGCGCCGTATTCGAAGCTTTCTTCCGCAAGCTGCCGTTCGGCAACGGTTATGCGGTATTCGCCGGGCTGGAGAGAATCGTGGAATTCATCCGTCATCTGAAGTTTGGGGAAGAGGAGCTCGCCTACCTGGCGAAGCAGGAAGAGAATTATGATCCGGGCTTCCTGGAGGTGCTGCGGCAGTTCCGCTTCAAGGGAACGGTGCATGCGGTGGAAGAAGGCTCGCTGGTGTTCCCGAATGAACCGATCGTTCGGGTAGAGGGCACGATCTTCGAGACGCAGCTGGTGGAGACGGCGCTGCTGAACTTTATGAATTACCAGACCTTGATTGCGACGAAAGCTTCGCGGATCAAGCAAGTCGCATCGGGAGATATTCTGCTGGAGTTCGGGACGCGCCGGGCGCAGGAGGCGGATGCGGCGGTATGGGGAGCACGCGCGGCTTACATTGCCGGCTTCCATGCTACATCTAATATGCATGCCGGGATGATGTTCGGCATCCCGACAAAGGGAACGCATGCCCATTCCTGGGTACAGGGGCATGAATCCGAGGAGGAAGCCTTCCTGGCCTATGCGAAGGCTTTGCCTGACGGCGTTACGCTGCTCGTGGATACTTACGACACGCTGAGAAGCGGGGTACCCAATGCGATTAAGACAGCCCGCTATCTGGAGAGCATTGGTAAGCGGCTTGGCGGCATCCGGCTCGACAGCGGCGACTTAGCGTATCTGTCCAAGGAAGCGCGGAAGATGCTGGATGCGGCAGGACTGCAGGATGCGAAGATCGTGGCATCGAACGATCTCGACGAGACGTTGATCTTCAACCTGAAGGCGCAAGGCGCCAAGATTGATACATGGGGCGTTGGCACGCAGCTCATTACGGCTGCCGATCAGCCGTCGCTTGGCGGCGTATACAAGCTGACCGCCCGCAAGCGTGACGGGCAATACATACCGGTGATTAAGATCTCAGGCAACCCCGAGAAGGTGTCCGCTCCGGGCAAGAAGGACGTATACCGGATTATGAACAAGTCCACGGGACTTGCCGAAGCGGATTATATGACGCTGCATGAGGAGACGGATATTTTGAATGGCGAGCGGATCAGGCTGTTCGATCCGGTTCATCCGTACATTCAGCGCTACATTAGCGACTATGAAGCGGTACCTCTGCTGAAGCCGATCGTGGTGGATGGGGAGATCGTATACAAGCTTCCGCTTCTGGAAGAGATCCGCAGCTTCCATGAGCATCAGCTCAGCCTCTTCCGGCCGGAGATCCTCCGCAAGCTGAATCCGGATCTGTATCCGGTTCATCTAAGCGAGCAGGCTTGGCAGCTGAAGACGGATCTGATCAAGGCGCATCAGCAGTAGAGAGCTACTGAACTAACCGCCGCCAGCGCTTCAGCTGTATGGCATCAGCCATGCGAGAAGCGCTGGCGGTATTTGCGCGGCGATATGCCTTCGTACTTGGCGAAGCAAGAGGTGAAGTAGGCCGCGGAGTTGAAGCCGACCTCTTCGGCCACCCTTGCGATCGTATAGTTCGTCTGCAGAAGCAGCAGCTTCGACTGCTGAATGCGGAAGCGCAGCAGGAAGTCGAACGGCGAGCAGCCGAATTCTTTTTGCATGCATCTGGCGATATAGACGGGGTGGAAGTTGATGCTCTCGCCAAGCTGCTGTGCCTTAATATCCTCGCGGTAATGCTTCCTTAAATATGAGGCGGCCAGCTCCGCGCATTGGGAGGTTGGCGTCGTGCCTTGCATCTCGATGGAGGCGGACAGCTGCTCGAAAATTTCCTGGAACAACACCTGCTGCTTCCAGCTGACGCTGCCCAGATGGTTGCCGTGGCCGAGCTCCATCAACTGCTGGATCTGCTCGACGATCTTGGCGGGCTGAAGCAGCTTCGTGTATTGCGGTACCTGCTTAATGAAGGTTTGCGTAGTGAAAATTTGGGGATTTAAGCCATGTGGCTCCCTGCCTTGAATAATCCGCGGAGCATATTCCTCCGAAGCTGCCCACCGTCCTGTTGTCTGGAAGTGAAGCCAGTAATAGGCGGAGGGCTCTTCGCATTCCTTTGTCGCGTAATGATGATTGTCAGGCCCCAGAATTAAAGCCTCCCCAGCCCGTACCTCAAACGTGGAATCGCCCTCCCCCATAAAGAGACGGCCCTCCGTCACGACAAGCAGATCGAATACGCCGATCCGGTATCTGCTGGGATGCTTGAACCCGGCGGGGCTCTTCGTATAGCCCGATGCAATGTAGTGCGGAAGCGGCGGAACGGTAAAATGAAACAGGGTCATGTCGGCACCTTTTTATACCCCTTACGGAGGTTTGAATTTTGAAAGTTTCGGTTGTAAAACTGATACATTATCCGAAGTATAGCATCTATAATATGAAATTGCATGACTATTATAGTGGCGTATTGGAGTTGCCGTTTACTTAAACATCGGCTGCAGCATGTGTACGCTCGGGAGGATTATAAAATGCAAAAGCGTGAACATCACAAGTTTTCGCTATGGATGCTTGCATGGCCGATATTTATTGAGTTATTCCTGCAATTTCTGTTAGGGGCAGCCGATACGCTGCAGGTAAGCAAGATTTCGGATAATGCGGTTGCCGTCGTGGGCTTCTCGACGCAGCTGTTCAGCGCCTTGATGACGCTGTTCATGACGGTAGCGAGCGGGGCGGGTATTCTGATCGCGCAGCGGATCGGCATGAGGAAGAATGAGGATGCCCGGACGATTGCGATTATGGCGGTCAAAGTCAGCGCGATTATAGGTCTTGGAATCAGCGTGCTGCTGTATCTGTTCCCGGGGCCGATCGCTTCCGCGCTTCATCTGCCGGATGAGTTGTTGCCGCTGGCCAAGACGTATATTTCGATTGTAGGCGGCGGGATGGTGCTTGTGGCCATTATGGCGGCGCTGAGCAATGCGATCCGCAATACGGGCAATACGAAAGGCCCGATGTATACGGCCATTGGCATGAATATCGTGCATGTCGGGATGAACTACGCTTTTATTTTCGGCAAATTCGGATTTCCGCAGTGGGGACTGAGAGGGGTAGCGATCTCGACGGACATCAGCCGCCTGCTTGCGGTTATTGTTCTCCTGATCATGTTCCTTGGCGCCTTCGAACGCCAGATTTCGCTTCGCGACTTCAAGCTGTTCGACAGCAAGCTGTTCAAGGAGATTCTGAAGATTGGCTGGCCGCTTGGCATTAACATGTCCTGCTGGGTCTTCTCCCAGCTTCTTATCTATACGTATATCGCGCAGCTTGGATCGGTGGAGCTGTCGGCGCGTACGTATATGAATACATTGGAGTCGTTCTGCTTCATGCTTGGTTATTCGCTTGCGCTTGCGCTTCAGATTCAGATCGCGCATCTGTTCGGGGCCGGGAAGGTGCAGGAGGCTTACAAGAACTCCTACCGTGCGCTGTGGATCGGGCTTGCCATCGTAACGGTGAACGCGCTGGTGCTGTATTTGATTGGAGGTACGATTCTCAAGATCTTCACGGACGATCCGGAGATTATCGCGATGGGCGTTTCCCTGCTTGGAATGAACCTGCTATTGCAGCCGGGCAAAATGCTCAACATGGGCATCGGTAACGCGCTGAACGCAGTTGGCGACACCCGTTACGTGATGTGGACCTCGATTACTTCGATGACCTTGATCGCGACTATCCTTTCTTATATATTTGGGATAACGCTGGGATGGGGACTCGTTGGCATCTATGCGTGTATGATTATGGACGAATACATCCGCGGCATATGGGTGCTTAGACGGTGGAGACAGAAGAAGTTCATGACGACGGGCCAGGAGAAGCCGGCTGCCATCTCGCCTAACGGCGCGGGAGGCACGGGCGCTACGTTAGAGGCCTAACAGACAGTAGACGGGGGTTATACGATTTATGTTAATTATGAATGAGAAAATAAAAGCAGCCGAGGTACGCCTCACCGGTCTAGACGGTGAATCGCTTGGCATCATGTCGCGCGAAGAAGCGCTTCAGATGGCGAAGCAGCTGAAGGTGGATCTCGTCTGCGAATCGCTGATGAGCAGTCCGCCTCCGTGCAAGCTGATCGTGCGCGGCGGCGCCAAGCAGCAGGCGAGCCAGCAGAAGCGGGCGGAGAAGGTGAAGGATCAGCCCGCGAAGGTGAAAGAGCTGCGGCTTAGCGTGGATATCGAGCAGCATGATTACGATACGAAGCTGCGGCAGGCTTCGAAGCTGCTGGAATCCGGCAACGCGGTCCAACTGGTTATCCGCATTCAGGGCAAAGAGGGAGCTCGGGCGAAGGAGCTGCTGGAGCAGCTGCTGAAGGATCTGAAGCCATACGGCACGAAGTTGACCGGCATTCAGCTTAGCGGCAAGCAAGCGGCGGTTCAAGTGAACCCCAATTAATTGACAGTCATGCCCATCCCATATATGATAATGATTATCAACTAGTAGAAACATAGGCTGCTTCGTCAATAAGAGGAGCAGCCTATGTTTTCGCGGTGAAATAGAAGCCTGGTAGATGACACATCTCGTATATGCTTATTTTTTTTCGAAAAAGGAGATCCAGATGCTTAAGAAGTTTTTTGCGTACTACCGGCCTTATCGTAAGTTGTTCCTGCTCGACTTCTGCTGTGCGGTTGTTCTGGCTGTTCTGGAATTATGCTTCCCGCTCGCGGTAAGCCATGTGATCGATACGCTTCTTCCGGAAGGGAATCTGAAGTTAATTATTGGCGCCTGCGCGATTCTGCTCGCCGTTTATGTGCTGAATACATTCCTGTCCTTTGTCGTGACGTATTGGGGACATATGCTGGGCATCAACATCGAGACGGATATGCGCAAGCGGCTGTTCGATCATGTGCAGAAGCTTAGCTTCCGATTCTTCGACAATACGAAGACCGGCCATCTCATCTCGCGTATGACGAACGATCTGTTCGAGATCGGGGAAGTGGCGCATCATGGTCCGGAGGATATGTTTATTGCCGTTATGACTCTGATTGGCGCGTTCGGCATTATGGCTTACATTAATCTGCCGTTGACGATCATGACGTTTATCGTCGTGCCGATTATTCTGGTGCTTGTTCTGTTCTTCAATGGAAAGATGACGAAGGCTTCCCACCGTCTCTTCGGAGATATGGCCGACTTTAATGCCCGCGTCGAAGATACCGTTGGCGGTATCCGCGTCGTTCAAGCCTTCTCTAACGAGAAGCACGAGAGCAAGCTGTTCGCAGGCAACAACAGCCGGTTCCGTCAAGCGAAGCTTATCTCTTACAAAATCATCGGTCTTAACTCGTCCATTACCTATTTCCTGATGAGGCTGGTTACGCTGTTTGTATTGCTTGCCGGTACTTGGTTCGTTATTAACGATAATCTGCATTACGGGGAATTCGTTGCGTTTGTGCTGATGACGAATATTTTCTTCAAGCCGATCGAGAAGATTAACGCCGTTATCGAAAGCTATCCGCGCGGGATTGCGGGCTTCCGCCGTTACGTGGAGCTGCTTGAGACCGAGCCGGATGTAGCGGACGCTCCAAACGCGAAGGCGGTCGACCGTCTTCATGGCGATATCGAATATCGCAACGTGACGTTTGGTTACGAAGGCGAAGCGAAGGTGCTGAAGGACATCAGCCTGTCGATTCGCGCGGGCGAGACGATCGCATTCGTTGGACCATCCGGTGCCGGCAAAACGACGCTTTGCAGTCTGCTGCCGCGCTTCTATGAAGTGGATGGAGGAAGCATCTCGGTGGATGGTCACGACATTCGCGATCTGAAGCTGGAATCGCTCCGCAAGCAGATCGGCATTGTGCAGCAGGATGTGTTCCTGTTCGCCGGTACGATCCGCGACAACATTACCTACGGTAAGCTTGGCGCATCCGACGCGGATATTATGGAAGCGGCGCGCCGCGCGAGACTGGAAGCGTTCATCCTGTCCCAGCCTGACGGACTTGATACGGTTGTCGGGGAGCGGGGCGTGAAGCTGTCCGGCGGCCAAAAGCAAAGGATGGCGATTGCCCGCATGTTCCTGAAGAACCCGCCGATCCTGATTCTGGACGAAGCGACTTCGGCGCTCGATACCGAGACGGAACAGGCGATCCAGCAGTCGCTGGCCGAGTTGTCCGAAGGACGGACAACGCTTGTTATTGCGCATCGTCTGGCGACGATCAAGAACGCTGACCGCATCGTGGTGGTGACCGAGAACGGCATCACCGAAGAAGGCCGTCACGAGGAGCTTGTAGCAACGGGCGGTATTTACAGCCGTCTGCATCAGGCGCAATTTGGAGCATTATAAGAGTTATTTAAGGGCTTGCCATCGCGGCAGGCTCTTTTTTACGAAAATTTTGCTCCATTCTGTAACTTTTTTTCGCAAAAATGCTACATTTAATGACGTTAATAATGTTACGATAGCCCCAAGTTAATCTCTTATACAGATCGTTGGAGGAGGTAGAGGACTTGGAACCGGAAATTCAAATGGGTAAAAGCTTGGCCCAGGCCCATCCAGGCGTACCCATATCATTAATTAAACTTCTAAGGCCCAAACAATGGACGAAGAATGCGCTGGTATTCGCAGCCCCCATATTCTCGCTCAGCTTATTGCACTGGTCGTTGTTTTGGCAGGCTATCATCGGATTCTTCCTATTCTGCTTTGTATCCGGGTGCGTGTATATCCTTAACGACTTCTTCGACAGAGAAGCCGACCGCAACCATCCGGAGAAGAGGTATAGACCGATCGCTTCGGGCGCGGTTAATCCTTATGTCGCTTTGGTCTTTGGCTTCCTGCTCCTCACGACCTCACTTACAACGGCCTTTATCTTCAACCCTCTCTTCAGCGGACTGCTTCTTGTGTACTTCCTCATGAATGTCGCTTACTCCATGAAGCTTAAGCATATCGTTATTATGGACGTTATGATTATCGCCTTCGGATTCGTGCTTCGCGCGATCGGCGGCGGATTAATGATTGATGTTCCCCTTACACCTTGGTTCCTCGTATGCACCATGCTCTTATCCCTGTTCCTTGCGATCAGCAAGCGGAGACACGAAATTTTCCTTCTTCAGAATGAGAAGGAGGGGCACCGGAAGGTGCTTGAGAAATATTCCATTCAATTGCTCGATCAGATGAGTAACATCGTTACGACGGCTACGATTATGGCGTACTCGCTGTTCACCTTCACCTCTGGCCGGACGGTGCAATTAATGTGGACGATCCCATTCGTTATCTATGGGGTGTTCCGTTACCTGTATCTCGTTCATATGGAAGGAAAGGGTGGCAAGCCGGATAAGGTGCTTCTCGAGGATAAGCATATCTTGGTTACGGTTGTGCTCTACGGTATTTCGGTTATCTTGATTCTACTCTTCTTGGAATAAGTGGTGATACTCATGTGGAATATGGTATGGATTCTGGTGTCTGTTATTATGGGTGCGGCGGGGCAGGTGCTGCTGAAGTTCGGAGCGATACATCCGAACGAGTCGATGTCCGGACCGCTTCGCATGCTTAACTTCTATAATGCCGGCGGTATCTTTCTATACGGGGCGAGCGCGTTGATCTGGATGTTCGTGCTGCGCAAGGTGGATCTCAGCTACGCGTATCCGTTTGTCAGTCTGGCTTATATTATCGTGCTGGTGGCTTCTTATTACTTCTTCGGGGAATCCATCAACACGTACAAAATCGCGGGGCTTATCCTCATCGTGGGCGGCATTGCCTTCATATCTAGAGCATAGCAGGGAGTGGTTGTTCTGCCTTATTTTCTCGCACCTCTCATCGGGTGGTTCGTATCCGGTGTCTTAAAATTTATGATCAACTATATTCGCTTCGGCAAAGAAGCGAAGCAGCGCGTTGGCAACGGAGGATTCCCCAGCACGCATACGACGGTGGTCACGACGCCTTCCATGCTGATCGGCCTGTCGGAAGGCTTCAACAGCCCGATGTTCGCGCTCGCCGTTGCGGTTACGTTTATCGTCATTATTGATGCCACAGGGCTCCGGAGGGCGGTCGGGCGCCATGCGGTGGCGATTAATATCATGACATCGGATTCTTCGGCTATTCAGCCTACTAAACTGCGGGAGAGCATGGGGCATACACGGCTCGAGATCATTGGAGGTCTCGTGCTGGGCATTCTGCTCGGCTATCTTCTATATGGGATTGCGGGGTAGCGTATGACCTATCCGCATTCGGTCGCAGATGATCTTGATGTCACCAAGGTTAGGAGTGCTAGCTTACATATGACTACGGTAACTGCCAAGGCGCATCTGATGAAAGGAGCCTTTATCCTATCCGGAACGGCGATGACCGGGCTTGTCTCTTTAAAGGGAACAGCCTTCCATGTCGCCATCGGCGTTTTGTGCTCCTTTCTTATCTTGTGCTGGGCAGCCTATAAGTCCGGGTATCTAGACAAGGTGATCCCGGTCATTCGGAAGAAGGACATCCTCCTTCCGCTGATCTTTGCTGTCGCGATAGACGTCAGCATGATTGATTATTTCTACAAGCAGAGAACGCTCAAGAACGTGCGGGAGATGCTGCGGGATACGGGCTATATGCCGTATAGCGACGAGATTGCCGCGGCGATCTCGGTTATCGTGGGAATCGTGGCTTTTTATTTCCTTTTCCTATGCGTCTATCTGCTCTGGCCTAAGCTGGCCGCGGTTGTCCTGGAATTCGCCAGAAATTTGACCAAGCTGGAGAAAAGGTACCTGATTGTCTCCACATTCGTGCTTGCAATTGTCGTTATTATCGCGTTTAACGTGAGCAGCGTTTTCTACGAGACAAGGGATCAGAGCGGGGAGATTGTCCGATTCGACGTCGTGTATACGACCGATACGGCGGATCTGGTGGACAGCAACGTGTACCTCAACATCAGCTCCGTGCAAAATGATCTCAAGCAGCCGCTGTTTGGCCTGTTCGCCTTGCCATTCGCGCTAGTTGGCATAGTCATCTCGAAGCTGTTCTTTTTCGTTCCGAACAGCTACCCGGTTATGATGCAGATCATTCAGGTATTCCTGCTGCAGATGGCGATGATTTTGATAAGCCGGATGCTGAAGCTGCGGTCGATCGACCAGCTGATTTTCCTGTTGTTCCTGAATGCGTCTTATCCGGTGTTGATGTTCTCTCTGAATATGGAGCAGTATATCTTCTCGTTGTTCTGGCTTATTCTCTTCCTCTATTCCTGCCAGTTCGGCTGGGGGCCGAAGGTGTATTATTTCATCGGTGCGGCAGGCTCACTTCTGACAAGCGCGGTATTATTCCCGTTATTGTCGAAGTCGAAGCAGCTGAAGAGAATTCTCAAGGACACGGGCAGGGTGGCGCTCCAGGCGCTAGTCATCATGGTCTTGTTCGGACGACTGCCGTTATTGCTTGAAGTCGTCTCATCGGTCAAGGAGAACATGGAGTTTACGGGGGCTGCCATCAGCTCCGGGGACAAATGGCTGCAGTATATGAACTTCGTAGCCTCCTGCTTCGTGAAGCCTGGCGCCGGTGTCGACAAAACGACCTTCGAGCATGTCTCGTATCAGCTGCATACGGTTCATTCCTTGAATATCCTCGGCTTAATTCTGATGATCCTCGCCGTAGCCGGTTTCCTGCTGCATTACAAGCAGCGTTTTATGAAAATTTGCGTCCTGTGGGTGAGCTTCTCCTTCGTTATGCTGTGCGTAGTGGGCTGGGGGACGGCTGAGAACGGGCTTATTCTGTACAGCTTGTACTTCTCATGGGCTTTCATGGCTCTGCTCTTCATGCTGATAGATAAACTGTTGGCCCGGCATCATTGGGTGAAATATTCCGTTCATGCACTGCTTCTTGTCGTCATGATCGGGCTGAATGCCCAGGGCCTGTACGATCTGATTCGGTTTGGAGCGGAGTACTATCCGGTATAAGAGTTGAGTTGCCATATTAGGAGGAGTCAAGATGCCAGTCAGAAGTTCTATTCTTCGTCTGCTGTTTATTGCTTCGGGAGTCTGCATGACAGCCTTGCTTACGCTAAGGGGAACGGCCGTTAATGTGCTTATCGGTCTGTTATGCTCTCTCTTGTTATTGTATTGGTTATCGTATAAACGTCAGGTTGTGGAGAAGGTTACGCAGGAGCTAAGTACCGGACGGATTTTCTTCGCCGCCTTGTTTACCCTTGTAGGCGTGTATTACCTGACGCAATACTCGTACATCAAGTACAGCAAGCTCTCCGGCGAGATTTTCCATCGAATCGGCCTCGATATTGGAGGTCATAACGATAAGGTGATTTCCATCGCGCTTGGGATCTGCTCGCTTCTTGCGGTGTTCCTGGTGCTCTGCTGGTTCCTGCCGAAGTTCTATGCAACGGCGAAGGAGCTCATTACCGGTCTGGATCGGTTGGAGCGGAGGTACTGGATCATCGCAAGTATAGTTATGGCGGTTGCCATCCTCACCATCTATAACCTGACGAACGTGTTTTATGGGGCGCATGATGCTGCAGGCAAGATCATCCCGTATGACGTCGTGTATACGGCAGACTCGATCGACCAGGTAGAGAGCAACGCATTCCTGAATATCGGCACGTTCGAGAATGATATCCGTCAGCCGTTGTTCGGCTTGTATGCCGCTCCGTTCGCTCTGATTGCGATGATCCTGTCTAAGGTGCTCTTTTTTATCCCGAACAGCTATCCGATTATGATGCAGATCATCCATGTGATTGTCATGCAGTTCGCCATGATTCTGCTTGCGAGAATGATGAAGCTGCAGTCGATGGACAAAGTCTTCTTCCTGTTGTTCCTGTCCTTCTCCTATCCTTTCCTGTTATTTATGTTTAATATCGAGCAGTACATATTCGCGGTATTCTGGCTGATTCTGTTCATCTACTCGTATCTGTTCCAGTGGGGGCGGAGGGATTTCTTCTTCATTGGCGCGGTAGGTTCCCTTGTGACGACGGGCATCCTGTTCCCGCTCTTGTCACAGGCGAGGAAGCTGAAGGAATGGATCAAGGATATGGCGGTGAACGCCTTCAAGTTCCTGGCTGCGGCTACGCTCTTCGGGCAGCTTCCGGTTATTCTCGAGACCCATACGGAGTACAAGGGACTGATGGCTTTCTCCGGTGCGGAAGTCACGACGCTCGACAAATGGTATCAGTACGTCAACTTCTTCGCCTCTTGCTTCGTATGGCCAAGCGCCGGGGAGGACCGGACAACCTTCGAGCATGCCTCCTATCAGCTTAGAATCGTAGATTCGCTTAATATTGTTGGCGTAATCATTCTGGTGCTGGCTGTCATCGGCTTCCTGCTTCATTACAAAGATCGGTTTGCGCAGATCTGCATGTTCTGGCTCGTCTTCTCCTTCGTTATTCTATTCGCCGTAGGCTGGGGTACCAAGGAGAACGGACTGATCCTGTATTCCTTCTATTATTCATGGGCGCTCTTCGCGCTGATCTTTAAGCTGGCGAATCGTCTGCTTGCCCGGGTGCAGCCGCTGAAGTTCGGCGTGTACGGGCTGCTGCTAGGCGTGATGGCGGTCATTAACCTTATCGGTATCTACGATTTGATTGATTTCGGTATTCGGAACTATCCGGCTTGACGTATGTTGAAGGAAGAGAGTCTGCCCGCAGCAGCTGGAACGGTTCGCCGTTCTTGCTGCTGCAGGGGCAGGCTTTTTTTCTGTGCAGTCTGTCCGGTTGGGAGAAAGAGGCCTCGCATCCACAAGTCGTGCATTGACGATCGGGGCATTGCATAGTACATTGGACTGAACCTAACAAAAAGATAGTGCGAGAGATAGAGAGGAGAGGGCCATATTGTCGGCAACGGCTGTAAAAGAAATATCCCCGCTAGTAGCGGCGCTTGAACTGAAGCCTCATGTGGAGGGCGGCTGGTACAAGGAGATTTGGAAAGCGAATTTTGAAATTCCGCAGGCGGTATTGGGCGAGCCGTATTCCGGACCGCGCTTTGCGGCATCTTCGATTTATTTCCTGCTTCATCCGGAGGAGTTCTCGGATTGGCATACGGTCCATTCGGATGAGCTGTGGCTGTGGCATTCCGGCAGTCCGCTTATGCTGACGCTGGGCGGCACGGGCGAGAACCCTGAAGTGCGCAAAGAGATTATCGTTGGAGGCGACGTTGCGAATGGCCAGCATCCGCAGGCGCTTGTTCCTGCAGCAGAATGGCAAATGGCGCGTCCGCTTGGGGATGAGCCGGTTCTGGTGTCTTGCATCGTAGCACCGGGCTTCCATTACGATGACTTCAAGCTGATCGAACGTAAATTTTAATGAAACCGGCAGAAAAGCTCTGGACGAAAAATTTCATTCTGCTGGCGTTATCTAATTTATTCTTATTCTTCGGTCTTGAAATGCTGCTGCCTACCCTTCCGCTCTTCGCGGATGAAAAAGGGGGCAGCGGTTCGCAGATCGGCATGATGCTGGGTATCTTCACATTCTCGGCCGTTGTGTCGCGTCTGCTCATTGGCATCGGGCTGAAGCATTTCGGCAAGCGCAAATTGCTCTTGATCGGCGTAACGATCTGCCTTATCGGTATGGCGTGTTACTATGCGGCCAACTCGATTTCGGCGTTGCTTGCGCTCCGCGTTGTTCATGGCTTCGGCTTCGGTATTGCTACGGCACTGTATGGCACGCTTGTATCCGACGCGATTCCCGCTGAGCGGCGGGGAGAGGGGATGGGCTATTTTGCGATGGGTAATGCCGTCTCCTTCTCGATCGGGCCGATGCTTGGCTTATGGCTTCTGGATCAGTACGACTATGCCGGCTTGTTCGGAGCCGGAGTGGTCTTCCTCGCGATTACGTTGGTGCTGACCTTGCTGGTTCGGCAAAAAGGCGCCCAATCCGTCGAGATTGCCGCGGCTGAAGCGGCTGCTACAGCGGAGCTTCATGCGGCAGGGGTGAAGCCTTCGCCATGGGCTGAAGTTATTGAGTCTAAGGTGCTTGTGCCTTCGATGCTTGGTTCGCTGGTTGGCTTTGCTTTCGGCGGCATGCTCAGCTTCGTAACGCTGTTCACCAAGGACATCGGCATTACGCAGACCGGCTACTTCTTCCTGGTTGTAGCGATCAGCGAGGTGTTGATCCGGTTCATCAGTGGTCCGTTGTTCGACCGAAAAGGACCGTTCTGGGTATTGTTCCCCACGGCGATCCTTTGTATGATCGGCTGCATATTGCTCTATTACACCGATTCCATGGCCATGCTGCTGCTTGCCGGCGTATTCTACGGCGCAGGCTTTGGCGCGATGTTCCCAGCCTTGCAGGCATGGGTCATTAACCTGGTGCAGCCGGAACGCCGCGGTGTCGCAACCGCGACGTACTACAACTTCTTCGATATCGGCATCGGGCTAGGCTCGATTCTGCTCGGTGTAGTCGTAACCGCGACAAGCTACACGACGATGTTCCTGCTGTCGGCTATCCTGTACGTTATTTATCTAGCTGTATACTTCATTTATCTGAGCCGCCAGCGCGCGCGGGCTCAAGGGTAACTTGAAAAGAGCGGTGCCTGGGGCACCGCTCTTTTTGTTGTGGGTCTTGTTTCGCTGTGACCTCGATCGTGACCCGAACTCGGCCTCGACCTTGTTCGCGCTGACTTATGTTGCACGAAGTGCAGCATAATGGGCGAGAATGGGGGCTTCTTGAGTGATACGCTGCACGGAATGCAGTATATTGCGCGAAATCAGCCTGTATCGGCTGCTTTTGAGCGAATACGCTGCATTTCGTGCAGGATAGAACTAGTTACTTGGCTCAAATGCTCCATTATGCTGCAATTCGAGCAACGTAGGCGGACGGTGGTACTTAAAGCTAGCTAGTTTAGGATTTATGTTGCACGAAGTGCAGCATACTGGGCGAGAATGGGGGCTGCTCGAGTGATACGCTGCACGGTATGCAGTATATTTCGCGAAAATCAGCTGGTATCGGCTGCTTTTGGGCGAATATGTTGCATTTCGTGCAGGATAAGATGATTACTTGGCTCAAATGCTCCATTATGCTGCAATTCGTGCAACGTAAGCGGACGGTGGTACTTAAAGCAGCTAGTTTAGGGATTTATGTTGCTCGAAATGCAGCATACTAGGCGAGAATGGGGGCTGCTCGAGTGATACTTTGCACGGAATGCAGTATATGCGCGAAATCAGCCTGTATCGGCTGCTTTTGGGCGAATATGCTGCATTT